>DATMZI010000151.1:0-60576 GCA_035607085.1 Candidatus Eiseniibacteriota bacterium | reverse complement strand
GAGACTTCAATGATCTATTGCACTGTGACCGAGATCACTGTGGAGTGCTGGACCACCCCTGACGTTCCGGTGACGGTGACAGTATAGTGTTGTTGTTGAGGTGGAGGACTCTTGATCGAGTTGCTGCTTCCACATGCCGCGGGCAGAATCGTCACTACCAAAATCAGCAAGCTCGGGGCCCACAGTCTGCGCCACTTCTTGTCAAGGCTCGTGGCCAGCACGCATCCGAGCAGGCCCAGCGGTAGCCATGTGGCGAACAGCCCACACCCTGCCTCGAACCGGCTCGGCTGTCTAAATACGGCAGCCAGAGCTCGCGCATCCATCGTCAGTGTTGCACTGCCTCCGGCATTGACCGAAGCGGGGGCGATCCCGCAGGTCGGCATCGGTGCAGGGCCCGCCACCGAACAGGTCAAAGCAATGTTCCCGGAGAACGCACCTTGCGCCGGAAAGTTCAGTAGGTCGCTCGTCTGCCCGCCACGTTGCACCGTGAGATTCGGCGCGTCGGCGTGAATCTGGAAGTCCATAAGGGTAAAGCTTGCAGTGACCGAAATGTCTGTACTCGTTTTGACCGTGCAGGACTTAGGGTTGGTTCCATTACACGCTCCGCTCCAGCCATCAAAATGAGAGTCGCTGGCCGGAACCGCCGTGAGCGAGACCACAGTGTTCGTCATGAACAGAGCCGAACAAGGTCCTTGTGCACCACCGCAGCTAATCCCCCCCGAACTGCTGGTGACCATGCCGCTACCCGTCCCCGCCACGCCCACGCTGAGGGTTTGTCCAGCAACGAAATCGGCCGTGACTGACTTATTCCCGGTCATGGAAAGGCTGCAATCACCAGCCTCGTTCGAACATGCTCCATTCCATCCCGTGAAAAAGCTCTTTTCGTCCGGGCTCGCCGCCAAGCTGACTGGCGTCCCACTCGAATAGCTTGTCAGGCAGCGAGGAGCACATGAAATTCCCACCGGGTTGCTATTGACGGCACCTGCGCCGCTGCCCGAGAGGCTGACTTGCAACGTCGGCCTCGTGGCAGGGTTGACGGTCGTAGATACTGCCGCTGCATCGTTATTCGTATCCAGGTCAGAAGTGCTGGTCACAACCGCCGAATTAGTAAGTGAACCAGCCGCGGTAGGAGTGACAATCACGGTTATCTGGGATACGAATCCAGGCTGAATGCGAATCGTGCAGTTAAGAACGCTTGTGCCCTGGCAACCGCCGTCTTCATCGACGAGCACTGCGCTCGGCAGCTTATCGGAGAGTGCAGCGGTGACAAGGTTTGGGCCTCGGTTGCTGATAAAAAGGGTGTAGGTCAGGTCTTGTGCGACGAACGCCGGACTGGGATTTGCAAACATGTGAACTTCCGGGTCGCCACCATTGAGCCCAGTCGTATTCGCAAGCACGGTAGCGGCTCCGGATCCAGTATGGGTTATGACTACATCCGCATATTTGTCGCCGTTTAGATCACCGATTGCGAGCGACGCCGGCCCTTCATCCGCGAAGTACACCTGTGCTGGGGAGAACGTTCCAGTTCCCTTGCCCAGTCGCACAGCAAGGGCAGCTAAACCTGTCGCTGCGTGCCGTCCGACAGCAGCGATATCCTGATGTCCATCATCATTTAAATCAATGATCGCGAGGCAGCAAGCCGCGATATTGCCGAGCTCGACGGGCGTCTGAAACGTCCCGTCACCGTTGCCCAATAGCAGAATCTCTAGGGAACCGTTGGCGTCCGGAGCGGCTAACGCGACCGCCAGATCAGGCTTGGAATCATCGTTCAGATCTCCAGCAGCGACGGAAATTGCCCCGGCGCCGGTGTTCATGTGCGACGCAGGCATGAACGTTCCGTCGCCGTTGCCAAGGAGCATACTGACGCCGCTAGAGTCTGCGACGGCAAGGTCCAATTTCTTGTCGCCGTTGAAGTCCCCCGCCGTTATCCCCAGTGGGGTGGGACTGACGTCATAAGCTACCTCTGCGCGAAAAGTTCCGTCACCCATTCCAAGAAGGACTCCGATTTTTCCGTCTGCAGAGTCTGCGACGACAAGGTCCGCAATTGAATCGCCATTGAAGTCCCCCAGGACTAACGCTGTGGGAGATCGGCCGGCCAGATAAGTCACTTGTGTATGAAAGGTGCCATCACCTTTCCCAAGCAGGATCGAGATGGTCCCATCCCCTTTGTTGGCCACGACGAGGTCCGGCTTACTGTCACCATTGAAATCACCAACTGCGATGGAACTCGGCACATTGCCTACGCCGTAGCTCACGGCAGACTGAAAGCTTGCATCTCCTTTCCCGAGCAAGATACTAATCGTCGCGTCTCCAGAATTGGCCACTGCGATATCGGGCTTCTTATCCCCATTGAAGTCGGCCAGCGCGACTGCGTCCGCGCCTGTCCCAGCGGCGAATTTTGCCTCTGGAGCAAAGCCCAAAGGCGACGGGGGCTCGGGCTGGGGACATCCTGTAGTCAGACTTCCCAGGAGAAGCGCGCCTGCTAAGTAACTCTTGGAAGTTTTCATGACGAGGTTTCCTTCATTGCATCTCCGAACTTTCTCCCGCTACTCGGTCGCGCTACGGCGCTTGGGCGTGCGCTGAACTTGCGCGCATTCACCAAACGAACTCAATGGTGGGCAACCGAAAATCAAATGAAAATTGCATTCATCCGTAAAGCCCACGGACAATTAGGGTTGCACTCGAGGATGACCGGCGCCGAGACTGAAAAGAAGATTTTTGTTTGGACCCAGTGG
This sequence comes from Candidatus Eiseniibacteriota bacterium, assembly GCA_035607085.1. Taxonomy (GTDB): domain Bacteria; phylum Acidobacteriota; class Terriglobia; order Acidiferrales; family UBA7541; genus Acidiferrum. The sequence continues at coordinate 57,841 of DATMZI010000151.1, read as the reverse complement.
TACTATCACACAAAAGAATCCCGCCGGAGAGGCGTGGGGATGACCACCTCTCTTTCATCAGGTCGACAAGTGGTGCGCTTTGGCGCGTATGAAGCGGACTTGCGTGCTGGTGAATTGCGCAAGAACGGTCTGCGCATCAGACTGCCTGAGCAGCCCTTCCGGGTTCTGACCATCTTGTTGGAGCACCCTGGCGAGATTGTTACACGGGAGGAGTTACAGAAGCTTCTCTGGCCAGACGGCACGTTTGTCGATTTCGAACAGGGTTTGAACGCTGCGGTGAAGCGCTTGCGGGAAGCTTTGGACGATTCCGCTGAAACGCCCCACCTTATAGAGACCTTGCCGCGCCGCGGCTACCGCTTCAAGGGAAGCCTCGGCCCAAGCTACGGACCGATTCAATCGCTCGCCGTTCTTCCGCTTGAAAACCTCTCCGGAGACCCCGAGCAGGAGTACTTCGCCGAGGGACTGACGGAGGCACTCATCAACAACGTGGCCCGGATCGGCGCATTGCGAGTGACTTCCAGGACTTCCGCCATGCGGTACAGGAAAACGGACAAGAATGTCCCGCAGATTGCTCGGGAATTGAATGTGGATGCCATCGTGGAAGGAACGGTTCTACGCTCCGGTGGTCGCGTGCGAATCTCCGTGCAGCTCATCGATGCTCATGCCGACACGCATCTCTGGGCGGAGAGCTATGATCGCGACCTGAGCGATATTCTTGCACTTCATTCAGAAGTCGCCCAGGCCGTTGCCCGGAGAGTGCAGGTCAAACTGACTCCGCACGACTACGCCCACTTCGCGCACACGCATCCCGTCGATCCACAGGCCTACGAAGACTACCTGAAAGGCCGCTACTACTGGAACCGGCGCCCCGCAGAAATGGCAAGAGCTATCCAGCATTTCGAGAGCGCGATCCAGAAAGATCCGGGTTACGCCGCCGCCTTTACCGGCCTGGCCGACTGTCTCAATTCACTTACCGGGTTGGGCATTGCACCGCCGAACGAAGGCAGCGCGAAGGCGAGGCTGCTGGCACAGAGAGCACTCGAAATTGGCCATAGCTTGGCCGAAGCCCATACTGCCTTGGCGCTTGCCTCCATCTATGACTACGATTTCTTGACGGCTGAGAGAGAATTCGAGCAGGCGATCGAACTCAATCCACGGTATGTCCACGCACATAGCATGTTCAGCTTCTATCTAGCGTGGATGGGACGCTACGAGGAGGCTTACGCCGAGGTCCAACGAGCCCTCCGCTTGGATCCGCTCTCAAGCATCACGAATTCACATGCGGGATGGATCTATTTGTATGGTCGCCGATACGACCAGGCCATCGAGCAATTACAGAAAACGCTCGAGATGGACCCCAATTCAGGTTCGGCATGGGCCTTCCTTGGGTGGGCGCAGTCGTGCAAATCGCAGCATGAATCTGCCATCGCCTCACTTCGAAAGGGGTGCAAGATTTGGCCGGGTTCTAGTCCGGTCGCTTGGCTTGGGCAATTCTACGCCACAGCCGGATACCAGGACGAGGCTCTGAAGATCCTGGAGCAGTTGCAAGAGCTCTCGAAGCAGCAATACGTAACACCGTATGGGATAGGCCGAATCTACACTGCCCTTGGGCAAAAGGACGAAGCCTTCCATTGGCTGGAAACCGCGTACGCGCAGCGCGAGAATTGGATGGTCTTGCTTAAGGTTGATCCCTGTCTCGACGGGTTGCGCCCGGACCCGCGCTTCCAAGACCTGATGCGCCGGATGAACTTCCCGACCTAGCGCCTAGGTTACAATGCCCCCATGGGAATTCGCCCAAAATGCAAGATTCATGGTGTCTCGCTTGTCTGCTTTTGCCCAGCGTGCCGAGGCTCGAAACGGTCGGAGCGCAAGGCTCGAACTTCACGGCGCAACGGTAAACTCGGCGGGCGTCCCCGGAGGGAGAAGCCAAATGCAAATTGAACAGGTGGCGACGGTCACTACTGCTGACAGGCCCTCTAGAAAGAATCGCAACTATCCCCACGGTCTCTTCGAAAAGCTGCCGGGATCAAGGGTCTGGTGGATTCGTTACGCCGATTCGATGGGCAGGATTCGCCGGGAGAAGGCTGGAACCAAGAGTGCTGCGATTGACCTGTATCGTAAGCGGAAGACCGAAGCGTTACAGGGCAAGAAATTGCCGGAAAGTCTGCGCAAACCTGCCGTGAGCTTTGCGGAGCTTGCGCAGGACGCGCTCGCTTTCTCCAAAACACATAAACGCACGTACGAAGACGACGTGCAACGAATGCCGTGGCTGATGTCGGCCTTTCGCGAACGCTCTGCGGATTCGATTACACCACGAGACCTTGAGCACCACTTGGCCGAGATCGAGGAGGAAAGAGGCTGGGCACCGGCGTCCGTCAATCGCTACCGTGCTCTGATCTCACTTATCTTTCGGCTCGGAATCGAAAATGGCAAAGTGAAGGAAAACCCGGCACGGCTGATCAAATCCAGGGTCGTCAATAACGCCCGCACGCGTTGGCTTTCCCCTGAGGAGGAGATCTGTTTGCGAGCGGCAATCGAGACTCGTCACCCGGAGCACTTACCTGAATTAGAGTTGGCTCTAAATACTGGTTTACGACTCGGCGAAATATACAGCCTAACTTGGGAGAACGTGAATTTGTTCCGGCGAGTCCTGACAATTCTACGGTCGAAGAACGGACAAACGAGGCATGTGCCACAGTACGCAAATCAACCCCGGCCATTACCAGACGACTGGCAAATGTGTGCCGAAGGCAATACCACGAGAAGTATCGGATGCCAGCTACATAGAGCGCAGGCTCGAACCAGTGACGCGGGTCGGACAAGGGGGAACCTTGGAGGTTACGGATCACTGGCCCCGTTCCGTTTCCACGCCTATGGAGCGCCTGCGCATACGTTGGCCGCCGTAGAGCGGCTGGCCGAGGCCACAGCAGAAGCGCCAACTGGCACCAAAACTAGCACCAGCACAGTCGTGGGTTAATTTCGCCTACGTTCGTCCGTCCGCTAAGTCCTTACTGCGTATGTTAATATGGTCAGATGTTGGGGCGTGGTCCAACTGGTAGGACACCTCACTGTTAATGAGGACGGTGAAGGTTCGAATCCTTCCGCCCCAGCCAATTTTTATTCCTACCGTCGAAGAACCTCTCCGGCAGACCGGTACACAGAGATTTTTGATTGCGGCGATTCTTACCGGTGGTTGGACTTGGTTCTGGTTTCGCCTTCCTCTGGTGTCTGCGAACATTAAAAGCGCGGCAATGCGAGCACAGTGCTAACTAATCCTTTTCCGTAGGCAGCCCTGCTTCCGTCCATCCGCGCCACCCACCGTCCATGGATTCCACGTTCGTGTAGCCCATTTTCTGCAGATTATCCGCCACCAGCGCCGACCGGAATCCCCCACCGCAATATAAAATCAGTTTCGTCCCTGTCTCCGGCACGCTTTTCTCAATATCCCGCTCAATCACGCCACGTCCCATGTGCACCGCGCCGGGCAAATGCCCTTTCGACCACTCGTTGTCTTCTCGCACATCTACCAGCAGAAATCTTTCCCCGCCCTCCATCCGGCGTTTCACCTCCGCGACATTGGTTTCCTTCACCCGCGTCTTCGCGTCATTCACCAGCTTCAAAAATTGCGGCGCATGTTGCATGGTCCCTCCGGGGCGTGCTGTTCCCCACTCCTGCGAAAAATCCTAGCACACACGAAAATCCACGCGGTGCGTTTTCGAGCACGCGCGATTCTTGCAATGAAAATTCGCCGCTTCAGGTTTTCGAGGGTCTATCCTGCTACTTGATTTTTACGACTTCGGCACAGCAGCTGCCGCGTCCTTTTCCGCTCCGCCACTCTTTGCGAACGACCTCACATAGTGCACCATGTTCCACGCCTTCTCTGGCGACAGCCGATCTCCCTCGCCAATCATCTTCCCCTTGCCCTTCACGATCAGGTCGTACATATCACCGTCCGAGATTCCCGCGAGCACTCCAGCGTCGCGCCAGTTTTTCAGCGTCAAATTCATCGAAGCCGCCACGTCGCCTTTCCCGTCTCCGGCAGTGCCGTGGCACATGGCGCAGTCATACCCGTAGATCTTCTTGATCGCTGCAATTCCCTCGGGCGTAGCTTTCACCGGATTTTTTCGCTCCGCCCCGCTTGCTGGCTTCGCGGCTTCAGCCGTCGCCACCACAGCGGCGGGAGGCGCAGGCGCTTGCGCTCCTTCTTTGCTCTTGTCCTGTTGTTGTGCTGTAGAAACACTGAACCCGGTGAGCAGTAGCACTCCCAGACAGACCAATCCGTGGCGCATAACATCCTCCTAGCTGCCAGGATCAACCAACTCCATGTTTAACTGGCCCTTCGTAAACCTGCATCGGCGGGACGCAGGTCCATTTACCGCGGATTCTACACCCCGGCAACGCGCAAGGGGTAACTTTTTTGCAAACGTTTCTGGACGGCGAGCCCGCGGCTGGCCTCATTCGCCTTCAATCCTGCTTCAATCCAGGTCCCGCCAGTTCAGCCCGGTGCAAACTTCCACTTCCAGCGGCACTTCCAGCTTGTAGACACCTTCCATTTCTTCCTGCACCAGCTTCGCCAGTGTCGCCTTCTCCTTCACCGGTGCCTCGAATAGCAATTCGTCGTGGACCTGCAAGATCATCTGTGCCTGAAGTTTCTCTTCCGCGAGCCGCTTGTGAATCGCAATCATCGCCAGCTTGATCAAGTCCGCCGCCGTCCCTTGCAGCGGCGAATTCAGCGCCGTGCGCTCCGCAAAATTTCGCAGCTGCACCTGCGGCGACAAAATTTCCGGTATCGGCCGAACCCGCCCAAACAACGTTCGCGTCTCGCCCGTCTTCCGCGTCTCCTCCAGCACTCGGTCCAGATAGGCCTTCACGCCCTGGTAGCGCGCAAAGTACGCTGCAATAAAACTGGCCGCCTCTTTCTGCGGCACATTGATTTGCTGCGCCAATCCAAACGCCGATAGCCCATAAATAATTCCAAAGTTGATCGCCTTCGCCGCCCGCCGGTGCTCCGCCGTCTGCGCCAGCGGCCCCACGCCAAACACTTCCTGCGCAGTGCGTGCGTGAATATCCTCTCCACAGCGAAACGCCTCCACCAGTACGGGATCCCGCGAAAAATGTGCCATCACCCGCAATTCAATCTGCGAATAATCCGCCGACAGCAAAATCCGGCCCTTTTCCGCTACAAACGCAGCGCGAATCTGCCGCCCCAACTCCGTTCGAATAGGAATATTTTGCAGGTTCGGATCGCTCGAGCTTAGTCGCCCCGTCGCTGCCACCGTTTGGCTGATGCTGGTGTGCACCCGCCCGCTCTCGCCGTGAATCAGCTTCGGCAGCGAGTCCACATAAGTGGACTTCAGCTTCGCCACCTCGCGGTACTCAATAATCTTCCGCGGCAACGGGTGCTTCGCGCTCAGTTCTTCCAGAATTTCCACTGCCGTCGAACGTGCCTTGGCCCGCCCGCGTTTTGCGGCTACTTCCAGATTCAGCTTGTCAAACAAGATCTCCGCCAGCTGAATCGGCGAATTCACATTGAACTCGTTCCCCGCCAGGTCCCAGATCTCTTTCTCGAGCCGCCGCACTTCCTTCTCCATCGATTCCGAAAGCGTCCCCAGCGTCTCCGGATCAACCCGCACTCCGGCCCGCTCCATCTCCGCCAGCACTTCCGCCAGCGGCAGCTCAATCTGTTCGTACACTTTGTCCAGCTTCTTCTCTTCCAGTGCCGGACGCAGCGCCGCCGCCAGGCGGTGCAGTGAATCCGCGCGTTCACCGGCGCCGCCGCCAATCGGCACATTGAATTGCCGGAACATCACATCCGCTAAATCGTGCTTCGAGGTCGTTGGCCGCAGCAGATACGAATAAAACTGCGTCGCGTGCTGGATGTTCTCCACTTTTCCCAGCATGAGTTGAAACACCTTCGGATCATGCACCACCTTGGCCCGCTTCACGTCCTTCAGCACCGGTGCCAGCGCCGTCAGCGCCTCTTCTTTCTCGTCCACCCACGCCAGCCGCCCTTCGCCGCTTTGCGACGAAACTTCAATCCCCTTCACCCGCGTTCCGAATCCCTCGCTCTCCCGCGCAGTTCCATCCAGCTGCAGCCATATGGCTAGCGGCTTCTCCGGCGGCAATTTCGTCAGCCATTCGCGGAACTCCTCGACATTCGCAAACTCCGCGTAATCCTTCTTTACGGCGGGCCCCGCGTCCTCTTTCGCCGGATACACGAGCGCCGCATCTCCCAGCTCTTTCAGCAACGAAGTGAATCCCAGCTCCCGGTACAGATCTGCCAGTGCCAACCCATTCGGTGGCTGGATCTTCAGCGCCTCCAGCGTCAATTCAATGGGCACATCCGTAGAAATCCTCGCGAGCTGCTTCGACATCAGCACCTGTTCCCGTTGCTGTTGCAGTGCCTCGCGGTACCTTTTATTCGCTACCTCATCCGCATGGTCCAGCGCGTTTTCCACCAGCCCGTACTTTTGAATCAGCTCCGCCGCGCCTTTCTCTCCAATTCCTTTCGCGCCCGGAATGTTATCCACCGTGTCGCCCATCAGCGACATTAGATCCACCACCCGCTCCGGCGGCACTCCCAGAATCTCTTGCACTCTTTCCGCGTCCACCATCATGTCGCCCTTCGCCCCGCCCGAGCCCGTACGCAGCGTTTTTACCCGGTCTCCCACCAGCTGCATCATGTCCTTATCGTTGGACACGATCAGTACTTCCAGCCCGCCCTTCCCGCCTTTCACAGCCAGCGTTCCGATCACATCATCGGCCTCGTACCCCTCGACCTCCACCACCGGCATGCGCATCGCTTCGCACAGCTTCCGCACATACGGCAACTGCTGCCGCATCTCATCCGGCATCGGTTGCCGCTGCGCTTTGTATTTTTCAAAAATTCTGTCGCGGAACGTCGCCCCAGGAGGGTCAAACACGATTGCCAGGTATTCCGGCTGATAATCCTTCAACAAACGCTTCAAAATATTCGAAAACAGGAACGGCACCTTCGTCGGCATGCCGTTCGGCGCATTCATCCGCATCATCGGCGCATAAAATGCCCGATATACGTGGGCCATCGCATCTACCAGAAACAGTTTTTTCGCTGATTTTGCTGAAGTGTTCACACGCGCGAGTATAGCAAACGCCTGGCACCGTCTCCGCCGCGTCCTCCGCGCTCCGGACAGGCTTCAGGTATTGGCAATTCTTTGCCAATCTGCCTAAAACTCAAGCTGAAGTTTAGTCCGCCAAAAGAGCTGCCGCCATGCCAACTCGCAAGGTCAGTCTATCCGGCAAGCTTGATCGCTTCGTGGCCAGGAAGGTCGGACTTTCTCCACAACACCAGTGAAGTAGTCCGTTCCGGATTGCGCACCTTACAGCGCGACGAGCGCGAGTTCGAGGTCCAGCTGGCGGCTTTGCACTCGGCCCTGGCTGTCCGCTACCTGGCCAACCTCGAGATTGCAGCCAGACCCTGGCTGACCCATCCCGCATTTGGCCGGGACTCCAACTCACGATTCTCGGCGAGAGCCGCTCATGAAACGATGCAAAGTTCCTGCAACGAACGACGTAGTCGTTGCAAAGGTTGACGAGGGAGGGTGGCAAGAGCTTCCCTCCTCGCATCGGCAGAGGTTTTGGCCAGGTTCCCCGCGCTACTGACTCGACGCTGAAGTGTTCGCCTGCGCCACCAGCAGCAGCCGCGTTCCGCCGTCGATCCGCACGCTCTTTCCAGATGACGCGATCACCGAGCCCTGCGTCGTATTTGAACCTTCCGCGCTCAAGCTCAAGCCGGTCAGGCCGAACACGCCGTGGCTGTTCGCCGCCAGTTGCCCGGCCGAATTGAAGCCGCCGACCGCACCTTGGGTCGTGCCTTGGGCTGTTGCGCCCGCTGCCCCGGCGGCTCCGGATGCAGCGTTCGTCGTGGAGTTCACGGTCGAGTTCGCCGCACCGGTCGCACTCTCGGTCGTTCGCGGCACCGTGCTTGCCGCACCGCTTGCCGCACCACCGACGGTCGGGCCTGCTCCGGCACGGCCACCACCGGGGGCTCCTGCGTTGCCGCTGCCCATGCCTTGCAAATCATCGCCGCCGATCGGAGCCACTCCCGGCGCCGCCGCCATGGCCTGCACATTCAACTGTAGCGCCACCTCCTGGCCGCTCTTTAATTCCGCGCGGTCAAATTGCACGGCTAGGGTGGAGTCGCTGTCGCCTTTGCTGCGCGCGCTCGCACGGGTCACACGGCCGGCTAATTTTGTTCCCTTCGGTAGCACCACCTTGCCGTCCTCTTTGACCGCCTCGGTAGTCCGTGCTGTCACTGCATCGCCCGCTTTTGCTTTCTTAGAATCCAGCGATTTGTCCAGCTCCGCGTTAACCGCCGTTCCCGCTGCCAGCGAGCTTTGCATCGCGTGGTTCTTCTCGTTTGCATTTGCGTTTGCATTTGCAATTGCGTTTGCATTTGTTTGTGAATTTGCTGTTGTTCCGGTTTGCGCTTCCTGTGCATTAGCTGCGCGAGCCTCAACCAACGCGCTGCTTGCGGCCAACGCACCCGCCGCCAGCAAATTCAATATTCGTTTCATCTCTACTTTTTTCATGTTCGCTTCCTCCCGGCGAACTTCACCGCCGTCAACATCCGCCCTCCTGGCGAATCGCCCCTCCACTTCACATGGACTCTAGGGGCATCTGGAGGTCCACGCGTCAAACTACTCATTTTCCGGGGGTTACAATGCAAACCAAGTAAAACAAAAGCCTGTCCGTGGGTAGCTTTGTCCACGGACAGGCAGGTTTTACCAGACGTTCTGTATCTTACCTTAGCGAATATCCGGCGAAGATGCGGGCGGTTGAATGACGATCAGCAGATGCGTGCCGGCTTCCAGGCGCATATTTTTCTTGGCGCCCACCAGCACTGTTCCGTGCGAGCCTTCCGAGACCGGAGTAAAAATCCGCACGTTCGGCTCGTAGAACGCGCCTTTGCTATCCACGGTGAAGCGCCCCTGGCGGTCGAGCCCGCCTTCCACTCTCTGCGGCGGCAAGTCGGCAACGCTGCTCTTGCGCGGCGTCGTGAACGTGGAGGGCATCACCACGGTTCCGCTCTTGGTAGCCGGCTTGGCTAGCGACTCGTCGGTAGGTTCCGAAATGTTTCCCGCCATCCGATCTTCTTCGTAATCCTTGCGTGAAGGAATCGTCGCCGCAGAGGCCGGGGGCGCCAATGCCTGGATGCCTGCGTTCAGCACCGCTTGCTGACCGTTCGGCAAAATCACGCGGTCAAATTCCACGAACAGCGCCGAGGTGTTTTCGCTGTCGCCGCCCGTACGAACCACGCGGCCGCTAATCTTGCTACCCTTCGGCAACAACACGCTGCGTTGATACGCCACGGATTCATTCACGATTGCGGTAACCTCGTCGCCGGGTTTGCTGCGGCTGGAATCAACCGCATTCGCGAGAGATGCGTTGATGGCGGTACCTGCGCTAAGAGGAATCGTGATTGCCGGCTGTGCGGCAACACTTGATGGCGCCGCCGGTTCATCCGCGCGGTTTCCCGTCTGACTCATGCTGGCCCCTGCAAACAAAATTGTCAGGAGCGCCGTGCCTACAACTTTGCATGTCATACGGCCTCCCTTCCTGAGCTGGGGTAATTAGACGAAGGTCCACCCTAATAATACCACCAAACCGTACTGCAAGGGGCGGGCCATTGCATAACTCTTTGTTCCTGTGCAAAACAGCCCGCCGCGCAGAATGTATTGTTTGCGTGGCTTAACGTTCTAGTACCCCTTAATTACCATGCTAGTGTTGTATTTCCGCCACATTAGGGTCTGGAAATGGGGCCGCCGCACCGGCTTGGCGGGGGAGAAGGCGTCAACTTGCGGGGCAAATCTTCGCCGAGCCCGCTATAATCTCCGCGACCACTTTCATCGCCAGCGGAACCACGCAGCAAGGACGCCCATGGGGAGGGCTGCGAATGCACCAAAGCGGGCCGACACACACCAAGCACTGGCGCGGCGGTTTCTGGAGCCTGATCGTTACGCAATTTCAGGGCGCTTTCAACGATAATGGCCTCAAATTTTTTGTCATCTATCTAATCCTCGGCCAGAATCCCACTGAAGCGCAAAAAGACTTCGGCGTTTTCTTGATCGGCAACCTTTTTGCCATTCCGTTCCTGCTCTTTTCCATGAGCGGTGGTTACCTCGCCGATCGTTTCAGCAAGCGCGACGTCACCATCGGCACAAAAATATTTGAAATTGCCGCTATGCTTTTTGCCATCTTCGCGTTCTGGCAAGGCAGCCCGTATCTCGCTTTCACCGTAATCTTTCTGGCCAGTACGCAAGCTGCGATTTTTGGGCCATCGAAATACGGTCTCCTGCCGGAACTCCTGCCCGCCGAAGAACTTTCCTGGGGCAACGGCATCCTCGAACTCACTACCTTCATCGCCATTATCTCGGGCACGGTCTTCGGCTCTTATCTGGCGCAAACTTTCCGTGGACGCGAAGCCATCGCCGGGGTGATTTTCGCCGGTCTCACCTTGCTCGGGCTGCTCACCAGCTTGCTGATCTCGCGCGTTCCAGTGGGCGATCCAGCCAAAAAATTCCGCTTCAACATATTTGCCGATCTCGGAGCGCAGTGGCGCCTGGTGCGTCCGGACCGCGCTCTGAAACTCGCGATCGTTGGCAACACCTATTTCTGGTTTCTTGGCGCGCTGCTGCAATTCGTAATTGTTTTCTATGGCCGCGAAATCCTTCATCTGGATGAAACACGTGGCAGCTACCTGCAAGCAGCGTTGGCCATCGGTATCGGGCTGGGCAGCTTCGCCGCCGGTTATCTCTCTGGCGGGAAAATCGAGTACGGCCTGATTCCGCTTGGTGGCATCGGCATGGCCGTTTTTGGCAGCGTCCTTTCTTTCCATGGGCTCTCGTTCTTGCAAGTACTGTCGATGCTGGCGGCGCTAGGCTTTGCCGGCGGCTTCTTCATCGTCCCCATCAACGCGCTCATCCAGCACCGCCCCGACGAGGACAAAAAAGGCGGTGTCATCGCTTACGCCAATTGGCTGTCCTTCGTGGGCGTTCTAGTCGCTTCGCTCATCTATTCGGGTTTCACCCATTACTTGCACGTCGGCCTCGGGACATTTTTCATCTGGACAGCGCTGCTCTCACTCGCGGCTGGCGCTTACACGCTATGGCTGCTGCCCGACTCTTTCTTGCGTCTATTGTTGTGGTTCGCCACGCACACGCTCTACCGCATGGACATCGTCGGCGCGGAAAAGGTTCCGGCGCGTGGCGGCGCGTTGCTGGTCCCCAACCACGCATCCATGGCCGATGCTGCGCTGGTCATTGCCGCCACCGATCGCCCGGTCCGCTTCATGATGTTCAAGGATTCTTACGAACACCCGCTGGTCAAGCCGTTCGCCAAAATTCTCGGTGTCATTCCCATCGCCTCGAATCAGGGCCCGCGCGAAATGATTCACTCGCTGCGCGAAGCTACCCGCGCCCTGCAAGACGGAGAACTGGTTTGCATTTTTCCCGAAGGCCAGATGACCCGCATCGGCCAAATGATGCCTTTCCGCCGCGGCATGGAGCGCATTCTGAAAGGTATGGACGTGCCCGTGGTTCCCGTTCACATTGACGGCATCTGGGGCTCGATTTTCAGTTTTTCCGGCGGCAAATTTTTCTGGAAGTGGCCGCGCAAGGTTCCCTATCCCGTGCGCGTCACCTTCGGCGCGCCAATGCCCGCAACCGTCACGGCCAGCGAAGCGCGCCAGTCGGTGCTCGAACTTGGCGCCGACGCATTTGCTCGCCGCAAGCAGCTGATGAAAACCATTCCGCGCTATTTCCTGCAGACCGCTCGGCATCATCCGTTTCGCTTTGCCATGGCCGATTTCCGGACGCCGAAACTCAGCTTCTTCTCGGCGCTTGCAAAAACCATTTTTCTGGCGCGGCGTCTGCGCCCTATCTGGGCCGGACAAAAAACCGTGGGAATTCTTTTACCGCCCTCCATCGGCGGAGCGCTCGTGAATCTGGCCGCCATGTTTGCCGGCAAAGTGCCGGTCAACTTGAACTACACGGCGTCGCAACCGGTCGTCGAGTCCTGCGCGGAGCAAAGCGGCCTCACGACCACCATCACGTCCCGCGCGTTTCTGGAAAAAATCAAGGTACAGCCACCGGGCAAAGCCACCTATCTCGAAGATCTCGCCGAGAGGCCTGGCTTCGGCGAAAAAATAATTTCGCTCGGCGCAGCGCTATTGTTCCCCGCGCGCGCGATCGAAAAACTCGCCGGCGCAGAACAAAAAGCAAGCATCGACGATCTTGCCACCATCATTTTTTCTAGCGGCTCAACCGGTGATCCCAAGGGCGTTCTGCTTACCCATTTCAACGTCGCCTCCAATGTCGAGCAACTCAATCAGGTCTTCATGCTGCACCACGACGACCGGATCCTGGGTATTCTTCCATTTTTCCATTCTTTCGGCTTTACCGGCACGCTCTGCTTGACTGCCGCCGTCGGCATCGGCGCCGTCTATCATCCGAATCCACTCGATGCCCGCACCATCGGCGCTCTCGTCGCGAAGTATCGCGTCACGCTCCTGCTCGCCACACCCACTTTCTTGCGCGCTTATACCAAGCGCTGCGCTCCCGAAGATTTTGGCAGCTTGCGTTACGTCATCGCCGGCGCGGAAAAATTGCCGGCGCAGGTTTCCGAAGCGTTCGAAGACCAGTTCGGCATCCGTCCCCTCGAGGGCTACGGCTGCACCGAGTGCTCGCCCGTCGTTGCCGTGAATACGATGGATTTTCGCGCCGCGTTTTTCCGCCAGGTGGGCGCCAAGCGGGGCAGCATCGGTCATCCGCTTCCGGGAATTGTTCTGCGCACCGTGGATCCCGAAACCAGGACGGTGCAGCCGACCAACCAAGCCGGCTTGCTGCTCGTACGTGGCCCCAACGTCATGCAGGGCTACCTGAACAAGCCCGAAAAAACTTCCGAAGTTCTGCGCGACGGCTGGTACAACACTGGCGACATCGCCACGATTGACGAAGACGGCTTCGTCCGCATCACCGACCGGCTGAGCCGCTTCAGCAAAATCGGCGGCGAAATGGTTCCGCACATCAAAGTTGAAGAAAAACTGCAGGAGCTTTCCGCGGCGCCGGAGCAGGTGTTTGTTGTTACCGCGGTACCTGACGAAAAAAAAGGCGAGCGCCTGATCATTCTGCACACGCTCGGGGACGAAGCGCTCAGGGAGGTTTTGGCCAGGCTCGGCGAAACCGACTTGCCTGCGCTGTGGAAGCCGCGGCCCGATCAGTTCCGTAAGATCGAAGCCATGCCCTATCTCGGCACCGGCAAACTCGATTTGCGCCGCGTAAAGGAGCTCGGCAATGAGCTCGCGTGAAATCGCTCCTGAACTGGCGCGTGTCGCGGCGCCCGCCGCGCGGTGGAAGCCCCTCGCGCTGCGCATCGCGATTACCGTCGCTGCATTAGCCGTGTGGTTCTGGACGCAAGGATTGCTCGGCGCGCGCCCCGGCAGCCGCGAAACCATCGGCGACGGCTTGCACCGCCTCACCGCTCCGCTTCACGAGTATTTCGCCGGTTCCCCACACGGCGCAAACGCGTTGCTCATTACCAGTTCACTGGGAATCGACGCGCTGGGAATTTTTCTGCTTGGATCTTGGGTGTTCGCCGGAAAACTTCGCCCGTTCGTCGGTCTTGCAATGCTCCTCATCGGGCGACAAATCATGCAAACTCTCTGCGCTCTACCGCCACCATCCGGAATCCTCTGGCACTACCCGGGCTTTCCTTCACTACTAGTCACCTACGGCGTAGCCAACGATTTTTTCTTCAGTGGCCACACCGCCATCGCCGTCTTTGGTGCCACGGAACTGGCGCGCTTCCGCAAAAATTGGCTAACTGCCTGCGCCATTCTGCTGGTGGTGTTTGAAGTTACAGCTGTGATCGTTCTCCGCGCTCACTACACCATGGACGTGTTCACCGGCCTCCTCGCCGCCCTATGCGTCGCCGCCGTCAGCGACCGCGTCAGCCAGTGGCTTGAGAAACGCCATGTTTAGTTCGACGCTTCGCTGCACCGGCTCCACGATGGAGCTCACAGCCTTCTTAAACCCAACATCCCGCCTGGCATTCCTCACCTGGAGCCAAACGGCGAGATAGGAATGAACTGGCGGCTGATCGCTTCGGCAGGCGCGGCTTTCGTGCCCACTCTAGAGGCTCTGTTTACTCCTACCGCGCCGTCCACCCTCCATCGATCAAAATCGTTTCGCCGGTGATCAACGACGCTGCCGGCGAAGCTAGGAACACCACCGCACCGGCCACTTCCATCGGTTCGCCAATACGGTGCAGCGCCGCGATCCGTTCCACGGTGTCGGCGCGAAACGCCGCATCCGCCAGCGCGCTCTCCGTCCCCGGCGTATGGATGAAGGTCGGCGCCACAGCGTTCACGGTTATCCCATGCTTGCCCCATTCGACGGCCAGGCATTTCGTCAAATGCGCGATTCCCGCTTTGGTCATGCAATAAACCGATTCCGTGGGCAACGCCGCAAATCCGGCCTGCGAGCTCATATTGATAATCTTTCCGCTTTTCTGCCGGATCATCATTCGTCCCGCTGCTTGGCTCGCAAAAAATGTCCCCTTCAGGTTGATCGCCAGCGTCGCGTCATAGTCTTCCTCGCGTACATCCTCGGCCGGATTTTCGGGCGCGATCCCGGCATTGTTCACCAGGATGTCGATTCGTCCGAACTGCTGCACGGTTTCCCTCACCGCGTCAAAAATCTGCTGCATCTCGCGCATATCCATCTGCAGCGGCAGCGCCCTTCTCCCCATCTTGGTTATCTCTGCGACCAATCCTGCGTCGGCATGTAGGTCGCGCAACCCCAACGCCACATCCGCCCCAGCGTGTGCTAGTGCCAGTGAAATCGCCCGCCCCAGCCCTCGCGCGGCTCCGGTCACCAGCGCCACTTGGCCCCTCAACGTAAACTGCGGATACTCCATCGCTTGTCCTCCGGCGCTTCCTTTCTAACCAGGCCCGCTTCTACGGCGTTCGAGTATAAAGGATCCGCTCACCCGTGATAGACAGTTGTGTCGGGAGGATTTACGGCTGTGATCGTTCTCCGCGCTCACTACACCATGGACGTTTCACCGGCCCTCTCGCCGCCCTCTGCGTCGCCGTCGTTGGCGATCGACGAATCCAGGATGAAATGAGAACTAAACATCACGAACGATTGGCGACAAGACAATAAATACTTCGCCGAGAGAAACTGGCAGAACAAATCTACCCAGCTGACCTTGCGCGAGTGCTCTGAGCCAATGTGACCCATAGATGCCGTGTTGGGTAATTCGGTAAGTTATGTAGTTGAGTGAAAACCAAGCGAGCCGCCGACCGAATTGAACTGATACTAAGTCCGCCTGCTTCGCACAGAGACTCAGGCTGTGCTTGTTGAAATAGTTAAGATGCTCGGGGAGAAGCAGCGGCCAGCGACGACCCAATAACTTTCCTTCCCAGCTATCTAAATCGGGCACGTTAAGAAAGAGGAATCCGCCCGGCCTGAGCAAACTGCGGCAGGCGCTTAGAAAAGCTCGCGGGTGGGGCACATGCTCAAGTACGTCCCAAGCTGTGATTGCGTCGAACTTGCCTTCCAGACTGACCGTTTCCAAGGCGTCACAGTAAACAGATCCCTTTCCGCCGAGGATCCTGCGGGCATCCTCACACAAGGCTTCGTTGGGCTCGATACCGGTGACACTCCAGCCTACTTGCATGGCATGGAATAAGAAGAGACCGGAGGCACAACCTACGTCAAGGACGCGTCCCGGTCGAAGGTATCGCTGCACGATACGCAGATGAGTCTTTGCGGTGCGATTTCGTCCGTGCAATTCCGAGTCGTACACTCTTGGGTCCATCTGCCGGTACAACTCTTTAAGCTGTTCGGGCGAAGGTCGGGTCTGCCGGAAACCGAATCCGCAAGACCCGCATCTCAGTATCCGCCCAGGGGAAGTATGGCGGCGCGAAGACCCTATCGTAGATGAATCCAGTCGAGACTCTTCTTGGTCGAAAAGAATCTTCGTTGTAATTTCTCCGCATAGTGGGCAGGTAACAGCAAAATCTGTGGGTAGCGCCTTCACCGAGACGTAGCTCCTTGTGCGGCCCGAGTCGTTCTGTTGGGATTGCGCTTGAGGAGCATACGAACAAGCGCCCGGAAATAGTGTGGGGAGACATTTACAATTCGAAACGAGCTGCTGCCCATATCAATGGTGCGGTTGATCCAAGAGATCGGAACTTCCTTGATGTCATAACCTGCCAACAATGGTTTCAAGCCAGTTTCGACATTCGCCGCAAAATGGCTCTCTTCAATTTCTATGGTCTTGAGAACTTCCGACTTATAGAGTTTCAAGTTATTTGATATGTCCCGAACGCGGAAAGGTAGGAACGCGTTCGCAAGAAGATGAAAACTGCGGTTGCAGAGAATCTTAAAAAAAGGATAGTTAATCAGGAGAGATTCATGCGAAAAACGGCTGCCAATCGCGCCATCGCGGCCAGCTGCGACTGCGTCGAACAGATCTCGAAGTTCCGGCAAGATCTCCACAAAGTCGCAATCCATTGTGAGGATGTACGAGCCGGTGGCAGCAGCATAGCCGTCCCGCAGAGCGTTTCCCACACCATTCGGAGGCCGGCGATTTAGAACTTTGACCCTCGGTTCTTTACTAGCAATCTGCTCCGCCGTTTCTTGAGTATTATCGGTACTGTTGTCGTTCACCAGCAGAATTTCGTGCACGTAAGGACCATAAAACCCCAAGATGTTTTCAACGAGATTAGGAACATTCATTTCTTCGTTATGGCATGGGATCACGAACGAAACCGAACGAAAAAGTTCGGGGTGGGTGGCTAGGTCTACGAAGGAGCGAGCCGCCACTCCTGGCTTACGTGCTCGAATGTACAGAGTGCCGCACATTTCGCGAATGATTGGAGCGTGCTCGGCAACGAACGCGATCGATTGAAGACGATGAACCAGAAATCGTGGCGTTCGTGCGTGGATGATGTCGTAAGGGATGACGTCAATTTCCGTAAAACCCTGACGAGACGCTATTTTAAGAAGCTGATACCTACGCAACCCGATTTGACACGGCGCGTTCCCGGTCTTGCGCCCTAACCATGGGATGGCGTTTTTTACTGCTACCTGCGGGTTCCAGTAGTTAGCTTCGAAGAACAGCAGCTGTCCGCCTGGCTTCAGTAGGCGGAAGAGTTCGCGGAGATTGTGTTCGTAACCCTCATGGCACAGAATCGCGGTGCCGATAATATAGTCGAAAGACTCTGATTCGAGATCCCGGCCGAAGTCTTCGACATACTGAAACCGCACGTTACAGCGCTTCGGTTCAGACAAAAATTGCCGATTAAAAACTGCTCCAGTGATTGGATTTTCGCCGTGCAGAACCTCATCAACGTGTTCCGTCCAGGCCCCGCTGCCAGCCCCTAGCTCGAGGATCGTTTCTCCCGGAAGGATGTGAAAAGAGTGGCGGGCCGTCAGTGCGCGCCAGCGCAGCTTAGTTGGTGAAGTTCCCGGATAACGAAGCCAGTAGGCCTCGCGACTACGCTCCATTTCGCGGAGATTCTGAATGAGTGACACCTAGGGATTCTAGTATAGTTGGCGCGATACGCAATACGCACGGGATCCACTTGTGAAGGAGCCTCGGAATCAGTTCCCGGCCCAATCGCTGATCCGCTCAATGATGACGAATCAGCATACGCTGCTCTCTGTTCGGGGGATGGGTCTTTGAGGTTCGCGCGATGGACGCAGGAAATCGAGAGTTTCTTGTCACGGGCGGACTGGAGAGAGATCCAAAGGCCGCAAAAGAGAGCGGCGTGGTTTTTCATGGGCTTGCTGGCCGCGTATTCGGTCGTTCGAGGTTTGATGGGGGCCGCAGCGAGACCACTTTGGTTTGACGAACTCCTCACGCTGACAATAGCAAGTCAACCGAACCTGCACGACATGTGGTCGGCCATAATGCGGGGCTTTGATACCCAGCCTCCCGCATTTTACCTATTAGAGCGGGCCTGCCTGGCGTTGCCAATCGCAAAGCAGATAGCGCTGAGGCTGCCTTCGATCTTTGCTTTCCCTTTGGTCCTGGTCTGCGTATTTACTTATGTGAAGAAGCGTAATGGGGAAATGGTCGCCTGTTTGTGTGCTGTTCTCTTTTTCTCAACAAGCTTGTTCCGAACGTATCTAACTGAGGCTCGCGGCTACTCTTTGATGTTTGCATGCATTGCCCTTGCGTTGGTCTGCTATCAACGATTTTCGTCGATCCGCTGGGTGGTGCTCCTCGGACTGAGTTTGATACTCGCTGAATCGTTTCACTATTACGCTGTCTTTGCGATGATTCCGTTTGGATTGGCTGAAATAGTGCTATCCCTCTCGACGCGCCGAGCCAGATGGCCAATATGGGCGGCCCTGGCCTGCGGCACGCTGCCGCTCATGATCTCCTGGCCGATCTTGCGTGCGATCAAAATACTTTACGGCTCACAGGTTTTCTCTCGAGCTGTCTTTTCTCAGGTGCCCGGATATTACGGATCGTACTTCCTAACTAGCCACGCATTCGGCCTGGAGTTAGCAGCAGTGTCCATCGCGGCGATCGTCTGGTCGTACTTGTGGCCGAAGCAAGCCCTCCTCCAACCGGCCGGACACCAGGCGAACGACGTGTCGGAAGCGGCTCTACTCCTTGGCCTCAACGTTTTGCCGCTCATCGTCTTTGTTCTTGTGAGCTTAACGCATGGCGTACTGCTGGATCGCTACGCATTGGCAACTACGATAGGCGTTGCGTTTGGGATAGCGAGTGCCCTCTACACTGTCCGGCCGGAGGCCATTGTTCTTTTCACGATCCTTCTCTTTCCGACTGTCGGCAGGCAAGAAGGCAGCTTCTGGCGGCACAAGGGGGTGCAGACGCTGCGCCCATATTCTATCCAGTCACCTACGGAATTCGGCCAAATCCAGGAGTTCGTTCAGAGCGGCGGACATCCGAACCTCCCGGTCGTGATCACCCAAGGAATGGTTTATTTCCAGATGGTCTACTACTCTCCGCCCGAATGGACCAAACGGCTCGTTTATCTTACGGACTCCGACAAAGAACTGGCGTTTGAAGGAACCGACACCATAGTTAAGGCCATGGTGGGCCTTCGCGATTACTCGCCCGTCCAGGTAGTCAATTATGGGCAATTCACGACAACGCAACGCGAATTCCTTGTCTACTCTGACGGTGCAGGATGGATACTCGAAAACTTGAGTCGTGAAGCCGCGTCGGTTCGATTATTGAAGCTGGATAAAGGTCGGTGCCTATATCTCATGCAAATGCGCGCCTCGCCCGAATAACGCGGCGCGCCCCTTTAGTTTGCAGGGATAGATTCCGCCGTAAACCATCAGAGTGCATTCTTCCTAAATTTGCCGCCTTACCCACGTAGGAAGATTCCGCTGCACACCCACTGCACCTTGGTGTATAACTCTTCGCAACCCAGGCAGCTGGAACCAAGTCCTACCTAGAACTACACGGAGAAACAAGATGAAAAAATTATTGGTCGTGTCTGCCGTTGCGGGCCTCATCGCCGCCGCGGCTTTGGTAGCCACAGTACAGGCTCAGAAAAGCAAAAAAGTCGTCTATGCATCTTCGGGGCAAGCCACCTACAAACCGTCACAGATGAAGGGCGTTTCCATGGATAACGTTTGGGGCGACGCGGATAAAGGTGCTCATGGAACATTCACCAAGTTCGATCCCGGATACGATGCGGGCATGCACTCGCACACCAACGACGTTTCCATCGTGGTCATCAAAGGCGCTTATCTGTACAAGGACGAAGCCGGCGAGAAGCGTGTCGGCCCGGGCGACTACCTCTTTGTTCCAGGCGGCCACAAACACTGGAGCGGCGGCGACAAAACCGAAGGTGCGGTCTTCTATGAGGAAGGCTCGGGAAAATTCGACCTCGTGCCGGCGAAGTAGTTGCCGGGCTCGGCGACGGGCATAGGGTAAACGGGGGCCGGCTGGATATGGCGATCTCGCGGCCCCTCCTCTAAGAGAATTACTTCAAGTAGGGAGAGGGGATTGCTTTCTCTAAGACGATAAAAACCTGCACCCGGTCGGCGTTCACGGAGGCGGCGCTCATTAGGATCGGCCGCCATCCATCTGCCGCCCGGGCCGCAAGCGCTCCTTCGATCTCGGGCACGGTGTCGTGGATCAGCTGGTAGTCATGAGTGTTTGCCAAATGCCGCCTCCCAAGGCGCGGTGACGCGGTGGTACACCGCGTCACCAATCGAATCGGCTTTAAAAACTGTTGATGGCCGCGGCCTGCGTGTCGTACACGTCAAAAACCGTGAGCAAGCGAGTCACCTGCATGACGTCGTGGAATTTTTGCCCCAGATTGCAGAGACGCACCGACGCGCCTTGCGTTTTCGCGCTGACGTGTCCCGCCACCAGCGCGCCCAGTCCGGCGCTGTCGATGTAACGTACGTTGGCCATGTTCAGGACAATTTTCCGTTTGCCCGCAGCAATCAGGCTCTTCAACTTTTCCCGCAGGGAATTACTCTCCTCGCCCAGCACAATGCGGCCGTCGAGCTCAACGACGGACACGCCACCTATTTCGCTTTCTTTCATAGTTACCGACATGCTCGCTCCTCCTCCCGCCCGGCCCAACCGCAGCCATGCGGGCACTACAGTAGAACACGCCGCCGCGCGCCAATGTGGGATAAATACGAGTTTTCTCGGTCTACGACGCCAGCGCCCGCCCGTGGCTTAAGGCTGGCCGTGTGCTAACATCTGCTCCCGCGTAAAACGAATCACCATTCTGCTCCGCGGAGTAGACTCATGTCCAAATTTTTGCGTCGTGACATTCTTAAAACCGCCCTCTCGGGAGCCACGATGGCCGCTCTGCCATCCGCTGCCTGGCCGCAATCGGATAAGCCCATGGCGCGCAAAGGCAACATCAAGCAATCCGTTTCGCGCTGGTGCTACCAGAAAACTCCTCTCGAGCAACTTTGTGAATACTCGGCGCACATCGGCTTGAAAGCCGTGGACTTGCTCGAAGTCTCCGAATGGGAGGTGCCCAAGCGCTATGGCCTGATCTGCAGCATGGGCTACGCCGGTGGCGGCGACATTCCGCACGCGCTGAATCGCGTGGAGAATCACGCCAAAATTGAAGAAAACTTCCGCAAGAATATTCCGCTCGCCGCCAAAGCAGGCGTCCCCAACGTCATCACCTTTTCAGGCAACCGCGACGGCATGTCCGACGCCGAAGGCGCAAAAAACACTATCGCCGGCCTGAACAAGCTGAAGAAAATTGCGGAAGGTAACGGCGTCAACATTTGCCTGGAACTGTTGAACAGCAAAGTGGACCACCACGACTACATGTGCGACCACAGCGCCTGGGGCATCGAAGTCGTTTCGGCCGTAAATTCGCCGCGCGTCAAACTTCTTTACGACATCTATCACATGCAGATCATGGAGGGCGATCTGGTGCGAACCATCCAAAAAAATATTCAGTGGATGGGTCACTTCCACACCGGCGGCGTGCCCGGCCGCCATGAACTCGACGGCACCCAGGAGGTCCAGTGGGACGGTGTGATGCGCGGCATTGTGGCCAGCGGCTACCAAGGCTACGTCGCACACGAATTCGTGCCCTCACGCGATCCGCTTACGTCCCTGCGCGAAGCCGCCGACCTCTGCGACGTTTAGAACTCTTGTGGGACCATCGGACGCCGCAGCAAATCAACGATGAATGCAGATTTTGAAGAAGAGCCCAGGGCACACCGGGACGAAATGCGTGTGCTAGCATCGAAAGGCTGCGTTTGCCGTCAGATACGCAGGGCCAATGGTTGAAGCCTGAATGATTGCGTTGCGAAAAATGCGGGCGGCGCGGGGGTTGTCGCTGGAGGCGGCGGGAGTGCCTCCGATCGGACAGTCCGACGTGCTGGTGCGCGTGAAAGCCGCGTCCATCTGCGGCACCGATCTCCACATTTACGGGTGGGACCGCTGGTCGCAGGGGCGGATCAAGCCGCCGGTGACGCTGGGCCACGAATTCTGCGGCGTAATAGAAAAAGTCGGCAGCGACGTGGAAGCGTTGCAGGCCGGCGATTTCGTCAGCGCGGAAATGCACGTGAACTGCGGGCATTGCCATCAGTGCCGGGTCGGCGAAGCGCACATCTGCCCTAACGTCAAAATTATCGGCATTGATCAGGACGGCGCGTTCGCGGAGTTGGTGAAGATTCCCGCGTCCAACATCATTAAGCTGGATCCGGCGATTCCGGAGCGCTACGGCGCGATTCTCGATCCGCTGGGGAATGCGGTGCATACGGTGCTGGCAGGAACGATCGCGGGACAAACCGTTTTGGTTACCGGATGCGGACCGATTGGGTTGATGTCGATTGCGGTAGCGAAAGCGTGCGGCAGTTCCACGGTATTTGCGACGGAAACCAACGAACACCGCCGCGGCATGGCCAAGAAAATGGGCGCCGACGTGGTAATCAATCCAGCCGCGGAAAACGCTCCGGCAAGAATTTTGGGCGAGACGAACAACACGGGCGTGGATGTGCTGCTGGAAATGAGCGGCAACCCCATCGCGATCCAGCAGGGATTCAAAGCGTTGCGGGCGGGCGGCCGCGCATCATTACTCGGAATTCCTACGGAAAACGTTCCGCTGGACTTGGTCAACGATGTGATTTTCAAGGGCGCGACGGTGCAGGGGATATACGGGCGGCGGATGTACGAAACGTGGGTGCAGATGACAGCGCTGCTGAAGGCGGGACGATTGAATCTGGAACCGCTGTTCGGCGAGCGCGTCAAGCTCGAACAGTTCGAAGACGCGTTCGCCAAATTACAGGGCGGGCTGGCCGGGAAAATTCTGCTGTACCCTAACGGAATGCCGCAATAATTCAGAGAGAATTCCCGAACTCGATTTGCTGAGGGGCGCCGGAAGAGGCAGAATGAACTCCTGCCCCGCCGATGCCCTCCCAAAGTTCAGCCAGAAGAGTTCAGGCAAAGGAGCCACGCCATGTCAGAGTCTGCTGCGCAA
The DNA here is from genome assembly GCA_035607085.1 of Candidatus Eiseniibacteriota bacterium. Lineage (GTDB taxonomy): Bacteria > Acidobacteriota > Terriglobia > Acidiferrales > UBA7541 > Acidiferrum. Next base: position 34,836 of record DATMZI010000151.1, on the reverse strand, counting down.
AGCACCCGGCAGAACCCGTTGCAGTATGTAAGCAAGCAGTTGAAAGATTTGCGCGAAAAGGGCGTTGCGCCGAAGCTGCGCGTGCTGGAAGGCGAGCAGAAGCCGGTGTGCATTTTTGACGGCAAGGAAGTGATCAATCTAGCTTCGAATAATTATTTGGGATTGACCACCCACAAGGATTTGCGCAAAGCGGCGGTGAATGCTGCGAAAACGCTGGGGGCAGGAGCTGGCGCAGTGCGCACCATCGCCGGAACCATGCAGCTGCACATGCAATTGGAAGAGCAGATCGCGAAATTCAAGAACGTCGAAGCGTGCGTGGTATTTCAATCGGGATTCACGGCCAATGCGGGGACGGTGTCGGCGGTCCTGGGCAAGGAAGACCTGATTATTTCGGATGAGTTGAATCACGCGTCCATCATTGATGGCGCGCGTCTTTCTCGCGCCACCATCAAAGTGTTCAAGCACAAGGACGTGAAAGACTGCGAACGCATCCTGCAGGAGCACGCCAATTTCTCCGGCAAAAAATTGATCATCACCGACGGTGTCTTTTCCATGGATGGAGACATCGCGCCGCTGCCGGAGCTTTGCGATCTGGCGGAAAAGTACAACTGCATCATGATGGTGGACGACGCGCACGCGAGCGGGGTGCTGGGCCGCGGCGGACGCGGCACGATCGATCATTTGAATTGCCACGGCCGCGTGCACGTCCAAGTGGGAACGCTGAGCAAAGCGATCGGAGCGATGGGTGGATATGTTTGCGGATCGCGAGACCTGATTGATTTTCTGTACCTGCGGGCGCGGCCGTTTCTTTTTTCGACTTCGCACCCACCGGCCACGGCGGCAGCGTGCATGGCGGCATTCTCGCTGCTGGATTCGCCGGCGGGCGAGAAGCTGGTGAAAAAGCTTTGGGCGAATACGAAACTCTTTAAACGGGAATTGAAAAAGCTCGGCTTCCAGTTCAAGGTCAGCGAGACACCCATCGTTCCGATCCATGTGGGCGATGCGGCGAAAGCGTTCGAGTTTTCGAAAAGGCTGTTCGACGCGGGAGTATTTGCGCCCGCCGTCGGTTACCCGACCGTGGCGGAAGGCAAAGCCAGGTTGCGTGCTATCGTCAGCGCCGGCCACAAGAAGGAACAACTCGTGAAGGCTGCGGACATCCTGGCCGAGGTCGCCAAGCCGCTGGGCATTATTTCCTGAGAACGCGTTTCCCTATTTCAGCTGCGCCACCAGTCCGATTTTTTCCAGGGCCTGGAGATACCCGACGACCAGATCGAGCGGGATGGGGCCGTATTCTGCGGAGACGGCGTCGCGGATCTGCTGGGTGTTGCGGCTGCCATCGGCGAAATTGAGAACTTCGTAGGCGTATTCTTCGCCGCCGCCCCACAAGCCTTGATAGTCGAGGGCTCTCGGCATGGCGACGCCGGCGGATTTCGCATGGTCGGCGAAATAGTCGTAGCCGAAGACGGTGAGCGGCCCTTTGGGCAAGGGATTGCGCCTGAAAATTGCATTGCCGCCAACAATAGAAAGCGTACGAAGGCAGACACCCTCGGTATTATTGGCAATATTGGCGCCGATCTTTCCGAGCATCGGCCATCGGTCTCCCTTGGAATCGAGGCCAAGGTGCACCACTGACTCGACAAGCGGCCGCACGTTCTGCTCTTCAAATCTTTCAAGTTCCCCGCCATCGCACTGGTTGGTGATCTGCGCCCGCTTTTGACTGATCTCATCGGCCACGCGAAGGGCGCGCAACTGCAGGAGCCGGAAGACTGACGGCAGATTGCTGTCGTTCATGGTCGCCAGGAAGTAACCGCTGGCGGCGCCCACAAAGCCGGCGCGTTTGAGTTTGGTGGGGTCGATGTTGGCGGCGGAGTCAAAATTGGTGTGGATGAAGCGGTCAGGCCAATCGTTCAGGTAGATGGCCGGGATGCCGAAGGACGAGTCCTGGTAAACGTCGTGGTCGCTGCCCATGGTATAGGAGGAATATTCGGCGCGGAGAGGTTCCTTCCCGCCTTCAGGAGCGATCATCGGATAGGCGGCTTTACCGCTGGCGGCGAAAGCGTAGGACTCGGTGTTGAGCCAATTGGCGAAGGTCCAGGCGACGTCGTGGACGAAGCTGGGGAGGCTCGCGGGGCCGCGTGTCACGTGGAACACTGTCCTGGTTTCGGGGCCGCCGCCGACCATGTCCATGTGGATGACGGTCTTGATGCGCTTGGCGAATTCCGGCTTGCCGTTGAGCAGCGCCATGGTGCCTTCGATTTCCGGCGGGAAAATAAAGCGGATGGTGCGAGCGGGCGGCGCGAGCTCTTTTTCATTAATGAGTTTTTGCACGGCGCGGGCGACCTCGAGGATGGTGGCGCAACCGCTGGCGTTGTCGTTGGCTCCGGGACGCTGGTGGTCGAGATGGCAACTGAAGGCGATTTCCTCGCTCTTCAGTTCGGAATCGGAGCCGGGAATAGTGGCGGTCACAACTTCGTAGTTTCCGGGATGCTGCCCGGCTTTGACGACCGCGTGGAGCATGATCCTTTCGCCACCGGCGAGGCGCCGCTGAAAACGGTGCGCTGTTTTCAAAGACACCATGAACGCAAACGTCTTGTTCGGCGAAAAAGTTTCCAGGTGGCCCCAGCGAATGGCGTCCTGATTTTCGCCGGACCAGGCGGTTGGCTGGTTTTGCGCGTAGCTGATGATGCCGGCCGCGCCGAATTTTCCGACAGCGAGATCCTGAACCGTTCCAGGCTGGGCACCCGCCAGCACTAGATTTCCTTTCACGTCTTTGCCGGTGTAGTCGCTTTCCGCGCTGCCCGCGCCTACATCCACGAGCTCGGCGGTGACGTCGGCGCTCTCGCTATCTTCGGCGAGGACGACAGGCTCCGCTTCGTAGCTTGCGAGTTTGCGATCGCCCAAGTCGATGCAAATCGTATCGTCAATCGCATCGCTCGGGGGAGCGTTGCTTTTCTTGTTTGTATGGAGACCGCAGTCCGCCGGGCTGGTCAACGTGGCTTCAATCAAATCGCCTTTTTCTGCTTCCCAAGCGGGACGGGAGCGCTGCGTGCCGTAAAAGATTTTGCCGTCGGCGGGGAATTGAAGGATGGCAACGTCGCTGAGACCGTAGGCACGGAGGCGTTCGGCGACCAGTTCGGCGGCTTCGCGGAATCCCTTGGAGCCGCGCTGGCGGTGGAAGCGCGCGATGCCTTCAAGGTTGCGCTTGGCGGTCTCGCCGCTGAGTTCATTCGACAGCGCAGCGACATCTTTTTCCGGAAGTAGCGGCGGTTTTTGCGCTTCTGCTGCGCCAGCTATGCAAAGGCCAGCTGTCCCAAGAATCGTTGCGACACCGATACCGGCGAGTCGTTCCACGGCGCCCTCCCTAGCGAAAGGGATTCTATAACGTAAGGAAGTGTCGCGAGAGGGCCGGCTGGCTTTGCAGGTGTAATTCGGGCGCTTGGCAGTACGTAGTACTCTTGAGAAGACTCCCTTATGACGCCGACCACGGTTTTGCATCTGCAGTCTGCATTCCAGCTGGAGCATGCTTGCCGGCATTACAAGATGGGAGAAACCTCCATCCGCGCGGTCGATGATGTTTCCTTGACCGTACCGAGCGGAGAATTTCTGGCGCTGCTGGGGTCGTCAGGCTCAGGGAAATCCACGCTGCTGAATCTGATGGCGGGGCTGGATCGGCCGACCAGCGGCTCGATCGTGGCGGCGGGGCGAAATCTGGCAGAGCTGAGTTCGCTCGAGCTGGCGCGTTACCGCCGAGAGACGGTCGGCATGGTCTTTCAGTCGTTTAATTTACTGCCACGCATGACGCTGGAAGAGAACGTGGAGCTGCCACTGCGCTTGGCGGAGGTCGAGCGCAACGACCGCGCGGCGCGGGTGCGCGAGGCCTTGGAACACGTGCGGCTGACCAAACGCATGGGGCACCGGCCGAGCGAGCTTTCTGGGGGCGAGCAGCAGCGCACGGCCATCGCGCGGGCCCTGGTGAACCGGCCAAAGACTTTGCTGGCGGACGAGCCGACAGGAAATCTGGATTCGGCCACCGGCGAAGCGATTTTGACCCTGCTGCGCGAAATTCAAGGAAATCTCGGGATGACCATTGTAATGGTGACGCACGAGCGGCCACTGGCGGAACAATTTGCCGACCGGTTGGCCACGATGGGCGACGGCAAGCTGTTGTCGACTGCCGCCACGGCCACCGCAGCGGGACGTGCCGCGGAGGCGCGGCAATGAAACTCCGCGACATGGCGGAACTGGCGGTGCGCAATCTGCGCGAGGCGATTCTGCGTAACTCGTTGACAACGCTCGGCGTGGCAGTTGGCGTCGCGTCGCTGGTGGCGATGCTTTCGCTCGGCGTCGGCTTGCAGCAACTGGCGACCAGCCGGCTCAGCAAGAGCGGGCTCTTCGATTCGATTTTTGTGACGCCAAAAACGAATCTGCGCGGGCCTGGAGCTGGGCCTCCGGCGACGCGAGCGGCGGCTCCGAAAGCGCGGCCGTTAAACGAGGAAGCGCGGGAAGAACTGACGAAGCTGCCCAACGTCATCGAAGTGTATCCGCAGATTCGCTTTTTCACTGAAGTCCGCTTTGACGGTAAGCCGTATGCAACCATGGTGGCGGGAATGCCGGAGTCGTCGAAAGCGAGCGGATCGTTCGACGGGATGCAGGGAAATTTCTTTTCCTCAACGACTGCCGATGAAGCCATCTTGCAGACCGAGTTTGCGAAGGAATTGAATGCGCAAACTGTTTCGCTGATCGGAAAGGAACTGGTGTTGCGCTACGCCGAGCGACAGGCGCTGGCGGCGCAGCCGGGCGAATCGAACGAAGGCGGCGGTTTCTCCGTGGTGCCGCAGGAAAAGCATCTGCGCATCATCGGGGTGGTGGACACGGAGCCCGCGTCGGGCTTCGGCGGATTCGGCAGCGGGCGGTTGTTGATTCCGCTTTTGGTGGCGGAAACGCTGCGCGCGGCGCAAGTGAACGACTTGCGCGACGTGTTGCGCGGCACTTCGGGCGACAAGCCGGCGTATGTCAGCTTGACTGTCCGCGTGAAGAGCCCTTCGCTGGTGGATGCGACGGAAGCGAAGATCAAAAACATGGGATTCGGAGCGTTTTCGCTGCTGGACGCTTCCAAAAGCCTGCGGATCTTCTTTTCGGTGTTTGATCTGCTGCTGGGAATTTTCGGGAGCCTGGCGCTGGCCGTGGCAACTTTGGGAATCGTCAATACTCTCGTGATGGCGATTCTTGAGCGGCGGCGTGAAATTGGCGTGTTGAAGGCTCTGGGCGCCGCGGACAGCGACGTGAAGCAGTTGTTTTTTGTCGAAGCCGGCGTGATGGGGTTGGCCGGTGGGGCGCTGGGCGTATTTTTTGGCTGGCTAATCGGACAAGCGTTGACGCTGGGCACGAACATTTATTTGAAGCGGCAGGATTTGCCCGGCGTGCAGATTTCGGCGGTGCCGTGGTGGCTGATTGGCGGAGCGATCGGGTTTGCGGTTCTGGTGAGCCTGATGGCGGGGCTGTACCCTGCGTCGCGAGCCGCAAAACTGAATCCTGTGGACGCGCTGCGCTACGAGTAAACTACTCCAGATGAAAATTTCTACAGGCGCTCTTAAGTTCTTTTGCCCGCTCTGGCTCTTAGTCTTATTTTTTGCTTGTCCCGCAATGGCCGCGCCGGCAGCACGCATTGAATGCAAGCCCATGCCGAGCAAGGTCCTCGCCCGCCCGGTCAACTACTGTGTGGTCTTGCCGCCTAGCTATGACTCCGACAAATCGCGTAAGTATCCAGTGCTCTATTTTTTCCACGGATTGGGCGACAACGAACAGATGTTCGTTCACGGCGGGGCATTCAACCTGGTGCAGGATCTGTGGGAGCGAAAACAGATTGGGGAATTCCTGATTGCCACGCCGGAGGCGGGTGCGACGTTTTATATCAATTCGCACAGTGGAAAAGTTCAGTATGAGAATTTTCTGCTGCAGGAATTTCTGCCGGCGATCGAATCGCGCTATCGCGTGAAAGCTGGGCGCCCGAGCCGAGGCGTAAGCGGTGTTTCCATGGGCGGGTACGGAGCACTGCATCTGGCCTTTCGGCATCCAGAACTGTTTGCGGCGGTCAGCGCGCAAAGTCCGGCATTGATGAACGAAATCCCCGCGGTTGCAGCGCGAAGCGCCGCAAACGGAATGCGATCGCGGGTATTAGGCGAAACGTTCGGGTCGCCGGCCGATGCGGCATTTTGGGAGCGCCATAGTCCGATCTCGCTGGCTCGAAAAGCGAATCTCACCGGTTTGAAGATTTATTTTGATTGCGGAGAGCAGGATGATTACGGCTTTGAAGAAGGCGCGCAATCATTGGACAAAATCTTGAGTTCGCGCCACATCGTTCACGAAGCACACATCTATCCGGGCCGGCACGACTGGCAGTACTTCGCCGAGCACTTGCCGGCGGCGCTGAAATTTCAGTCGGACACTTTTGCAAAGTAGATCCCGAGTTGCGATCCTTCACGCGCTTCAGGATGACAAACTAGATGCCGGCGTGCGGGCAAATGAGACTTTCGGCGGCGCACGAAGGCCCTAAATCAGCGAGTTTCGTCGGCAATTCCTGTGCGCGGACCGGGCCGAATATCTACGGGCGGCCTTTGGCGCCCGGACTGGTCACAAAGTGCGGCGGCGCGGCGGCGCCGGTAAATTGATAGCCGGTGAGATACGCCAAGCGCAGGATCTTGGCCATTTTCTGGTAATTGATTTTTTCGGCGGTATCCGTGGTGTGGTGATAGTCGGGGTGAAAGCCGGTAAACCACCAGAACGCCGGGATATCTTTGAGAACGAAAGGGAACTGATCGCTGCGAAAGAAAACGTTGAGGGCAGATTCGTGATCGAAGCGGTCATCCAGGACCAGGCCCACGTGCTTGTTCTGTTGTACGACGGTGCGGTTGTAGTCGGGACTGTAGAGGGCGCCAATCAAGTTGAGGCGGTTGGTGGTATCAGCGGGAATTTCGAGAAGTCCTTTGGTCTGGTCGCTGGGCGTTTCGTTTCGGCCGATCATGTCGAAATTGATCATGGCTCGCGTCGTGCCGAGAGGACGAAGAGGATGGGCTGCGAGATAGAAGGCGCCGAGAAGGCCGCGCTCTTCGGCGGCGAACACGACAAAAAGGATGGAACGTTTCGGCGCAACGCCGGCTTTTGACCTGGCGTTGGCAGCAAACGCGTGAGCCAGGGCAATTACTCCCACCGAACCGGAGCCGTTGTCGTCGGCGCCGTGCCAGATTTCGCCGCCGCTCATGCCGTCATGGTCGTGGTGGGCACTGATCAAAATGGTTTCGGACGTGAGTTTGGGATCGCTGCCCTCGAGCAAGCCGACGACGTTGTAGCTGGTTCCGGTGGTGACCGAGGTATTGCGGAAATGGATCGTCGCTTGCGTATCGGGCAAAGCGCGGGATTGCGGCTTGAGGTCGTGATCGATCGCGGCTTGCAAATCGGAAGGCGTGGCGCCGGCGGTCGCTAGAATTTCCTTCGCGGCGGCATCGGAAACGATCGCGGCAGGGATGTGAAGTTCGTCATCGGCGAGCGCCTGCGCCGGCAAAGGCGTGGCGCGGACGGCGGAGCCTCCGATGCGAGCGATGCGTTCCTGATTCGAAGGATGCTTGCGGTTGGGCTCGGCAACGATCAGGACGCCGGCAGCACCGTGAGCTTGAGCGTTGAGCACTTTAACGCGGGTGGTGGCGAAGCGGGTGTTGCCCGTCCCGTTGAAGATGGAGTTTGCGTCGGTTTCCTGCGGTTCGTGGTCGAAAATGAATACGATCTTCCCGGTGGCGTCAATTCTGGTGTAGTCGTCGTAGCCGAGCTCGGGAGCGGTGATGCCAAAGCCGGCGAAAACGACGTCGGCTGTGAGGTCCGTATCCTGACGGTAGCCGCCGAGGACTTCTGGAAATTTCCACTGCGTTTCCTTGCCTCCGCGCGTGAGCGAGACCGAATTTTGCGCGCGGTCTGGACGATATTCAATAAGCGGAACAGGCTGAAGGTAGCTGCCGTTCGCGGCGGGCTGTAGTCCGGCTTTGGCAAATTCAGACGCGATCCATTGAATCGCTACGTCGTCGCCCGGCTGCAGGGACATGCGGCCTTGCAAAGCATCCGAAGCCAGGAAGGTCAGATCGTAGCGCAAGGTGTCTTCATGAATAGTTTCGTAGCCGGGCGCGAGATCGCCGGGAATGGGCGCGAGAGATTGCGAATGAACCGAAGTAACAAAGAGGGCCGCGGAAAAAATAAAAAACGAGATTCTTGTGATTTTCATGCCCGAGAAGATACCGACTTTTGCCAGCGGCCGCAACGGAGGATTCAACCGGGGATCGGCTCTGGATTCTGCGGCGGAGGGCGAATGCGAGAAACGCGAGTAGCGCTGAAGGCCGCCAGATCCAAAGGAATTCGCTGCGCAAAACCGCTAAGCCACGGTTCGAGAAAAAACGCGCCACTCCGATCGGCGAAACCACGATAGGACGTCACGGGAGAAAATAGCCGGCCGCATCGAAGTCAAAAAGGAACGCGACACCAAGTCCGCCGTCGGTCATTGCGTCGAACAGACCGTGACTTGCGGTCGCTCGAGCCTGCGTTTCGAAACCCGAGAACCGTTACCAGCGCGCCGAAACGCGCCGCAACCGCCTGGGACATAAGGGAAGCTACAATCGCTCTTGATCGGCTATTTTTTCTTCCCTGGCTTGATGCGAATGGTGCCGTCAGCGGCAATTTCATAAAGGAAATGAGGCGTGGCGACTATCTCCGGGAGGGGAGGATCTGCCTCGAGCACGTGCAGAACGTCGGTGTCTTCCGGAACGTCGCTCAGCACGTGAGCGTGAAAACCGGCCACAACTTTTTTCCCCTTCGCCGGGCTCGTCTCGATGATGGTTTTGTGCAGCTGGCGCTTCTCCAGAATCTGTTTGCCGTCGCCGGAAATCAGATAGCGCACATCGCCGCCCAGCGGATAGACACTTGCCTTGATTTGAGCTGGATAGAGATACACGTAAAATTGCCCTTGGCTCGCGGGGAGGACGGCGGAATTGTAGGGACGCGCCGGTTGCCCAAAGTCGTTAACGGCGATTTCAAGCGCGCGAGCGGAAAAGAGGAGAAAATCGCCGTCTTCTTTGGGCGGATCGTCGTGTCGCACGCTGAACGACTGAGGCTTTTCTCCTTGCAGTGCTTCGTAGCCCACCAGGAATTTCGTCCTGTCCGCGTTGAGCGAACCGAACACCACGGTCCATCGGCCGTTTGCAACGTGCGCCAGATAGTGTTGCCCCTGCGCAGTTTTCGGATTGGCCAACTGCACGGCATCGGTGGCATGCCAAGCCGCCCGGTCGTAAGCAGCCAGGTCGTGTCCACGTTGTGTGATTGCGGCCAGTTCAGCGTCGGTAGGCCGGGAAACCTGTTGGCTGCTCAATCCCCCGCCTGGCGCCAAACTCAACGCTGCCATGGCTATGAACACCGCGCTTGGCCTCACGCAGGACCCCCCGGCAAATACCTTCCTCAGTGCCGTAACAATTTACACGGAATCCGCACTACCTTCAGGTGGTCGTCGTCAGGGAAGGTGCGGAGGACTCGGGCCTGGGAACTCCCTTCCGCGCTCGTAAAGCTTTTCGAGCGCGAGAAACTCTCGATCTAGCGCTCATTTGGCGGCTTTTTACTACATTTTCGCTTGACAGGCTATTCTGCCAAGCGTACAAGTGCAGTCCAGTCGTCGGTAAGCTCCCCGCAGAACGGTAAGAACCCCGCACACCCGTAGTAGCCGCGCTATTGGTACTAGGCCGTTTGTGCTTGCCGCTGTCGACCAAGTTCATAGGAAATAACTTTAAGCAAGGAGATACCCGTGTACACCCGAATCCTCACATCCGCTGCCCTTCTTCTCTTGCTAAGCGCTCCTGCGTGGGCACAAGACAACTGCTTGGGCGAGGGAGCCATCACCTGCTCGTTCAGCCCGGCTATCGATAGTGAACCGGCGGTGACGACTGGCGTTTACGAATTTGGTTCTAATGGACGCCTAGTGGTGCAATTCGATACCGTGCTGACCAATTTCACCCTGACCGTGAACGCCGATGTCGTCCCGCTGGCTACGGTACAGTCCAATCTCGACGGCAAAGAGTTTCCGACCGGAACCAAATGCGTGCAGTATGACTCCCAGCCGGCCACGTCCTGCGTGCAATACGACTTCACTGGAACTGCCATGTCCGGCGGGCCATTCGGCTTGCCCGTCAAAAACAAGGACTACAAGGGCCTAATCACCTTAACCCTCAGCTACTTCGCATTCGACGTGACTTCAATACATGATCCCGCTTTTGGCCACGCCCCGGGCGATAGCACGCTTTTCAGCGAGAATATTCTGACCAGCTACTCCGTACAGGATTTTCCTGACCCTACGATGGGCGGAAAGACTCCTGGCCTTTCCAGCGTCATAGCTCTCGACGAGCCGTTAACCGAAACTGATTTTGCCTGCAATATCACGAAGTCGGTAACGAACGTTCCCTCCGGCCAGAAACCTGAAATCGAAATCACATTCCAATTGTTCAGCAATTCCGGCTGCACCGGAACGCCATTGCGCGACAAAACCGCCAGCTTGTCTGTTTCGACAAGCGATTCTTCCGGTCTGGTCGTTTTCGTGGCACTAAAGAATGCGGAAGGGAACAAGTTTCACTGGGATAGCAAGAATGGGCTGAACGAGTACGACATCAGCACCGATGGGCTGACCAGCGGCCAATCGTACACAGTTACCATATTCTCGGGCAAATTCTCTCCGGTGAGTGTCACGTTCGTCGCGCCTTGAGATCACCATCAATCCTGCTAAGCTGGCGCGTACGGCATGGTCAGCCTACGCGCCAAGCTTCGCGGCAATGGCGCTCAAGTCCGTCCGTTTCAAAATGAGATCGCTGCCGGATTCCTGACGGATGCTTTCTAATGCTCGTTTGGCGGCCGCATAGTGTGGCGCTGCATCGGCATCACCACTTCTGGAAAGCTCTGCCACAAGTCCAAGCAAATATTGGCTGCGCGCGGTCAACGCCTGTAGCCCCAGCTTCTCGCTGGCCTTCAGCGCGAACTCCAGTTCTTTCTTGGCTGCCGCGTACTGCCGGCCATCGAGCAAAGCCTCAGCCAGGGAAATAGTCGCCTCTGTAGCAATATTTTTGAGGCCGGCGGTATCTGCGGCCTGAATCAACAACCTCAGCGACGCGATCGGCGAAGCATTACGCTTTTCATCCACCGCACATTTCGCGGCGTTGTACTTCGACAGCAGTACCACCTCTTTTTCGACATCACTGGAGGCACTGCCCGCGACAGCCTGCGCGAACAGTTCCGATGCCTGCCTTAAATCTCCCCGGTAATAATAAACGTCACCTTGGTAATTGAGGATCTGCGCGATCAGCGTTTTGTTCTGTAGCTCTTTTGCCAGGGACATGGCCTCGGTCAAACTTTTTTGTGCTTCGTCGTAGCGCCCCACCTGACTCAAAGAATTCCCGTAGCCGCTCAGGATTTCCGCCATCCAGAATCCGCGGTCCTGCAGTTCGCGGTATGTTTTCAGGGCATCTTGTTTCGATTTGAGCGCGGCGCCATAACGCCCCTGATATTCGAAGATGGTTCCCATGCTGTAGGACTGGATCGCTTCTCCGCTCTTGTCTCCCGCCCCGCGGAACAGCTCCAGCGCCTTCAGGTGATAGTTCAGGCTTTGCCCGTAATCTCCAGCCTTCAAAGAGGCTTCGCCCAAATTGTGCAAGGTCTCGCCGATTTCGCTCGGAACGTTGCCTTTCTTACGTAATTCGAGCGCTCCGGCATAGTAGGTCAGCGCGTCGCTCGACTGGCCCTTCGCCAGATACACGTTGCCGATATTGTTCAGGCAAAGCGCCTGCCGGTATTCGTCACCAATGGAACGTTGGATCTCAAGCGCTTCCTTAAAAGCGCTGAGCGCCTCATCGTAGCGGCTGCGTTCAGTGTAAAGCTGGCCGAGATTGATCAGCGTGACTCCAAGTCCCTTTTTGTCGGCAATTTCTCGCTGCAGCTTGGTTGCTTCCTTATAACTCTTATAGGCACCGTCCGGCTGGCCCAGGCTCGCTTCGACCCGCGCCATGTTCCCCAACACCAGCGCCTCGCCTGCTTTCTGTTTAAGCGTCCGCTTGATTTCCAGCGCTTGCCTGTAATTGCCCATGGCATCGTCCGGCTTATTCAACTGCTCGTACGCCGCGCCCATGGCATTCAAAATCGTCGCTTTGCCGTCCGCATTGTTCAGCTGGATAGCCTGCGTTAATCCGCGGTTCAAAAAGTCCAGCGAAGCCTGTGGATTCCCTCCCTTGATCTCCACGCGTCCCGCGGCGATCAGCGCGTCCACACGCTTCGGATCACTCGTCAACACTTTTCCCAGTTCGCCCCGCGCCTTGTCGAACGCTCCCGTCGATTCATACAACTCGCCCAAACGAAAGCGAACGTCCGCGTCGTCCGGCGAAACTTTCTCCAGGTTTTCGTAGGACTCGATGGCCTTGCGGTAATCGTTGGTCAGCTGCGCGTGATTCGCCTGGATCAGATAGCGTTCCGGCGCCGGCAGCTGGTCGCTCAGGTCCACTGCCTTTTGCGAATATTCCTGCGCCTTGCCGTCGTTGCGCAGCGTGCTGTAAGTCTGCCCCATCCGCGAATAGGCCAGCGCAAAATTGCCATCCTCCTCGACCGCCGCCTGGAACTTCTTCTGCGCCTCGAGCGCATTGCCCTGCCGTGCCAGCTCCAGTCCCTCGTTATAATTGCGCAGCGCCGGCAGGGAATTCGAAGAAGGCCGGAAAGATTTCGCCCGCAATTCCTGCAGCACATCCGAGGACAGCGAAAGATTCTGCTGAATATCTTTGGCCAGCTGCCCCATCGCCGGCAGCAGTGCTTTCTCGCTTGCCGCCTCCGCCTTTAAGGTCTTGCGGTTCTGATGTTTCAGATCCTGCAGGGTCGCCGTAATCTGGATCTGGTCGCCGAATTTCGCATATTGCCCCGAGATCATCGTATCCGCGCTGGTGAAATCCGCGATGCGCGTCATGGTTGCTAAATCAATGTCGTTTCCCGGCGGAATTCGTAAATCCGAAAGGATTTGTCGAACTCGATCCGAAGAAATTGTACGCAGCTGCGGCGACTGTCCCACTTCCGCGCTCAGCGTGTCCGCCACCATGCCGCCCAGCCAGTCGAGCTTTGCGTCACCGGAGCTATTGCGGAACGGCAAAATCGCGAGCGAGACCTGCGGTCCGGAGGCCGCGGCATTGCGCGCTGGCTTTCCGCCCAGCTTGGTGTTCAGCATCCACCCGCCGCCGGTTAGGGCGATCGCCGCCACGGCCGCGCCAATCCATTTCCAGGGCATGCTGCGCCCGCCAACTTGCACCACGGTCTGAGGGGCTTCGATCACCACCGAAGCCGAAACCGGACGCTTTCCCTGCCACGCGTCCAAATCGGACAAGATTTCCTGCACGCTTTGGTAACGCAATGTCACGTCCCGTTCCAGGCATTTGCTCACGATGTCGCTCAATCCTTTCGGGATCGAGCTGTCCAGCTCCGCCACCGGCACCGCGCGTTCCTGATTGCGCAGCAGCAGGCTGGCCATCGCAGTGTCGGCTTTGTAAGGAATTTTGCCAGTCAGCAGTTCGTAGAAAATCAGGCCCAGCGTAAACAGGTCCGACCGTGCATCCAAGTGCTTCCCCATGGCCTGTTCGGGCGACATGTATTCGATTGTTCCCAGCAGCACTCCGGACTCCGTCATGCCGTCCGATTCCAGCGATCGCGCCAATCCGAAGTCCATCACCAGGATGCGACCGTGGCTTTCCTGCATGATGTTTTGCGGCTTCAAGTCGCGATGGATCACGCCCGCGCCATGAGCGGCCTCCAGGGCCAGGCAAACCTGCCGCACAATCTGCACTGCTTTCTCGGGCGGGAGCTTGCCCTGGTCGTGCAGCAGCTTGCGCAGATCGCTCCCTTCGACAAACTCCATCGTGATGTACTTGACACCGTCAGCTTCTGCCATGTCGTAAATGCGGATGACATTGCGGTGCGTCACCTGGCGCGCGGTCAGCAGCTCCTGCCGGAACCGCGCCAGGACGATGGGATGGGAGGCCATATCCGGCCGAATCAGTTTGAGAGCTACCAGGTGCTCCACTTCGCGGTCGCGCGCTTTATACACAGCGCCCATGCCGCCTTCACCGAGGAGTTGCAGAATCTCGTAGCGTCCGCCGAACACATCGCCTGGCGCCAACTGGTTTCGTTTCGGGAATGCTGCGGAGTGTCGCGCCTTCGCGGGCGTCGCGGGCGCGTCTACAAACGTTACATCGTCGTTCAGAGTATTCTGCTCACCCGGACTATCCGCTGGTTCGACTTCGGCCGGTCTCTTGTTAGGACGTGGGAGATCCCCGCTTGAGCTTTCGCCCTCTGCCGGCGCGCTCGCCGCTCCGCCGGCGATCCCGCCTTCATGCCCGGGCTGCTTTGCTGCTGGGTCTTCCATTGGAATAGCTCTGGCTTTATTGGCGCACCACGGGCATCCGGCTCCTCACGGGCAGAAACCCCGCCAAGTGCAAAGAAGTATATACCGGTCAGCGAGTTAGCGGCGTTCCGTTTCGAGCTTGTTGCATGGCGCAACATCGTCTCGCGTTGATAAACCAGGTGGGTCGTACCTTTATGGTACTCCTCATGTTAGGCCGCTGGTCGATGGCACTTGCTCGCGACAGGCTTCGCTTCTTCCTGCGCTCCCTGTAGGGGTGATACTCCTGCTCTTCCGGCAATCTCTTTTCCTGCACTCTTCTCGCTCTTAGCCGGATTAAGGCCTTTGTTCTTCCACTTTTACGAGAAACAGGGCGCCAGCCAGCATTCCCGAAATGGAAGTCGCGCCCCGGGCCTGTTCCTCTGTTATCATCCCGCCGCGCTCGCTGCCCATCCTTTTCCCGGGCAGCTGCGGCCATGAGGTTACATGTCTTTTCCACAACGGCTAGAGGACGTCCGCAGCGGCTTTGACCGCCCATTCTGGATAGCCAATATCAGCGAGATTTTCGAGCGGCTGGCCTACTACGGCGCTTTCGCGTCCCTTGCGAACTACCTGCGGGAAACGCTGAGTTTCCCCACCGAACAGACCGGCACGCTGACGGGAATTTTCGGCGGCATGGTATGGTTCCTGGCTATTTTTGGCGGCGCGGTTGCGGATAAGGTGGGCTTTCGCAGGGCGCTTTCCTTGGCGTACGCGATCCTCGCTGGCGCGTACTTTCTGCTGGGCTCCATCGGTGCGCCGTGGTTGGCACCGCTTCGCTCGGCGGTTCCGCTCAGTTTCTTTGTCGGGGTCATTCTGATTTTGCCGGCCTTGGGAATTTCCCTGGTCAAACCGTCCGTGGTGGGAACGACGGCCCGGGCCTCGCGTGAAAATGTTCGCTCACTGGGCTACTCCATTTACTACACCATGGTGAACATCGGCGGCTTGCTTGGACCGTTCGCCGGATCGCTGGCGAGGCGCTATCTGGGAGCGGGAAAGATTTTTCTGATCGCCGCGGCGGCCGTCTTCGCGATGTTCTTTTTTGTTCTGGCGTTTTTCCGCGAACCAAAACGTGTGGATAATGTGCCGGCGCCCACCATCGCGGAGACGCTAAGGAACTTTGCAACGGTGTTGAGCAATCCAAGGTTCATGCTATTCCTGTTGATCTTTACTGGCTACTGGATTGTCTTCTGGCAACAGTGGATTGTGATGCCGGTCTTTCTTCACGAATACGTTGGAAAGGACATCGACGTCGAAAGGATTTTGATGACGGACAGCATTATCGTCATCACTTGCACGATTCTGGTGAACTACCTCACGAAAAGGATTCCAGCCTTCGGTGCGATCATTCTCGGGACGTTCATCACCGGAATCTCCTGGCTAATCCTGGCCTTTAATCCTTCCCTGTGGGGAGCAGTGGCCGCGATCGCCGTGCTGGCGATCGGCGAGATCGTGCATCAGCCGCGCTATTACGAATATGTTTCGCGGCTGGCGCCGCCGGGACAGCAGGGAACGTACCTGGGGTTTGCATTCGTTCCGCTCGGAATAGGGTCGTTAGTCGGTGGATGGTTTGGCGGCAAAGTATTGCATCACTTCGGCGAAGTCCTGAACAAACCGCAGTGGACGTGGTTCGTCATCAGCGGCGTGGGCGTGGTAACTACGCTTTTGTTGTTGGTTTACGACCGCATGGTCCGGCCGAAGTCAGCGGAAGCGCCAGCCGCTTAGTTCAGCATGCGGCGCAGCGTTTCGAGCGCCTGGCGCGCCAAGCCGTAGCGCGGTTCGATTTCCAGCGCTTCCTGAAAACAGCGCATGGCCTGCGAATACATTTCTTTTCCAAGATACGCGCGGCCCAGATTGTAGTGCGGGAAATGGCGCGGCTCATAACGCTTGGAATCAATCGCCTGCTGCAGCCAGGGAATAGCCTGGTCCAGATTGCCCTGCTCGATCATGTAAGCGCCGATATCGTTGTAGGGATTGCCGAAATCAGGATCAATTTCGATCGCGCGCTTGCATTCCGAAATCGCATCTTCCAACCTGCCCTGAAAGTGATAGGTCCAGCCGAGAAACGTGTGCGCTTCGGCCGTCGGATGCAAATCCAGTGAAGATTGATACAGCTCCACGGCGCGTTCGTAGTCGCCTTCCATCTGCGCCTGATAAGCGTCCTGCAGAACTTCCCAAGCTTGGGTAAGGGTCTCCTGATCCATGCCGCCATTGTTACCACTCAGGGCGCGGCCTGCCTACGGTACGGAAGTCCCAATGGCGCGCAAGGTGAACCTGTACCTCCTGGCGGCCGCACAGCCTCCTCGATCCGCTCCGCCGCCTCGCTATACACAGAAATTGCAATTTCGGGCATCAAACGGAGAGAATAAGATGTACAGAGACGTGCTACGCACGACTTACAGGAGAGAATCGTGAATCGCATTCTGGCCGTACTGGGGATCGCCGCTCTCGGAACTTCGCTCGCCGTTGCCGGCGTGGGCCTGGCCCAAACAAAAACCACAAAGAAAGCTCCCGCGGGAAAAGCCGACGCGGCGGCCGTAGGACGTGGCAAAGACCTGTTCCAGCAAAAGTGCTCCACCTGCCATTACGACGCCAGCGACGCCAAGAAAATCGGGCCCGGGCTCAAGGGACTGAACAAGCGCGGCACTTTTACCGTGAACAACAACAAAGTCACCGATGAAAATCTGAAGATGTGGATCGAGAACGGCGACTCGCTGATGCCGCCGTTCAAAGACGTGATTGACGACAACCAGATCAAAGACGTGATCGCTTACGTACGGACGCTATAAAGAACGGAATCGCGACGAAATACATTCAAAAAGAAAAAGCCCCCGTGGGTTACCGTGACCACGGGGGCAAATTTTTCCATGCTCCTTAACGGAAGGCCCGTTGATTTACTCCGGGGCTCTACAAACAACCCCGAAACGCTACTTCAGGATGGCGTCTTTCAGGGCCTTGGCCGGGCGCAGCCGCACCACGGTCTTTGCCTTGATCTTGATTGCTTCGCCGGTTTGCGGATTGCGGCCCATGCGCGCCTTGCGGTGCGCCTTGACCACGCGCCCAATTCCCGGGATTACAAACTTACCCGCGCCGCCCTTGGCTTCTTTCACCGCCAGCTTGTGCAGCTCCTCGAAAAAGGTAGCTACCTGCTTCTTCGGTGTGCCGAGCTTCTCGGCGATATGCGCAACGATCTTGGTCTTGCTGAGTGGCTTAGCTGCCATCTAGTCTGCCTATCCTCCTGTAATTTCTTTGCGTCCCGAAGAACTCGGGCCGAGCGGGAATCTCTTCGTCCACCCGCGAATCGGGCGAAAAAACTCGAGCCGTGAGGGACTATAGCGAACACGGCATGCGAACGCAAGGGCATTTGCCGTAAAAATGCCGGAAAAACGCCAGTTTTTTCGAGGCGATGTGGAAAACGCCGCTGTTTTAGCGGCTTTTTTCGCCTCCGCCAGCGTCGGCTCCGCGCTAGGTGCTATTCTGCGCTGGTCGCGTCGGACACGCGTGAAAAAATCCGGAAATCAAACAAATGGTCAGCGAAACACCATGGCCGGCATTGGAACAGCGCATCTCAATCGCCGTCAAATTGCCGCGCCGGCCGGTGGCCGTCGCTTTTCTCGCCGCTGCGCCAGCCGGCACTGGAACAATTTCAAGGCACCGAGCCCGCCGGCTGCAGTTTTTGGCGGCACGCCAGCGCAGGTAAACCATTCTTCAGCGTACCGGAAAATCATTTCAACTGTGCTGTCGGGGCCAATACGCACAACATTCCCCTTTCCCCGGCGCGCGAAAGAGAAACCGAGCAAACTTTGAAAATGATGTTCGATCTGGGCTCCGTTGGCCTGGAGGAAGTCCCGCAGATTCCGCGGCTCGAACCGACGCCGGCGGCGATCGCCTACGCCCCGCTCGGGGATGCGCCGTTCACGCTGGATGCTGCGCGGTTCGCTTGCCAGCCGGCGGGCGCCATGCTCCGGAACGGTCTCGCACCAGCGCACCACTCCCCGGCCAGTCAACTGGCGGGCAACTCCTCATGGGTCAGGCGAACTGCAGCGAAAAACCGACCGATCAACGGAATCAGTTTGCGCGCACATTCCGGATAGATGGAGCAAAAGTATCCGGGCAAACTTGGCCTCGTCAGCGAAACTGAAGCGAGGTCAGCATGCAAAAACTTAAGATTGTCCCGATAACGACAACGCTTGCCGAAGCTGTGCGCTCAACCATGCGGGCGCCGGTTTATGGATTCACGGCGCAGCGTGAAACCGCAGCCGGGCGCGCGCCTTGCCGGCATTGCCTGCAGCTGATTCGCCCGGGTGACGAAGACCTGATCTTGTTTACCTACGACGCATTTCACGGACAGGGCGTGCCGCCGATGCCCGGCCCTGTATATATTCATGCCGAGGCTTGTGCAACTTTCGCCGGCAATGGCGAAATTCCGCAAACATATCGCGGGCAGCCCCTTACGTTTGAAGCGTTCGGAGAAAACCGCAAACGCCTTGGCGAAAGGCTGACCCATGAAGCCGACCCTGACGCGGCGTTGCAGGAACTTTTCCAGAACTGCGAAGTGAAATACGTGCACGCCCGCAGCACCACGGCTGGCTGTTATCTGTTCCGCATGGAACGAGCCGAATCTGGCGAACCAGCAGGAGCGTGAAGAAGCAGCATCCGCTGCACGTCCGTAAATCTCTAGAGCGTCGCCAGATCCTGATAGAAGTGCGCGATGGCTTTTATGCCGCTGAAATAGTTCTCCAGGTACAAATGCTCGTCTGGTGCGTGCGCGTTTTCATCGGGCAGCCCGAAGCCAATCAGCACGCACGGCACCTTGAAGGTGTCATGCATCTGCGTAACGAACGGGATAGATCCGCCTTCGCGGATGAATACAGCTTTTTTGTTGAATCCCTTTTGCAGCGCGGCTTGTGCTTTTTGAAAAATCGGCGCGCTATAGGAAGCCGCCCACGGCTTGCCCGTACTAAGCACATCGAATTTGCATTTCACCGTTTTTGGCAAGAGTTTGCGCATCTGCTTTTCAACAAGTCTTGCGATGCGCTGCGGATCCTGGCCCGGCACCAGCCGTGTCGAGAATTTCGCATAAGCTTTCGACGGGATCACGGTCTTCGCGCCTTCCCCCTGATAGCCGCCCCAGATGCCGTTGAGCTCTAGAGTAGGCCGCGTCCAGAGTTGTTCGACGGTAGTGAACCCTTTTTCTCCGCAATAGCCGGGCGCTCCGACTGCCTGCCGGAATGCCTTGCGGTTCCATGGCAGCGCGTTGAGCGCTTGGCGCTCAGTTTTGGAAAGCTTGGCAATTCCGTCGTAAAAGCCTGGTACCGCCACCCGGAAATCCTTGTCGTGCAGTTTCGCGAAAAGTTCCGTCAAAATCGTCAGCGGATTGGGCACCGCTCCGCCGTACACGCCCGAATGTAAATCGCGTTCCGGCCCCGTCAACTCCAGCTGGTAATAATTTAGCCCCCGCAAACCGTACGTGATGGAGGGCACGCCCTTGCCGAGCATCGAAGTGTCAGAAACCACCAGTGCGTCCGCTGCCAGCTTCTCTTTGTTCTTCTGCACAAAGCTCCACAGGCTCACGCTGCCCACTTCCTCTTCGCCCTCAATCAAAACCTTCACGTTGATGGGTAGTTTGCCGTTCAGTTCGTACAGCGCCTGCAGCGCTTTCAAGTGGATGTGTACCTGCCCCTTGTCATCGGCAGTGCCCCGCGCATAGATGTTTCCGTCTCGCACCGTCGGTTCAAACGCGGGCGAGGTCCACAGGTGCAGCGGCTCTGCCGGCTGCACGTCGTAATGACCGTAAAACAGCACAGTCGGCTTTCCCGGCGCCCGCAGCGATTCCGCGTACACCAGCGGGTGCATGGCGGTCGGCACGACCTCAATTGTTGAGAAACCAGCGGAGCGCAAATTGTCCGCCACCCACCGCGCTGCGCGTTCCACGTCCGGTTTGTGCTCGGATTTTGCGCTGACGCTGGGAATGCGGAGGAAGTCGTTCAATTCGGCGAGGTTCTGGTCGCGGCGACCATCAATATATTCGGCCAAGTTCATGGGCACAGGCGGGTACTAGCCCTTTCCAAGGATATCGAAGAGAACACCCATCAAAATGTCGCGGCAGGCAAAAATATGTGCGTGAACCGCTGCTCCCCCGCGAGATTCATTGTAAGACCCGCCTGCCGCAAAGAACAAGCCGCCCGGCCGCACGTTTCCCGATGCGATACACCTGCCCCGCAGGCCAATTGACCCTTTCGAAGGCCTTTTCGATGATGAAGGCATGACGACCACAGTCGAGTTTTCCGCTCCCCGGCGCAGCGCTCGCATCTTCCGCAAGATGAAGATGCAGGCGCAGGGACGCGCTCACAATGGCAAAAAATTCCGCGAAACCTGCCAGACCTTGGTGGTCAGCGAGCATGGCGGCCTACTGACGTTGAAGCACGAAGTGGATAACGGCGAGCTCTTGACCATCACCAATCCCGAAACTCAGGAAGAGATCGAATGCCGCGTCGTTTTTCTCGGCGATCTTTGCGACGGAGGCCAACGCGTGGGTGTTGAATTCCTCACGCCCTCGCCGCGCTTCTGGGGACTTGAATTTTCGGACCAGGCGCCTTCCAACGGCGAATCTTCAACAGTTCCTTAGCTTAGCTAGACGCATCGTCGGCTACACGCACGGTACGGAACTCAGGCGCTTTGTGCGGGACTAGGCTGTGCCACCGCGGCCGGTACCTTCCGCTTTGACGCCCACCACCAGATCCGCCAGGCGAGCAGGACGGCCACGACCCCGCCGTAAAATAGCGGTTTCCGCACGTCCGATTTCACCAGCCAGTAGTAGTGAATCACGCCTAGTACCGCGCTTGCGTATACCGCCCGGTGCAGCATCTGCCAGCGTCTTCCGCCGAGCCGCCGGATCCAGCCCGCGGTCGAAGTGATCGCCAACGGAATCAGTAGCACCAATGCCGCAAAGCCCACCGTAACGAACGGCCGCTTCGCCACATCCTTCAGCATTCCCGAAAAAGAGAAACTCTGGTCCGGCCCGAGATAGGTCAGGAAGTGCAGGCAAACATAAAAGAATCCGAACAGACCGAGCATGCGCCTGAACCGGACCAACTCCGGCAAACTAAAAATCTTTCGCAACGGCGTAATGCACAGTGTGAAGACCAGAAACCGCAGGGTCCAGTCGCCCGTCTGGTGCTGGTAAAACTCGACGGGGTTGGCGGTCAGTTCGCCCCGGTAGGTTCTCCAGGCGATCCACAGGAACGGGGTGAGCGAAAGTGCAAAGACCACGACTTTCGCCCATTTGCTGACAAGAAATTTCCGCACTGCGTTTTCCCTCAGTGGAGCTTCTTCAGATCCATGCCCGCATACAGCGGAGCGACCTGATCCGCGTAACCGTTGAACATCAGTGTCTTGTGCATGAAGATCTCGCCCAGCCGCCGCTCGGTGGCCTGGCTCCAGCGCGGATGATCCACCCCCGGGTTTACGTTCGAATAAAATCCGTATTCGTTCGGAGCTTGCTTGTTCCACGTAGTCGGCGGTTCCGATCCCACCAGTTTGATTTTCACGATCGATTTAATGCTTTTGTATCCGTACTTCCACGGAATCACCATGCGCACCGGCGCGCCATCCTGATTCGGCAGCGTCTCTCCGTACATCCCCACGCACAGTAGCGCCAGTGGGTGCATGGCCTCGTCCAGCCGCAATCCCTCCACGTAGGGATAGTCGAGGCCGGTGTGACTGGAGTCCGGCATTTCGTTGTGGTCGTAAAAACTCTGGAACGCTACGTACTTCGCCTTCGCCGTCGGTTCCACCAGCTTCAAAATTGTGTTCAGCGAGTATCCGATCCATGGCACCACGATGGACCACCGCTCCACGCAACGATGCCGGTAAATTCGCTCCTCCAGCGGCGCGAGCTTCAGAATTTCGTCCATGGAGAATTTCCGCGGCGTCTTTACTTCTCCTTCAACGGAAACCGTCCATGGTGAGGTGCGGAATTTCTGCGCGTTCTTGGCAGGGTCTCCTTTGTCCGTTCCGAACTCGTAAAAATTGTTGTAGTGCGTCACATCATTCATCGATGTGACCTTTTCATCCACCGTGTACCCGCTTTTCACGGTGGTTAGCTTGGTCCCGGCGTAAGCCACCCGGGGCGCGAATGCCGAATACAGTCGCTCACCAGCTAGCGCCGCAGCGCCCGCGATTCCGAGCCCCTGCAAGAATTTGCGCCGGTTCACATACACGTCGCGTGGGGTAACGTCCGCATAACTCAGTCCAGATTTTGGTTTGGCCAGCATCTCGTTTTGCTCGAACCGCCCGCCAGCGCCGGGCGGTTGCTCCTAATCCAATATTACGCTGTTCCGCCGCATTGGATGCCTTTCCGGCCGCAAGGTTTCCGCCAATTTTGCAAAAATTTGACCCCTTTCGGCCGATTCTCTGTCCTGGCAACAAACTGCAAATCCCGCCTTTTTCGTACTCTCTCCGGCTCCCGCCATGTTATTCTCGGGTTGATTCACTCCCACCGGAGTGGAAGCGTCCGCAGCGCAAAACCACCGGTGACAAAAACATGCTTGCAGTGTGGCTCCATACTCCGATCCGGAGTTCGTGCCTGTACTTTTTGTGATTCCCAGGCGGAATCTTCCGCCCATTCAGCGAGCGGAATCTCGTCTCCGAACGTCCAAGCCGATCCGGCCTGGCGCGGCGAAGTCAGCGAGCGCCTCGCGTCCTACCGTGCGCGCCGGGGCAGGGGTGGTCCCGACGACAGCCAATCTGAGCTGCCCTTTGAACGCGCTGCCGAAATTCCTATCCCTGGTGTCAACGTAGCGGTCGCTGAACAGCCTCCCGTCGCACCGGACGACTTCTCTTTCACCATCGCCATCGGCCGCACCGTCAATGGTCCGCCGTCTGATGAAGCGCAGATGTTTATTGACGTTTCGCTTCCCGTCGGTCAAGAAGCTGGGTTTCAGCTTCAACAGCAAGCCTTCTTTGATCCATTGCCCGCGCCCATCGCCCAGCACGCCGGCCAATATCCTGTCGCTCCGATCGAAGAGCGCCGTCTGTCGGGTCTCATCGACGCCGCTTGCCTGCTGATTCCCTGGGGCGCCTTCCTGACGCTGTTTGGCTCGCTCGGCGGCCATTTTGCATTCAACAAACTGAGCGCCGCTGTTTACGTCGCCTCCTTTGCCATGGTCTATCTGCAATACTTTGGTCTCTTCACCGTCTTCGGCGGCACCACGCCCGGCATGATGCTACGCGGCCTGCGTGTCGTTGATTTTTCTGGCGAAGAGCCTTCTCCACGCCAGCTGTTGTTGCGCGCAGCCGGCTATATGCTTTCCGCCGGCACTTTCTTCCTCGGCTTCCTTTGGGTCCAGTGGGACGAAGACGAGCTGACCTGGCACGACCGCATCTCCTGTACTTATCTCAGCACTGCGGAATCCGCGGCCGACTCAGACCTCGGCGCCGTCGCGCACAACCATTAATCTTTGGCCGCCAACATTTTTTCCGACCACGCACCCGCCTTCCATGGGAAGGTGGGTGTTCTTTTTCTCGGAAACTCTCCGTTGACCCCTGCCCCGGCCCTTTGCTATTTTCTCCCCACTCCGCGTCCGACCATTAACCTGGAGATCGTTCCATGAACGTTCGCGCCTCGCGCACGCTCTCCGCCTGCGCCCTTATTGTTTTCACTTTCACTTCCTGCTCCAAACCCAAGTCCGCTGCTGAACAGCAGCCACCGCAGCGCCCGGCGCCGTCCGCCGCTGGTTCTTCAGCAGCGATGGCCCGCCCCTTCAAGGATCTCCGGGACGTTCCCGGCACGGTCTTCGACGTTTCCTACACTCCGCAAACCGTTCGCATCGACGAATCTTCCTGGCGCGCCAGCCTCAAAAGCGTCAGCTCCGACGGCAATGTCTTGGTCTTCGACAATCCCGACGCGAAAATTTCTTCCCTCCACCAAGGCAGCGTCCTGTTCCTTGAAAATCTTGCCGTTCGCGCTGTGCTCGCCGCGGCCACCCAAGACGGCCACTTCGTCGTCAACACCGAGCGGGCCGGCATCACCGACCTCATCCAGAACGGCACGGTCCATTGGAAAGCCCCGATCAATTTCGGTGCTGAGCTAGCGCACTACACCGTCCCGGCATCGCCTGGACAACGTATTCTCCGGTCTTGGGCGTCCGCTCTAAATCCGGAGCACGTCGCTTACGCCGCCGGTACCGCTGTGAATCTGTCCGGGAAACTTGATGGCTGGGACTACAAAATCAACGCTGCGCCAAGCTCCAACCGCCTCGATATGTCCTTCGCGGTCCACAAAGAACTCGATACCCTCATGGTCAACGTCAACGCTCAGGGCTTTCTCAAAGACTTCTTCAGCGCAGCCGACATGCACATTCAGCAGGGCTCGCTCGATAATTTCAGCTACGACGCCACCGGATTGAACGGACAGCTCGATATCAATTTCGAAGGCGGCCGCGGCACCGGCAGCGCCGTAGGCGTGGACGTTCCCAATATCAAGCTCCCGCCCATCTACAAAGCGCCCATGCCCATTGCCGGCATTCCCTTCGTCATGACCATCAACGCCAATCTCATCCTCAAGCCCGGCTTCGGCGGCAAAAATGAAACCATGAAAGGCAGCTTCCACATCAACTACAACGGCGACGAAGGCATCACCGTAAAAGCTGGCCAGGCCAGCGCTACTCCCGGCTCTCTATCCGGCGATGGCGGTCTCGGCCAGATGCTCAGCGTCTCCATCGCTCCCCATGCCATTCTGGTCGGCTTGGCCGCTCCCAAAATCACTCTCAGCCTCGGCACGGAATCCGTTACCGACTTACTCGATGAAGCGCTGCCTTCTTCTCTCGCCGACAGCATGTCCGATATTCTTTCCAAAACTGGCGCAGGCAAGTGGGCCAAGAAAAAACTCGACAAATCGTTCAAAACCGAAGCTTCCGCCAACGTGCAAAACGTCGCCGTCGCCACCGTCACGGCGCAGGGCTCAGCCGGCATGATCCCCTGCAAACTCTCGCGGCTCCTCCTCGAATTCAAGGGCGGCGCTGACGCTTATCTGCTCGGCAAAAAAATCGGCGACAAGGAAATCATCATCTTCAAAAAAGAGCTGGTGAACCGCGAACCCGACATCAACGCCTGCGGTGACAAATGACTCGGGCAAGATCCGGTAGCACAGACAATCCTGCCGGTGTGCTTCATGAGTCAGCAGATGCAGGTGCGCCTGTCGCTGCCGAACCCTCTCCAAGCGTTTTCCCGCGCAGCGCCAAAACAATGCCTTCCCAACGCGGCGGCGCCGGCACGCGTATCCTGGTCCTCTTTTTCCTGATCGGCGTGGTGGTGCTCTTTCTCCTCGCCCGCGGCTGCTATAAAGCTGTAGATTCCTTCCGCAAATCGATCTCTTCCAGCCACCGCAGTTCCTCTGCGCCGGCCAAGCCCATGGCCAAAACGCTGCCCTGCCCGGCCATCGACCCTTCGCTGGCTGCTTCTCTAGAGCAAGGCGAAGCGGCTTCGATCATTCCCATCAAGCCGGGCCTGGTTCTTGATCACATCTGGACCATTCAAGGCCACGACCTCGAAGAACTGAAAACCATCCGCAGCGTGGACGATCGTGCCATAGGCGGCGGCGTCAGCGGTCCGGCCGTTTATTACAAGGGTGGCAAAGTCGATCGCATCGAGCAGGCCGTCACTTTCGCGCCGCGCGATGTTTGCCAAGCCGACTTCAACGACTCGCAAGTGCTGGAGACCGAAGGCAAAAAGCACTATCCAACCATAATTCTGGGCAGCACTGAATTCAGCATCTCTCGCGCCACTTTCGCGCTGCTGAAAGAAAGAAAACGCGCGAAGTTTGACTACCGCGAAGGTTATTTCTTTGTCGGAGACGGCTACTCCTGGAGCCACGACGACCCCGGTTCCTTCCTCGGCATGGGCGCTGACAAGTTTCACGTCATCGTCAACGGAGTCGAAACCGATCTGCCTGCCATTGCCGCCCAGGGTGAAGTGAACAACAGTCAAGTCAAAATGCTGGTCCTCGATGACCCGGCCAACCCGCTCTTACTTGACTACGACGAACCGTCCAAGCAGTTTCGTCTTAAGCTCGCCAAGATTAATTTTCCGGTAGAAAAAAAGCTGGAGACCGACCTGGCCGAAAAAGGCCGCGCCGAAATTTATGGCATCTACTTTGATTTTGACAGCGACCAGATTCGCGCCGAATCTGAACCGGTCCTGGCCGAAATCGCCGATGTTCTAAAAAAGCAGCCTGAATGGAAGCTCAACGTCGAAGGCCACACCGACAATGTCGGCGGCGACAAACACAATCTCGATCTTTCCGGGCGCCGCGCCGCTTCCGTCATCGATGCGCTCGTAGCGCGCTACCAGATCGCCGCCGACCGCCTCTCTCCTGCCGGCTACGGCGCTTCCCGACCCAAAGCCACCAACGACACGGTCGAGGGCCGCGCCCTCAATCGCCGCGTCGAACTGGTCCGCAAATAGCCGCCATCAAAAAAGCAATCAGATCGGTCCACGTTCACGCCGCAAGCGCACCGCTATGGCCAGAAATCCCACGGTCAGCAGCAGCCCTACCCACAAATCGGGGCTGGTCAGCAATTGCCAGGGCATTGGTCGCGTCAATGCATCCATGGACATGCTGCGCGCCGCGGGAGCGGCTCTGTCTGAACCGCCGCCGAGCCGTTCCATCAACCAGCCGCCGAAGTACGACGTGTTGAATGCAATTTTCTCGAATACTCCGAGCGCAACCGGCGGTAGGGCCGCCCACAAAATCGGCAACCGCCGCGCCCACGCCGATACCAACAGCAACCATCCGTAAAACGGCGCGTACAAGAACCCATGAATAGCGACCAGGTGGTACAGCAGCATCGCGCTCATGTGCAAAAAGGAGATGTGATTCCAGGCCGCCTCGGCAGGTACCCCGCTTCGAGCCAGTACTGCTCTGCTGAACAGCAGCATGATTCCTTGCGCAATCACGGTGACGCCAAACGTGATTACCGGCAAAACAACAATGGGAATACTGGCTTTCGCCAGCACCGTCGTCAGATCGGAAACCGGCAGCGATTTCCAGAACAGAATGCTGCGGTCCCTGCGCTCCCCGTGCAGCGCGTCCAGGCAATAGAAAATCGCCACCAGCAGGGCCGCGCCCATGATCAGCAGCGCCGCGAAATCCAGCGGTCTTTCGATGATTTCGCGTTGCTGCATCGGATCGAGCGCGATCGCTTCACGCATCCGTCCCGGCAGATGTCTCATGCTGATCAGAAATCCCAATAATGTGAACGTGGCCACCCCCGCCGGCGCCACATAGATCGACCGGTTTTCCCACAACTCCCTGAGCACCGACCAGTACAGCTGGCGGCCGCGCGGGATGGCCGCAGTCCCTGCTTGTGATTCCAGCCGCGATTCCGGTACCACGTTCGATGGAGTGCTCATTGTGCCGCCCCTTTTTGGCCAGACTGCTTGCCCAGGAGGGCCACAAACAAGTCCTCGACACTGGGCGTGCGCACTTCTCCGAGCGCGCTCATTTGCTCGCGCGCTACGCCGTCAAAGAGCAGCACGCTTCGTCCAAACACCTGCCGCTCACTGATCGGCTTCAATGCGCGCGCGGCCGCTGCATTTTCCGGATTCACCGTAAGCTCCAGATAGCGCGACTCCATTTCCTCCATGCTGCAGTCGAAGACAATCCGCCCCCGGTCGATGAACAGCACATCTGTCAACACGTTCTGCACCTCTTCTACTTGGTGCGTGGTCATGAGAATCGTTCGGCTGCGGTCAAAGTAATCGCTGAGCAGGGAATCGAAAAACTGCTTGCGGTAGAGAATGTCCAGCCCGAGCGTTGGTTCGTCCAGCACCAGTAACCGCGCGTCGATCGCCATCACCAAGGCCAGATGTAGTTGCGCTATCATCCCTTTGGACAATTCCTTTACCTTGCTGCCCCGCCCGATGGTCGTCTTGGCCAAAAAACTTTCCGCCTTTGCGCGATCGAATCGGGGCTGGACCCCGGCCACATAGTCCAGCGCTTGCGAAACCCGCAACCACCGCGGCAGCACCGCGACATCGGCGATAAAGCACACTTCTCGCATCAGCCGATCGCGCTCCGTCCATGGGTTCCGCCCCAGCACCTGCAGTTCACCCTCATGCGGCGTAAGCCCGACCACGGCGTTGAGCGCCGTCGTCTTGCCGGCGCCGTTCGGTCCGATCAGTCCCACGATCCGGCCCTCTGGCACACGTAAATTCACGCCATCCAGTGCGACGGTGGTTCCAAACGCTTTACGCAGACCGCGTGCTTCGATGCATGCCATCGCCTTACCGCTCCTCTTCGATGTCCTTAGCCTGTTTCGGCCGCCGCTTGGCCCCATCCGCCAACAGATCTTCCACTGTCAATCCGAGCCGCTGCACGGTCGCGTGAATGCGCGGCCATTCTTCGGTCAGAAATTTTTGCCGCTCGCCCTGCAGCAACAACTTCCGCGCTCCCTCTCTGATGAACATTCCGAGGCCGCGCCTTTTCTCCACCAGTTCTTCGTCCACCAGTCCCTGATAGCTCTTCAAGACCGTGAGTGGATTCACGCGATACTCAGCCGCGACGTTGCGCACCGACGGCAACGGATCGCCTTCCTTCAGAACTCCATCCAGGATCATCGCGACCACCCGGTCTCGAAGCTGGCGGTAAATCGGCTGACTGTCGTTCCACTCACGATCCATCCGGTTTTCCAGTTACTCCTTGGAATTATTGCGTCGCGTTATGTTGCGAGAGCGTCCGTGATTACTTTACCCGCTGGAGATCGAAACGTGCGTGGATGGGCTGGTCGCCGGCCATGTACGTCCACTCTTCGGTGTGATGGTTCTCATCAATAATCGTAAACACGGCGTGGTGCATATGCCCATACTGCGTGCCGCCCGCCACGTCGAGAAATTCGAATTCTACCGTCTTTCCGTCCGCCGCCATCTTGCCCGTCATGCGTGGTCGGTTGCCCGCATCACAATAATGGGTCAGGACCAAGCGCTCACCGTCCAGATAAAGCATGGTGATGGGGTCGTCCTTGCTCGCGTCATCCGGCGTCCCCGGTTGCTTCATTTCATGCACCAGCGCGTTTCCTCTGGAGGTCACGCGTAATGAGATCCAGCCCTGATCGGGCATGCCGGATTGCGGTGGCTCCGTCGTCAAAGCGCCCTTCCAGGTGCCGGCCAGAGTCTTCAGCTTGTCGAACGACAGTTGCGCCTCGGACTTTTTGCTCCCCGGTTTTGTCGCTTCCGACTGCGCGAAAACCTGGTTAAACGTCAGGGCGCAAAGCGCCGTTAAAATCCCGAAACAGAGTGGTAAGCGAAGAAACTTCATCATTTTCGTTCTCCTGAATTGAAATGCCGTCGTTTTGCGGTGGCGGAAAGGAAATCTCCCGCCGCCTAGTGTTATAGTTAACTATAACACTAGGGCAGATCGCAAGCTCTTTTTTCCTTCCCCGAAGCCCGAACAATGGCCGCTCCCCCTGTTTATATATAGTATCCATAATGCTTGTCATAACGGCTGTCGCTTGTAGCAATGCTCGATCAGGTTGCATTCCGGGGCTCTCTCGCCCGCTCGGGCTGGAGATGGCGGGCTGGTTTCGCGACCAAATTCAGGAAGATCCTGCAACCGAGGAAAAAACGCAACCGCGCGGGCCTCTGGTCGCGCACCGCATCGTTCCGTTCCTGTGTCGCGCCAAATCCTTCGGCTGTTTTCCGCTGGCCGCCGCAGCAATTCCCTAGGTAAGATGGCGTGGGGTAGGTCGGACCGTATCTATATTGTCTGGCCGCAAACTCGATTGAGCCGGGAGTTTGGGCGAAGGCTTTAGCCCGGGGTGGAGATCTGGAGTTTGTGTGACAACCAGGGCGGAGCTTCTCTTCTGGGGCTGATCTTTCTGGTTATCACACTGGCTCTTTCTAGCCCCTGGGGAATTGCATTCGCAGTTTGGCGCCAACGCTTTGGCGCTGGTTTGGGTTCGGATCGGAATTCTTGCAAACGTGTTTCTCAGCGTTCTGATTGATACGTACAACCACCAGAGCCTCATCGAAAAGGCCTTGCGCAGCGTGGTCGAGCAGGATTATCCGCAAGATGGTTTTGAAATCATCGTTGTGGATGACGGTTCCACCGACCACACTCCGGAAATTGTCCGTCAATTCCAACCGCGCGTCCGCCTCATCCGCAAAAGGAACGGCGGCCAGGCTTCCGCTTTCAACACCGGCATTCCCGAATGTCGCGGCGACGTTATCGTCTTCCTCGACGGCGACGATTGGTGGGCGCCAGGAAAACTGCGGCGCATCGCTGAAGTTTTTCTCGGGGATCCCTCGCTCGGCATGCTCGGCCACGCCTTCATCGAATCGTTCGACGACAACTCCGAACGCGTGATCCAGCCCGATAGGCCCGCGAATTTTCGCCTCGACAGCGCTTCGAACGCGAACTATTTTCGCCTCAGCCGCTGCTATTTCGGCACCAGCCGTCTCGCCCTGCGCGCCGCTGTCGCGCGCAAAATTCTTCCCGTCCCCGAGTCGCTGGTGTTCGAAGCCGACGAATACTTGTTCACCATGGCGCCCGCTCTGGCGCCGGCTCTGGTTATCGCAGATCCGCTGACGCACTATCGTGTGCACGCCGGCAATTTATTTCTCGCCGCCGGTTCGAGCGCCGCAGGCGCGCGCCAAAAAGCCCTGGTCCTTGCGTCTCTTACGGGCGCCCTGTGCAAGAATCTGCCGGCAACCGCCGCCTCACCCGAAGCCATCGCCCTGGTTGTGGAAATGGTGGGAGCCGAAGCCGACCAGCTGCGCCTCACAGTCGACGGCGGCTGGCCCTGGGAAACGTTTCGAACCGAACGCACAATTTACCGCATCCAACACGGCGACGCGCGCTGGAAAAGCAAGGCGTTTCGAAAGCTCAGCATGGTTCCCGCGCTGTTGCTTCCGCCCAAATGGTTTTACGCCGGCCGCCGCTGGCTCGCCGCGCAGACCTGGTACCGCCGCGCCCGCGCGTCCGCGCTGCCCGTGCCCGGCTTCACCAAACTTGACACCCCCGCCGCCAGCGGTACTTCGTCCCATCAGAAGACACCATAGCCGAAACTGCCGAAATCCGCGGATAGTTTTGCTACGCTAGATGCGGGCGCAGAACGTGGATGCGTCCAGCAGCGCCTGCAAAAGAGGGCCCTTTTGTGGCGCTGGTTGGATTGTCGGGAACCGAACACATGTCTTACGTGAGTGCAGGCCAGCCCCTGAGGGCGCGGGCGAACCAGCCGGCAACTGCTGCCGCGACCGTGCGCATCGAACCGCCGCGCGCGTGGCTTCGATTGCGCCTGCGCGAAACTTGGAATTATCGCGAGCTGCTTTATTTTTTTGTGTGGCGGGACGTGAAGGTGCGCTACAAGCAGACGGTGATCGGAGTGGCGTGGGTGGTGCTGCAGCCGCTGCTGAGCATGGGTGTATTCACCTTATTTTTTGGACGCTTGGCGAAATTGCCGTCGGACGGCCTGCCGTATCCGTTGTTTTACTTTGCGGCGCTGGCGCCTTGGAGTTACTTCGCGACGGCGCTGTCCTCGGCGACCAACGTGGTGGTCGAGAACCAGGGAATCATCACGCGAGTGTATTTTCCGAGGTTAATCTTGCCGCTTTCCAGCGTGCTCTCCGGCCTGGTGGATTTCGCGATTGCGTTCGTGGTGCTGGTCGTAATGATTGCCGGGTATGGATTGCGACCGGGCGCGCAAGTATTGTGGCTACCATACTTGTTGTTGCTGGCGGTCGGCACGGCGCTGGGAGTGGGGCTCTGGCTGTCCGCGCTGAACGCTTTGTACCGCGACGTAAGATATGTGACTCCCTTTTTGATGCAGTTCTGGCTGCTGGCTTCGCCGGTGGCGTATCCGAGCAGCCTGGTTCCGGTGCAATGGCAGTGGCTGTACGGCCTGAACCCGATGGCGGGAGTGATTGAGGGGTTCCGTTGGGCACTGACCGGGCACGGCCAACCGCCCGGTGCGTTGTTGTTGGCATCGGCGGCGGCCGTGGGGATTTTGCTGGTTGGGGGAGCGATGTTCTTCCAGCGGATGGAGGGGAGAATCGCTGACCATGTGTGAAGGGCGGTTTTGGCGGCGCTGCACGCGGAACGTTGTCTTCCCGCTCCCGCGCCCGGTTTTTGTAACTATTGGTTCTAAGGGACTTAGGTTCACAGGTTTTTGGTTAGTATTCTTTCCAAAGGAGTTGTAGGACGGGATTGCCTGGAGAGGTCGGAAAGGTTCTCTAGGAGAGAACCGGCCGAACAGTTAACGTCAGAAGATCAGCTAATGGTAGTCAGGCGACATAGGTAGGGCTCAGCCATGGAAAGCAAAACAGCAGTGGGCAAGCGAATGTGTCCTCGGTGCCGGTCGGCGGAACTGCACCGTTCGCAAATGCACGGGCTCATCGAACGGGGAATTCTGCGACCGGTAGGCATACGAGCGTACCGGTGCGCCGGTTGCGATGAAAGGTTCCTGCGATTCGGCGGCTGGGAACGATTGCAGCGTCCCGGTGCCGGCTATGACGGGAGTTCACAAGGGGCGGCGGCCGGAAAAGGGAAATGAGCGAGCTGGCGATCCGGTCGGAAGGGCTCGGCAAGCGATACGAATTGGGAGAGCTTGCACGGTACAACGCGTTGCGAGATACGCTGGCGCAGGCAGTGACGGCGCCGTGGACACTTTTTCGACGAGAAAAGAAGGAAACATTCTGGGCCCTGCAGGATGTGAACCTCGAACTGAAGCATGGAGAAGTGCTGGGACTGATCGGGCGGAATGGCGCGGGAAAGACCACACTGCTGAAGATTCTGAGCCGCATCACCACGCCGACGCGAGGGTGGGCGGAAATCTACGGCCGCGTTGGCAGTCTGCTGGAGATCGGGACAGGTTTCCATCCGGAGCTATCGGGCCGGGACAATATTTATTTGAGCGGCGCGATTCTGGGCATGTCGAAGCGTGAAATTGCCGGTAAGTTTGACCAGATCGTGGCCTTCGCGGAAATTGAAAAATTTCTGGACATGCAGGTGAAGCACTACTCGAGCGGAATGTATGTGCGGCTGGCATTTGCCGTGGCGGCACATCTGGAAACGGAAATCCTGCTGGTGGACGAAGTGCTGGCGGTGGGCGACTTAAAGTTCCAGAGAAAATGCCTGGGGAAAATGGGAGACGCGGCAAAAGCCGGACGGACGGTGGTGCTGGTGAGCCACCAGATGAACCAGATCCGGCGGCTGTGTAACCGCGCGGTGTGGATGGACGGCGGAAGGGTACGCCGGGACGGGAATACCAGCGAAGTACTGGCGGCGTATGAGACTGCGATCTTTGCGGTTGATTCGAATACCGAAGACCCCCGAAAGACTTCGCAAGGCGCCAGGTTTCTGCGCTGGTTGATTTCCGGAAACCGGGGTGATGGAGCCGCAGACGTTCGAGAACATATTTTGACGACCGCGGGAAGTTTTTGCGTTGAGTTTGTGGTGGAGGTGCGGCGGCCCATCCGGAACGGCGAGCACGGGATCGCGCTGTATAACGCCGAGCGGCAACTGATGTGGGGCTGGGCGGTTCCGGGTTTATGCCTGGAAGCGGGAGTGCATACGCTGGCTCACGAATTTCCCGCTCTGCCGCTGCGGCCGGGAAGCTATCAATGGCAAGTGAACCTGTGGGATGAGAACGAGCAACTGGATTCGTGGGACTGCAATCCCGAGATGGTGATCGAGACCGAGCAGCATCAGCACTATATGGATGAGTGGAATGGAGTTCTCAACCTACGCTCGACCTTCAGCCATTCCGCTCGCCACTATCCCGTAATAGGAGCCATACGCGAGCGGCGACCGGTGATGCCAGAGTGAATTCCGCGCCGCCGCGGGACTCCCGAGCAGGGCCCGCACAGGCTGCGCCAGCTGCCAATACGCCGCAGCTGAGCCTGGGCACGCGGGTGTTTCAAAACACCGCCGCGCAGCTTGTCGGGCGAGTGTTCAGCATCGGTTTTTCCGCCGTAACCTCCATTCTGCTGGCTCGCTATCTTGGTAAAGAACGCTTAGGCGAATACGGCGCGATTTACGCGTACCTGGCGCTGTACGGTTTTATGGCATCGTTTTGCCTGGAGCAGATCCTGGCGCGGGAAATCTCGGTGCGGCGAGCGCAAGGCGCGGAGATTTTCCGCACCGCGACGCTGACGGCGCTGGGTTTTTCGATTGCGGGAACACTGATTGCACCGCTGGCGGCGCCGCTTTTTGGGTATGGCGGGACGCTGCGCTGGCTGATCGCGGTGGCGGCGATTGACCTGCTGATTCTTCCTCCTTTGCGATTTTCCGGAATCATTTTTCAAGTGGAGATGCGGGTCTGGTACAACGTAGTCATCGCGCTCCTAAGGCAGGCGATGTGGCT
>DATMZI010000149.1:0-2981 GCA_035607085.1 Candidatus Eiseniibacteriota bacterium | reverse complement strand
TTGGCAAGACGATGCGTGCTGCCATAGCCGACGGGCATGAGAATGCGCCGCATTGGGATGTTTTGAACCTCGTAAAAATAACGGGCTACAGCGGCAGCGCGTTCCTCGCTCAGCTTTTGATCAGTCTTGCCGCCCTGTGTGTTGGAGGCGTATCCCGAGATCTCGATCAAATACCCGTGAAAGGACGTCGCGAGTTTGGCAAGATCGGCGAGGGCTGGCTTAGCTTCCTCTTGCAGGACGGCTGAATCGCGGTCGAAGAAAACATCGTTCTCCGATTCGATCTTGTAGTCATCCAACTCCGAGACCCGTTGATCGACAGCTGCGATGGCAGCCGCGTCCGCCAATCCAACATCGCCAGCGGCCTCGGCCTGCAAGGCGGCCTGATCTGCTGAGTTCTGAGCCTGATCGGCGGAACTCAGCGCGGTGCTTGCTGCAGTCGCAGCCTCGTTGGCAGCAGATTGGGCATTCTGAGCCGAAGTTTTATTAGCTAGAACCTGTTGCTCTTGGGCTACTTCGATCGCGAAGTCGTCTGGTGTAAATGAGATCTTGCTGGCTTCCAGTTGTCCATTGGAATTACCTACCCCCTCTGCCTCGATTGTCAGACCCGGCAGCAAGGCAGTGACGTCCAAGTCGGTGTGACGGCGGAACGGAAATCTATGCTTCTTGCGTTCGATGTGGGTCGTATCGGCGATGCTCACCGTGATTACCTCCAGCGACTTTTTGTCGCGGATCCGCACCAGATCTCCACCCCGAGACACAATCAAGCCCGATACTTTGGCTTTTTCGCCCTGAACAAGTTGACGGGTCTTGTTGGTGGTGGCGGCGAATGCGGAGCTTGTGATCAGGACGATCGCAATTGCACAAAGGAGCGTACTGAAATTTAAGAGTCCCCTCTCACTCAGTCTTGAACGATTGCCGTTTGATGATTGTGGAGCCATACGATTTCGGATTCCCCTTTCAATTGACAGCCACGAAACTGGCGCTATGAGGGAAAGCAACCGTGTGTCCAACGCCGACGATGCGCCTGTGACTCGGCAATCCGTCTTGTTTTCAACAGAAAGGGGACGTTAGGTTCAGAATGAAGAATTCTCCTTGCAGCTATGTCATGCCAAGGATTTGACGATAAGGTCGAGGTCGAGACTCCAGGTCCGCGCTCTTGCCCGCCGTGCGGATGTAGCAAGCCCGCGCAGACCTTCGCGTAATCTCCGGCTGTATCGCCGATCACACAGCGTTTCCGATTTCTTTCTGTAACGAACTCGTTAGGCTTTTTATTCTGCGGTGCAGGGAAAGGAACGCTTGGAATTGATCTGGCGTCTCTGATTTCGGTTGCGATCCGTCGTAACTACTGACCGCGCGTTCCAGCCGAGCAAGCGACTCGTCGAAGAGTTCTACCTGCGATGGCCGTCCTTCGATTCGATCTGCGATGGCTTCTAGTGTTCGCGCCAGTTCGTCATCGAAGGCTCGCTGAGTCGCGCCCAGGGTGTGCGGCAATTCAAAACCAGGAAGTCGGGCGCGGTACTTCCAGAGTGCAATTTCAGCTACGAAAAGGAGCCGCAGCTGCGGTTGCCACTGTTTGAACCTGCTGCGCCACGCGAGGTCCTGCAGGCGAGAAGGTCCGAATTCAAAGAGAACGCCGTCTGCGGAGGCTCGCATGCCGTCGAAATTGTTGTTGATCGCCTCACGCAGGGAGTAACTGCGTTCCGCGGCCACATTGTAGTCTCTCGAGATCGGCTCTCGAGCAAATTGAGCCAGCAATCGAAGCGCCGAAACAAACGCTCTCTTCATGTCTGAGACGGCGGATGCTCCCCATAGTTGATCGAAGACGAGCCACATCATTACCAATCCGAACAAGATGCCGACGACACGATCTCTGGCGATCGAGAGCGAAGGCTCGATCGCGAATGAATTGAGATGAATGAGGTAAAAAGCAACGGCGATCTGCACGCCAAAGTATGACAAGCGCGGGCTGGAAGTCATGAACCAGGAAGCGAAGGCGGTGACAACGACAAAAAGAATAGTGAATCCCGCAATCGAATCCAGATAGGGCAAGATGAACACTTGTGCGCCCATCCCAATAAGGAAGCCACCCACTATGGCTCCAGAGATACGCAGCACCTGCTTTTGTCGAGACGAACCGACGGTAGAAAGCGCTGTGAGGAAACAGGTCGTGACCGCTGTGCTGATTCCTGGCCAATCCATCCCGTTATAAATGATGTAGCACAATCCGGCGGTCAAACACCCTTTTAGCGCGAATCGGATGTGCTCAACGTTCGTGAACGCATCACGAACGAAAAACGACGGCGGTGGATCGCCACTTGGCAGCAGTGGTGCAAAAACACTGAGCGATTGAGAGCCTGTAAGAACTTCCTTCATGAGCTTGACCGTTTGCTCCATCTCGGTCAGCAACGGAATGGCGTGTGGAACATTCCCTTGAGTCACTTGGAATGCATTCAATAGTGGAGTTCCATCCGCCGGCAAAGCCGAACGAACGCTGCAAACGTTCTGGGCCAAAACACGAATTTGTTCGAGATCATCACCAGACAGGCGGGTGGGACTCTTCAGATTGGCGGCGAGATCGACTAGTCTTCCCGTAAGAGCGATCACTGCTCCCATTTGTTCGGCATAATTCGGTGCATAGGCAGACCGTTGTAGGGTGCGCCGCAACATGGACGTTCCGACCATGGCTAGGCGCACTACATTTTCCTGCGTGAGCCGGTCGACAGAGCGGTTGTTCGCAAAAAACACCAGTAAGTCGTTTACGGCGGCAAGGCGGTCCGCGACGCCCGTAACGATGTCCTCGCCGGGCTTAATCCGCGAAAACAGTATTTCTACTCCCACTGTAACTACGACTCCAATCGCGGATGCCAGACAGAGCCACAACGTATCTTCGACATTCGTTTCGGCCGAAACATGGCGGTCCCAAAGAGGCACTCCGACGCAAATCATGATCGCGAACGTGGAACTGGCACCGAAGTTCTTGA
>DATMZI010000092.1:0-18487 GCA_035607085.1 Candidatus Eiseniibacteriota bacterium | reverse complement strand
GTGTCTTTGAACGGCGCTGAAACGATTCTTTCGGGCGCTTGGTAGCAGGAAAAATCACGCCTCAGACGCTCAAAAACTTCCGAATGACTCAAACCAACCTAGAAATTGCTGGCTCAGCACGATTTTTCCGCAGCCTGCTAGTGCTCTGTGAGAATGTTGTCGGGATATCGCAAGTGGTGCG
Source organism: Candidatus Eiseniibacteriota bacterium (assembly GCA_035607085.1). GTDB lineage: Bacteria > Acidobacteriota > Terriglobia > Acidiferrales > UBA7541 > Acidiferrum. The sequence continues at coordinate 18,306 of DATMZI010000092.1, read as the reverse complement.
AACTGGAGTTGTCAACCTTACCCCACTGATTTAGTCCAGTCAAAGCGTAGCTTCTCCGATTTCAGGAACCGAGTGAAGCCTCCGGATCGGAGTGGTTCGATCCCGTGGGTGACTAAAAGCCTTTCTTGAGCCGCTGTAATTCGGCCGTCGGAACTTTAAAGTCTACGGAGCCGCAATCCAGACAGATGAGAGCGCTCTGGCAGGCGTAGACTGGGCTTTGCCCCAGATTCTCCATGCGTGGAAAGCAAGCGCTCAATTCAGCCTCGAACGCTTCCTGATTCTTCGAATGGCAGTACTTGCAAGACACTTTTAGCCCTCCCAAATTAAACAGGCCGGAGTGATGTGACGGACGCGGCGTGGTTGCCAGAAGTTTGGCTAGACTATCACATTGAACTTCTCTTGAATACATGCAACTGAATACATACGACGTGGCTAAGACCGTCCTTACGCTCTGGCAGTTTTGCTAGTCTCGCAGATGAATATGGAGAGTAACAAGTATGAGTTGCCCTTGTCACACCCAGCATGCTCTCGTTCCAGGTCTCCGAAAGCGATGTCTCGGGGAATTTGCTAGGCCAGTCTATCTCGCGTCCTCGTCGAACGGGACACTGTCAAATGCGCAAACTGCGTGTACTTCTGGCAGATGACCACCCGAGCGTGCTTCGCATGGTGGAAAATATCTTAGAGCCCATGTTTGAGGTCGTCGGTAAGGTGGCTGACGGCAAGTCTCTGTTGGAGGCTGCCGGGAAGTTAGATCCTGATCTTATCGTCACTGATATTTCCATGCCTATTCTGAATGGTATCGAAGCAGTCAAGAATTTGAAGGAATCTGGCAGTCGGGCAAAGGTTGTTTTTTAACGGTTCATGCTGACCTTGAGTTCGTAAAGGTTTGTTTTGAGGCAGGTGCCTCCGGATATGTGAAGCCACAAATGGACACCGACCTCTTGTTTGCCATTCGAGCGGCTCTCGCGGAGCACAGCTTCACCTCTCGAAATCTCCCGTACCCAAACTAGAGTCTCACCTTGCGATTGGGAGGGTTGGGAGTCCAATATGAACAATATGCAGCGTAATCGTGCCCCTGCAGGTCCCCTATCGAAGGAGCCTGCTAAACAGCGCGCCGTCTCTGATGAATCGCTCATGAAGAGCGAGGAATGGCTGCGGCTCGCCGCACAAGTGGCTCAAATGGGGCTGTGGTATTGGAACGAGGCGACAAAGGAGTTGTTTTGGGACAGGAAGACGCGTGAGATGTTTGGCGTAAATCTGGGCGGCGAAGTCACGCTGGACACATTTTATGGGGCGTTGCACCCAGACGATCTTGCGCGTGTCAGGGAGATCTGGCGCCATGAAATGGAACTTGGGCTGCCATACGACCTAGAGTACCGTGCTCTGAGACCCGACGGCAGCATTCGCTGGATCCAGGCCCGTGGAAGCGGCTACTACGATAAGGATGGCAAGCCCCTTTGCATGGTGGGAGTAGTCTTCGACGTCACGGAACGTAAGCTGGCTGACCAAGAACGTATGGAACTTAGCGGACGGCTAATCAATGCCCAAGAGCAGGAGCGAACCCACCTCGCCCGAGAGCTCCATGACGATTTCAGCCAAAGGGTGGCGCTTCTGTGCGTCGAAATGACCTCCCTTGCCCAAGTGACCGGCAATCCATTGGCATGCAAGCGGCTGTCCGAATTGAAGGAGGAAATGCAAGGTCTCGGGGAAGACCTTCACGCTTTGTCTCATCGTCTGCATTCGTCCAAGTTGGAGATTCTAGGGCTCGCTGTGAGCGTTAGGTCCTTTTGTGCGGAGTACGCAAAGCAACATGGGATTCAGATTGACTTTGTCGAGAGGGACGTACCTAAATTGATGCCTCCCGACACTGCACTGTGTCTCTTCCGTATCGTTCAGGAAGGACTTCGCAATGTGAGTAAGCACAGCCGCGCCTCAAGAGCCAAAGTGCGGTTGCAAGCCGACTCGGAAGCAATCTCCTTAAGCCTTTCCGACAACGGCGTCGGCTTCGAACTTGCCCAGTGTCTTGCGTCAGATGGGATTGGCGTTCTAAGCATGAAGGAACGCGCACGGATGCTTGGCGGAGCATTTGAAATCGTATCGCAACCGATGCATGGTACGCAGATTACCGTGTGCGTTCCGCTTATCAGCGCTCGCACTGCCGCGTGATGAACGATGTAACCTACCGCAAGAGGCATGATGCTATGACAAACGGAAATCCCACCGATCAATGATCGGGTGATGTCGCGGCGGTACGGTCAGAGTTGCCCGTGATACGCTCGTGACCTCGCGCACATGCCGGGGATCCGCGCACGGGCAGCGATTCCCTGTAGCGCGCCCTTACCGTTCTTGCTGCAGTTTAGGGCAGCGTGCAGTGCACCGATTCTTTCCGGGCACTCATTTGAGACAACGGTTATTCAATGCCTGCGACCGAGTCCGAGGGAATCGATTCGCGCCCGCAATGAGAGACATTCTGCTCAATGTTCCGCGGTGGCGCACCTTGCGGAATGAAAGGAAGACACGCCCTACTTTGTGAATCAGTGCAGGCCGCTTTCTGGACGTCGCCACGAACCAACCCACAATGTCCGGGACCGCCTCGTATCACTCCTGTCCGTCTCGTGACCTTTAGCTTGCCAATGGAGGTGCGTGGTTCATACGCTGGGGTCATGAAAACACTTGTTAGCAAAGATGCCCTGAAACGGATGGCGCTCTGCGTTTGCTTTCTGTCAGCACTTCCGATTGCAAAGGGCGCGGAACCTGTCACGATCCCCATGACGGCTGAGCACTGGCAAACTAAGGAGAACGCGGAATTTCTGCGGGAACTGGGTTTTTATCACGGCTTGATGCGACTAAACAGCGGCAATGCGGTACTCAAAGACATCACCTTCAGCGACGGAACAATCGAGTTCGACGTCAATACGATCGGGCGGGGCGCACCCGGAATAGCCTTTCGCCAGCAAGACGAAGATAATTTCGAGCTCTTATACCTTAGGCCTGATCCGAGCTGTCCCGCCTTCCGGGCCTGCATGCAGTATGCGCCGCAGACGCATGGCGTCCTGCTATGGGACCTCTTTCCGCAATATCAAACGAGGGCACCACTCCGGGAGAACGGGTGGAACCACATCAAGATCGTCGTATCCGGCCGACGGATGAATGTTTTCGTGAACGATGCCACATCGCCCACACTGGTGGTCGGCAGGCTAGAGGGGGATGTCATGAAAGGAGGCCTGCGACTGCAGGGGCCAGGCACCTTTGCAAACATGGTGATAAGTCCCGATGCGGTGGATGGTCTTTCTCCGGAGCCGGCCAGAGATCCGCTGGATGGGGACCACGGCTTGGTCCGGAATTGGCATCTCTCAACATTTTCCGCGCTGCCGAACGGAAAGGACTCCATGTATAACGAAATGCCTCGCGCCTCGCAGGGGTGGAAGACCATCAGCACGGAGCGGAACGGGCTGGTAAATCTCAGCCGCCAATATGGCCGACCTGTGCCCGGTCCGAACCGAGCCGTAGCATGGCTGAAGACGACGATAACTTCAGACAGCAAGCAGACGAAAAAGGTAGAGATTGGATGGACGCGCGAACTGTGGGTATTCGTGAACGGGAAACTGGTGTATGCCGACAAGAACCTGTTTGAGGTGGAAGAAGCGAGAAAGGCTCCCGACGGACGATGCTCACTAGAGAATGGCGCCTTCACTTTGCCTCTGGAAGCGGGTGATAATGAGGTCGCGGTGGCAATCGCGAACAACTTCTTCGGATGGGGACTGATGGTGCGCCTGGCTGATCCGGAAGGGGTTCATCTGGCAGCAAACTGACAACCCGATGGCTGGCAAACAATGGATGAAGACCCGTCCAGGCCACGTTGTTCTTGCTGCTCTGGCATGGACAATTCTTGGCTGTATGTTTGCATTGCCCGATCTTTCTGCCGGCGCCGACCGGCGCCACGCTCTGCTTTTATCACTTACGATATGGTGGTCCTGGGGGTTGGTCACACCTCTCATCCTCTGGGCGGACCGGCAGATCCCCGTTTCCAGCAAGCAATTTGCTCGACGAATTCTGGCGCATCTCCTTCCGAGTCTGCTGGTGACGGCTGTGTACGTTTATCTTTTGGGGGTGCTTCGGGCCGCGTTTGGGATTAATGGATGGAATGGCTTGCCGAGTATCAGGTTTCTTGTCGATTCGCTGCGAGGCATGTTTCTCTGGAACTGGCTCACCTATTGGCTGATTCTGGGAAGCTGGCAGGCATATCACTATTACGATCGCTATATTACCGGCGAGTTGCGTCTGGAGCGTTTGGAAAAAAACTTCTCCGAGGCCCGTTTGAACGCGCTTCGAATGCAATTGGATCCGCATTTCCTTTTCAATGCGCTGAACACGATCTCATCCCAGGTGGAACGGGATCCGGAGCTTGCGCGAGAGATGATCGAGCATCTGGGCGACCTGCTCCGCCTTTCGCTGGAATCGAAAGACAGGCAGGAAGTCCCGCTGGCAGAAGAGATGGCCTTTCTGGAACACTATCTAGCGATTCAGAAGATCCGCTTCGGTGACAACTTGCGGATCGAGACGCAAATCGCGCCGGAGGTGAAACATGCTTCTGTACCCTGCCTTTTCGTTCAACCACTGGTGGAGAATGCAATCTGGCACGGGATTTCAAGGCGAGCTTCGGGCGGAACGGTGATCGTGTCGGCACACCGGGCCGGGAATCGGCTTCACATTCGTGTACTCGACGACGGCGTGGGACTTCCGGCGGGTTGGACGCTTGAGAACTCCGGCGGTGTAGGGCTTTCCGTGACGCGGCAGCGTTTGGCAGGGCTTTATCCCGAGGGAGAAACCTGTTTTGCCGTGAACCGGCGCGCCAGCGGTGGAACCGAGGTTGAAATATCGCTGCCTCTGCGATGGATTGGAAAGGACGCCCATGCCGCTGTCCGCGCCTGAAGGCCTATGCGTTCTGGTGGCCGACGACGAAGCGCCAGCGAGGCAACGGGTCGTCGATCTGTTGCGCCGCGATTCGAGGGTGGCCGCAATCATAGAAGCGTCCGATGGACTGTCCGCAGTGGAGACTATTCAGAATCGAAGACCCGATCTGGTGTTTCTCGACGTGCAGATGCCGGAACTAAATGGACTGGAGGTCATCGCTGAAGTGGGAGCCGAACGTATGCCGCTAACGGTCTTTGTGACCGCCTACGATGAGCATGCTATCCGCGCTTTCGAGGCGAACGCGCTTGACTATCTCCTGAAGCCGTTCAGCGGCCAGCGCTTTGAGGCGACCATGGCTCGCGTCAGCACTCGGATGGATGAACGCAGCGTGCGGGAGTTTGGACAGCGCATTCTTCGGATGGTTTCCGCATCGCCCACCAGGAATCTGCCGCTGGACCGTCTGGTGGTGAAATCGGGAGGTACAACCCGCTTCGTGCGAGTGGCCGATATCGACTGGATCGAGGCTGCCGGAGTTTATGCGAACCTGCATATCGGAGGAAAGGAGCTGTTGTACCGGGCCGCGCTGAACGAGCTTGATAAAAGGCTCGATCCCGTTCGTTTTGTCCGCGTCCATCGTTCGGCGATCGTCAATATCGAAAGCATTCTGCACCTGGAGCCGATCTCCCATGGCGAATTTGAAGTAATCCTAAAAGACGGTTCGAGATTGAGAATCAGCAGAACTTATCGCGGGCAGCTGGAAGAGAGATTGGGTCAATCGCTGTAGTCACTGACGGACCGACTCCCGGTTTGTCGGCAACTCTTCCCTAATCTGATTATGGAAGAGTACCCCGTCATTCGCTCGCAGTCGGCCGTAATAGCCGGGCGATGGATTTTAGTTTAGCGTGTTCGAACACTGCGTTGTCCCACAGCCACGCCGCCAAAAATAGCCTGCGAAGCACTGCGGGTGAATTCGATCGTTGAGCGGGCGTTAAGAGGAAGGTTTCCGCTGATGGCCAGCTTCGCAATGCCGTGCACCAGCGACCAAGCTGTCCACGCGAGAGGCAACAGATCACCAGCCGGCAGATCGCTAGATCGCTGTGCGGCGGTAATGCAGTCGAGCAGAACGCGAAACGCATTGTCCCCGATACGCTGATTCTTGCAGTGCTCGCGCAGGGCTGGAGGCAAATCGAACATAACGAGGAAATGCTGCGGCCAGCGCAGTGCAAAGTTTACGTAGCCGCAACCACACAACTGCAGTCGCTCCCGTGGTGACTTGCCACGTGCCAGGGTCTTCTGCATCACGGCGGTGAGCCGGTCGAATCCCTCCTTAGCAACCGCCACTAGCAGTTCATCTTTTCCGGCAAAATGGCGGTATGGCGCGTTGTGCGAGACACGCGCGCGGCGAGCAACCTCTCGCAGAGTGAACCCGCGGGGGCCGACCTCGCCAATCAAAGTCACTGCGGCATCGAGCAGGGTCTTGCGAAGATGGACGTGGTGGTAAGGCTGCGGATCGGTCACACCTGAATTCTTACCAGAAGATGTTGACAAGAGCAACTTCGGTGTTATGATGTTGTCAGTGTCAACATGCGCGACGACGCAAGCCACCACCGCGTTATCAGGAGAAGTTGATGGCCACAGGAATTCCTTACAAGCAGGCAAAGCTGTCGGAGCAATGGGAAGCGATCGTGATCGGTTCTGGCATCGGCGGACTTACAGCAGCAGTGTTGCTGACGGTGCATGGCGGGAAGCGTGTCCTGGTTCTAGAAAGGCACTATGAGGCGGGCGGTTTCACGCATACTTTTCATCGTCCGGGATACGACTGGGACGTGGGTCTGCATTACATCGGCCAAGTTCAGGACGAGCGCTCCAGCGTGCGACGCGCATTCGACCACGTAACCGCAGGCAAGGTGCAGTGGCAGGCGATGCCGGAGATATACGACCGGTTCATCATCGAGGGCCAACCCTTCGATCTTGTCGCCGGACTGGACCGCTTCCGGGAAGGGATGAAGCAATCGTTCCCCAAGGAAACCAGAGCCATTGACCGATATATCGCAGCGGTTCAGGCTTGCAACCGCGCCAGCGGCCTTTACTTCGCGGAGAAGGCGATCCCGGCGCCGGTAGCAGCGCTGGTGGGTAGTCTGATGCGTGTTCCGTACATGCGCCGGGCCAAGCTCACCACTCGCGAGGTGCTGGAGAGTCTTACCAGCAATCGAGACCTGATGGGCGTGCTTACAGCGCAATGGGGCGACTACGGGCTGCCACCCGCAAAAAGCAGCTTTGCCGTTCACGCTACCATCGCTGAGCACTATTTTGCTGGGGGCAGTTATCCTGCGGGAGGTGCGAGCACGATCGCGGCCGCCATAGTGCCGCAGATCGAGCTCAACGGCGGTCGCGTGGTTACCAGCGCAGAAGTGGCAAGCATCCTGCTGGAAGGCAAGAAAACTGCAGGCGTCCGCATGACCGATGGGCGCGAATTTCGCGCGCCGATGGTGTTCAGCGATGCGGGTGCGGCCAACACCTTGGAGCGTCTAGTGCCCTCAGATCTGCCCGCACTAAATTCGCTGTGCGGCCAACTGCGGAGACTCCCTCCTTCAGCCGCCCATCTCGCCCTTTATGTCGGACTGTCGGAGAGCGATGCCGCGCTCGGCTTGAAGGGCACCAACCTTTGGATCTATCCATCGTTTGATCACGACGCGAATGTCGAACGGTTCACGCGGGATATTGATTCGCCGTTCTCCAGCGTCTATATCTCATTTCCTTCGGCCAAGGACCCCGACTTTCAGCGCCGTTATCCTGGTAAGAGCACGGTCGAGGTGATCACGTTCGTTCCCTATGAGGCATTTGCTCGTTGGGAAGAAACGCGTTGGAGGCGGCGCGGAGACGAGTACGAAGAGCTGAAGCAGAGGCTGTCGGCTCGGCTGCGTGCCGAACTGGAGCGGCAGGTGCCCTCCGTTGTCGGCCACGTCGCGTACACGGAGTTGTCCACGCCGCTCACCACTCGCCATTTCATGAACTACGGCCATGGGGAGATTTATGGCATCGCCTCCACGCCAGCACGTTTCGGAATTCGCGGGCTCGGAGCCAGAACCCCGATCCGAGGGCTGTATCTTACGGGACAGGATGTATCAAGCCTAGGCGTGGTAGGCGCACTGTACGGCGGTGTCATCAGCGCTTCCGTTGCACTGGGGAAGAATCTGCTATCTGCCGTCTCAAAGCCCTGGCAGTGCAAAATTTAGCCGGGTTTGCCGCACCAGCAGAGAATCCGCAGCCCCGATCAGCAAATGCCTAGGAGACATCGTGCCTGTCTGGCCCGCCCTATATCGACCCCTTCTCAGTGTGACCGATCAAAGGTCCTCGCATCTTTCGCAACGGGGTTGTGGGCAGTTTGTCGGCCACTCTTACCTTGGGATTACTTCAGGTTTGCCCGTCATAGGTCCAGTGACTCCGACCGACCAGTAGAAAACAACTAGTTGAGCGTTGAGCTGCTACACTTGGCCCTTGCAATTCTGCTCGAGGAAATCCGCTGAGTGAGAAAACTGTCAACTCTCGCATCGTCGGCTGCTGGAAGTGATCGGGGAAATGACTCTCAATCCAATGCATGCGGTCGTTCTAGGCGAGAGTTTCTTACAGGGGTTGCGGCCCTCGGTCTGACTGCAGTCACCCCGGTGAAGGAATTGATCGCGCAGACAACGGGTTCCGTCGCGAAGCGGGGTCTGATCGATGTGCATCATCACTTCGTTCCGCCCTTTTACTTTTCGGACAATCGGGAGCGAATTGCAGCGGCGGCCGGCGGGCGAACGCATCCAGCGTATGCGAGTTGGACTCCTGAGCAGACGATTGCGGCCATGGACAAGCAGGATGTGGCGACCGCCGTTCTCTCCCTTACTACGCCTGGTGTGTGGTTCGGTGAGGCAAAGGCGGCAGCGCAGACCGCGCGCCGAGTGAACGAGTACGCTACCGATCTTGTCCGGAGCCATCCCCGCCGCTTCGGTTTCTTCGCGGTCATACCTCTTCCCGATTCCGAGGGCAGCCTGCGTGAGATCGACTATGCGTTTGCTATGTTGAAGGCGGATGGAATCGGGCTTATGACGAGTTACGATGACGAGTGGCTAGGAAATAGTGCCTAAGAACCTGTATTCGAAGAGCTCAACCGGCGCAAGGCGGTTACATCCTGGGACCGTTTGGAGAGGACAGTGATCTGCGGAGATGGGGGCTGAGACTTGCAGCGCGAGGAGGGAAAAATGCAAGGAAGCGAGCGCTTGTTGCGGTAGCGAGAAAGCTGGCAGTCCTGCTGCATCGTTTGTGGGTGAGTAGGGAGGTATGCGAACCACTGCGCAATAGCGTGGTTATTTTCGACTCTGATAAAGCAGCAATCCCCGTTTGCCTCCTTATGAACCTCAGGCTGGGCGGGAAGCGGTTTAGGAGGTCCGGCTCTACTATTCAGGTCGGATAGGAGACAACTCACACTCGAATGGCCAGCCGCCGTTGTATTCCGTGACAGCTACGAGTAGTTCGTTGTCGCCTGGGTTGAGATGGATATGGGTCTCGTCGTTAAGAGGACCGTACCGAGTGAATCGTCATTGCGATAACGATAGGGCATTAAGCAGGAAGCTTTGATATGCGTGCCTTTGCTTGTGTCAAATTCGATAATTGCCCCGGCTATATGCACATCGGGCTTTGTGACCGGCACGCCTTTGTAATTTAATACCGTTGCCGTATACAAAATGGAGATGGCTTGTTGGGTTCGAGCGATGACCGGTATCAGAACAACCGTGCCTAGAGTGGTTAGAAATGTGCCGTGGCGGAGTCTCATTAACTGCCAATCTCACTGCGCTGAAATGACAACTCTCGGAAGCGCGTCCCGCGGTATGAATTATCTATGAGTGATCGACTCGCAAGGAGCGATAAAGTCCGGTGAAGTCCTATGAGCTAACGGCCTTTGTATCTGTGCTTGGCCCTGTGTTTGCAACGTAGAAAATTTTGTTCCTAAGTCTTGCGCGTCTGCCAGTTCCGCCACTTCCGCACGCTCTAACTCGCTGAATTCTAGTTGCTCTGCCTGTGGTTTTTCAGCCTGTTCCACTATCGCCAAACTCTGGCTTAACTCTAGTTTTTTGGCGGCGTCGGCAAGATCACGCTCGCTCACGATGTTGTAGCGGTCAGAGACTGCGCGGGTCTTGTGTCCGCTGAACCGCATAGCGACAACCTCGGGGATTCCGGCCCATATAATGTTTCGAACTGCAGAGCGGCGCAGATCGTGGAACAGTAACCCCTCACACTTTGCGGCCTCTGTGACCACTTCCCGGGTTCCCCGAAAGTCAGCGACAGACACGCGCTTGCCGGAAAGCTCTGTACGCTTAAGAACCGATTCCTCCGCATCCTTGCCGGAAAGGCAGACGGCCAGAGTTATCTTCTAATCCTTGCTCTGCGACCAGACCAAAACGATACAAGACACGGTAAGAAGCACAGCCGACAGGATTACTCCTGCGATCAAGGCACTCGCTGTGTTGAAGCCGTTCTGGGTGTGCAACAGAGCCGACATCCACATGGATGCAAAAAGGAAGGGCAGGACCAGCCACGGCTCGAAAAGGTCACGGCTCCGCCGGAACCATGGGAATACCCAGACGCTTTTCCACCAATCCTGGATCCTATTTCTCGGCCACCCCGTCAGTGGTAAGTCTTCCTCGCGCAAGGTCCCGTCCTTGGCCTGCAGGCCGAGGAACTGGAGATATCCTCGAGCCTCGTAGCTTTGATAGAGCATCACAAATGCCGAGAGAGCGATAAGAATCCCCACCACGCTGAGTATAGAGTGCGTGGGGGTCATGTCATTCTTCACTGCGACGTAAGCATTGACGACAAAGCCTTGGCCGACCAGCAACCACATAATGCGGTGATTGGTAACGTCATTTTCATGCCGGAGCATTTCACGGATGACGGTCGGGTACTGATCCTGTCCGACGTCGTTCATGGCATCCCTGCGCTAATAAAAGGCCCTCGCAAGATTTTAGCCCTCCCATTTTCGCCCAATCTATGCAGAAATGACGCACTTCTAGATCCATCAAGCTCAATAAGTGGTTGAAAAACAATAAGACTTTTGTGGTACTAGAAGTGCTAGAACACTGCTGCCCAGGGAAGGACGCCATTTGATTGTATACGTGCTGCTCTTTGCCATGGTGGCTTTGGCGGTTGTGACCTTTACAGGTTTCATCACTGAGTCGCCGCACAGGCGGGCGCCCAAGCGTTGAAAGCCTATGCGATACGAATCACGGGGTTGGCATGAGGCCGCAGCGTACGCCATGGCGCCGCCTGGGTCTACTTATCCGCTCCCCTTTTATTCGCCTGCACCATTGCTCGTTCATGTGGTCTAGCAGTTCTGAAGCACGTTGTTTGGCCACATTCCCAAGGCGACAAGCTGTTTAAGTGAGGTGCAGAGCCGACGCCGAGCTGACGCCGCGAAGATTCCAATCTATGTTGCGAGGCTTTCAATGCAGAAATTCTATTGAACCTGAAATCGTAGCCGCAGTCGTCCTGCACTGATCGCAGTCGGCCATCCAAGGTGTCCATTTCGCTTTGCAATTCAACAAGTGCTGCCTGAAAGTTGCTCCTGCGACTACGGCAGCCGTCGCCCATTCGGTCATGAAATTGGGTATCGCCCGCAAGACTCGAAATCGTTATGTTTTCTTTTGGCATTCTCAGCCGCATCTGAGCCGTCAGACGCTGCTATGCGAAGCCGGTCCAGATCGTCGTGACAACTGTCCGAGTCCAGCAGGGGAGCGTTGGTACGAGGTGCAGCCGCCAACAGCCCGATACCAATAGCAAACTTGGCTAGAAGTATTAATTTGCTTATGTTTCAGTTGTGCTGCGGACGAGTTGATTTCGACTGCTGAGGAAAATAAGACGTGGAAACCTAAGTCTTGCGCGTCTGCCAGTTCCGCCACTCCCGCGCGGCAAGCACCACGTCGAAGCACAAATATACACGGAATTTCTGCGCGGCTCACGGCGGGGCGGGCCGTCACGCCCTGTTTACTGGCAGTACGCAGGTACTATAGCCGTCGGCCCAGCGGATTGGGAACATCAAAAGGCGAGCGTGGTCTCGCGATGCAAGTGTCGTCCAGACTCGGTCCGGGCGCTCAACTGCCACAGGAAACATTCCCGTCTACGGGGCAAAACACTTTGGCTTCAACGGTAAATATGCGATCCGGTCTTCGCGCGATGGGGGTTTTAAGTCCAGAGGGGCAGCTGACGGAAGAGCCGGTCGCGTTGGAAACAGCTGTCGTGGCCACGGGAGCTCGACCCGGCAATGCCGGGGCGAAGCGGGAACTCTTCACCGAAGAAACCCGGACCGTCCTGGTCTTTGAAAAGGGAGCGGTGATCCGGCTTTCGGCGGCGGTGGCGGATGGCCAGCTGCTCTTCCTGACCAACAAAAAGACTGGTAAAGAAGTGGTAACGCAGGTCGTGCGGAAGCGCAGCTTTCGCCCGACAAGCTGCTACGTGGATTTGGAGTTTACCGAAGCCAGTCCGGGTTTTTGGGGCATCGAGTTTCCGATGGCCGCGCCGACGATGCCGAGCCAGAATCCTGCGGATGACGTCGGCGATTCCGCGAAACCCACAGCACTTCCCGATCTGCAGGAAGCGGAGCGCCTGAAAAAAGAAGTTTCCGAGCTGCAGACACGGCTTAAGACATTGATCGGAAGCGGGCCGAGCGCGGAAGTCGCGGCGAGTGCGCCGGCTCAAGGCGAGACATTTCTGGTCGGTGTGTCAGAAGATCGCGCTTCGAACAGCGACCTGACAAAACAGCACGAAGAGAAAATGCTGGCGGAGCTTCTGGCCCAGGCAGCGGAACAGGAAAAACTGCAGGAGCCGAAACGGCTGGTTGCCTATCCGAAAAAAGGAACGAGCTCCGCCGTAAAGACCGCAGGCAAGATAGCGACCGCAGGAGCTTTCGCCGCGGTTATTATGGCAGCGGGAGTCGCGCTGTATCGCTTTGGCCTGCTTGATTCGTGGATTGGCAAGTCTGCAACCAAGCCGGTCCCGCACCATACCTTGTCGGCCACAACTTCTGCTGGATCAGCGGCGCCCAGACCCGCGAGCGCTCCGTCATCGTCTCCGAGCGCGTCGCCAGTCGGACTGAATGCGTCGTCAAAGGGTTTGACAGCGCCGGACAGCAAAGCGGGCGAGGCATCGCCGCCGACTGGTCTCCTAATCGTGCCACCTATGGTTAAACCGGAGCAGACCGAAATGGCCCCACCAAAAGTGGCAAATGTAGCGCCGGAGGAACGAAACAGCAGCGCTCGAACCAAAAGCCTCGTTGCTGCTGCCTCCTTGTCGGCGGTGCCTGTCAACAATTCTCCTGGCGCAGTGACGGAAGGCAGCCCTGTGGCGGGAACAGAAGAATATGTCGGACCGAAGCTACTTCGCGCCGTGAAGCCCGTGTCACCGCCCGAGGCGCTGCGCAATTACATTACCGGCAACGTAAGTGTGGATGCGCTCGTCGATGTTACCGGGCGCGTGAAGTCAGTCACGGTAATTTCCGGGCCGAAAAAGCTCTGGAATACTGCGATCGACCAGATGAGACAGTACGTCTATGAGCCGGCCAGGAAAAACGGCAAACCGGTGATGTCACACGTGCAAACGAGCCTGCAATATTGGTACGAGCCTTAGTCCATTCTTAGTCCTTTAGCTAACAATGAGATTCCGTCCTAAGGCATTCACCTGAGAAAAAAATCGGCTTTGAACGCAAAAATTGCCCCGCTTTAACGATTCGTCCGGCCGAAAAAGAGACAGGTCTCGTTACCAAACAGGTTTCTTCCTCCAAATCAGCGGTTTTTGAACAATTTCAGCGCAATGCTCCACATGATTCAGTGAAGGGAACTGAACGTGCCAGAGCTCTACGAACCCGCCCACACACAAGGAGGTGTGGAATCATGATTCGAAAACTAATCGCCGGTGCGTCGCTTGCGGGATTGTTGACCCTGGGCGTGGGCACGGCGCTGCGGACCGCCAATGCTCAAGATCCGGCCGGCAAGCAGGAGCAGCAGGAGTCCAAGACCATTTCCGGCAAAGTAGCTTCGATCGGAAACGGCGGACACTCCTTCAGCCTCGAGGTCACCGGAGAAAACAAGAATACGATGAACTTCGTGGTGGACAAGAACACCCAGGTCAATGGGCAAGTCAGGGAAGGCACGGCGGTGACGGTGCAATACCAGGCTATGGCCAATGGACAGAATCTGGCAGTGAGCATCACTGCGCAGGCCTAAGAACCTTTCTGACGACAAACTCGATGGGTGCGCCGCACGCTTCAAGGCTGAGCGGCGCACCTTCTTTTTTACAGCCAATCCTCTTCCGCTTCAAAACTGGAGCAGTTTCGATACGAATTTGAGCGCATGGAGGCGATTGATTGCGCTCGGTTGCCACATTCTATAGGCTTGCTCGGGTGGTTGTATCGCGGCACGGAGGGCAAGCATATGGCGATTGTCGGTACGGGAAGGGCGCCGGTCGCAGCGGCGCCGTCGGATGGACAGTCTCATCGCGCCGCACTGTCCATGGTGACGATTCTCTTTTTTTTCTGGGGATTCGTGACGGTCTTGAACGATATCCTGGTGCCGCATCTGAAATCCATTTTTGATTTGAACTACACGAAGGTGATGCTGATTCAGTTTGCGTTTTTCTCGGCCTATTTTATTTTTTCGATTCCTTCCGCGAAGGTCATTGACACGATCGGTTACAAAAAAACCATGGTGGCAGGCTTGTTGACAATGGCACTGGGAGCATTTCTGTTTCTCCCCGCTGCCGGCGCGCCGTCGTTTCCCTTATTTCTTGGCGCGTTGATGGTGCTGGCCGCGGGAATTACGGCTTTGCAAGTAGCCGCCAATGCCTACGTAGCGGTGCTGGGACCGCCGGACACCGCGTCGAGCCGTTTAAACCTCGCACAGGCATTCAATTCATTGGGAACGACGATTGGTCCGTACGTTGGAGGCTTGTTCATCCTGAGCGCTGCCGCATTGTCTGCGGACGCCCTCAAGCAATTGCCCGCGGAAGCCTTGCAGGCGTACCGAATTCACGAAGCTTCGTCGGTCAAGCTGCCCTACACCGTCATCGGAATCGCTTTAGTGGTGTTTGCGGTACTGATCGGAATGTTCAAGCTTCCGCCCATGCCTGAGGCCGAGCGACATGGGCAGCAAACCGGTGCGAGCATCTGGAGGTACACGCACCTGGTGCTCGGTATGATCGGTATCTTTGTCTACGTGGGAGCGGAAGTGTCCATCGGGAGCTTCCTGATCAACTATCTGAGCCAGCCGGAAATCGGGAATTTCAGTGAGTTGGTCGCGGCAAAATATGTAACGTACTACTGGGGCGGGGCAATGATCGGCCGCTTTGTCGGCTCGGCGATTTTGCAAAAAGTAAAAACAGGCACTCTGCTCGGCATTTTTGCGCTCGTCGCCGCGTTGCTGGTGTGCGTCACGATGCTGACCACTGGCGGCGTGGCTGTGTGGAGCGTCATTCTAGTGGGCTTCTTTAATTCCATTATGTTCCCAAGCATTTTCACGCTGGGCATCGTCAAGCTCGGACCGCTCACGGGAGATGGTTCAGGGCTCTTGATCATGGCCATCGTTGGCGGAGCAATCTTGCCGGTGGTCCAAGGAGCGATCGCCGACAGAATCGGAGTGCATCACGCGTTTCTGCTGCCGGTGTTGTGCTACCTCTATATCGTGTACTACGCATTCCGCGGGTCGCGGCCGGTGGTTCCCGCTTAAGAAGGGCAATGATGAAGGAGCCAGCGCACGCAACCGGTTGGGCAATCGGTGTTGACGTCGGCGGCACAAAGGTAGCCGGCGGATTGGTCAACGAGCGCGGCGAAATGGGGCGGTACGTACGCGTTCCCATGAATCCGCGAGGCTCGGCGGCGGAGGGATTCGACGCGGTCGCTTCCGTGTTAGACGCTTTGATTCAAGAGCGGACATCGGACGACGAGAGGTTTCCGATTGGTATCTGTGCGCCAGGACCGCTCGATCCGCGAACTGGCATAGTGCTGAACCCTCCAAACCTTCCGTGCTGGCGCAATTTTCCGCTGGTGGCGGAAATTCAACAGCGATACGGAGTCGAGGCGCGGCTGGACAATGACGCCAACGCCGCTGCACTGGCGGAAACTTTGTGGGGAGCCGGCCGCGGCTACAGCAATGTTTTCTATGCGTGCATCGGCACGGGAATCGGCACCGGCATTGTGTTGGATGGCAAGATCTTTCACGGCCGGACGGGTTCGGCGGCGGAAGGCGGCCACGTCAGTATTGATTTTCATGGTCCGGCCTGTAATTGCGGGAAAAAAGGCTGCATCGAAGCTCTGGCATCGGGAACCGCTATTGCGCGCAGGGCCCGCGAAGCGCTGGGTGCCAGAGGAAACGCGGGTTCCGAGCTGCTCGCGACGGCTAAAGGCGAAGTCTCAGCAATTCGTTGCGAAATGGTTGGCGCTGCGGCGAAAACCGGCGATCCTATAGCGCTGAAAATCTTGGCGGACACGATGGAGTATCTTGCCGCGTGGCTGGGAAACATCGTGGATCTGCTCGAGCCGGAAGTGATGATCCTCGGTGGAGGCGTGGCAGAGATGCTTCGCCCGCATTTCGCGGATCTCCAGTGTCGATTGAAAAATTGGTGTGTAAACACCAGAGGCAACGAAATTCCCTTGGTGCCGGCACACTACGGCGAAAACTCAGGAATCGCAGGTGGAGCTGCATTGTGCCGCCTGACGAATTGAGGCTACGACTTCGTGGATTTTTGCGGCGGGATATCCGCGTATCCCGGTGTCACCGACGATATGTTCGGCTTGACGTCGGCCTTCACTTCGCCGAGCGTCCAGCGGATTCCCCCAGCCAGCAAGTTCTGGAAGAAAATGTTCTGCCAATTCTCCGGCCGGTCGCCGATTGCGGTATAGAACACGCGCCCCTTACCCTGCATGCGCGCCCAGGTTCCTGGATAGGACCTCCGCTCGTAGCAGGCATTCTTGAGCTTGCTGGTGTCAATTGTAAGGATCACGTGCAGGTCCGGCATGAAGTCCTTCAGCGAATACCATTCTTCGTTCATCTCGACCGGCGAAGTGACGCCTTCGAGTCCGGGGAATTTCGGGTCATTGATGATCAGATCGGTTGTCTGCAGGCGGGGATTGTCACCGTGAATGATGAATTCGCCACCGAGCATGCGCAAGTAAGGATCGGACTTTTCGCCGTACGCGACATAGCGCGTGCCCTTTTCCATGGAGTCGGGCTCGGTATGAAACGTATCGCTGGCGGCGTGTACGCCGACAAATCCCTTGCCGTCGTGGATGCTATTTAGAAACTTCTGTTTGCTCGCAGCCGACATCGGCGGATTCTTGTCCGTGCCCTCCGTTGTCAAATCGCCGGTGGTGAAAAAGAGCATTCCGGCAAATTTCGGAAACTCCGCTGAATCAAAAATTCGTCCGTCCTTTGAACATTCCAAAGCAAAGCCGTGCTTTTTGCTCAGTTCGGTTACGGTATTTTCTAGGATGCTGAGCTTGCCATCGACGCGCTTCACTACCTGATGCTCAAACCCCGACGACTTCGTGAACACGAGTAGAGACTTTTTCGAAGCAGGCACAAGCGTCGCAGGCAAGCTCGCGGCCGCACCTGCAAGCGCGGCGGTCTTTAAGAACGTGCGGCGATCTTCGCGAAGTGTCATCGTGGTCTCCTGGTTTGTTTGTTCAAGAATGGTTTTCTGCGTGAGTACAGACGGGGAAAGTCGAGAAGACTCGATCTGGTGTCCAACCCAATTCGCGCATTCCGATTTCCGACGAATAGTAAGCACCAACCGCCCAGCCCTTCAAGTTTTCAAAATGTTCCCGACTGCTTGACTCTTTCGCCGTCACAGAGTTCAGCAGCTTATTCAATTGCGTATTGGTAAGCGCAACGATGCCTTTGTGAAACATGTGTTTGGCAGCTGTTTCGAGCGTCGAAAGGGAGTCCACAAACGCCTGCTGAGACTTCGCGCTATCCACGCTCAATAAGAGGTCAATGAAGCTGGCGCTCTGCGCTTTGCGTGAGCCCGGAACGAGGGCCTCTGTCATTTTATCGACAGACGCCAATTGCGCTGCAGTAAGAAAAACCGGTCGGTAATTCCCCATTGCGAGAATTTCATCGGATGAATCCAGCAACATTCCATTCTGTAGAAGTGCGCGAATCGGATGCAGCGAAGGTAGGCTGGGGACCAGAATACCGGCTGCGAGCCCGGTGAGGAGATTCTGCGCAAGCTCTCGGCGCGACAGAGTGGCGCGCCCGGCTTCAGGGCGGATGGGAGGCTCGTTGTTCACGTTGTTAAGAATACGCTCCGTTTCCCGCGGCAGATGTTACCATTCCGCGGGGACAGAAAGGAATCTGTCGCGTGCAAAAC
>DATMZI010000117.1:0-49311 GCA_035607085.1 Candidatus Eiseniibacteriota bacterium | reverse complement strand
AGAAGGCGTGGAGATGGTGATGCCGGGAGACAACGTGAGCTGCGAAGTGAGCCTGATCACGCCGGTAGCGCTGGAGAAGGGCTTGCGGTTCGCGATTCGCGAAGGCGGCCACACGGTGGGAGCAGGCGCGGTCACGGAGATTATTGAGTAGTTGGTAGTTCTAAACAACAGGTTTTAAGAAGGATCGGAGCAATGCGCGAAATCATTACGTTGCAGTGCGGTGATTGCAAGAATCGCAACTACACGACGACAAAAAACAAGAAGAAGCACTCGGAGCGTTTGGAGACGAAGAAGTTTTGCAACACGTGCCGGAAGCACACGGCGCACAAGGAAGTGAAGTAACGCTTCTGAAGGCAGGACCGGTTTGAATTTAGGGGAGTCGTCCAACGGTTAGGACTCCGGTCTCCAAAACCGGGTATGGGGGTTCGAATCCCTCCTCCCCTGCCAGGAATCGAAGTAGCGCGAAACACGGATTCGCGCCGGTAGGAAAGGGAAGTATGGCGACGCAGGCGGCAAAAATGAACGAAGAAACACAGGGCGGCACAGGATCGCAGCTTCCGCAGCGGGTTGCAGGCACGATTCAGAACACCAAGACGTTTCTGCAAGAAACGCGGGTGGAGATGAAGAAGGTGACGTGGCCGAGCCGTGAGGATGTGATCGCAACGACCGGCGTGGTACTGGCTACGGTGGCTTTCTTTGCGGTGTACCTGTATTTCGTGGAGCAGGGTGCGGCGCGTGCGGTCGGATATTTGCTGAAGCGGTTTGGTGCGTAAGGAAACCAGTTTCAAGGTTTGTAGTACTGCAAACCCTGAGTTTGAAGAGGACCAGCGATCCATGAGCATGCAGTGGTACATCATTCACACGTATTCGGGCTTTGAGAAGAAGGTGAAGGAAAGCCTGGAAAGCCGTGTCGCCGCTTTCACCCTGCAGGACAAGATCGGCCGCGTGCTGATTCCCATGGAAGACGTGGTGGAAGTGCGCGGCGGCAAGAAGGTGGTGTCATCGCGGATGTCGTATCCGGGCTATGTGCTGGTGGAAATGGATCTGGACGAAAACACCTGGCACATCGTGCGTAACACGCCGCGGGTAACGGGCTTTGTAGGTTCGGCGACTTCGCCTTCGCCGCTTTCGGATGCGGAAGTGGACGCGATCATCAACCGCGTGCACACCCCGCAGGATCGTCCCAAGCCGAAAGTGGTGTACGAACGCAATGAGCAGGTGCGCATTGTGGATGGGCCGTTCGCGAATTTTAATGGCACGGTGGAAGAGATTGACAACGATCACAGCCGGTTGAAGGTTTCGGTGACGATTTTCGGGCGTTCGACTCCTGTGGAATTGGATTTCGCCAGCGTGGAGAAACTGGGTTAGCGGTTGAGGCTGAGATCCTTCGCCAGGCGCTACGCTCGGGCTCAGGATCACGACAAATCGAGATTTAGTAGCGAAATTAAAGGGTAAGAACATGCCGCCAAAGAAGATACAGACGACGATCAAATTGCAGTTGCCTGCGGGCAAAGCGACGCCGGCGCCGCCGGTCGGCACCGCTCTCGGTCCGCATGGGCTGAACATCATGGATTTTTGCAAACAGTTCAACGCGAAGACCGCGAAAGAGCCCGACGGCATGATTTTCCCGGTTCTGGTGACGGTTTATACCGACCGTACCTTTACGTTCATCCTCAAAACGCCCCCAGCTTCGGTACTGTTGCTGCGCGCCGCAGGGATTGCGAAAGGCTCTCCTGAGCCGAACCGGAACAAAGTCGGCAAGGTGACCAAAAAGCAAGTCGAGGAAATCGCGAAAATCAAGCTTGTCGATCTCAACACCACCAATCTGGACTCTGCCATTCGCACCGTGTCGGGCACGGCGAAGAACATGGGTCTGGAAGTCGTGGAAGCCTGAGGAGTAAGAGGCGCGAGGGGATCGTGGACCCTTCGCCCCGATGAATCGGGGCCGCGGGTAAAAGGCAGAAAGCATGGCAAAGCAAGCAGGAAAAAATGTGGAGAACGCACGCAAGAAGGTGGAAGCGCGTCTCTACAAACTGGTGGAAGCGTCGGAACTGATCAAGAAAACGCATCACACAAAGTTCAACGAGACTGTGGAACTCGCCATCAACCTGGGCGTGGATCCGAAGCACTCCGACCAGGTGGTTCGCGGAACGGTGGTTTTGCCGCATGGCTTGGGTAAATCGGTGCGCGTGCTGGTACTGGCAGGTGGCGAAAAGCAGCGCGAAGCGCAGGATGCCGGAGCGGACTTCGTCGGCGGCGACGATATGGTGCAGAAAATTATGGAAGGCTGGACGGATTACGACGCGGTGATCGCCACGCCGGACATGATGAAGTCGGCGGGACGGCTTGGCAAAGTGCTGGGACCGCGCGGCCTGATGCCGAATCCGAAGACCGGAACGGTGACCGCAGATGTGGCGAAGGCGATTCGCGAAACCAAAGCGGGCAAAGTGGAATTCCGCGTGGACAAAGCGGGAATCGTGCACTGCCCGATCGGGAAGATTCAATTTGATGGGCCGAAACTCGCCGAGAACGCGCACGCGCTGATCGGAGCAGTGCTAAAGGCCAAGCCGGCGGCGGCTAAGGGCAAGTACGTGAAGAAGATCACGCTGACCTCGACGATGGGCCCGGGAATTTCCATCGACCTGGATGAGGCGGAGACCCACGCGGCCGCGGCTTAAGCGGATGAGGAAAACGAGATCATGAAAAAGCGCAGTGAAAAACAGAAGGATCTGGACAAGCTCAAGACCGAACTCGCGAGAGTTTCGACGGTAATCCTATCAACCTTCCAAGGCATCACCGTGGAAGACGACACCAAGCTGCGCCGCGCCGTGCAAGCGGCCGGCGGGAAGTACAAGGTCGTAAAGAATACGCTGGCGGAGCGCGCCGGACAGGGAACACCCGCACAGGATTTGTTGAAAAACCTGAGCGGCACCAATTCCATCGCTTACACGCAAGCCGACCCGGTGGCGCTGGCGAAAGCGCTGACCAAAGTGGCCAAAGATGTTCCGGCGTTTCAGTTCAAGTTGGGCGTGGTGGAAGGCCGGGTCATCAATATTTCGGAAATTCAGCAACTGGCAAACCTGCCTTCGAAAGAAGAGTTGATCAGCAAGCTGATGTTCCTACTGAACGCTCCGGCGCAGCGGATCGCGAGCGCGCTGAATGCGCTGCCGCGCAACCTGGCGGTGACCGTCAACGAAGCGATCAAGGCCAACAGATTTAGTGCGTAACGGGTTCCGTTTGTAAGGAGTTTCAGCCGGCTCGCAGCCGAGCCGGCGAGAAGAAATCTAAACGTTCTTGAGAGGAGAACAAGCTGTCATGTCGAAAGTGGAAACGATCCTGGAAGAAATCAAGGGGCTGACACTGTTGGAGGCGTCGGACCTGGTGAAGAAACTGGAAGATGCGTTCGGCGTCTCGGCGGCGGCGGCCACGGTTGTGGCGGCTGGCGGCGGTGGCGCGGCGGCCGCAGCTGCTCCCGCGGAAGAGAAGACGGAGTTCACCGTGGTTCTCACCGACGTGGGTGGTAACAAGATCAACGTAATTAAGGCAGTCCGTGAAGTGACCAGCCTCGGACTGAAGGAAGCCAAGGATCTCGTCGATGGCGCGCCGAAGACGGTGAAGGAAGGCGTGAGCAAGGACGAAGCTGCGGCGATCAAGAAGAAGTTCGAAGAAGCGGGCGCCAAGGTCGAAGTCAAGTAGCAACCGCCGCAAGGCGAGTGTGATTTGGTGGCCGCGGATGCATCGAACTATGCATGGGCATCTGTGGCCGCATTCGGCGGGATGTTTGGGGCTGAAATTGGATGGTGGTGCGGCCCTTCTGGCGGTAAGCGCGGATCGCGCGCGAGGCGCTGCACCAAAGGATTTCACTTACGCACGTCGAGGCTGGGTATTTCTACAAAGTGAATCGTCCCCTGGGGACCGTCTGTGGTCGTGTGGCCAGTAGCGGTGCGCCCCATAGCCGTGTGCTTGATGACTTCGGGCAAGTCAATGAGCGCGACGGCTATTCGTCTGTTTGTGCGGCAACTGCATTTGCCCGAAATTCTACGAGGTAGACATGTCTAACACCAATCAGCACGTCCGGGAACGGCAACGTCTGGATTTCGCGAAAATCCAGAGCGCGATTCAGATTCCCAACCTGATTGAAGTCCAGATGAAGTCGTACCAGCGCTTTCTGCAGATGGATTTGCTGCCGAGCGAGCGCGAAGACGCCGGACTTCAGTCCGTGTTCACCTCCGTGTTTCCGATCAAGGATTTCCGCGAAATGTCGCAGCTGGAATTCGTGGACTACGCGATCGGCAACTGGGAGTGCAAGTGCGGCAACCTGAAAGGGCTGCACCACCTGCGCGCAACCTGCCGGAATTGCGGCGCCAGTGTGGTGACCAATCCCTATCAGACCGGTGACGTGATTTGCCACAAGTGCGGCACCTTCAACAAGAACACGCCGACCTTCTGCAACAAGTGCGGCGACCCGGTGGCCATGCAGTTGAAGTACGACGTGAACGAGTGCCAGGAGCGCGGCATGACGTACTCCGCCCCGCTCAAGGTGACGATTCGTCTGACGATTTACGACAAAGATCCGGACACCGGCGCGAAAACCATTCGCGACATCAAGGAACAGGAAGTCTTTTACGGCGATATTCCGCTGATGACCGAGAACGGCACGTTCATCATCAATGGCACCGAGCGCGTCATTGTCAGCCAGTTGCACCGTTCACCAGGTGTGTTTTTTGAATCCGCGAACAACCGCACCTATTTCCTTGGCAAGATCATTCCGTATCGCGGATCTTGGGTGGAATTCGAGTACGACACCAAGAACATCCTGTACGTTCGTATCGACCGCAAGCGCAAGTTCCTGGGATCGATTTTCCTGCGCGCTCTGGGGATGAAGTCGAATGAAGACATCCTGCGCACCTTCTATCAGGTCGAGCGGATTTCGCTGCGCGACAAAGACTTGTTCTGGAATGTTTCGCCGGGGTTGATGGATCGCAAGCTCACCCACGAGATCAAGAACCCGAAGTCGGACGAGGTGATTGTCGGCGCGCACAAGCGCATCAATGAAAATCTCTTCAAGGAACTCATTAAGGCGCGCGTGACGCAGGTGCGCGCGGCTCTGCAGGACGTGGAAGGCGCTTATTCCGTCGCGGATGTCGTGAACCGCCAGACGGGCGAAGTGTTACTGGAGTCCAACAAGCCGCTGACCGCCGACTTGTGGCAGGCCTTTGCCGAGTCGGGCATCACCGAAGTGGATGTGTTCTTCCCGGAACGCGATGACATCGGGTTGGTGCTATCGCGGACGCTGGATAAAGACTCGATTCGATCTTCCAAGGAAGCACTGATCGAGATTTATCGCAAGTTGCGTCCGGGCGATCCCCCAACGCTCGAGACGGCGACCAATCTGTTCCGCGGAATGTTTTTCGATCCGCGCAAATACGATTTCAGCCGCGTCGGCCGCTTGAAGTTCAACATCAAACTGGGCCTCGACACGCCCTTGGATAACCGTACGCTGGATTCGCCGGACTTTGTGGCGGCAATCAAGTACCTCTTGAAACTGCGCAAGAACATTGGCGTGGTGGATGACATCGACCATCTCGGCAACCGCCGCGTCCGCGCGGTCGGTGAACTGCTCGAGAACCAGTTCCGTATTGGCCTCGTCCGCATGGAGCGCGCCATCAAGGAAAAGATGAGCGTGTACCAGGAAATGTCCACGGCGATGCCGCACGACCTAGTAAACGCCAAACCGGTCATGGCCGCGATTCGCGAGTTTTTTGGAAGCTCGCAATTGAGCCAGTTTATGGACCAGACCAACCCCTTGAGCGAAATTACCCACAAGCGGCGTCTTTCGGCTCTTGGACCGGGCGGGTTGTCTCGTGAGCGCGCCGGATTCGAAGTGCGCGACGTCCACCCGACGCACTACGGCCGCATCTGCCCGATTGAAACGCCGGAAGGTCCGAACATCGGCTTGATCAGCTCGCTCTCCTGCTTTGCGCGTATCAACGACTACGGATTTATCGAATCGCCTTACCGCAAGGTAAAAGCCGGCCGCATCATTGATTACGTGCAAGTCGTCAATGCCGGTGACAGCGAATTCAAGGCCGGCGAAATCATCGAAAAGGATCGCGTCGAGGAACTTAATGATGAGTTGAAACGGCGCAAAGTAGTGTACGAACCCTACTGCTTCTATCTTTCCGCGTGGGAAGAGGACAAGTACGTCGTAGCGCAGGCCAACGTTTCGCTGGACGAGAAACTGAAGATCACCACAGAACTTGTGAACTGCCGCCAAGCCGGCAACTTCGTGTTGAAGAACCGCGAGGAAGTTGATTATGTGGACGTGTCGCCGAAGCAGTTGGTCAGCGTCGCAGCCAGCTTGATTCCGTTCCTCGAAAACGACGACGCCAACCGCGCGTTGATGGGTTCCAACATGCAGCGTCAGGGTGTGCCGCTGATTCGCGGCGAAGCGCCACTGGTCGGCACCGGCATGGAGCGGGTCACTGCCCGCGATTCCGGTGCGGTTGTGCTCTGCAAGCGCGACGGCATCGTGGACCAGGTGGACTCCGAACGCATCATCGTACGCGTGGAATCCGATCACTCCGGCGTGTTGAGCCGCGAAGTTGGCGCGGACATCTACACCTTGACGAAATTCAAGCGTTCCAACCAGAACACTTGCATTAATCAAAAGCCGCTGGTTCGCGTGGGTGACCGCGTGAAGAAGCAGCAGGTTCTTGCCGACGGTCCTTGCACCGACCGCGGCGAACTGGCTCTCGGCCGTAACGTGCTGGTGGCTTTCGTGCCCTGGCGCGGGTACAACTTCGAAGACGCGATTCTGGTCAGCGAAAAGCTGGTGAAGGACGACTACTACACCTCGATTCACATTGAGGAATACGAAATCGAAGCGCGCGACACCAAACTGGGTCCGGAAGAAGTCACGCGCGACATCCCCAACATCAGCGAGTCGTTCCTACGCAACCTCGACGAAAGCGGAGTCATCCGCATCGGTGCGGTGGTTAAGCCGGGTGACATCCTGGTAGGCAAAGTGACGCCCAAGGGCGAAACGACGCTGACTCCGGAAGAAAAGTTGTTGCGTGCCATCTTCGGCGAAAAGGCTGGAGACGTTCGCGACGCTTCACTCTACTGCCCGCCGGGCATCGAGGGAACCATCGTGGACGTCAAGATCTTCACTCGCAAGGGTGGAGAAAAGGACGAGCGCCATAAGGCCATCGAAGCTTCGCAGGTCTTCAAACTGGAGAAGAACCTGGCTGACGAAATCCGCATCCTTACCGACGAACGTCTGAAGCGCCTGCTGGACTTGCTGGGCGGAAAGATTCTCCAGGCGGACTTGCACGACGAAAAGACCAATAAGCGTTTGCTGGTAAAGGGCACAGAGCTGACGCGTGACCTGATCGAAAAAATTTCCACGCGCAACCTGAAACGTTTGAAGCTGAACGAGAAGGATCCTCTGCTGATCGAAAAGATCGAAGAAGTCGAGGAGATGACTTCGCGTCAGATTGACGTGCTGCGCAAGATCACCGAAGAGCGCAAAGAGAAGCTCAAGAAGGGCGACGAACTGCCTCCCGGCGTGATCAAGCTGGTCAAAGTCTACATCGCGATGAAGCGCAAGCTTTCCATCGGGGACAAGATGGCCGGCCGGCACGGAAATAAGGGTGTCATCGCGCGCATCGTTCCGGATGAAGACATGCCATACCTGCCGGATGGCACTCCGGTTGAGATCGTTCTGAATCCTCTGGGCGTTCCTTCGCGTATGAATGTCGGCCAGATCCTGGAAACGCACTTGGGCTGGGCCGGAAAGGAACTCGGCAACAGTTTGAAACGGCTTCTCAGCAAAGAAGTTCGCGCCGAGGCGCTTCGTCGGTGGTTCCGCGAAGTTTTCACCGAAACCGCGATCTGGAAATCGTTGTCGAAGCTCGATGACGACGAACTGCTGGAAATGGCCGAAGGCTTCCGCGATGGCATTCCGTTCGCCACGCCGGTATTTGACGGCGCGCGCGAAGCGGAAATTCGGCATCTGCTGGAAGTCGCGGGCTTGCCCAACGCCGGAAAGATCAACCTGTTCGACGGCATGTCCGGAGAGATGTTCGACCAGCCGGTTACCGTCGGTTATATCTACATGCTGAAGCTGTCGCACTTGGTGGACGACAAGATTCACGCTCGCTCCATCGGTCCATACTCGCTGATTACGCAGCAGCCGCTCGGCGGCAAGGCGCAATTTGGCGGACAGCGTTTCGGCGAAATGGAAGTGTGGGCGCTCGAAGCGTACGGAGCAGCGCACATTTTGCAGGAACTGCTCACGGCAAAGTCCGACGACGTGTATGGCCGCGCGAAGATCTACGAGGCCATCGTCAAGGGCGAACCGGGCATTGAGCCCGGCGTGCCGGAGTCGTTCAACGTGCTGGTTCGCGAGTTGCAGTCGCTGTGCCTGGACGTGGAGTTGATGAAGCGGCAAAAGCCAGCCGAAAAAGCCGCCGACTAGGTAATTGCCTCGAGGGTGCGAGAGATCGTGCCCTCGACTTGGCAAATGATTTACAAAACGGTTTCAGTTTTGTTTTTGGTTCTCAGCCGGCTCGGAGCTTGAAAGAGTTCCGGACCGCGGGCTCCCGCCGAAAGGCGAGGGCAGGGAGGAAACAACCTTGTATCGCAGCAGCCCCTATGATCGCGCAAGCCTGATTGCAGATTTTGATTCCATCCGCATCAGCCTGGCCAGCCCGGAGAAAATTCGTTCCTGGTCGCACGGCGAAGTCACCAAGCCGGAGACCATCAACTACCGCACGTTCAAGCCCGAGCGTGACGGATTGTTCTGCGCCAAAATTTTCGGTCCGGTGACGGACTGGGAATGCCTTTGCGGCAAATACAAGCGAATGAAGCACCGCGGCGTCATCTGCGACAAGTGCGGCGTCGAAGTCACTTTGTCGAAGGTTCGCCGGGAACGCCTCGGCCACATCGAGCTGGCTTCGCCCTGTTCGCACGTGTGGTTCTTCAAGGGTTTGCCGAGCCGTATCGGCTACTTACTGGACATCTCCATGCGCGACCTCGAACGCATTTTGTACTTCGAAGCGTTCGTGGTCGTGGATCCGGGCGAAGTAGCCATCCTGAAAGAACGTCAGGTCCTGCCCGAAGAGGAATACCGCAAACTGGTTCAGGAATATCCCGGCCAGTTCACCGCTCGCATGGGTGCGGAAGCAATCAAAGAACTCCTGAAGCGTGTCGACGTAGATAAGCTGGCCGACGAGCTTCGTGAGAAAATGAAGGTGGACGCTTCTTTACAGAAGCGCATCAAGTACGCCAAGCGTCTCAAGGTACTCGAAGCTTTCCGCAAGAGCGGCAACAAGCCAGAGTGGATGATTCTCGACGTGATCCCGGTGCTTCCGCCGGAGTTGCGCCCGCTAGTTCCTCTCGACGGCGGACGCTTTGCTACGTCCGACCTCAATGACTTGTATCGCCGCGTCATCAACCGCAACAACCGGTTGAAAAAGCTGATGGAGCTGCGCGCGCCCGATGTCATTGTGCGCAACGAAAAGCGCATGCTGCAGGAAGCGGTGGACGCCCTGTTTGATAACGGCCGCCGGGGCCGTGTGCTGCGCGGAACCAACAACCGCCCGCTGAAGTCATTGAGCGACACGCTCAAGGGCAAGCAGGGTCGTTTCCGCCAGAACTTGCTCGGCAAGCGCGTTGACTACTCCGGCCGTTCGGTCATCGTAGTCGGCCCGGAACTCAAGCTCAACCAGTGCGGTTTGCCGAAGAAGATGGCGCTCGAGCTCTTCAAACCCTTCATCTATCACAAGCTGGAAGCACAAGGCCATTGCACCACCATCAAGCAAGCCAAAGAAATGGTCGAGCAGCAGGAAGGGGTAGTGTGGGACATCCTGGAAGATGTCATCCGCGAACATCCCGTGATGCTGAACCGCGCTCCAACCCTGCACCGCCTGGGTATTCAAGCATTCGAACCTACGCTGGTCGAAGGCAAGGCCATCCGCATTCACCCGCTGGTCTGCACCGCGTTCAATGCGGACTTTGACGGTGACCAGATGGCGGTACACATCCCGCTTTCGCCGGAATCGCAGGTGGAAGCTTCGGTCTTGATGCTTAGCTCGCGCAACATTTTGTCGCCTGCGCACGGTCTGCCTCTGGCGGTGCCGTCCCAGGACATGGTGCTCGGCATTTACTACATGACTAAATCCAAGCCCGGCGCTAAGGGCGAAGGGCGGGTGTTCGGTTCCGCCGAGGAAGTGATCCTCGCGCTGGAAGCGGGAGAAGTGGAGCTGCTGACGCCGATCCGTTTGCGCTACACCGGCGAAGTGATTGACCTCTCCACCGCTTACGACAACCAGGACGTCACGCACACCGAGCCTGTGAAGATGGAGCGTCAGTTCATCCAGACCACCGTCGGCCGGGTGATCTTCAATTCGCACTTGCCTTCGCACATGCCGTTCATCAACGGCTTACTTAAGAAAAAGGGCGTGCAGCAGCTCGTATACTTCGCCTATCTGCGCTACGGCCTGGAGGGCACCGTGGTATTGCTGGACCGGCTAAAGGAGCTCGGTTTCACCTACGCCACCAAGTCCGGCATTTCCATCGGGATCGACGACATGCTCATCCCCGGTGACAAAGTAAAACTTGTGGACGCAGCCGAGCGCGAAGTCGTCAAGGTGCAGCAGCAATACCTGGACGGCGCCATCACCCACGGCGAACGCTACAACAAAATCGTGTCTCTCTGGGGCGACGTGACCGAAAAGGTCGCGGACGAAATGTTCAAAGCCCTGGAAAACCATGACAAGGAAGGCGTCATCAACCCGGTATATGTCATGGCGGACTCCGGCGCTCGCGGTTCGAAGCAGCAGATTCGTCAGCTTTCCGGTATGCGCGGCCTCATGGCCAAGCCGTCCGGTGAAGTCATGGAAACGCCGATCACTTCGAACTTCCGCGAAGGCCTCACCGTGCTGCAATACTTCATCTCCACGCACGGCGCGCGTAAGGGCTTGGCCGACACCGCGCTCAAAACCGCGGACTCCGGCTACCTCACCCGCCGCCTCGTGGACGTGGCGCAAGACGTCATCATCAATGAACTTGACTGCGGCACCGGCGAAGGCATCTACGTCGAGCCCATCATCGAAGCCGGCGTCGAAGTCGAACCGCTGCGCGACCGCATCGTCGGCCGCGTTTCGCTCGACAAGATCAAGGACTTCGAAGGCCATGTGATCGTCGAGGTCAACCAGGAAATCACCGAAGAGCTGGCCAACGCCGTGCAAGCCGCGGGTATCGAACGCGTCCGCATCCGTTCCGTGCTCACCTGCGAATCCCGCCGCGGAGTTTGCGCGCTGTGCTATGGCCGCAACCTCGCTTCGGGGCGCATGGTCGAACTCGGCGAGGCCGTCGGCGTTATCGCCGCGCAGTCCATCGGCGAACCCGGCACGCAGCTGACCATGCGTACGTTCCACATCGGTGGAACGGCGACCCGCGTGAGCGAACGCTCCACCATTGAAGCTCGCAACCACGGTATCGTGAAGTTCGTGGACATGAAATTTGTGGAAGGCCGCGGCGGCACTTCCATCGCCATGAATCGTTCCGGCTTGATCGCCATCGTGGACGAAAAGGGCCGCGAAAAGGAACGCTATCACGTGGTGTACGGTGCGCGCCTCCGCGTGGCCGAGGGCGACAACGTCGTCCACGGCCAGAGCCTGGCGGAATGGGATCCATTCACCTTCTCGATCCTGACCGAAACCGGCGGATCGGTGAAATTCGACGACCTGCGCCCCGGCCTCACCATCGAAGAGCAGGTGGACGAAGTCACCGGCCTCTCGCAGCTCGTGGTCACTTTGCCCCCGGGCGACGAAAAACATCAGCCGGCGATCCTGATTCGCGATAGCTCCGGCAAGGTCAAGAAAAAGTACCTCATGCCGTCCCGCGCCCACTTGATGGTGCAGGATGGCGATGAGGTGCTGCCGGGCGACATTCTCGCGAAAATCCCGCGCGAAACCACCAAGACCAAGGACATCACGGGCGGTCTGCCACGCGTGGTCGAACTGTTCGAAACCCGCAAGCCGCGTGACCCGGCGGTCATCGGCGAAATTGACGGTGTGGTCCGTTACGGCGAAATCAGCAAGGGCCTGCGTAAGATCTACGTCGAAAGCGAAGACGGCAAGACCACCAAGGAATACTCCATTCCGCGCGGTGTGCACATCAACGTGCAGGAAGGCGAACACGTCAAGGCCGGTGAGGCTTTGATTGATGGTCCGCTCAACTTGCACGACTTGCTGGCCGTACTCGGCGAAAAGTTCACCCAGGCCTACCTGGTGAACGCGATTCAGGAGGTTTACCGCCTGCAGGGTGTGAACATCAACGACAAGCACAT
The DNA here is from genome assembly GCA_035607085.1 of Candidatus Eiseniibacteriota bacterium. GTDB lineage: Bacteria > Acidobacteriota > Terriglobia > Acidiferrales > UBA7541 > Acidiferrum. Next base: position 36,953 of record DATMZI010000117.1, on the reverse strand, counting down.
TGAGACGATCGTTCGTCAGATGATGCGTTGGGTCAAAGTCGAAGACGTTGGCGACACCACGTTCCTTCTCGAGGAACAAGTGGACAAGTTCCGTTTCCGCGAGGAAAACGACCGCGTAATCTCCGGAGGCAGCCGCCCGGCAACGGGTCGCCCGCTGCTCCTCGGTATCACCAAGGCATCGCTTTCGACCGACTCCTTCATCTCGGCGGCCAGCTTCCAGGAGACCACACGCGTGCTTACGGAAGCCGCGGTAGCCGGCAAGGTGGACTACCTGCGCGGCCTGAAGGAGAACGTCATCATGGGCCGCTTGATTCCGGCTGGCACGGGCCTCGAGCACTACCGCAGCTTGCAGTTGCTGACGGAAATGCCGCCTCCCGCGCCAGTGGAAGAGCTGCTGCCCGAAGCCACCGAACTTATGGCCGACGACGGCACTGGCCTCGATTTCCTCGGCAAGGATGGGGAACTTGAAAGCGAAGCGGATGCGGCGACCGACGTCTAGCCAGTTATAACGGCGGCAAACCGCCGCGCAGACTGCAAAGGGACGCGATTCGATCGCGTCCCTTTTCTCTGTGCGAATGAATTTGTCAACTTCCTCGCGGACTAGTGTGCGGCTACCTTCGGGGCGGCCCGTGGATTGTTTTTTCGGAGCGTAAACGACAGCACGAACATCAAACCCGCCGCGCACGCCAGCACAAAGTAGGTATCAATGTAAGCCAGAGCAGTTGCCTGCGCTTGCAGGCCGGCATAAAAGCGCGCGAGGGCATGCCTTTGCGCATCGGCCCAGCTCAACCCGCTTTGCACCAGTTGTTGAGCCGAGGCACGGATAGCGCTCTGGAAGTCGTGATTCAGAGAGGTTGTATGTTCGATCAGGCGCCCCTGGTGAAGTTGCGACCGGCGCGCCAGCAACGTGGTCACGACGGAAGTCCCAACGCTACTGCCAATATTCCGCATGAAATTGACAAGTCCCGCCACGGCGTTGTTTTTCTCACCGGGAATTCCGTTGTACGCAGCCGTGGAAGCCGGGATAAAGATGAAGCCCAGCGGCACGTATTGCAGAATGCGCAGCCAGGTTGCCGAGGCGAAGCTAATCTGCAGATCGATCCGCTTGGTGGAGAGGTACATGGTACAGGTGAGGGCCAGCCATCCGAATGCGATCAGATAGCGCGCCTGGAATCGTGTGGTCAGCTGGCCCACGAAAGGCAATTCAAGCAAAAGCACCACCGCCGCCGCCGACATCACGATTCCGGCCTTTTGCGCCGTATAGCCGAGCAGCGTCTGCAGGAATTGCGGCATCAGCACAGTAGAAGCAAATGAAATCGCGCCGACCATGAACATCATCAGATTGGCGGCGGCAAAGTTGCTGTTCCTGAAGAGTCGCACGTCCACGATCGGTTCGTTGTGCCGCCATTCATAGATCACCAGCGATACCAGACACACTCCGGCGATCATCATCAGCGCAATGATGAAGTTTGAGCCGAACCAATCGTCCTCCTGGCCCTTGTCCAGCAGGATCTGCAGGGCTCCCACGCCAAGCGCCAGCAGGCCGAAGCCGATGTAGTCCACACGCAAGAATTTGCCCACATTGCGGCTGATGTACGCCGGATCTTCGATCAGCCGGTAGACCAGCATCAGCGCCAGAATGCCCACCGGCAAATTGATATAGAAAATCCATCGCCACGAATAGTTGTCAGTGATCCATCCGCCCAAAGTGGGTCCGATGGAAGGGGCTACGATGGCGGTTACTCCATAGAGTGAAAAAGCCAAGCCTCGTTTTTCGGGCGGGAAGGTATCGGCAAGAATGGCCTGCGCCAGAGGCTGCAATCCGCCGCCGCCCGCGCCCTGCAAGATTCGCGCGAAAAGCAAAAAACCCAGACTCCAGGCGACTCCGCAAAGCAGCGAACTCGCTGTAAAGATCAGAATGCACAGCATGAAGAACCGCTTGCGGCCAAAGATTCCCACGAACCAGCCGCTCACCGGCAAAATAATCGCATTGGAAACCAGATAGGAGGTCAGAACCCAGGTACTTTCGTCGGTGCTGGCTCCCAGGTCTCCTGCGATGTGAGGCAGCGCCACGTTGGCAATGCTGGTATCCAGAACTTCCATGAAGGCGGCCAGCGACACGACCACCGCGATGAGCCACGGGTTGACCTCCGTGCCAGCGGGCACGAATTCGCTAGCGACCTGTTGATCGGCCATGGACGAGTGCGATTCTTAGGAAAATCCCGCAGCGAGCGTAGAGTTTATCCGTTTTTTGCGATCGAGCCAATCGGCGCGCCGGGCCGCTGGTTGACGCACCGCGCTTCAGGAACGAGTACTTCCATATCGGCGGTACAGGTATCCCTCAGGAACCTTATGCGTTTCTCTCAATTGCCGCCCGCGGTGTCAGAGCGGAAAATGAGGGTGAGGACGCAGGTTAGTCTCTGACGCTACATCTATCGCCTTATGCCCGATCCACTCCTGCAGGGCTCTGCATCGCCATTGGCCGGAGGCTCCAACGAACCTCCCCGTTCCAGCGTGGCGGACCGCCTTGCACAGTTTGAGGAGCGCCAGCGCCACTTGTGGCGCGTCACCTACGGACTGCTTGGCCTGCTGACACTGGCATACGTCGCCGTTTCATGGGACACCATTCGCACCTTCGCTCAGCGTTATGAAGTTTTGCTCTTAGGGCTGATCGTGCTCGTGGGAGCGTTTATTTTCTATGCCTGGAGACGCAACAAAGAAATTGCGGAACTCCGAGGCTTAGTCCGAGGGATTGAACAACGCGCCGCTACTCCGCCGAGCGATCACCAGCTGGACAAGTTGTTCTCGGTCATCGAGAAATCGCAGCAGGGCTACCGCGACCTGATCGATTCCTTTGACGACGTGCTGATTGCTGTGACTCTCGATGGAGAAATTCGCGCGGCTAACCGCAGCTTTGCCGGACTCGTCGGCTCCTCCTTTCAGGAAATTGTTGGCCGCCCGCTAACGGAGTTTATTGAGGACGGGGGAGGAGAAGGACCGAACCTGCTGGAACGGCACATGCCGCGGTTCCTTGAAAATCGCCATTGGACTGGCGTCGTCCAGGTGCGCCTCAAGAAGCGGAATACCATTAATTACTTTGATTGCGTTATTCATGCGATGTTGCGTGATGGCCAGGTGCTGGGCATGACCGTGCTCGCGCGCGACATCACCGCCTCCCGCCGCAACGAAGCCCGCTTTACCGAACTTTTCGAGACCCTGCAGGAAGGCATCTACATCGTCACGCCGGAAGACCAGATTCTCGACGTAAATCCTGCGCTCGTTCGCATCCTGGGATACGACTCGAAATCAGAGCTGTCAGCCCGCAAAGTGAGCGAGATTTTTCCGGACGAATCTCTCCGCAGTTTGATCCGTCAGGAAGTAGATCAGCAACCAGTTCTGGAAGGCCGCGAGATTACTCTGGTCCGCAAAGATGGTTCGACGGTCACCTGCCTTAACACCGCCGCTGCCGTGCGCGACTCAGCAGGCAGGATTTTGCGCTATCAGGGCGCGCTGATGGACATTTCATCGCGCCGTGAAATCGAGCGTCGCTTGCACAAGCAACAGGAATTTGCCCGCCGCCTAGTGGACAGCTTCCCCGATTTGATTTTGGTTCTGGATACCCAGTCGCGCTATACCTTCGTCAGTCCCCGCTGCCGCGACGTTCTCGGCTATGAACTGGGCGATACGCAGGACATGCAGTTCGGCGGGCGCACCCATCCCGAAGATCTTCCCGCGCTGATGACTCTTTACCACGACATCATTCGCGGCAAGCAAAGTTACTCCTCCATGGAAGTTCGCGTCCGCCACAAACAAGGCGACTGGCGCCGCATTCTCTTCAATTTCAGTCCGTTGTTTGACGAAAATGAAAAAATCGAAGGCGTCGTCCTTTCCGGCCGCGACGTCACCGATCTCAAGCGCCTCGAAGAGCAGCTGATCCAGGCGGAGAAACTGGCCGCCATGGGGCAGATGCTCGCCGGCGTCGCCCACGAGCTGAACAATCCGCTGACCGCTATCCTCGGCGTCACCGAGTTGGTACGCGAGCGGGAGGGCCTCGACGATTCCATGAAGCGCCAGCTCGATCTTACGCACCGGCAGGCCCGACGCGCCGCCCGCATCGTGCAGAACCTGCTGGAATTTTCACGCCCCGCCTCTCCGCAGAAGCGGTCCATTGATCTCAATTCCATCATCGAACGCACACTGCAGCTGCATGAGCACTCCCTTCGCCGCAATCAGGTCGCTGTGGATTTCAAGCCTCGCACCGATTTGCCTCCGGTCGTGGGCGACGCCAATCAGCTGATTCAGGTCTTGCTGAACTTAATCACCAATGCCGAGCAGGCGATTCGCGAAGTCCGCGAATCGGGCCGCATCCAGATCCGCATGACCACCGCGACCGGAAGCGTGATGATCACCGTCCAGGACGACGGCAGCGGCATTCCCTCCGAAGCGCTTCCGAAATTGTTCGACCCGTTTTTCACAACCAAGCGTCCCGGCGGCGGAACCGGCTTAGGCTTGAGTATCTGTCTCTCGATCGTTCGCGAACACGGCGGCACGATTCAGGCGGAATCGCTGCCCGGCGGAGGCTCGGCGTTCAAGGTTTATCTTCCCATTGCCCGCGATCTTCCGCGAACTGCTTCTCCTGTGCGCTTGGCCGACGCATCGGACAGCGGCTCCGATCTCGCGCCGCGCCCCACGCCGACTGTTTTGAAAGGTATTCGTGTGCTTGTTCTCGATGACGAAGAAAGCATCCGCTCGCTTCTGGAAGAGGGGCTGACAGCCCATGGACTTGATGTTTCTTGCGCATCCACAGCGGAAGAAGCCGCGGCTTTGATTACCGCTCGCCCGTGCGACGCGCTCCTCTGCGATCTTCGCTTGAAGAGTACAGGCGCCTTCAGCGACGGCCACAAAGCCGCGGCTCATGTCATCTCGGCGGCGGGGTCCCAAAAACCAATCGTCATTTTCATGACTGGCGAATATGTGGAGCAAAACGCGAAACTGGGCGGCACGACACTACTCCAGAAGCCGTTTCGCATCCTCGATGTTCTGGCAGTAATGAAGGAAGCCTTCGTTTTTGCCAAGCACGGATCAGAAAAGTAGACTCTGCTCAATGTGTTGTCGCCGGTGCATCCCCGGTTTTTTGGTCCACTCCAAAATCCCACACATACAAATTGATTCCGTCTGGCAGTATCTGTGCGAACGCGTACTCGCCCGCGGGTAGTGCCTCGCCCAGCGTGAAACGGAATAGGTTCTGCGCAACATCCCACCGCTGGATTCCGATCACGTTGCGGTCTTCCGACACTTGCTGCCCGAACATGCTTCGAATGGATTCGATCTCCCGCCTGCCACCCTTTACTGTCAGCCGCACCAGTTCAACCTCCGGCCCGTTCTCTCCCGGCCGGCTACTGGTCCGGATCGGCGTCACCCGATCCGGATCAGGCAGTGCTTCGCGCAAATAGAATTCCGGCCGCTCAGAATTGATGCGCCGAGTGGCTTTGGCTCCAGGAATTTCCACGTTCCGCTTGCCCGGCACAATCGGCACGGGTGACAGCACTTGTTTCAACAGTTGTTTTTTGTCGGTGCGAACTTGCGCGGCCACCTGGTCGAGCGGTGTCACCGACTTTCCTTCCACCACGAACAACCCTTCGCCCGGCGGCAGGAATATTCCCGGCGCCACAGGCAAGCTGGCGTCCACATCGAGCGGCATCTCTCGCCTTTGCTGTTCTTGTTGCTGATGTACCTTCTTCAGCAGGTCGTCCTTTGCAGCCGCCGCAGCAGACTCCGCCTTCGCCGTCGCTTCCCAGTCCACCATCGCCGCCGGGATTTCCTCCCAGTCCGCGCGCTCCGTGCTGAAATACTTTACTCTTTCGCCGGTTCGCTGATATTCGCGCACCAGCTGAAAATTGCCGTCCTTCAAAACAAGTTTCTTGCCTTGCGCAATGTTGCCGCTGCCACCGTTGTCATTGGATATTTTCCCTGCCGGGTTTTGTTGCGTCGTCTGAGCGTAGCTGACGCCCGCGGCAATTCCAGAACACACACCAAGCGCCACCCAAGCAAAAGCCTGCAATTGCGGTCGGAAAAACATCATGAAGAACCTGAGGGATTGGATGCGCAGCACCCTTCAATCTTTGCCCGCCAGCGAGCATAGCACGAGCAATCCTGCTCGGTAACACACCCGCCGCAATGCCCAGTCCTCAAGTGCGAGCGAACCGTTCGCCCGATTATTTCTTTGTCCGGATAGCGAATTGCTGCACGCGGATCGTTTAGCCCTGGCCTGCCGCTTGCGACTTCTGCGCCATTTGCGCCATCCACTGTTTCGCGCGGCGCTCCATTTCGGCCGGCTCCACCTCTTCCGTGTGCGTCGCAAGGTTCCAGTGGTGCCCGAAGGGGTCAACCACCTTGCCAAAGCGGTCGCCCCAGAACATGTCCGTCACCGGCATCGCTCCGGTACACCCCGCATCCACTGCCTTCTGATAGACCGCATCCACATTCTGCACATACAAATACATGGACTGCGAAGGCGCCGATCCCGGCGCAGGCGCGGCCGACATGCCGGGATATTCATCGGCCAGAAACAGCCGGGAGTCGCCGATTTGCAGCTCCGCATGCATGATCCGTCCGTCCGGGCTCGGCATCCGGCTGATTTCCGTGGCGCCGAAAGCCTTCTTGTACAGTTCAATCGCGGCCGCGGCGTTCTTGCAGGTTAGGCCCGGCGTTATGGTATGAAATCCTTCAGGAATTGCGCTGACTGGCATTGGGATCCTCCAAAGCGGTGAGATTTGGCCGCCGCACCAGGCTAGGGAACATCGCAGCACGCCGATGCCTCTTGATACCCCCGCGCGGAAAACGTGTCAACCATTTTTGGCTCGCGCGGCTTCCTGTAAACCGAAATTCATCATCAGGGGGTCATCGTCAGGCCCTTTGACCTGCGTCAATGCGTAATTTTTCCAATCCGGCTCAGGGTTTGCTGGTATGGCATTTCGTCTTTGGTCCGGCGGATACTCCACCCTACTGAACGGTGCGTGGCCACCTTTCCCTCGTACCGTTCTCAATCGCAGTAAAAACCTCCGAAGTACCCCGAACGGGGAGGGGCTTTACCGTGAAGCTCCTCCCTTCCTTCCTGGAGCACTTAAGCAGCACTGCGCCGTGACGAAGGTCGGTTCTCCGCGACGACTAGAGGTCACAACGGTTTCGGATGCGCCGCCAGCGCCTCGCGGAACAGCTTTACGTTGCTCTTATCCACCACAACTGTTCCGGTGTCCACCCACGTCGGCATCGCCGGAGCCGGAGCCGTTCGCCAATCCTTGAACTCGTGCACTGCGTTATGGTGCAAATCGTCCGCGAACTTGATCGCGTAATACGCCATCACATAGGGCTTCTGCGTTACCGTCGCCGTAATCCCGTCGCGGTCGATCCAATCCAAAGTTTCCGGGTCCTTATCGAAGCCCACGATGGGAATCTTTGCGTCCACCCGGTGTAGCGCTTCCGCCGCCCCCGAACCTCCCGAAGCCTCCAGGCAGATAATCCCATCAATCTTCGCTTTGGCTTTCAGAAGTGCCGAAATGTTATCGTTGGCCACTCGCGGATCGCCCTTATCGTCAATCGTCTGCGCGAGCTTGATTCCGGGGTACTTCTTCAGCGCTTCATTCATACCTCGCGCCCGCTCGTCCAGGTTCAACTGGCCGGGTATCGTGACCACCACCAACTGGCCCTGGCCTTTCAAGATCTCACCCATTCGCTTGCCGCTTTCCATGCCCGCCCGGAAGTTGTCGGTTCCCACGAACATCAGCCGCTTCGAAGTCGGAGCATCGGAATCCACCGTAATCACCGGGATACCCTGTGCCACTGCGCCGTCAATGGCATCCTGCAACAAGTCCGGCCGGGTCACCGAAATCATGATTCCAGCAGGTTTGCCGTTCACGACTTCCTGAAATGCTTTCAGCTGTTCTTGCGGATCAAACTTTTCCGGACCTACCAGCTCTGCCTTCACGCCCATCTGCTTTGCGGCATCCGACAACCCGGCTTGCGCTTCCTCCCAATACGGCAGATGGATGTTCGATGCCACAAAGACGAACCGTTCTTTGTCGTCGTGATAGGGAGTCTGGCATGAATCCAGCCCGATCACCGCCAGCGCCAATCCTGCGAACACACCCATGCTCTTGAATCTCATGGTATTTCCTCCTGCCGATGTACGATGACAATGCATACCCGGAGCTGCCGAGGGTCCGTTGCGAGGCACAAACGGGGCAAGCCTACCACAATCCGGAGACACCGGTGCGCAAAACTCTTCCAGGCCGGGACGCGCAAATGAACGGGGGAGGCGGGTAATGACCTGCGATTTTCTGGTTGAAACCTATGCAACCGAACGAATCAAGGTGGTCAGCGTGTGGAGCGAATTCTATGACGGCGACCTTGCCGTTCGTCCAAATCCATCGGACACCCGAGGACGAAGTGTCCGCGAACAAATGGTTCATCAATGCGTCAGCGAAGATTTCTGGTTTCGCACCATGCTGGCCATTGATGTTTCCGATTCGCCTCTCCCGCAACCCGAAACTCGCATCGAGTTCATCAAACGGTATGCCGAAGACAGCGGCAAACGGCTGCAAGAGCTAGAAAAAAAGAGCCCGGATTGGTGGGAGGGCGACGCTAAGTTTTTTGACATCGTGAAATCGCGCGCCTGGATAATGACCCGGCGCCTTACCCACACTGCTCATCACCGCGGCCAGCAAATGGCCATCCTCCGCATGCTCGGGCGCAGCCTGCACAGCAATTACGGACCGACCGCGGACACTGGAGGCCTGATGCAGAATGACGCGCCAACAATTTATGCGTATTCTGGCTTGCCAGAACTGATCCGCGGCGAATCGGCCGGTGGCAAAAAGTCTTCGCTCCCCGGCAGCGCCGGGAAACCTGTCACGGAGCGTCCGGAAACCCGCTGACTCTGTTTCAGCATGCTCCGTGCGTGGCCCTACTCCGATCTGGAAATAACGCCGCAGGCAATTCGCGGAGGCGCGCCGCTATCCGTCGAGTTGCTCACCGCGTGAATCACCAGTGCGGTTCCGCCATTGCTGAACACGGAGTGATCGTCGCTTCCCAAAGTTACATTCGGCGCCACGACCGAAACATGTGCGCTTCCGTCCGCTCCCACAACCAAAACAAAGTTGGGAATGTCTCCAGCAGGTGCTCCGCTATGGTCGTGACTTCCCGCCGCTCCCATGAAGTGCGGTCCCGCCGACTTGAAGTCCGGCCCTTCGCACTTCGCCACCTGATGAATGTGGATGGAATGCTCTCCGGGCGGCAAGTTCTTGATGTCCAGTTTGATCCGCACTCCTGGCGCCGCATCGGTCAAAGTCGCCGTTCCGATATTCTGTCCCGAGGCGTTCTTGATCTCGACCACTACCGGTTTGGGTGCCGCCGTCACCGCGGATGACACTGCCCCCGCCAAAGCCACGACCGCCGCACAAACAAAAATCGTTGAGGTTTTCATGGATTTCCCTTTCTGGCCTCTTGTGAATATTCAGGACCTACCCATTTTTCGGGCCCACCGAAAGGGAAGCCATAGAGAACTTGTCTAAATTCTGTTACATGTGGCTATTCGCGCAACTGGCCGTGTCCGCGGTACCACCTGATCATCATTACCGGCTTAATTCTGGGTACATGCTCTTCAACTTCGCCAGTTTCGGCAGGTCGTTATAGCGGATGTAGGCACTGTCGGGATGCTTGTCCAGATACCCTTGGTGGTAATCCTCTGCCGCATAGAAGGCTGCATATGGCACTACCTCAGTCACAATTGCGCGGTCATACACTTTGGCCGCGTCGATCTGAGCAATGTAAGCCTCGGCGATCTTTTTCTGCTCAGCGGTCTTATAAAAAAGCGCCGACCGGTACTGCGTACCGATATCCGGCCCTTGGCGGTTCTTTTGCGTTGGATCATGAGCCACAGAAAAGAACACTTTGAGCAGCGTGCCATAGCTCACTTGCGACGGGTCGTATTCCACTTCTACGGATTCCGCGTGCCCGGTCCTGCCGCTCGAAACCAGCTCATAATAGGGATTTTCTACGTTCCCCCCGGCATAGCCTGACGTCGCCCGCTTCACGCCCTTCACGTGCTCGAATACTCCCTCTACACCCCAGAAGCATCCCCCCGCAAAAACTGCGGTCGCCTTGCCCTTCTGCGCGGCCAGCGATGCGTCCACTGCAGGTGAGGGAAGCGACCCCTTCGGTTCAGCCGGCCTTCCGGAAACAATCCGCGTCCCCCACCACACCACGATTCCCAGGATGGCGACGAGACTTAACGCGCGACCGATAAACGGCTCTTTCATGGCTGCCCTCTCTGCTGATTCGATGCCGCTTCGCTTCCAAGATTACAGCATGTTTTGATCGCCGCCCCCCTAGCCGTCCGGTAGCCAAGACCGTTAGCCCGGATTCCGGTAGCCCAAACCCGGCGGCTGGCGTCAAACCTTGTCTCAGCAGGCCACTGGCGGGATACTACCTCCGGCCCGCGCCGCCTGTCCGATCCTGTTTGCTAACGGTTGGCGAATCCAATTCCATCTGAGGGTAACTTCACAATGACCTTTCCTAACAGCACGTCATACAAATTCCTGGCGCTGCCGTCCTTGCTGGTCCTCCCAGCAATCCTTGCCGCACAAGTTACCCACGGCCTAAAGCCCAATCTGCCTGCTCCGTTCGCCACCAAGTCCGCCGCCAATGCCCCCGGAAAGACCGAGGCTCCTGAAGGCTTTTTGCCGACGGTGCCCCAAGGCTTCCACGTCAACATTTTTGCCAAGGACTTCAAAGGCCCGCGCTTGCTCACCGTCGCTCCGAACGGAGACATCTTTTTGGCCGAAACCGGCGCGGGGCGGGTCATCATTCTGCGCGATCCCAATCATACTGGCGGCGCGCAGGAACACGTGGTCTTCGCCGAAAACCTGGTCCGGCCCTTTGGCATCGCTTTCCACGACGACTACGTCTACATCGGCAATATGACCAGTGTGGTCCGCTTCAAATACGATCCCAAAACCTCCAAGCGTCTGGGTGAAGCCGAAAAGCTTCTCAGCCTCCCTGGCGGCGGTCACGACACCCGCAACCTCGCTCTTGCCGCCGATGGCAAACATCTTCTCGTCGCCGTAGGCTCGGCCAGCAACATCGACACGGGTGAGCTTCCTATTCGTGCCGCAGTTACAATTTGCGATCTCGACGGAAAGAATGCTCGCCAATACGCCACCGGTTTGCGCAACCCGGTTGGCCTGGCCGTCGAACCCGTCACTGGCAAGCCCTGGGTCACGGTCAACGAACGCGATGAACTCGGTGACAACCTCCCGCCGGACTATCTCACCAGCATCAAAGACGGCGGTTTCTACGGTTGGCCGTACAGCTACATCGGCAGCAATGTCGATTCTCGCGTCAAACCTCAAGATCCTGCTCTCGTCGCCAAGGCCACCGTTCCCGACGTCTTACTTGGCGCGCACGTGGCTCCACTGCAATTCACCTTCTATAACGGCAAACAGTTTCCGGCCAGCTACCACGGAGGCGTTTTCGTGGCCGAACATGGCTCCTGGAATCGGGCAAGCCGCGCCGGATATCAGGTCGCCTTCGTCGCTTTCAAGGATGGCGAACCTTCCGCCAACCCTGTGCCGTTTCTCACCGGCATGGTTCCAGATCCCAGCAAAGAACTCGTCTACGGCCGTCCCGTTGGCGTGACCACGGCACCAGACGGCTCGTTGCTAGTGGCCGACGACGGCATTGGCGTCATCTATCGCGTCAGCTACGCCCCTTGACCTGTAGCACAGACTTCAATCTGTGCAACCTTTCAATTGCACAGCCCGCTGGAGGCCCTAAATTCCTTTACGCGGTTGTTTCCGGATTCTCTTCCTTTACGAGGTGGCGGAAGCTATCCACCTCGATCGTCTGCGCTCGCTGCGCGAATCCAGCCGTCCCGAACCTCCCGCCGGCCGCACTCCTCCTGTCCCACACTATCTTCGTTTCGAACGACCGCCCATTTCTGAGCCGATCGACCCGCTCACGCTTGAGGGCGGAAATCGCATTGGCGGCAGCGCCAAATATTACGACTATGGCGTAGTCAGCATTGAACTCGAACTGCCCTTCGAATCCGATTGGGACGCCGTCGTTTTACAGTCCAGCCGCCTCATCGGCAGTACGGACCTTGAAAATCGCGCTGCCGAATGGCTTCGCGCGGCTCTGACTCGCGCGCGCCCGGCTTTGCTGAAGCCCTACGATTCCTGGCTCACCGAGGACTATCAGATCGTCTATCTTCAGGAAATTACCGGACACGACACTCAGAAATTGTCCACTACTGAATTGCTTTCCTCGCGCGCACAGGAAGTCGCGCAACTCGTCCGCGGCGAATCTATCTTGCTCTCGGATGTCGAGCGCAACGAAGTGCTGCAGTCAAGCATCTCTTATTCGCAGACCGATTTGCTGGTGGTCGGCTGGACCGGCGCGGTCGTCTACGGCAGCGGCGAAGTCGCCGCCGCCACCATCCAGCTCCTTGAGTACGCCAACACCCAGCTCCTCGAGCTTCGCTATTACGACCGGTTGCTTACCAATGTCCTGAACAGCGTTTACCGCTTCCTCGAACACAAAGGTGGATTCCTGGGCAGTTGGCGGCTTTCGCGTGAATCCACTCGCATCAACACCATTCGTCTGGATGTGATGGAGCTCACAGAAAAAGTCGATAACGCCATCAAGTTTCTCAGCGACATGTTTTACGCTCGCTTGTACAACATGATCGCGGCAAAGGTCGGCGTCCCCGATTACCGCCGCCTCGTGGACCAGAAACTTCGCACTGCCGGCGAGCTCTACCGCTTCATGGTGGACCAGTTCAATCAGACCCGCAGCTTCGTCCTCGAAGTCTCCATCGTCGTCATCTTGATCATCGAAATCATCTTCCTCTTCCGCGGCAAATAAGGGTTCAGACTTTCCGCCTGCGCAGGCGCTGCCTTCCGCTGAAGCCGGGTCCCGCCGCAAACGGCGAATGCGGAACCTCGGCGAGTCGGCCTGTCGAACAGTTTATCGGACACATCGAGATGTTGCCGCTCGCCCGCCGCAAGCTGAGGGTGGCGCTGTCGTTGTTGTGCGCGGGGAGTATGAACTTTGTAGTAGGCGGCGATGCGGATCCGTACATGTGCTGTTGTGCGCTCTGCGGCCATTCCGCAAGCGGAGAGGCAATCGCGACGAGTGCTGCCTGCGGGCAATCTGCGACCTCCTCCCGGTCAGGAGTTCGGGCCGCCGACCGGACCGCTCCAGCGCGATTCGAAGGCTGTCACTGGGCTGTAACAGTTCGTTCATGGACGCGAAATCAGCGTTGCGCTACCCTGCTGGGCTTATGCAGCCCGCCAAACTCGATATCACGCAGCAGCTGGCAAGCAATGGCACTCTGATCGTGCGACTGTCCGGCAAATTCAGTCTGGAGACAGTCAGCACCTTTTTGCAGGAGCTTCGCCCCGTCCCGGCAGAGAAACTCGTACTGGACATGAGCGGAGTCTCCTTTCTGGATTCGGCCGGCGTCGGCGCGCTCGTGCAATTGTTTGTGCACCGCAGGAACCAGTCCAAGAAGTGCGCGGTGGCGGCTCTCACTCAACAGGGCTCCGCTGTTCTTCAGGTAGCCGGCTTGACCAAGCTGCTGCCGACGTTTGCCACGGTCGAAGAAGCTTCCGCGTAAAGCAAGGCTGCCGAGTGCGAGTTAAGTTGTCCGCCGCGTGCGTGGTTAGTGCGGCGTCCAGGACGGGTGCGCGGTGAAGAGACCGTCCACAAATCCGATCTGCCAGGCCACGACCAAGCCAAAAATCAAGCTGACCACACCGGTCAAGGTAACTAGGCCCCTGTTGAACCACGCGAATCTATTGCCGGCCAGAGTGAAGGGTGCTGCGAAAGCCAGCGTCATCAGCATCATTCCTACGATCGTTCCCAGGCCAAAAACCAAAAGATAAAACACGGCCCAGCGCGGGCTGCGGATCGTGCCGAGCACGAGCAGAGCTACGGCGGCGGAGCCGGCCAGTCCGTGGACTATGCCGATGAGCAGCGGCCGCAGGGAATGAAAAATTCCCAAGCGGGCAAAGGGAGCACGAAGCCAGCGCGGCGGCTCGACTTCATTCGCATGGTGCTCTGTTTGCGAGCCGTGCGCATGCGCATGGTCGTGAGCGTAGTCGCCGTGACTGTGCAAGTGCGAATGCGTTCCCCTATGTTGAGGATGTGTGGGTGAAAAGCGGTGGCTGATCCAGTGCATCGCACCGGTCAGGTTGAGCACTCCGAGCAGGACGAGCATCAGCGCGACGGAGAATTCGAGGGTGAGTCCGAGGCGCGGCGGAATTACTACGCCGAAGAGGATGATGGCGGCGCCGACAATGAGAATGGTGAGGGTGTGTCCGACTCCCCAGAGGACGCCGATCCAGCCAGCGCGGGCGATGGAACTCTCCCGGCTGACAATGGTGGAGACGGCGACGACATGGTCGGGATCGGTGGCGTGGCGCATGCCGAGAAGGAATCCGATGCCAAGGATGAGGAGGGCGCCGGTCATAGCCTGGTCATGAGGGCAAGTTCACAGTCTACAGTTTAAAGTTCAAAGTGAGCGACGAGACAAGATTGCCATCGAAGTGGGTCGGAGTAAACGACATGGCCGAAAGCGCAGAGCGAGGAATAAGCCGAAGACCGCTCGGCTGCGGTCACAGATCGAAGGCCACTTCAGATTGCCCGGCGATTACAATGCTTTTGCCACTTGCGATTTTAGGCCTTTAGCGATGCCCGCTCGTGTCTCGCTTCTTTTCTGAATTACTCTCGAGCTTCTGCCGTTAAGAGCCACGCAACGAAATGAAGTCCCGATCAGAAAGGAAACAAATTTAGAAATTGACCGCCGTTCGCTTGCGCTCCTAATAGACCAGGCTGTGCCATCCAGTTAGGGAGTTCACATGCAAGGACAGCAGTTCCGACGTACCGGAAAAGTATCCAACGGTGTGGGCGGCGTGAAGGTGGGCTTGGGTTTTTGGCTTCTTTTACTATTCTGGCGTTGCAAACTCGAACCGTCTCGAACTGCTGCGGCGATTAGGGCTCAGGATGCATCGAACGGTTGGTGGGAGCCGGCAGACTAATGAAGGCGCCATGCGATGAGATGTTTATGCGGGCCGGCGGGTCGGAAACGCCGTGTGTGGCGAAAGCCGGGCCGTGGATTCTGGCGGCAACGATTTTGGGTTCGAGCATGGCGTTTATTGACGGCACGATCGTCAATGTGGCTGCGCCGAAGCTGCAGAGCGCATTTCATGCCAGCGTGGTTGATGTGCAGTGGGTGATTGAATCCTACGGACTGTTGCTGTCGTCGTTGATCCTGGCGGGAGGCGCGCTGGGAGACTGGCTCGGGCGGCGACTGGTTTTTTTGCTGGGTGTAGGAATTTTCGCGGCTGCTTCGGCGGCGTGCGGTCTCGCTCCTGGTGTTGATCTGCTGGTGATCGCACGCTCGGTGCAGGGAATCGGAGCGGCATTGCTGGTTCCGGGAAGCCTGGCGATCATCAGCGCATCTTTTGAGGAAAACGCTCGTGGCCGAGCCATTGGCACATGGTCTGGATTTACGGCCATCACCATGGCGCTTGGTCCAGTGGTGGGTGGTGGACTCATCGAATACGCCTCGTGGCGCTGGGCGTTTTTTATCAATGTTCCGTTAGCGGCGGCAGTGGTGGCGATCTCGTTGCGCTACGTGCCCGAGAGTCGAAGCTCCGAAGTGAAGCGGCTGGATTGGCCGGGCGCGTTGCTGGCTACTGCAAGTCTGGGCGGCAGTGTGACGGGACTGCTCGAATCCTCAAGACTTGGCTGGCGAAATCCGCTGGTGCTCGGAAGCCTGGCCGGAGGGGTATTCCTTCTCCTTGTTTTCCTGCGGGTTGAGTCTCACGTGGCGTCGCCGATGGTCGCGCTTCCATTGTTCAAGTCGCGTTCATTTTTAGGGGCGAATCTTTTGACACTGCTTCTTTATTCAGCGCTTGGTATTTTCTTTTTTCTGTTTCCGGTCACGCTCATGCAGGTGTTTCGCTACTCCGCCACCGCAGCGGGAGCTGCGAGCCTGCCGGTGATCCTGTTGATGTTTTCACTGTCGCGCTGGTCTGGTGGCCTGGTTGAAAAATATGGCGGGAAAATTCCCCTGGTTGCAGGCCCGTTGCTGGCCGCCGCAGGTTTTGCTTTGTTTGCTTTGCTTGCCGCCGATGGCGCTTATTGGAAAAGCTTTTTTCCGGCATCTGCGGTGCTCGGGCTAGGAATGGCAGTAACGGTCGCTCCTCTGACGACGGTGGTGATGAGCTCGGTTGACCAAAACCGCGCGGGAGCGGCTTCGGGTATCAACAATGCGGTGGCGCGCGTTGCGGGGGTACTGGCGATTGCCGTATTCGGAATCATGATGGTCAAAGCTTTTGCCGGGCATCTGGATCGGAGTCTGGCGAGCCTTCCGCTCGCGCCGGAAGCTGTTCACGAGATTCAGTCGAAGGAAATCGAGCTTGCCGGGATGGAGCTGCCGAAGAACGTAGAGGCAAGCGCGCAAGGGAGGGTTCGAAGCGCGATCTCGGAGGCGTTTCTCTCCGGTTTTCGGCTGGTACTGTTTTCCTGCGCGGGTTTGTCGATTGGGAGTGCGGCCATCGCCTGGAAGCTGATTGCGAAGAAGTAAAAACAGTTACGCCTTGGGCGTGGGCTGTGTGTACTCTCGCGAGCAGAAGCCGGGTACCTCACAGGGCTCGCCGGCCTGGCGCGCAAGCGGCAACGGTACTTATTCAGTCTTGAGCAGGCGAAGAAGTTCTGCAGCGGCATGAGGCAGGCGGGCTCCGCGGCGAGAAATCATGTAGACGTGGCGCGGCAAGTTGAGCTGGCGGACTTTTACTTCCTTCATCCAGCCGTGATCAATTTCCCAGGCCACGCACATGCGGGGCACGATGGCGATGCCCATGCCCATCTGCACGAAGCGTTTGATGCTTTCAACCGTGGGCATTTCTATCGGCATGTTCAGAGTGGTCTTGTTGCGGCCAAAAAGCTCGATGACGCGACGGCGGAAAGGAGACTCGACGCTATGCGCGACAAAACTTTCGCTGCCGAGGTCGGAGACGTCGACTTCCTTGCGCCTGGCCAGCGGATGTTTTGGATGGACCACCAGCGTCAATTCGTCTTTGAGGATTTCCGTGGCCTGCAGTTGCGCGTCGCGCGGCACGAAGGAGACGGCGCCGAGGTCGAGCCGGTAGTTCAAAACTTCGTGTGGGATGTCGCGAGAGAACATGCGATGCACGCGGATTTGCACGCCGGGGTGAGCTTCGCGGAACTGGGCCAATGCGGGCAGGAGGGCGTGTATGGAGCTTTCGTTGACGCCGAGCGAGAGTTCGCCGCGGGTGAGGCCTTCCAGCTCCGATAGGCCCTTTTTCACTTCATCGCGAAGGTTGATGAGGCGTTCGGCGTAATCGCGCAGGAGGTTGCCGGCGTCGGTCAAGCGTACCGGGCGCGCACCCCGCACAAAGAGCGGCTGGCCGAGGCCATCTTCCAGCTTGCGGATCGCCAGGCTGACCGCCGGCTGGGTGCGGTAAAGGCGTTCGGCGGCGCGCGAGAAGCTGCCTTCGCGGGCGACGGTGAGAAATACCTGAAGTTCGCTGAGATCCATCGATTATTGGCCCTTGGCCCGAAATGCCGATAGAACAGGGCCCGCCCCAGAAGGCAGCCGCGATGCTGCTCCGGCGCATTATAAGGGAAAATTATCAAAAGTAGAATAAAGATAAATTTGACCAAATGGGGCGCTTCTGACCTACTACTAACAGGAGCACTCCATGGACGTAGTGCGCATCTTCGACACCACACTCCGCGATGGCGAGCAGTCGCCCGGCTTCTCGATGAACACCGCTGAGAAGATCCGTATGGCGCGGCAGCTGGCGAAGCTGGGCGTGGACATTATTGAAGCGGGATTTCCCATTTCTTCGCGGGGCGACCTGGAAGCGGTGCAGGCCGTGGCTCGGGAAGTGCGGGACGTGCCCGTCGCGGCGCTGGCACGCGCCAAGAAAATGGACCTGGATGCGGCAATCGAAGCGCTGCAACCCGCGGCATCCTCGCGTTTGCATATTTTTCTGGCAACGTCCGACCTGCACTTGAAGGTCAAACTCAACATGACGCGCGAACAGGCGCTCGAGGCGATCACTTCGATGGTCCGCTTTGGCCGGCAGCACGTGGCGGAAGTGGAATTTTCCGCAGAGGATGCAGGCCGCACGGAGATTGAGTATCTCTGCCAGGTTTGCAAAGCCGCCGTGGAAGCCGGCGCGACGGTTTTGAATTTGCCGGACACGGTCGGCTATGCAGTGCCGGAAGAGTACGGGGCAATGTTTTTACGCGTACGCGAGTACTTGGGCGACGCGCCTGGTGTGACGCTCAGCGCTCACTGCCATGATGACCTGGGCTTGGCGGTGGCGAACTCGCTGGCTGCCGTGCGTGCGGGCGTGCGTCAAATTGAATGCACTGTCAACGGAATCGGCGAACGGGCAGGGAATGCCTCGCTGGAAGAAATTGCCGTGGCGCTTGCCGTGCGCAAGGAAAGTTTCGGCGTCGCGACCAATATCAAGCTCGATCAACTGTTCCCGGCCAGCCGCATGCTGACGGAAATCACTGGAGCACAGGTCGCTCCCAACAAAGCGGTCGTCGGCGCGAATGCCTTCGCCCACGAAGCCGGCATTCACCAGGACGGCATCATCAAGAACCCGCTCACTTATGAGATTATTTCGCCGGAAACCGTCGGCGTGCCGGCGCGGTCTCTGGTCATGGGCAAACATTCAGGTCGCAACGCGCTGCGCGTGAGCCTGCGAGATCTGGGCTTTGAGCCGAGCGACTCTGAATTGGCGGAGATTTACCGTCGCGTGACGACTTTGGCCGATCAATCCAAGACCGTGCGACCGCGCGATATCCTCGGCATTGCTCACGAAGTGATCCGTCGAGGCGGATCTTCGGTAGCGGCTGAAGCGACATCCGCGGCGTAGCAGCGACACGAATTCGGGTACAGCGATGAAAAAAACGATAGTGCTTCTGGCGGGCGACGGCATCGGCCCGGAAGTGACGGCTGCGGCTGCCAACGTACTGAAAGAGTGCGCGCGCGAATTCCATCATCAATTTGATTTTGAGGAGCGCCCCATCGGCGGTGTGGCGATTGATTTAACGGGTACGCCCTTGCCAAACGCGACGATTGATGCTTGCCGGGCGGCCGATGCGGTGTTTCTTGGCGCCGTGGGAGGCCCGAAATGGGATTCGTTGCCGGTGGGCAAGCGGCCGGAGAGCGGTTTGCTCGGATTGCGCCAAGGTTTGGGGCTATATGTGAACGTGCGCCCCGTCAAGCTGCTCGAGCCGCTGCGGGGGATGTCACCGTTGAAGCCGGAGCGTCTGGGTGACCTAGACGTGGAAATTGTGCGGGAGCTTGCTGGCGGGATGTACTTCGGCGAGCGCGGTAATGTCACCGAAGGCGGCAAACAGCGATCGTGGGACACCGAGTCGTATTCCACGCCGGAAGTGGAACGGATCGCGGCGTTTGCTTACGCCCGTGCCGAAAATCGATCAAGGCGGTTATGCTCGGTAGACAAGGCCAACGTGCTGGCCAGTTCGCAGCTCTGGCGACGGACGGTTACCGCGATGAGTGGCGCCTACCCCAACGTCAAGCTGGAGCACATGTACGTGGACAACGCAGCCATGCAGCTAACGCTGAAGCCGTCTCAATTTGATGTGATGCTGACCACGAACATGTTTGGCGACATCTTGAGCGACGCTGCGGCAGCTCTCGTCGGCTCGATTGGATTGGTGCCGTCGGCCAGCTTTGGCTCCGGAGCGCCGTTGTTTGAGCCGATTCATGGATCAGCCCCGACCCTTGCGGGCAAGGATTCTGCGAATCCGATTGGCTCGATTCTAAGCACTACCATGATGCTGCGCGACGCTTTTGGCTTGGGGCTCGAAGCGGATTGGGTTGAACAGTCGGTCGTAAGAGTTCTCGGCGCCGGATACCGCACGCCCGATTTGGCGGCTGTTGGCTGCAAACCCATTGGAACGAATGGGTTTATGGAAATTCTTCACGAAGAGATGCAGCGCACTTTGGAGCATGCTGAGCGCTACGGCTGGGGCGTCTAGATCAGTAGTTTCGGGACTTGCAAATCTCCTTGTGCCGCGACAGAATCGTTGCCCTGCTGAGGGGCAGAATGCGCTGGCTGCGTCTATTGCTGCTGGGTCTTGCGTCCATCTATCCGCTATACTGGACGGCGCAGTTCCTGCTCTTTTTCGTCCCAGAAAGTCTGGTCGGCTATTGGCTAGGGGAGCCGGTGCGGGTGATCAGCGTTTCCTACCTGCAGGCCACCACAGTCACTCATCCTCATCCGGCGTTTCCCGCGCATTGGGAGGCGGTAATCTCCGCGCTGTTTTTTTCGTTGCTAGTCCTGGGCTTGCGCGGCGACCGATTTGTCACCGGAGGATTTTCGATCGTCGTGCTCGGCCAATCGGCGCTGCTGCCATTCTTTAATATGCTGTTCTCGCCGGGAGGATTCAGCGCGCCTGCGGTCCTGGGTGCACTTGCGGCGTTTCTGTTGATAGTCCTGGGTTTGTACCGGATTTTGGGCTGTACCGGCGGCGCCGACTTCGTCGATCGTCTGGCGCTGCTGAGCTTGCTGGCCGTGCTGCCGCAAGCGGCAATGTGGGTGGTCTTTCGCATGGCTTACCCGTTTTTCCACACCAGTTTTCTGCTGTTCTTGCTCTTACCGGTCTATCTGGGTGCGATTGTGGCGGCCCTTTTGCCAACCAGCCTGTCCGGCGAGTCGTTTTCGGGCGTTCCTTGGGCAGAAATTGTGGCCAGTTCTACCGCTGGCGTCCTGCTGTTGATCGCCATCCGGCTGAGCAGCCATTCGGGCGATATTTTTAATTCAGACGCTGGAGACCAAGTCATTCTGGCAGCCCGCGTCCTTGCAGGAATTGCTCGCGGGATGTTAACTTAGCGTTTCACAAGTATCCGTCGTCCTTCGCCGGAAAGCCAAGAAATATCAGGGATGCCTGGGCCGCCGGCGGCGGAATCCAGGCCAACAGGATCGCTTTGCCCTACGAATCGCACATCAGTGAATTTTCGCGCGCCGCGCGGAGCCGTTAGGCATACGCCCCGCCATGCCTGCCATTTCCTCCAATAAAGAAGGCTCATCAAACGCGGCATTGAGTAGGCCCGTTTACTGGCGCGTGGAAGGTTCTCTGCTGGAGCTGAGCGCGCTGCGTCAAGTGGGCTTTTTCACCTGGAACTCTCAAAGCTTCGCCGAAAGATGGCGCCGGCGCTTGGGCATGGCGTTGATGACCCTGCTGCGGCCCTTTGCCTACCTTGCCGGACGCGCGCTTGCAACGCGGCTGCTCTACACGCAGTTGCGTGGGGTCACGCGCGATCGGCTAGACCTGCTGGGCGAAGAGCACTTTGAATACGCGTTGAAGCCGAACTTGCGCGACGAGGGTGTTGCGGCATTGCGGCGCGCACGAGATATGGGACAAGCGATCGTACTGTACGGCGAGTCTTTGGACCACGTCCTGCGGCCGCTTGCCAGGCATCTCGGCGTCGATTGTTTTGTCGCCAACCGCATGGAATTTCGCGATGGCGTGGCCACCGGCCGCCTTTTAGCTCCGGTCATCCATCCGCGCGGACCGTTGGCGTGGATTGCATCCGGTCAGGCCGACGGCCGCATTCCGGAAGCGCGGCTGCTGGCGGAACTTGGCCTCGACGACCCAGTGCAATTGCAGGCGTCGGTGCAAGTGGTGCGCCGTGCGCTTCCCATGGAGCCGCCTTCCGTCGTGCCCTTTGACAGCGCGCCTGCCGTAACCCAACTTAGCGTGCGGCGCGCATTGAGAGGGAAGCACATTCTCTTGATAGGCGTTACCGGGTTTATCGGCAAGGTGTGGATGGTAGACCTGCTCGAACAGGTTCCGGACATTGCGAAAATCACATTGCTGATTCGCCGCAATCGAACCACCACTGCCCAGAGGCGTTTCGAGAAGATTGTTGCGGAGTCACCGACCCTGGACGGTTTACAAGAAACCTATGGCGCGCGGCTCGGCGATTTTCTACGGGAGAAGATTGATGTCGTCGAAGGCGACGTCAGCCTGCCCGGGATGGGTTTATCGGCCGAAGTTCGCGCCGGCTTGGCCGGTTCTCTCGATTTGGTGGTCAACAGCGCCGGTCTGACCGATTTCAACCCCGACTTGCGAGAAGCGCTTTCGTCCAACGTTGAATCCGCCGAACACCTGATCGATTTTATTCGCTCAACCGATCATGCCGCGCTGATGCACTTGTCTACTTGCTACGTCGTCGGCATGCGCGATGGGCGGGTGGCCGAAGAGCTACGCGAAAACTACAGTCCCGGCGGCATCAAGAACTTTGACGCCGAACGTGAAATTTCTTCGCTGCGCGAAATGATTCAGCGAATCGAAGAGCGCGCGGAAAGCCCCGAGCTGGAACGCGCTTTGCGCCGCCAGGCCCTCGGGCGCGGCGCAGATGAAAATCGGGTAGCCGCAGGTGAGCTCGACGGCGTCGTCAAACGCAATCGCATCCGTTGGGCGCGCAACAAACTGGTTCGCGTGGGCATGAAGCGCGCGCAGTATCTCGGCTGGCCTAATACCTACACATTTACGAAAAGCCTCGGTGAATCCATTCTGGCGCGCCGGGGAAGAGACCTGCCCGTCGCCGTGGTGCGGCCTTCCATCGTCGAAAGTTCCACGCGCAGCCCGTTCAGCGGCTGGAACGAAGGCGTCAACACTTCGGGCCCCCTTTCGTATCTGCTGGGCACGAAGTTTCGCCAGCTTCCGACCAACGCAAAAAAGTGCCTCGACGTGATTCCCGTAGACATGGTTTGCCGCGGCATGTCCCTCATCGCAGCCGCTCTTATCGAGCGCAAGGCCGCCCGTTTGTATCAGCTCGCGACTTCCGGCGTGAATCCCTGCGACATGGGCCGCAGCATCGAACTAACCGGCCTGGCGCATCGCAAACACTACCGTACGCAGCAGGGAATTGAGCACTGGCTGAAGCTGAAATTCGAAACCATCCCGGTTTCCAAGCTGCGCTACGAGCGGCTTTCAATTCCGATGCAGAAAGCCGTCGTCTCTGGAATCAACCGCTTCGCGGAAAAGCTCAGCATGAAGAAGCCTCCTCTGGCTAAGGCCGAGCGTGATCTTTCGCGCGCTGAAAAACTCATCGAGCTTTACGAGCCGTTCATCTTGCACAACGAACACGTCTTCGCCTGCGAAAACGCCCGCTTGCTCTCCGCGGCTCTTCCCGAAGACGAACGCGGCATTTTCAGTTTCGACCCCGAAGCTCTCGACTGGTGGGACTACTGGATCAACATCCACATCCCCGCGCTGCGCCGCTGGTGCTATCCGTTGATGGAGGGCCGCCCACTCGAATCGCGCCCGGCGCGTAACGTTGGCTGGGGCGCTCAAACGTCCGCTGCGGCAGCCGTTGCCCACTCCGCGGAGAACCACTAGCGCCCATGGCCATTTTTCTTACCGGCTCAACCGGATACCTCGGGGGCTATCTGGCTACCAGCCTGCTTCGCGGGTATCGCGAACCGCTCAACCTCCTGGTCCGTGCAAGAAATCAACAAGAAGCTCGCGAGCGTCTGTGGCAGTCGTTGCAGTTGCACATGGATTTCCCGGAATTCAGCGACCGCATCGAATCGTGTGCGCGGATTTTTCTCGGCGATCTTACCAACCAGCAGTTCGGCCTGCCCAGTGATGAATTTCAGGTCCTGGTGCAATCCACCGACTCCGTGATTCACTGCGCTGCTTCGCTCAATCGCAAGTCCGAAAAACAGTGCCTCAACGTGAATTTGCGCGGCACCCTTGAAGTAATCCAGCTGGCCCGCCGGGCCCAGGACCATCACGGCCTGCGGCGTTTCTCCCACGTATCGACCGTCGCCGTAGCCGGCCACCGCCAGGACGAAGCGGTCCAGGAAGACACCGCTATCGACTGGGCCCGCTCCGACTACGATCCCTACGCCCGCACCAAAAAATTCTGCGAACACATGGTCCATCAACTCTTACCCGACGTGGATCGCCGCATCTTCCGCCCCGCCATTGTGCTCGGCGACAGCACGCGCCCCGAAACCACCCAGTTCGACATGGTGCAGGCCTTCAGTGTCCTGCAGAGCCTTCCGGTTCTTCCGCTCAAGCCTACCGACCGCATTGACATCGTCCCCGCAAATTACGTCGGTAAAGCCATCGTCACCATCCATCAAAAAGAAAAGCCGTCTTACCCGCGCTACCATCTTTCTTCGGGCTACGGATCGCAAACCTATCGCGACCTCACCGACGCCCTCGCCTCAGCAGCGTCCGGCTCGCATCCGACCTACCTGCCCTCGCTGGGCAAAACCTTTTCCGGCACGGTCAACTGGCTCTCCCACAAGAAAAGCAATCTCGGCCGGGGCGCTTCACTGCTCAAAGTTTTCTGGCCGTATCTTGTTTGGAACACCGTCTTCGATAACTCCCGTGTCGTCGAGGAACTTGGCGGAGAAGCTCCCGCCAAATTCTCCACCTACGCCTACCCGTTGCTGCAATTCAGCCGCGAAAATAAATTCCGCTATCCTGTCAAGCCCTGGCCGTCGCAAAATGCCTCCGTGACCACTGCTAGCGGAGCTGCTCGCGCATGACCGATTTTCTCCTCGTCGCCTGGGTCAGCATGCTGATCGAAGTCACCCGCCTGCAATGGATGCTCGGCGGCGGCAAACAATGGACGCCCGGCGAGAAACTCAAACTGCTTTTTGCCGGCTACAACGGCACGCGCAACACCGGCTCCGATGTTCGCGTCAACGAAATGATTCGCCAGATTCGCCATGTCCTCGGCGCCGAAAATGTGGACTTCAGCGTGATGACACAGAGCTTCGATCGCACCACGGGCTACTTCGAAGGCTCGCGCCAGGTGCATCTGCCCGACGTCTTTCCGCCTTTTCTTTACCGCGAAACACGTGCGAGCCACGGTGTTGTCGCTTGCGAAGGCTCCATGTTTAAAAGCAAATTTGCCAACGCGCTCACCACCATGATGATCGGCTCGCTCGGACACGCCTCCGCTGAGAACAAGCTCTCTGTGGCCTACGGCGCCGAAGCCGGCCACATGGATTCGCTCATCGAAA
The DNA here is from genome assembly GCA_035607085.1 of Candidatus Eiseniibacteriota bacterium. GTDB lineage: Bacteria > Acidobacteriota > Terriglobia > Acidiferrales > UBA7541 > Acidiferrum. The sequence goes on along the minus strand of DATMZI010000117.1, from coordinate 11,826 downwards.
AAATGTGCGCGCGCTACGTCCACGATTCACTGGTCATCACCCGCAACGTCGAATCGCAATCCGTCCTTGGTAAAGTCGGCGTCTCCACCGAACTTGGCACCGACACTGCCTGGACCTTCGAGCCGCATCCCGATTCCTTCGGCCGCAAAGCTCTCCGTGACGCCGGCTGGGATGAAAAAGCTCCCGTCCTGGTCCTCTGCCCGATTCATCCCTTCGTCTGGCCGGTGAAAGCTTCGCTCGCGAAATATATGGCCCGCGTTACCACCGGCGCATACAAAGAAAGCCAGTATCGCACCGTCTATTTCCACGAGTCTGGCGCCGAAGCGGACCGCAAGTTCAAGCACTACCTCGAGGGCTTTGTCACCGCGACGCGCGCATTCACGCAAAAGCACCGCGTCTTCACTATTCTTGTCGCTATGGAGCGACTGGACGCCGTTGCGTGCCGTGCCATCGCCGAGCAAACTCACGGCCTGCCCATCTTCACCTCCGACGATTACGACATGTACCAGCTCGTCTCGATCTTGCGACAGTGCGCGTACATGGTCTCTTCGCGCTACCACGGCATCGTCACCTGCATGCCATCGCTCGTCGCCTCCGCCGGCGTCACCATGGACGAACGCATCCGCAACCTCATGCGCGAACGTGGCCATCAGCATCTTTTCCTCACCGTGGACGAGCCCGACCTTGGCCCCAAAATGCTGCAAATGATGGAAACGCTGGTCGCCGAAGCCGACTCCGTCCGCGAAGGCATCGGCCAGACCGTTGTCCGCAATCTCAAGGTCATGGCTCGCATGGGCGTCATCTTTGAAGATGTTCTGCGCCGGCAGCATCCTGGGTTTCCGTTGCGCAGCGGTGTCCGCTCCTGGGAAGAATATCTCCCACCGCTCAGCGAGCCGCTGATCCGCCTTGCCGAAAAACACGATGTCGCGGAACCCGCTCTGGCCGCATCGAAATAGCGTTCATGGCGAATTTTCTGGAAAACATTTTCGCCCGCCTGCAAGCCTTGCCGCAGCGCGTTGTTCTCCGCGAAGTCCACAGCGAAGCCGGCGATAAATTCGTCTCCGTCACCGCCGCTGAACTTCTGTCACTGGTCGAACGCGCCCGCGCGTGGCTGCGCTCTCGGCAAATCGCCCCCGGCGAACGCTGCGGCCTCGTGGCCGTCAATTCGATTCACTGGATTGCCACCGACCTCGCACTAATGGCCGAAGGCATCGTGGCTGTCCCGCTCTACCACCGCCAGACCGCCGCTGAACTCGCCGCAATGCTAGAAGACTGCCAGCCGCGCTTGGTGCTCACGGGCGACTCCGAAACCGCCGCCGCGCTTACCGCTGCCTGGCCGCAAATGCCACCACCCGTCACCCTCGCCGAAATTTTCCCTGCTACCGCCCAGCGAACCGCAAATTCCGCTCCGCGCGCGCGCTCCGACAGCAACCTTCTCACCGTCATTTACACCTCCGGCACTTCCGGCGAACCCAAAGGCGTCTGCCTCAGCATCGGCAACCTGAATCACATGACCGGCTGCACCACCGAGCGCCTCGATCAACTTATGGCCGCGAAAAAAAGAACCGGTCCTGACTCCATCTTTCTCTATGCGCCCATGAATTTCGCGGCACCCTGGATGCTCATGCTTTCCGCGCTGCTCCGCGAAAGTGTGCTCACACTCTCCACCGACCTCAACAAACTTGCCGACGAGATTCGCCTCGCGGCGCCGCACTACTTCCTCAACGTGCCCACGCTCCTTGAGCGCGTCAAGCGCGGCGTCGAAGACAACCTCGCCAAGCAGTTCGGCCCCATTCAGTCGCTTTACAAAAAAGCGCGAGACGCGTGGCAGCGCCAACACGTCGGCCGCGGCAAGCCCTTCGACAGCATCACCGTGGCGCTCGGCCGCAAGCTCATCTTTTCCAAAGTCACGGCGCGCTTCGGCCCCAATCTTCGCGCACTCATATGCGGCTCCGCTCCGCTCGCTCCCGAAACGCAACAGTGGTTCCTGATGCTTGGCATTCCCGTCCTTCAGGCCTACGGCCTCACGGAAACGACCGCGCTCTGCACCCTCGACGACCCGCGTCTTCCCGTCGAAGCTGGTTACGTCGGCCGCGCCGTCCCCGGCATCGACATGCAACTAGCGGAAAACGACGAAATCATTGTCCGCGGCCCCAATATTTTCTCCGGCTACTGGAATCGTCCCGAAGAAACCGGCAAAGTCCTGCGCGGCGACTGGTTCCATACGGGCGATCAGGGTGAAGTCAACGCCTCCGGTAACTGGCGCATCATCGGCCGCATTAAAAATCTTCTGGTACTCAACACCGGCCATAAATTCGCTCCCGAACCCATCGAAGACAAACTCACGCAACTGCTATCCGCTGCCCAGCAGATCGTCCTCATTGGCAACGCCCGCAGCTATGTCACGATGCTCGTCGCGGGCAAAGTCGAACCCGCCGCCGTGCAAGGCGCAGTCGACGCCATCAATCTCGATCTTCCGCACTACCGCCAGATCCGCAATTTTCACATCCTGCCCGAAGGGTTCACTCCGGATTCCGGCCTGCTCACGGCCAACGGCAAACTCAAGCGCGACGCCATCGCAAAACGTTATGATGCCGAGATCAATTCCATGTATGCGCGAAAGGCTTCCGCATGAAATCCTTCACCGGCCAGGCTCTGCGGTGGGAATGGCGTGACGGCGTCATCGAACTCACACTCGACCATGCGCCTGCCAACGAAATCGGCTCGCTGATGCTCGATGAACTGGAAAACTTTGTCGAAGTCGCCAGGCAGCTCGCTCCCGAGACCTCCGCCTGCATTATTACCAGCGTGCAAAAATCCGGCTTCTGCGCGGGTGCTGATCTGCGCGAGTTATATCACCGTTCCTCCGCGCTCGATCCCGCCGTGCGCAACGAAAGCCTCCGCGAATTCCTCGAACGCATCCACGCCGTCCTGAACTGGCTCGACGAAGCACCTTTCGTTACGATCGCCGCAGTTCACGGCGTCTGCTTCGGCGGCGGACTCGAACTCGCTCTCGTCTGCGACGTCCTCGTCGCCGACAAAATGGCCCGCTTCGCTTTCCCGGAGCTTCGTCTCGGACTCATCCCCGGTTTCGGTGGCATCCCCCGCCTCAAGCGCGACCTCGGCAACGGTTTCGTACGCGATCTGCTGCTCACCGGCCGCAGCGTCAACGCCACCCGGGCCCAAGCCGTTGGCTTAGTCGCACAATTAGCCGCCGAAGGCGAAGCCCTCAAAATTGCCCGCGCCACCGCCGCTCAAGTTACCAAATTCGACTCCGCTACCCGCGCCGCCGCCAAAAAATTCATCAAACCCATTCCCCGCGAAGAACTCCGCCGTGAAATCGAAATTTTTTGTGACCTCTTCGCGCGCCCCGCCGTGATGGCCGCCCTAAGAAAGTTCGTAGAAAACACTGGCCCCATGCCCTATCAACCATGATTGCCGCTCCCGCCGTCTCCCCAACCTGACGATTACGGTGCAATGATCCGAACCGCGAAGATAGGCGCGCACCGGACACTTGCGCTGTGAATCGAGACGTGGCCCAAGACAATTGGCGGGGGCGCAATCGAGAATTTTGAGGAAAGTCAGGAATTGTTCGCCGACCTCCCGGCAGTCGGTCTTCAGTACTTGAAGGGAGCCGGGCAAATCAACAGCGCGGCCACGTGTGGTTGAGGTGGAATTCGATCGTACAGACAGAGGCGTCAGCATAATCGCGCGTAAAATCGCTTATAGACCGCGAATCCTTAACAGATGTACCGCTTCGTAAGGTCGGTTCGTTCGCGCTAAAAGCCCGGAAATGCTAGATTATTTGAAGTGATGCCCACTCTTAAAAACACTACTCAGGAGGTATTGACCCTCGCCGAGCAGCATTTCAAGCTCGCTCCCGGCTCGCTCTCTCCTGGCGACGACTTCTTCAAAAAACTGGGCATCGATTCCCTGCAGACCCTCGAACTCCTCTCCCGCTTGGAAAACCACTTCAACATCGAACTGCCCGACTACGAACTCCAGGGGGTCTCCGACTTCAAAACCCTGGCCGAACGCATCCAGTCCCGCCTGTAATGCTCGATCTCGCAAAGTATTCCTCCATCGGCGCCGCTCTGCAAGATGCGGTAGAAAAATTCGCCAGCGAAACCTGTCTCATCGAAGCCGACCGCGAACGCGAAAAGGACCGCCTCACCTACAGCGAATTCAAGCGTCGCGCCCTCCCCCTCGCCCGCGCCATGCAGGACGCCGGCTTCTCCCCAGCCGACCGCGCCAGCATCGTCATGACCAATCAGTCCAAGTGGTTGATCTCCGCTTACGCGATTTTTTACTCCGGTGGCGTTCTGGTCCCCCTCGATTACAAACTTACTCCCGCCGAGCACTGGCAGCTGCTGCAGCATTCCGGCGCAAAAGTCCTCATCACCGAATACCCTATCTGGCGTCAACTCTCTGCGTCACCCGCGCGCGACGCAATCACTCTGCAAACCATCGTGGTCACCGACGCTCCTCCCAACGCCGATCTCTCAGGCGCCCAACGCTGGGAAGAATTCCACTCAAACGCCAAGCCCGCCTTCGTTTCCCGCGAACGCAAAGACGTCGCCTCCATCGTCTACTCCTCCGGCACTGGCGGCCGCCCCAAAGGCTGCATGATGACCCACGAAAACTACCTCGAACAGTGCGTGGCGCTCACCACGCTCTACCCTTTTTGGCCCGGCGTCCGCTACCTCAGCATTCTTCCCACCAACCACGCCATAGATTTCATGGTCGGCTTCTTCGGTCCTTTCACCTGCGGCGCCAGCGTCGTCCATCTCCGCACGCTCCGCCCCGAATTCGTCCGCGAAGCGTTCACCAAATACAAAATCACCTATGTCAGCCTGGTCCCGCTCGTTCTCAAAAATCTGCAAAAGGGCTTGCTAGTACGATTCGAAGAGCTCCCCGCCGGTAAACGTAAAATCTTTAACGCGCTAGTCACGATAAACAAAGCTCTTACGAAGTCCCGCCCGCGCCTCTGGCTCAGCCGCCGTCTCCTTAAGCAAGTGCACGCGGCCTTCGGCGGCGAGCTTCAAGCCATCATCGTCGGTGGCGCGTTCACCGAACCGCAAACGCTGCAATTCTTCTACGACCTCGGAATCCCCGTCGCCAACGGTTACGGCCTCACCGAAGCCGGCACCGCCATCACCGTCAACGACCTCAAACCGTTTCGCGCCGACACTGTCGGCAAACCTCTCCCCGGCATGGAAGTCAAAATCATCGATCCCGCTTCCGACGGCGTCGGCGAAGTCTACGTCCGCAGTAAAACCGTCATGTCCGGCTATCTCAACGATCCCGAACTCACCGCCGAAACTATCGTGGATGGTTGGCTGCGCACCGGCGACCTCGGCCAATTCGACGCCCAGGGCCATCTGCATCTCAGCGGCCGCAAAAAAAACATGATCGTTACCGAAGAAGGCAAAAACATCTACCCGGAAGACATCGAATCCGCGTTCGAATCGCTGCCCGTCAAGGAATTCTGTGTTTTCGCCGCAAACTACGTCTGGCCCCAACGCTCCATGCTCGGCGAGCAGCTCGTCCTGGCCATTCACCTGGAAAACCAGCAAACCTTCACCGAAGAACTGAAAAAAGAGATCACTCAGCGCAACAACCGCCTGCTCAACTACAAACGGATCCACGGCATCGTTCTGTTCAACGAAGATTTCCCCCGCACTGCGTCCCTCAAAATCAAAAGGAACGACCTGGCCACACTCCTCGCCAAACTCGACCGCGACCACGCTATACTCGCGCTATAGTCCACATGGTCGCGTCTCCGCTCACCTTGCCCCCAACTACCTTGCCCGAAGATCGGTTCTTCGCCATCGTCAATCCAGCTGCGGGCGGCGGAAAGTCCAGCAAACTCGCCGGCGCTATGCTGAATCGCCTTCGCGAAAGCCGCCTGCACATTGATATCATCGCCTCAGCCAGCCCAGGCCATGCCGGCGATCTGGCTCACGAAGCCTATGCGCAGGGATATCGCAACTTTCTCGCCGTCGGCGGCGACGGCACCGCGCATGAAATTCTCAACGGCGTCTTCTCCCGCAACGCCAGCCCCGATCGCATAGCCCTCGGCCTCCTCCCGCTCGGCACGGGCAATTCTTTTCTGCGTGATTTCACCGATAGAGGCTCCGAAGCATCAATTCAGGCTCTTCTCGAAAATCGCAAACGCCCGGTGGACTTGATCCGCCTCACCCATTCCACCGGCGAAGTCTATTCCTTCAACATTCTCAGCCTCGGCTTCACAGCCGACGTAGGTGCCATCGCCAACCGCCTCTTCAAACCACTAGGCCATCTCGGCTATCTGCTGGGTATTTTGGTTCGCATCATCCAGCTCAAGCGCCGTGCCTTTACTCTTCGTTGCGACAGCGAAACCGTGTGGGACGACCGCCGCAGCTTGTTCCTCACCTTCAACAACAGCAAGTACACTGGTGGCACGATGCTCATCGCGCCGCAAGCCGATCCTTCCGACGGCTTCATCGAATTTGTCCGCTGGGGACCCATTGGACGCCTCGGCCTTCTCCGCATGTTGCCGCGCCTTTACAACGGCACGCACGTCGAACACCCTCTCGCTTCGCGCAAATCGGTCCGCCACGTCGAGTTCAACATTCCCATTCCCGTGGACGTGATGATCGACGGCGAAATTCTTAGGTTGAAGTGCAAATCGCTGGACATCCTTCCATCCGCGCTGGACGTATTCATATGAAACGCGTCTGGTACGTCATCCGCAGCGCTCTTCTTTGGATCGTTAGCTTGCTTCACTTCGCCGTCGCTGTCCCCATACTCATCGCGCTGGCCATCATCTTGGATCCTAAAAAACACGACTGGCTCCAGCGCGCTTTCTGCCGCCGCATTATCTTTTTCGCCGGTGCCAAAGTACGCGTCATCTGCGAACCGGGCTTTGATCCCCTCAAGACCTGCTTTTTCATTTCGAATCATGTAAACCTTTTCGATCCGTTTGTTCTCTACTGTGCCATCCCGCAATTTGTCCGAGGCTGGGAACTCGAATCGCATTTCGAAATTCCCGTCTACGGCTGGCTGATGAAGCGTTTTGGTAACGTCCCTGTTCCCGACGTGCGCCGCCCCGCTGATCTCCGGCGCATGTGGCGTCTTACCAGCGACGCCATCAATGGCGGAACCAGCCTGATCGTTTTTCCGGAAGGAAAACGCACCCGCGACGGCCGCGTCACCGAATTTCAGGACGGTGCGTTTCGGCTCGCCCAGCAGCTCGAAGTTCCGATCGTGCCGGTCAGCATCGTCGGCTCCTTCAAACACCATCGCACAGGCCACTGGATGTTCTGGCCTGCTGAGGTCCGCGTCTTCCTCCACAACACCATCGACACTTCGGGGATGAACAAAGAGGACGTACCTGGATTGCGCTTACGCGTGAAGGAAACGATCGAAAAACCGATTGAGGAATCTCTAGCCGGACCTGCAGAAACCCGGTCGCAACAGGCGGAGCAGGAAATCGCAAACTAGCCAAAATCAGCTCCCCGAAAGACACCGCAGCAATAGCGGTGTCCAGGATCCTAACCGTTCCGGCTACGCATTTCTAGCCGTTCGAGGACCGTGGCGCTACAAACTTAGTTTTATTCCCGGGAGAGTGCGGCCTGCGCGCGTTTCCTGCCATGTAAAGACGATGCGATGAATTACGGTGAGCGTCGAAACGACCGCAATCACCCACAACACCGGTGCCATGCGGTTGACCACGCCGCCGATGATGAGCAGCACCAACCGCTCGGGCCGCTCCATGAAACCAACTTTGCACAGCGGAATCAGCGACTCGGCGCGGGCACGCGCGTAGCTCACCATCACGGAACCAGCGGTAGCTACGGCCGCGAGAATCACATAGGGGGTTCGGCCGCTCACCGAGTAATACACCAGCAGGCCCATGTACAGCGCCATATCGGCGTAGCGATCCAGCGTCGAATCGTAAAACGCGCCGAACGCCGTCACACGATTCTGCCGCCGCGCCACCTGTCCGTCCAGCATGTCCAGAAAACCCGCGAAAAAGATAATTAGCGCGCCCAGGAAGAACTTACCTACCGCAAAGCTCGCCGCCGCGCCGAAATTCACCACCAGCCCCAAAAATGTCAATACGTTCGGATTGATTCCGGTGGCCGCGATTGCGCCCACGATTTTGTCCAGCAGCCATTTGCTGCCGGTGCCGATTGCGCCGGTGAGAGTCGCCATTCCTGGTGGGAAAACGCGTGTTGTTTCGCCAACACGCGCGGAAACCATCGTAGCGCAGCCCTGCCGGTGTCCGCAAATACCTCCCTGCCAATTTGGATTACGATTTGTTGCGATGTTTTGCTCCATCGGTTCTTTTACATTGACGTTCCCGTACGCAGGGAATAGAGTCGAGAAAATCGAAATTTCTGGACGAAATATATTGATTAACGAACTTGACCGAAGACAGTTTTTGTCGCGAAGCCTGGCCGCGGTAGGCGCCACTTGGACCGCGGCGCAATGGCCTGCCGTTCTGGCTGCGGCCCAGCACGCGCACAAGGCTGCCCAAGCGGACGCCCCGCAGAAATGGGAATTCCTCACTCCAGCCGAAGCTAAGGAAGTGGAAGCGATTTCGGCCTGCATCATTCCCACCGACGGCACACCCGGCGCACGTGAAGCCGGCGTGGCTTATTTCATAGATCGCGCGCTGGTCACGTTTGCCACGGACCACCAGAAGACCTATCGCGAAGGCCTCCCGGAAATTCAGAACCGTTTGAAGCAGCTTTTCCCGACCGCCACGCTCTTTTCCGCGACCACGCCGGAACAGCAGGAAGCAGTGCTCGAATCACTAGATGAGAGCGGATCACATACGCCGCCTCGGCGTCCGCGGGCCAACTTTATGCCGAGTTCCGCCGCACAGCCGCTCTTTGAAATCATTCGCGTGCACACGCTGGCCGGATTTCTGATCGATCCCGATTCCGACCGCCAGGGCAACCGCGGCGGAGTGGGCTGGACCGTAATTGGCCGTCTGCCCGAACACGGCTTTCAACCTCCCTTCGGCTATTACGACAAGGGTTATGCGGGCTGGCAACCAGCGCCCGCCGTAAAGGAATCCGCTAAGAATGACTAAAGCGACTTTTGGGCCGAAAGTGCCCGGGACACCCAAGTACAAAACCTCGGACGTCGTAGACTTCGTAATCGTCGGCTCCGGCGCCGCGGGCGGCATTCTGGCCAAAGAGCTCTCCACCAACGGTTTCAGTGTGGTGGTTCTCGAACAGGGCCCGTACCTGCATGAAAATGATTTCTCCCACGACGAAATCAAGGTGCTGCAGGAAGACCTGCTGACCAATCATCCGAAGCTGCAGCCCAACACCTTCCGCAAAACCCCGAAAGATAAAGCGAAGCCGCAGCGCGCACTGGTATACGGAAGAGCTGTCGGCGGGACCAGCAATCACTTCACCGCGAATTTTTGGCGCTTCCACGAAATTGATTTCATCGAGCGCAGCAAAATTGGCCCGATCGCTGGCTCCACGTTCAGCGATTGGCCGGTCAAATATGCGGATCTCGAACCGTATTACACGAAAGTAGAGTGGGAAGTAGGAGTTTCCGGACTGGCCGGGGCCAGCCCATTCGATCCGCCGCGGTCCAAGCCCTACCCCATGCCGCCGTTGCCGGTGAAAGGGTCGGGAGTCATTTTTGAACGTGCGGCGCGTAAGCTGGGATGGAATCCGTTTCCCGCGCCCATGGCTATTCTTTCGCAACCGCGCGCAGGGCGCAGCGCCTGCGTGAACTGTGGTTTCTGTTTGGGCTTCGGTTGCGAAGTGAAGGCCAAGTCCAGCTCGCTGGCAAGCATGATTCCAGTTGCCGAAAAATCCGGCAAATGCGAAATCCGCCCGAACAGCTACGTCCATAAAATCGAAGTGGACGAGCACGGCCGAGCCACCGGCGCTCTTTACTTTGACGAAAAGAAAAATGTGCAGCTGCAAAGGGCCAAAGCGGTAATTCTTTCCGCGAATGGCGCAGAAACGCCGCGCTTGCTTTTGCTTTCCACCTCCACCAGGTTTCCTGATGGATTGGCGAATTCCAGCGGGTACGTCGGCAAGAACCTGATGTTCAACAGCAGTGCGGTTTCCGTTGGCGTTTTCGACGAACCGGTGAACGACTACAAGGGTTTTGCGGTCAGCCGAATTCTACACGATTTCTATGAACTGGACGCGCAAAAGGTCGGCTTCTATGGCGGCGGAGGATTGGACGCGCGGTTTGACATGACGCCGATCGGCTTTGCATTCGGCGGTTTGCCGCCCGGCAGCCCACGTTGGGGCAAGGATTTCAAATCTTTGTTGGCGCGCAACTTTACCCGTTCGTTTGAAATCTTTGGTCACGGCACTTCGCTGCCGGTGGAGGACAACAGTTTCTCCATTGATACCGACGTGAAAGACGCCTGGGGCCTGCCGGCGCTGAGGCTTACGTACAAGGACCATCCCGACGATTTGAAGCTGGCGCATTGGCTCGCCGATCGTTCCAACGAGCTGCTGGACGCGGCTGGCGCCAAACAGCATTGGACATTTCCGATCGACGAGCAGCAGTTCGGCGTGCACCTGCTCGGCACCTGCCGCATGGGGAACGACCCCAAAACGTCGATCGTCAATGCCGACCACCAGACGCACGACGTCAAAAATCTTTTCCTGTGCGATGGCAGCAGTCTAGTCACTTCGGGCCGCGGCCAACCTACGATGACCATCATGGCGTTGGCCTTCCGCGCCGCCGACCGTATTCGCGACCTAGCCAAGCGCGGTGAGTTGAACGCCTAATGTCGCTGTAGCGTTACCGAGGCAATCCGCAAATTTTGCATAACCATTGCGTCGCTACGCGACTCTAAGTTACTTTCCGGCTCGGGCCCCGAAATATCTTGCCGTAGGAGGCACGCCATGAGTGAAGCTGCCCGTACATCCCCCACCACATTCCCGGCCAAAGCGTTTGCTGCGCTGAACCCTAACGGCGCGCTTGCGGCGCACACTATTGCCCGCCGTGCACCGCGACCGCAGGACGTGCAGATCGAAGTTCATTACTGCGGCGTGTGCCACTCCGATTTGCACCAGGTGCGCAATGAGTGGAAAGAAGTCATGCCGACCGTTTATCCGTGCGTGCCGGGGCACGAAATCGTCGGCCGCGTGACCAAGGTCGGCAGCGCCGTAAAGAAATTCAAGGAAGGCGACATTGCGGCCGTCGGCTGCTTGGTGGATTCCTGCCGCGCGTGTCCCAGCTGTAAGGCCGGCGAAGAACAGTATTGCGAAAACGCCGTAATCTTGACGTACAACTCCGAGGACAAGATTTTGGGTGGCGTTACGTATGGCGGCTATTCGGACAGCATAGTAGTGGACGAGAACTACGTGTTGCGCGTGCCGAACGGTCTGGACCCTGCCGGAACGGCGCCGCTGCTGTGCGCGGGTATCACGACTTTTTCTCCGCTACACCACTGGAAAGTCGGCAAGGGGCAGAAGGTGGGCATTGTGGGGCTCGGCGGCCTGGGACACATGGGCGTGAAGTTTGCGCATGCACTGGGCGCGCATGTGGTGCTGTTCACGACGTCGGCGGGCAAGACCGCGGATGCGAAGCGGCTCGGCGCGGATGAAGTAGTCGTCTCCAAGAATCCCGATGAGATGCAGAAGCATGCCGGCACCTTTAATTTCATTCTCGATTGCGTGTCCGCAGACCATGACGTGAACGGCTATTTGAAGTTGCTGAGGCGCGACGGCACGGTTTGCCTGGTGGGCGCCCCGGAAAAGCCTTTTCCCGTGAGCGCGTTTGGCGTCATCATTGGCAGACGAAACCTTTCGGGATCGGCGATCGGCGGTATCCTTGAAACCCAAG
>DATMZI010000088.1:0-8316 GCA_035607085.1 Candidatus Eiseniibacteriota bacterium | reverse complement strand
CATGGGCGGCGGCTTGCTGCTGGCGTGCATCGGTGTGAATGGGTTCCTGGCGAACGCCGTGCAAACTTCGCTGTATGCGGTTGCCGCGCATGTTTATCCGACGAAAATCCGCGCGACGGGCGTGGCCTATTCTGTGATGGTGGGCCGAGTTGGAGGGCTCGTGAGTTCTCTGCTCGGAGGGCCGCTGATTCGAGTGGGCGCTTCGCCCTATTGGATAGCGCTCGGCTTGGCGATGGTGTTTGCGGCCGTTGGCTTGGGTTGGATTCGCAACCACTATCCGTCTGTGAGAAGGATCGGAGCCTCAGGGACGTGAGCAAGCATTCAGCGTCACAACGTTTGGTGAGGCGATCGGGGCGCTTCGGGTCGTTTCAAAACTCGGGAGGTGAGAGTGGTGGGGACACCTTGGGTTGTGAGAGGTAAGCGTCCGTTTTGGGGCACGGTCCTCGATGGGGTTGACCTTGAGTGCCTTTGCCCAAGTACCGCCCCCTTCGCCGCGACAGGAGATGGTTCGCGTTGACACCGGCTTAGGCATAGCAACGCTGCCATTGTGGGGCGGCACCGGCACAACGAGTGAAAGCGGAAAGAACAGCGAGGACTCCTCGCTGACTGTGTTTGTACCGCACCCTGGAACTGAAAGCGGAACAGCCATGATTATCGCGCCCGGAGGGGCTTACGCCAACTTGCGAGTAACCTCGAAGGACGGCAGGTAGCGGATTGGTTTGCCGTCCGCGGGTTACCGCGTTTGTTTTGAGCTACCGCCGCGGGGCGGAAAATCCTTACCCGCTCCCTTTGTTGGACGCGAGCCGCGCAATGCGGCTTGTCAGGTCCTTAAGCAAAACCTACAACTTGCGCGAAGACAGAATCGGGCTAATGGGTTTCTCGTCGGGTGGGCATTTGTCTGCAATGGAGGCGACGAGCCTTGCCGAAGGAAGGCCGAACGCAAACGATCCGGTGGAGCTATTCAGCGATGGTTCGGATTTCCCGATTTTGGGTTATCCCTGGCTGAATGCCATGTAGCCGAATGACCGCAACTAGATTACCTACTGTTCCGCGCAGCGCACCTTGCCAGCCGACGACTGCCAGCTTTGAGAGCAGAGGTACACACCCACTCTGCACGTGACACCGAATACGCCGTCGACCTTCATTTACAGCACATCCGATAATGCGGTGGTGCCGGTCGAGGCCAGCGTGGAGTTTTACTCCGCGCTTTTGTGGGCTAGCGTACCGGCTGAGATGCACTTGTTTCGTCATGGTGCTGATGGCAGCGGCCTCGGAACGGGCGACGCTTCGCCGGATTTATGGGGGTACCTGCTTTGATGGCGCGCTCACGGCTGGCTCACGACTGAAGGGCGACACGCACTCGGCCGCGACACCCGGCAAACGTTCTGCGGTGCAAAACATGGGAGGCCCTTGGCGGGGGCGTGGGGCGGATTGTCGAAACGTTTGAATCCGCGTAAGTCGCTGGCAATTGGTCGATTGGGGTTGGTTTCGGCCAGAGTTTGTCATTTTGCATTGTGAAATCTGGCTGTACGCTTGGCGCTAAATTGACCGTAATTTCCTCGGATGCCAGAATGCCGGACTCAATTCAAATCCAGCGACTACCAGTTGCCGGACGGAACTCAATCGCGACCGGTCAGGTGCCAACATGCCAAAACGCCTCTTGCGTCTCGTTTTCCTATTCACGCTTGCCGCTTGCTTCTGCTCTTCAAACCAAGCTCAGGAAACTGACCAATCGCTCCTGGCTGGCTTTCAAAATCCGCCGGACACCGCGAAGCCACGGGTCTGGTGGCACTGGATGAATGGCAACATTACCGAGGATGGGATCAAACTCGATCTTGAGTGGATGCATCGGACGGGGATTGCCGGATTCCAGAACTTCGATGCAGCCTTGCAGACCCCCCAGGTTGTGGAGAAACGCCTGCCATACATGACGCCGGAGTGGAAAGATGCATTCAGATATGCCATCCGCTTGGGGGACCAACTGGGCATGGAGATGGCCATTGCCGGTTCCCCGGGGTGGAGCGAAACCGGCGGACCATGGGTGCCTGCCTCCCAAGGCATGAAGAAGTACGTATGGAGCGAGATGGTCCTAGGAGGTGGAAAGCCGTTCACTGGCCAACTCCCGAATCCGCCCAAACGAACCGGTGTTTTTCAGGATATGGGCACCCGTGAACAGTTTGGTCGGGCCAGAGTGCCGAACCTTCCGACCTTTTACGCGGATGCCAAGGTGGTTGCGTTCCGCATTCCCTCCGGCACGACCGAAGACGGAGCCGCACAGCCTAAAATCACTTCCAGTGGTGATGGTCTAGATCCGGCAATGTTAGGTGACGGCGACCTCGAGAAACCGACCAGCGTGCCGATCCCCGCCAAGGGCGCCGAGTCCTGGATTCTGTTCGAGTACCCTTCCCCGCGTCCGATTCGTTCCGTGACCTATGTGACCAAGGACCCCAGCTTTTTTGAGTCGTTTGCTACCGGAGTTACTCCGTCCGAAAAAACTCTGGAGACCAGCGACGACGGGCAGAATTTCCGAAAAGTGATCAGCTTGCCCGGAGCACCGACGGACGGATCTATTCCTGTCCCTATACAGACCATCTCGTTTGAGCCGGTAAGCGCGAAATATTTCCGAGTGACTTTCAAACCCAGCCCGTTACCCCGACTCCCAGCATGGGCGGAGGGAATTGATTTCGGTTCTTTTGGAAATAGGGCCGCAGTCGCGCCGAACTCTTACCAAGTTGCCGAGCTGGTGCTTCACTCCGATCCGCGTGTGAATCATTTTGCAGAGAAAGCGGCATTTGTCCCGGCACTCGATCTTTTTCAGTATACGACCCCGAACGTCGATGCCTCGACGGCGATCCGGAGGTCGGATGTTATTGATCTGACATCCAAGGTGGCTTCAGACGGCACGCTGAACTGGACTCCTCCCAGTGGCAAATGGATGGTTCTGCGCTTTGGCTACTCTCTGCTGGGGGTGACGAACCACCCCGCTACGCCCGAGGCAACGGGGCTAGAGGTGGACAAGCTCGATCGACGGTTTGTGAAGGACTACATGGAGAAGTACCTCGACAGCTACAAAGAAACCGTCGGCGCGGATGAAATGGGGAAAAAGGGAATCCAGTACGTGATTAATGATAGCTGGGAGGCTGGGTCGCAAAACTGGACGGATAATATGCTCGCGCAGTTCCAAAGGCTGCGCGGTTATGATCCAACTCCCTGGCTGCCGGTATTGACCGGTCGCATTGTCGAAAGCGCGGAAGTCAGTGACCGGTTTTTGTGGGACTTCCGCAAAACCATTGCAGACCTGACTGCCACCGAGCACTACGGGCAGTTAGAAGATACTTTGCACGACTGGGGGATGCGCCACTATGGGGAGTCGCATGAAGCCCGCCGGGCGTTCGTTGCCGATGGCATGGAAGTGAAGAAGATGAATGAAGTCCCGATGAGTGCAATGTGGACGCAAAGGCCGGGAGTCAATCATCCGCAGTACGGCTACAACGCCGATGATCGTGAGTCGGCATCGGTCGCCCACATCTATGGCCAAAACATCGCCGCAGCCGAGTCGTTGACTGCAGCAGCCGCGCCTTGGGCATGGTCTCCCGCAACACTGAAGCCAACGGCTGACCAGGAATTGCTCAACGGAATCAATCGCTTTGTGATCCACGAGTCAGCACATCAACCGTTGATCGGGAAAGCTCCTGGACTGACACTCGGTCCGTTCGGACAGTGGTTCAACCGAAATGATACTTGGGCCGAATACGCGGGAGCTTGGGTGAGCTATTTGGCCAGATCGAGTTACCTGCTTCAGCAGGGCCGCTTCGATGCAGACTTCTTGTACTTTTACGGAGAGGACTCAAACCTGACGGCGATTTTCAACCAGGAGGGCCCTGACGTACCGGAAGGATATGGATTTGACTACATCAATGCGGACGCGCTCATTCACGAGTTGAGAGTGCAGGAGGGACAGGTTTCGACCAAGAGCGGCATGCGTTACAAGGTGATCGCGCTCGATCCTTATAGCCGGCACATGTCGCTCCCGGTGCTGCGCGCAATTCACTCGCTGGTACAGGAGGGCGCGGTGGTAGCCGGACCGAAGCCCACAGACGATCCAAGTCTCGCGGATGACCAAGCTGAGTTTGAGAAGCTGTCCTCTCTCTTGTTCGGGGATGGCAGCGGCACGCACAAAGTCGGCAAAGGAACCGTCTACGCGGGATCGAGCCTGCAAGACGTGTTTGCTACGTTGAAGGTTGCGCCAGATTTTGCCTATTCGTCCGGCGGCAAGGATGCGCAAGTAGAGTTCGTACACCGCAAGCTGGCGAGAGGCGAGATCTATTTCGTCGATAACCGCAGCGAGGAAGCGCGCAAGATCCGGGCAACGTTTCGGGTGACAGGAAAGGTGCCTGAGTTGTGGCGCGCCGAAACCGGCGAAACGGAGCCCGTCTCATTCGAGATCGCGGATGGGCGTACCATCGTACCTTTGAATTTGGAGCCATGGGGCACGGTTTTCGTCGTGTTTCGCGATCCGACGTCGAAAACTTCGCAGACCATTCCCGAAGTGGAGGAAACCAAGCTCGGGACATTGGAGGGATCATGGAATCTCGCATTTCAACCTGGTCGAGGGGCTCCGGATTCCATCACTTTGGACCAGCTTTCCGATTGGAGTCAGAGCGCGGATCCGGGAGTGAAGTATTTCTCCGGAATCGGCACGTACACCAAGACGCTGCAAGCGCTGCCCGAGTGGTTCAAGAAGGGTTCGCGCTTTTGGATTGATCTGGGGGACGTGAAGAACCTGGCTGTGGTGACGGTAAACGGCAAAGAGCTGAGGCAGGTTTGGCACATGCCGTATCGATTGGAAATCACGTCTGCGCTCAAGCCGGGAGCCAACGAAATCAAAATTGACGTGGTGAATTCCTGGGTAAACCGACTCATCGGGGACGAACAGCCAGGAGCAACCAAGTTCACGTTCACGGTCGTGAAACCATACAAGGCCAATTCGCCGCTTCTGCCGTCGGGCCTGCTCGGGCCTGTTACGGTGATTCGGTGCGACGCGCGGTAGCCGATTCGATTCGCTCGCGCGAGCAAACGGTGGATACGATAGCGCGAACGAGCGCGATCTCGACGGTTCGTTTTGACAAATAGAAGAGGAGATTTTGACGTTAATGCATTCGCGCTCGATGAAGTTTGCAGCGGCAATAGGAATGCTTCTGGTCGCCCAGACGTCGGTTGGCCGCACGCCTGCAGGTTCTTTGCAAGCCGGCGCTGGGCGCGTTGAGATTACGCCGGCAGCCGATGCGCTTCCCGGGCCGTACTCCTCAATTCTCGACCCACTCTATGCCCGCGCAATCTATTTGGAAAACGGGCAGAGCCGCGCGGTTCTTCTGAACGCCGACGTTGGAGCCATTCCAACCTCCATCACGGACAACGTCGCGGCGCAGATCGTACAGGAATTAAATGTGCCGGCCGCAAATGTTTTCATTTCGGCGACACACGATCACAGCGCAATTTTTGGCGGCCCTGCAAGTCCCGCCGGCGCTTCTTCTAGGGATGCAGACAAGAGGGTGAGCGCCTTTCAATCGAAACTCGCGTCGGGACTCGTGGCAGCGGCGAAGCAAGCGAAAGCAAGGATGCAAGCGGCGCGAATCGGATTCGGAACGGGAAATGTGTATCTGAATGTGAACCGAGACGCGATCGACGAGCAAAGCCGGCTTTGGTCGCAAGAGCCGAATCTCGACTACCCCTCAGACAAAACGCTTGCCGTGATCAAAATCGAATCGACAGGCGGCGACCTGATCGCCGTGTACATGAACTACGCCATGCATGCGGTTTCCTTGTTCTTGGATGGCAAGGTCTCTGGCGATTTCCCGGGCGAAGCCGAGCGCTACATAGAACGCACGTTTGGCGACAGGGTGGTTGCTCTCTGGACCAGCGGAGCAGCAGGGGACGAGAATCCTCTGTACTTGCGCGCGAACCGAAAAATTTCGGAGGCACGCATTCAAGCGGTGATGGAGGCGGAGCACGTGGACCTCGGAACCGCCATTCTGCACGCGATGTTCGTCGGCAACCCGGCGGCAGACAAGATAGCGCTGGACCCGGTCGCACTAGAGCAAAGCGTGCAGCTTGTGAAGTCAGAGGGGCAGATGACAGCGGAAGAAGCCTTGCGCGTGATGGACCATATTCGCTCGATGAGCGGTGAAGTGAAGATCGAAGGAACGGTCGCGGAAGTGACCTGTCCCGCGCGAAAACGGATTGATAACGGCCGCGAGGGAGCGCCAGGCAGGTACGAAGACTCTTCAGATCCGGTTCGCATCAAGATTGGTGCGTTGCGGGTCGGAGACGTCGTGCTGACCAGCGCCAACGCGGAACTCTACAACCTGATTGGTCAAAAGGTGAAAGCGCGATCCAAGTTCAAAAACACCGTGCTGGTGACTCTGACAAACGGGATGGCCAACTCAGGGTACGTTCCAACCGATGATGCTTTTGGACGTTACACCTTTCAGGTGCTGAGTTCGAATCTCAAGCCGGGATGCGCTGAGCGCGGAATTATCGATGGGCTCGGCGGGATGATTGACAAGTTGAATTGAGTCGTTGCCCATGAGGAGACATGTCTGAGGAGAGAGGATGAATCGCGTTGTCGAGGTGCAAGTGCAGGATGGCGTGGCGATCGTGACGGTTAACAATCCACCGGTGAACGCTCTAAGCGCTGGCGTACCGGAAGGACTTTCCGCCGCGATCCGGTCGGCAGAATCCGAGCCCGCAGTGCGCGCGATCGTCGTGCTTGGCGCGGGAAAAACTTTTATCGCCGGGGCAGACATCAAGCAGCTCGAAGAGATGGCGTGGGGACGCGGACCGGGAGCGCCAAGCCTTCACGAACTGCTTTTGCAGATCGAGGATTGTTCGAAGCCGGTGGTGATGGCAATCCACGGGACGGCGCTGGGCGGAGGGTCGGAAGTGGCGATGGCGGGGCACTATCGGGTTGCGCTGGCGAGCGCTCAACTTGGCCAGCCGGAAGTGAATCTCGGGATTATTCCGGGGGCTGAGGGAACGCAACGGCTTCCGCGGCTCGTGGGAGTCGAAAAAGCAATCGAGATGTGTGTAACCGGAAAGCCGATTACCGCGGAGAACGCAAGGTCGGCAGGTTTAGTTGACGCAGTTTTGCAGGCAGATCTCGCTGTTTCCGCAGCGGAATACGCGAGACAAGCGGCTGCACGCGGCGGCTCGCATCCGAAAACGCGGGAGCGAAAGGTGGAACTGCGTCGCGCTCATGCGCTTGAGGAGGCGTTGGCGGAGGGGCGGGAACTGGCGGGCAAGGTGAAGAAGCGATTGCTGGCGCCGCTGAAGGCGGTGGAAGCGATCGCCGCTGCAGCGACGCTTCCGTTTGAGGAAGGCTGTCGGCGGGAACAGGAATTTTTTCGGGAATGTGTCACTTCCGAGCAATGTCGTGCGTTGATTCATGCATTCTTTGCAGAGCGCGGAGCGGCAAAGGTCCGCGGGCCGGCGAGCGAGACGCCACTCTCGATCGACAGCGTCGCGATTGTTGGGGCCGGAACGATGGGCGGGGGAATTGCAATGGCTTGCGCAAACGCGGGCATCCCTGTGGTCTTGAAGGACAACGATCCGAGCGCCATTGATCGATGTCTGGCGGCGATATGCAAGAACTACGAGATCTCCGTGCAGAAGGGGCGCTTCAGTCAAGAAGCGGTCGTCGAGCGGTTGGGACGAATTCGCACGCAGCTGGACTACCGCGGATTCGAGGGCGTCGATCTGGTGATCGAAGCGGTCTTCGAGAACATCGAACTAAAGAAGAAGGTATTTTCCGAAGTTGAAGCAGTCGTAAAATCCGGGGCAATCCTCGCCTCAAATACTTCTACGCTCGATATCGACGAACTAGCTTCCGCAGCCCGGCGTTCGGAAAACGTGGTTGGCTTGCACTTCTTCAGCCCGGCGAACGTGATGCGTTTGGTTGAGATCGTTCGGGGAAAGCGTTCGTCCGGCGGCACGGTTTCCGCGGCTGTAGCGCTAGCTAAGCGGTTGTCGAAGGTCGGCGTGGTCGTTGGCAACGGACCCGGTTTCGTGGGCAATCGGATGATGTTCCCGTATATGTACGAGGCGCAGTTTGTAGTGGAAGAAGGAGCGACGCCCGAACAAGTGGACCGCGCACTGACCCGGTTCGGCATGGCCATGGGAATTTTTGAAGTGGACGACATGGCCGGCTTGGATGTTGCCTGGCGGGTTCGACAGGAACTGGGGCAGTTTTCCGACCCTCAGCTGCGACGGCCCCTTGTTGCAGACAAGCTTTGCTCGATGGGACGCTTCGGGCAAAAA
>DATMZI010000066.1:0-10457 GCA_035607085.1 Candidatus Eiseniibacteriota bacterium | reverse complement strand
TTCCGCTACAAGCCGCAGGCAATTGATGAAGCGCCGGGAATCTATGCTCCCTATCAGCCCCGCTTTGAATGGAACCTCTGGTTCGCTTCACTCGGTGGCTGGCGCGAGAACCCATTTGTGGTTCGCACCGAGCAGCAGCTTCTCTCTAGCAACCGCGACGTGCTCGCCTTTTTCCGTTTCAATCCGTTTCCCACTGCTCCGCCCACTCATGTTCGCGCAGTCCTCTGGCAATACTGGTTCACTGACCGCGCCACGAAAAAATCCACCGGAGCTTGGTGGCGACGCGAGTTTCGCGACCTCTACGCGCCGGCGCTCGAACGAACTCCGGACGGGAAAATTATCGTCTCCGCGTGGCCCGAGGGCTTCGTGCCGCCGCCCTAGCCGAGCCGGCTTGGGAATTTTGCACAGTTCCCGCCGCGGTTGCGCTCTGGCGCCGTGCTAGAATTCCGGCGAACAGACACATGGCGCGCCAGTGCTCATCCCGTTTCGAGCGAGCGGCGCGGCAACTGGGCTGGACGCGTATCGCCGGCATTGATGAAGCCGGACGTGGCGCGCTTTTCGGGCCGGTGGTGGCCGCGGCGGTCATTCTCAATCCCAAGCGCCGCATTGTCGGCCTGGACGACTCCAAAAAACTTGTCCCCGACCGCCGTTTCGAACTGGCCGGCCGCATTCGCGAGCATGCTCTGGCCTGGGCGGTTGCCGAAGTGGACGCCGCCCGCATCGATGCCTGGAACATCTATCAAGCCAGCCGCCAGGCGATGACCGCCGCGCTCAAGCAACTTTCCCTCGCGCCGGACTATCTCCTGATTGACGCCATGGAGCTGGACGTCCTGATTGAACAAAAGTCCCTGATCAAGGGCGACGCCCGCAGCGTCTCCATTGCCGCCGCCTCTATCCTGGCCAAGACCCACCGTGACCTCCGGATGGACGAATGGGACGGAATTTACCCGGGCTACGGCTTTGCTCAGCATAAAGGCTACGGCACGCCGGAACATCTTGAAGCCTTAAAGCGCCTGGGGCCTACGCCTCTTCACCGTCATTCCTTTGCGCCGGTGCGCGAAGCAGGCTGCTGGTCGACCGGCGCCACCCAGACGCCCCTTCCGATGTTCTGATCAGCCGACGGACCGAGACCGCTGGCTGTCCGCGCCGTTTCCTATCCGCCACGGGGATAACTGCCTGCTCACACGACCCTGCACCCGCGTTGACTCGCCCATCCCCCGCCTGTAGTTTTACTAACAGCAGCGGGCCGCTCCGTCCACCGCTTTGCGGTTCGACGGGCACGTTGCACGCGCCTACCTGAACCGCGTCGCGGTGACAGTTCAGGTGTCTGCCCAGTCGCGATTCGACCGGGTTTTGGGCTTGCGTGGCAAGCTCTGGCTCCGAAGGAGAACGTCTCGGACCTGTTCGCGGTTTCCGGCCGCCGTAGTTGAACGGTTTCCGAGTTGCACGCATGGCCTATAACAAAAGCAAATACGTCGAAGCCGCGCAAAAGCTGCTGAACCAGGGCAAGGTTCCGCAGGCCATCAACGAATACCAGCACATTCTGAAGTACGAGCCGAAAGACCAGGTCACCTTGATGACCATCGGCGAGCTCTACATTCGCCAGGGCGAGACCTTTCAGGCCATCGAATATTTTGAGCGGCTGGCGCAGATTTTTGTCGGTGACGGTTTCCTGACCAAGGCCATCGCGGTTTACAAGCGCATCGCCAAGCTGGCGCCGGAAGAGATCAAGCCGCTGGAACGGCTGGCCGACCTTTATGTGCAGCAGGGCGTGATGAGCGAAGCGCGCCCGCTGTTCCTGCAGCTGGCGGAAATTCACCTCAAGCACAATCGACAGAGCGAAGCGGTGGCGCTGCTGAAAAAATTGTTGCAGGCCGAGCCGGACAATCTTCGCATTCAGATTCGCCTGGCCGACTTGTACCAGGTGATGGGTCAAAAAGGCGAAGCGGCCGAGATGTATGTTTCCGCGGCGCAGCGAGCGCTGGCCCGCGGCGACCATGCCGAATCCGAAAAACAAGCCGATAAAGCGCTGAAGATCGATCCGACGAGCGCGCCGGCGTTGACGGTGAAGGCGCGTTCCGCCTCTTCGCAAGGCAAATTCGCCGAGGCTGCGCAATTTCTGAAGGGCTTGCCGGGCCTCGACAAAGGTGGCGAACAGAGCGAATTCCTGCTGGATTTGTATTTGAAGAGCTCCAATTGGGATGACGCTTCGTCATTGGCACTGCAGGTTTTCGAGGGTGACGAGAAAAATTTTGGCCTGGCGCAGAAAGTCGCCGAAGCCATGCTCGAATCCGGACAGACCGAACAGGCCATGGCACTGGTTTCACGCCTGCGCATTCCCATGCTCGACGCCGGCGAGCACGACGCCATCACCCGCATGTTGAATGATTTGACCGCAAAAACTCCGGGAAGGCTTGAGCCTTTGGAATGGCTCGTGGACAGCTACGGCCGCACCAGCGACTCTTTCCGTCTGCCGGACGCGTTGGCGCATTTGGGCGACGCGCTTGCGGAAGCCGGCCAACTCGAGCGCGCCAAGGAAATCTTCGAACAGCTGGTGGACCGCCAACCAGAAAGCGATTTCGCCAAGCGCAAGCTCAACGGTATTTTGCGCCGCATGGGCATGAATGCCCCAGAAGAGGATTCCGAACCCATCACCGAAACCTTGCAGGCGGAAATTCCCCAGCGGGATGCGCCGAAACTTCGGCCCGATCTGGACATTCCCGAAGAGGAAAAAGTTGCTGCAGCCGGGGCCGCGGTCGCTGAAGAACAGCCCGATGAAGAAACGCAAAAATTTATTTCGCAATCCTTGACGGATGTGGATCTGTTTGCCAGTTACGGCCTGACACAGAAAGCCATCGGTTTGCTGGAAGCGATTCTGCGCCGCGCGCCGCTCCACACGCCCACGCTCGAAAAGCTGCTGGATTTCGTTTTAGGAGCCGGCGACGACCGCCGTACCGCCGAGCTTGCTGCGCAACTGGAAAAAATTCACCACGACCGCGGTGACGCTGCTGGTGCCGAACGCTTCGGCGAATTGCGCCGCCGCTTCCAGCGCGCCGCCGGCTTGAGCGACGAAGAGATGGCTGCCGCGGCCACAACAGCCGCCGTCCCGGCGGTTGTGGATGAACAGCCAACCGTGCTGGACCAGGCCACTTTGGAGGAGCTTGCTCCAGCTCAAGCCAACGTTTCAGCGGTGCCCCCAGCTCCGGCCGAAGTTCAGGAAGTGGATCTTTCCGACGAATGGGCTTCGCTGCTGGCGAACGATTCATCCGCTTCGGAGACGACTGCAGTTCCGCCGCCACCGCCACCGCTTCCACCCCCGCCCTTCAAGAAGGCGTCCGCGCCGCCGGCCCCGGAAGAGCCCGCGATTTCCGAGTTCGAAATTCCGGTCGAAGAGTCGCCCGAACCTACCATCGAGTTGCTCGAAGTTCCCGAAGCGGGCCAAGAGGAGCCACCCCCGCCGCCTGCGCCTCTGCCGCCTCCGCCAGTGGAGCGTGCCGTTCCGCCGGCGCCCGCTGCCGAAATTGACCTTGCCGAAGAGTACGAACTGGTTCTGTCGCCGGAACCCGAAGCTGAAACCGCTGAGCCGGCCAAGCCAGTCGCGACGAACGGCGCGCCGGCGCTCGCTTCCGACCAGTTCCTTTCCGACTTGGCCGACGAAATCGACAAGCTCGGCATCGGCGAACTGACGCCATCGTACTCCGAACCGGCGCCAACGGAAGAGATTTACGCTACGAGTCCCGCCAAGGCCGAAGTGCCCGCTGGACCCGGTGAAAACGCGCCCCTCAAGGAAGTCTTTGACGAATTCCGCGCCGACCTGGGCGAAATGGGGGCGGAGGACGAAGATCTGGAAACGCACTACAACCTGGGCATCGCGTTCCGCGAAATGGGTCTGCTCGAAGAGGCCATCAGCGAATTCCAGAAAGTAGCCAAAGCCAACGAACGCGGCAAAGCCTTCCGCTACGCCATGCAGTGCTGCACGCTGCTGGGACTTGCGTTCATGGAAAAGGGCCAGCCCGGAATCGCCGCCATCTGGTACGAACGCGCGCTGCGCACTCCCGGCGTGGACGCGGAAAGCACCCTGGCCTTGCGGTATGATTTAGGAGTCGCCCAGGAATCGGCCAACGACCTGGATGCGGCGCTGAAGAGCTTCTCCCACGTATACGCGGTAAACATTGATTACCGCGACGTTGCGGACCGTATCGCCGCTCTTCAGAAAACCACTCGCTGACCGGGCACAGGTTACCGGCATTGGTTCATGAATAAGGTTTTGCGCGCCGTCACAATCGTGCTGTGTTTTGAGCTGGGGGCCCTGCTGCTCTATTTGCCGTGGTCCAATCTCTGGGAACAAAACTACTTTCTTGCGCACTTTCCCTCGCTGATGCTGATTGTCCTGCATCCTTCCGTGCGCGGCCTGGTCAGCGGATTCGGGTTGCTGGACATTTTCGTGGCCATCGGTCTGCTGCAGTCCCGTTCGAGTGCTACTCGTGTGCCCCCTGCTTAAACCGGCGCAGCCGATTCTCTGCTACGTCACCGACCGCCGGAGTTTGCCTCTTTCCACCTCGTCGGATGCGCATCATCTGCTGCTGGAAAGCGTTGGGAACGCCTCCGCTGCCGGTGTGGATTGGATTCAGCTGCGCGAAAAGGACTATTCCGGCAAGGAGTGGGCGGAGCTGGTACGGGACTCCTTGCTGCGCGTGAACAGCGCCGGTTCCGCAACCCGCGTGCTGGTAAACGACCGCTTAGACGTGGCCCTTGCCTGCGGTGCGGGCGGCGTGCACCTTAGCGAAAACGGCATTCCGGTATCGGAAGCGTGCCGGCTCCGCGACGACTTTTTTGTCTCGCGCGGCCAACCGGCGGACTTCCTGGTCGGGCTTTCCTGCCATTCGCTGGGTGCAGCGCTGGGAGCCGCGCGTGCCGGGGCCGATTACATCTATTTCAGTCCGATCTTTTTCACGCCGTCGAAAGCCAATTACGGTCCGCCGCAGGGAGTAGAGCGGCTGGCCCGAGTTTGCGAGGCGGTGGACATTCCGGTAATCGCCATTGGCGGCATCACAGCGCAGAATGCCCCAGAATGCTTGCGCGCCGGAGCCACCGGTATCGCCGCCATTCGGCTGTTTCAGGAAACAGCGGCGACCCTTAGTCAAACGGTCGAGGGCCTGCATCAGCAGGAACTACCGGGAAACGGAAACCGGAGCTCCAGAACCTCGCGCGACATCTGAATTCGCGAACTGCGCGATTCCGTAAAGGAAAAGCATCAGCGGCAGACAGAGCAGGGAAATCGCGCTGTGCCCCAGCATTACAAGCACTGGCGGAGCCAAGTACAGCAGCCGGTTCGCTCGCCCAAGAAGCGGATTTCTGGCGGTAGCCATAAGTCCTAGCGCCATCAAGAGCACCGAAAAATCCTGTAAATGGAGGTAGTAACTCAGCAACACCGCGCCAGTCACCGCGAGAGCAAAGGAAGTTTTCAGAGCCGGCTTGCGGGACATTAATCTTTGAATGAGCAGTGCGCCGATCAGGGTTGACAGCAGAATCGTCACAACAAAAATGACGCCACCGGAAACACGACCCATCGCAATTGCCGAGAGCAGACCCTTCAAGTTAGGCATGGCACGCGGTACAACGCCCAGCACACCGCTCGGAGCGCCTTGCGCCAGGCTCGCGGAATTGGTTAGCAGGAGCACCCTCCCGAACGAAACGAAGCCTTTCCAGCCGACGGTCACGATGGACAACGCGCAGACGAAAGCAGTTCCGCTGGTTAGCCCTGCGAAAAAGGAAAGGCTTAGATAGCGGAACAACAGAAACGCGGCCAGTGGAATGGTGATTTGAAATTTGAACATCAGCAAGCCCAGCAAGGCTCCAGCGAGGGCTGGACGTCCCCTCGCGAGACCGCGATAGGCCTGGCAAAATCCCAGCAGCAGCAGAATGGAGTCCTGCCCCTGCAAGATGGCGACAATTACCGGAAAAAAAACCAAGAGCTGCAGCCCGGGCCGTGGTTGAGCGAACGTTCCGGGATGCGAAAATTCGGAACGGCAGGAAAAAAAACACGCCAACAGCAAGAGCATGTTGAAGCCGAGAAAGCACAAGTAAGCGCTGCGGTACGGCAAATACGACAAGGGAACAAAAAGCAACGCTTCATAGGCGGGACGTATGAAAGGCAGCAGTCCCTCGGCTTTGCTGACCAAGGCGTCCTGTACCGCTTTCTGATTTTCATAGTTGTAAAGGTTGGCGGCATCAGTTCGAGCCTGATAGCCGGCGGAGTACAGCTGGCGGAAATCCATTCGCTCGGTCAGTCCCGAGGGGAACAGCAGAAACTTCACGCCCAGAAGCAGCAGAAGAAAATAGACCAGCCAGACCAAGAGAAACGGACGGGCGGATTGTGCACTGTCGAGAGAAGCGGATTGTGGCATTCGGAAACCGTGTGCTGCGGGTATTGTGCCGCTCCCAGCCAGAACGCGAAGAGTTTTAGCGTTTTTCCATCAGCCGGCGCAACAGGCGAATTTGGCCGGCGTGGTAAATGTCATGGAACGCTACGCCCCAAAGCATGGTGCCGAGTTTCGGCGTCGGCGGCTTGCGCAACGCATTGGTGATCGCCTTTCGCAAAGCTTCGTGCTCGCTGCGAAGAATCTCTTTGTCGGCCTTCCAGGCGGCTTCGGTCAGCTTTCCGGTCTCCGGGCGCGGGAAGAAGTTGCTGCCAACTAGCACGAAATTACCGCGCTTTCCGCCTTCCAGCCGGCGCCGAACCGCATATTTCCAATAGGCAGCGTGCAGCGTCTCTTCCCAGATGTTGTGCCTGCCCCGCGCGGGACGCCAGGCCGCCTGCTTCGCGGTAACTCCTTGGAGCGCTTGCCAGAGGTTCGGCCCGTGCCAGGCTTTCTGGCGAAAGGCTTGTTCAAACAAGCGCGAGATCGCAGAACGTGCGTCCATAGTGGCCTCCGGTGTTCCGCCGAGAATGGTGCTCGCCAACCTGCGCGAGAGTCAATCGCCGTGGGTATCGTTTCCGTTCTTGCAACGTAGTTGCAACTGACATCGGCCTAAGCTATCCTGATTGATATAGGACTAATTCAGTCCTGTTTGCTTTACATCGCCAATGTACAGGAGATCCGGTTTGCGACTGTTTCGGCGTTGTCTGTTTTTCTTGCAGGCGTTTCTTCTATCTTCCGGGAGTTGGGTTCGTGCGGCGGAGGCTCAGGAAAACCCTTACTTTGTAACTTATGACCACTACCTCGAGGAGCCCGGCAACCTCGAAGTCGAGTATTTCTCGACGTTTGGGACGCAGCGTGGCGGCAACAACTTTCATTCCTACTGGACGGAATTTGAGTACGGGGCGACGGCGTGGTGGACCACGGAATTTTATCTGAATGCGCAAACAACCTTCGACGACAGCACGGTCTATTCCGGGTTCAAGTGGGAGAACCGTTTTCGTCCCCTGCAGCATGAGCACTGGATCAATCCGATTCTCTACGTGGAGTACGAGGACATCAACGGAACAGACAAGACGCTGAAAGAAATCGTGGGGCACGACGTCGAGGCGGATTTTCTGGAGCCCAATGCGGAGACGCGGCGCGAGCACCTACGGGAACTCGAACTGAAACTGATCCTGTCCAGCACCGTGAAAGGCTGGAACATTTCGGAAAACATCATCAGCGAGAAGAACCTATCGAATGAGCCGTGGGAGTTTGGCTACGCGCTAGCGCTGAGCCGTCCGCTGAGCTTGAAAGGCTCGCCCACACGGTGCTCGTTTTGTCGGCAGAATTTTGTGGCGGGTGTGGAAATGTATGGCGGACTCGGCGATCGCTACAGTTTTGGGCTGAACGACACCGCGCACTATCTGGCGCCGGCGGTGGCTTGGAATATGCCGAGCGGCTGGACGTTACGGCTTTCGCCCGGATTCGGGTTGAACGACAAGAGTCACAGGTTGCTGCTGCGTTGGGGAGTATCTCGGGAAATCAGCGGCTTTGCCGGAATGGTGCGGCGGTTGTTTGGAGCGAAATCGTGAAGCCGACGATTTTCGCGCTCTCTGTTTGCACCGCGCTGCTGGCGGCTTCCGTGACGCTGGCAAAAGCGCAAAAAACCTGGAAGGACAAGCCGGACGTCTATGCAGAGCTTGCCAAGGCCCCGGAGAAGGCTCGCAACCGCGCGAATCCCCTGGAGAATGATGCGGAAGCGGCGGCTGCCGGGCGGCTGTTGTTTGAAGATCACTGCCTCGAATGCCATGGCGATACAGCCGAAGGCGGGAAGAAGGGACCGAGCCTGCGTGCACCAGAAGTGCAGAACGCTCGGCCGGGCGCGATTTTCTGGCTTCTGACGAATGGCGTGGTGCGTAAGGGCATGCCGGTGTGGTCGCGTTTGCCGGAGCCGCAGCGCTGGCAACTGGTGCGCTATCTGAAATCGCTGGGAATTGCGGAACCTGCACCGACGGCAACCGCGACTCCCGCGCCTGGAAAATCCTGAGAAGAGGTTCGTTCCAAGCGAGCCGGAATCTAGGATCGCTCACCCGGGATGACCCGCTTGGTTCGCCCGGTACGGACCTGGATCGCCGCGATCAGGCGCTGAGCCAGCGGCCGATAGGTTTCAGCGAATCGATGTGATCGCAGACCACCCGCAGTGTGGCAGTGATCGGAATAGCGAGCAGAAGGCCCATACCGCCCCAAACCCAACCCCAAAAAAGCAGCGAAACGGTGATGGCGACGGCGTTGAGGCGAAGGCGCCGACCGACGAGCTGCGGTGCGATTAAATTCAAGGCAAAGATGTGGATGCCCGTGAGAACGCCCGCAATCAGGACGAACCAGCCGATGGTCTGCCACTTGGTTAGCGCCAGCATAAAGGCCGGCAGCCAGGCAAGCACTGCGCCGATATACGGCACCATGTTCAGTACGCCGGAGACGATTCCGGTCAACACCGGATAGTCCAGTCCCAAAACCCAGAAAAACAGGCTGCTGAGCGCAACCACCATGGCCGTGACGACCAGCATCCACAGCACGTAGTCGCGCAAGACGATGCGCAGGTCTTCCAGCGTTTCCTTGACTTGCGTGCGGCGCGAAGCGGGAAACAGCTGCAGCGTGCCATGCCAGACTTCGCGTTTTCCCGCGAGCATGAAGAAGACCAGAAACGGAACAAAGGTAACTTCGAGAAAGATCGCGTAGAGCGAGCCGATTCCGCGAAAGGCCAGATTGCGCACCAGTTCTGAGTCCCGCTGCGAAAGACTGGC
The DNA here is from genome assembly GCA_035607085.1 of Candidatus Eiseniibacteriota bacterium. Taxonomy (GTDB): domain Bacteria; phylum Acidobacteriota; class Terriglobia; order Acidiferrales; family UBA7541; genus Acidiferrum. The sequence continues at coordinate 1,249 of DATMZI010000066.1, read as the reverse complement.
GGCGGGCGCCGCCGGGCCTGCTCCGACTGGCGTTCCCGGGAAAACTTTGGCTTCGACTGACTCAGCGGCGTGCCGCCAAACGCCGCTGTACTTCGGCCAGTTTTCCGAGAAGTCCGAAATGCGCGTCCACATGCTATAGCTGACCGCCGCCAGCACGGCGCACATCAGCAGAACGATGATCATGGCGCCGACGGTTCTGGCGATGCGCCAGCGCTCGAGGAACTCCACCAAAGGATCGAGGCAGTAGGCCAGAAGGATGGACAGCACCAGGGTAATGACCACGCCCTGCGCGTAATACGCGAAGAGCAGGATGATGGCGGCCGCGATCACCCGCGAGCTGAAGGGCGAGCCGGCCACGCGGATGTATTCCTTCGCGGCTGTAGTTTCCCCGGGAGCTTCAGTAGCGGGCAAGCGGAACTCCGTTTTTCTCAACTCAGGGCTCGAAGAAAAGCTCTCCAGACCTTCCCTGGACAAACAAGGTAACACACGACGCAAGCAGGAAGCGGCGGAAGACGGGCGACGTTTCGCCCGGTAAAATGGCGGTTCCCGATGCTCAGAAGGCGCGCGGCGCTGTGCTAGAATTTTTTAAGAGTGCGCGCCCGGCTGCACTTTTCTAATTTTTCTATGCCCAAACAATATTTTGGTACCGACGGTATTCGCGGTGTCCCCGGAACGCCTCCGCTGGACGATCAAACGCTGCATGCGGTCGGACGGGCCGTCGGCGCCTATCTCCATCAGGAACATACCGAACCGCACGCCCTGATCGCAATGGACACGCGCGAATCCGGGCCGCACACAGCGGGAGTTCTGACGTCGGGACTGAAGCAGTCGGGCGTGGAGGTGACGTTCGCCGGAGTGCTGACGACTCCGGGTGTGGCGTGTCTGGTGCGGCAGAACGATTTTCATGCCGGCGTGGTGATTTCCGCTTCGCATAATCCGTATCACGACAACGGAGTGAAGCTTTTTTCTCACGCGGGAATGAAATTTCCCGACGCGGTGGAGGAGCAGATCGAAGCCGCGATTCCGCAATTTCTGTCCGAACCCGCGGCAGGTTCGGATGCGCTGAATAGGGATGAATCGCTGCACCGGGAATATCTTGAGTTTTTGCGGAGCCGGGCACTGGATGGTCTGAAGCTGAAGGGAATGCGGGTGGTACTGGATTGCGCGAACGGAGCCGCATACCGCCTGGGGCCGGAACTGTTTCGTTCACTCGGCTGCAACGTGGTGACGATTGGAACGAAGCCGGATG
>DATMZI010000084.1:0-87527 GCA_035607085.1 Candidatus Eiseniibacteriota bacterium | reverse complement strand
CGCTCAGCGCACCGGTGAGTTTGGTATCCGCATGGCCTTTGGCGCGCGTCGCGCCGATGTCTTGCGGCTCGTCGCGCTTTCCGCCGCAACCAGCGTTGGCCTCGGATTGGTTCTAGGTGCGGCGCTCAGCCTTTCTCTAAGCCGCTTTGTCACACGTTGGGTTGAAAACGGATCGGTGCATCCGCTGATGGTTCCCGGCGTCGCACTCTTGGTAATCGGCGTAGCCGCGGTGGCTTGTGTGATTCCTGCGCGCAAGGCCGTCTCTGTCGATCCGATGACCGCGCTTCGCGAGGAGTAAAAACCATGATAGTCCTGCTATCCACTTCCACCGGCCCATTTCTCTTGGTCTCCGCCGTGCTGGTCCTGACAGTATTGACTACGCTGCTCGCTTGTTACCTTTTCCTGTAGAGAGACGATGAACACACTATTCCAGGAAGTTCGATTCGGCCTAAGAGTCTTGCGAAAGAATCCGGGATTCACCTCCGTCGCCGTTCTCACTCTCGCCCTCGGAATCGGCGCCAACAGCGCCATTTTCAGTCTGGTTAACGGAATTCTGTTTCGGCCCCTCCCGTACGCCCGACCCGACCAGCTTGTGAACGTTAGGGCTTCGTATCCCCGTGGCGCTTTCGTGGCTATGCGCGAGCAGATTCGCACCATGGACGTCGCCACCTATGCCGAAGGCCACGAGTTCAACCTGACCGGCATTGGCGAACCCGTACGCTTGACCGCCACTTTGGTTTCTGCCGAACTATTTTCCGTGCTCGGTGCAACGCCCGAACTTGGTCGCGGGTTTCATCCCGGTGAAGATGCCGCAGGCAGAGACCGCTACGTCATTCTCAGTCACTCGCTATGGCAGGAACGTTTCGCTGGCGACTCCGCGATAGTCGGCCGGGTCATCAAAATCGAGGGCCAAGGCCGCGAAGTTCTTGGCGTGATGCCGGCGGATTTTCGTTTTCCCTCCCGCAAGACGCAAATCTGGCTGCCGCTTCACAATGACCCTGACAATACGCTGGCTTACTGGGCGGGCGATTTCATGTCGGTAATCGCCCGACTTCGTCCCAACGCCACGATTGCCAGCGCCGCCGCGGAGATTCGTTTGTTCCAGTTGCATGCCGGCGAATTGTTTCCATTTCGCATGCCTCCACAATGGAACGCCGATCTGGCTGTCCTTCCGCTGCAATCCGGCATGGTCGCCGACGTTCGCAACCGCCTGCTGATGCTTCTCGGCGCCGTGGTTGTGATCCTGCTCATTGCCTGCGCGAATGTAGCGAACCTGATCCTCTCTCGCGCCGCCATCCGCGAAAAGGAATTTGGCATTCGTGCTGCACTTGGCGCTGGCCGAGATCGCATTGTCCGCCAGTTGCTAACAGAAAGTGCTTTGCTCGGCGCAATCGGCGGCCTCTGTGGATTGATGGTTGCCAATTTAGGTCTGCGCGTCCTCAAGTTAGCATTGCCGCCAGACACGCCGCGCCTCGTGGACACGCAAATTGACTGGCGCGTGCTCGCCTTCACCGGAGTCCTCAGCCTTGTTACGGGCGCCATCTTCGGCCTCGCTCCCGCCTTGCAGTCTGTCCGCTCCGGCTTCACGCAAGTTCTCAAATCCGGCGCTCGTGGATCCGCCCTTTCCGCTTCCCAGCGCGTCCGCAGCTCTTTGGCCATTGCCGAAATCGGTTTGGCCGCCTTGCTGATCATCGCCGCCGGTTTGATGATCCGGAGTTTCTGGTCCCTCTCTCATGTCAATCCCGGTTTTCAGTCGGAGCACGTCGTCACGGCTCGCATCACGCCCAACCAATCGTTTTGCGACGATCCGGTCCGCTGTTTGGCTTTCTATCGGGGCGTTCTCGATCAAGTCCGCACCTCTCCCGGCGTCAACGATGTGGCGCTCGTCAATACACTTCCGCTGAACGGCCGGGTCAGCAAGCGTTCGCTGGAATTCGATAATATGCGCCGCGCCGCCGGCGACATCCTTCCTCTCTTCTGGCTGCACGTTGTGACCCCCGACTATTTCCGCGTCTTGGGCATCTATCTCCAGGCCGGTCGCTGGTTCACACCGGCGGACGAATCGGGAAACGCCGCAGTTGCCGTCATGACCGTTGAATCCGCGCAGCGTTTTTGGCCCGGGCAGGAGGCTGTCGGCAAACACATTCGCTTCTCGCGAGAGACGGAATGGCGCACTGTCGTAGGCATCGTAGGCAACGTCCGCGCCTACGATCTGCAGCACTCCACTCCGGACTACATGACCGGCAGCGTCTACGTTCCTTACAATCTCAAAGCTACCGGCGAAGGCGGCCAGATCCCGGCCGAAATGACCATCGCCGTGCGTACCTCTGGAGACGATTCGCAAGTTGGCGCCGTGCTGCGCGGCATTGTGACCGCAGCCAATCCCGAAGTTCCCGTGAGTGAGCTGAAAACTATGCGCGCGGTGTTGTCGGAGGCCTTGGCTACGCCCGCTTCGACTGCATCCTTATTTATTGCTTTTGCTGTCCTGGCCCTCGCGCTCGGCATGGTCGGTATCTACGGCGTACTCGCATTCCTGGTCTCCAGGCGTACTCGCGAAATCGGAATTCGCCTCGCCATGGGTGCCCAGCGCCAGAACGTTTTCTGGATGGTCCAGAAAGAGGGCGCAAAGTTCTATGCTGCGGGTTTGACTCTGGGTCTCGTCGGAGCCTTTGCCACCACGCGCTTGCTTGCAAGCGAGCTCTACGGCGTCAGCGCTCTCGACCCGCTAACCTATGCCGTAGTCGCCATGGTGATGGCCCTGGTCACCATGCTGGCATGCTACATTCCAGCGCGCCGCGCCATGCGCGTCGATCCTTTGGTCGCCCTTCGCTGCGAATGAAGCAGGAAAGGAGGACATGATGAGAGGACTGTTCCAGGATGTTCCGTACGCCTTCCGCCAGCTGCGCAAATCGCCTGGTTTTACCGCCGTTGTGCTCCTTACTCTTGCCCTCGGTATCGGTGCCAACACTGCCATCTTCAGCGTCATTCATGCGGTGTTACTGCGATCTCTGCCGTATCCAGATCCAGGCCGGTTGATGATCCTTCAGGAGTACGCCACAAAAGACGGCTATGCAAGAAGCGTTTCCTGGATGAACTATCTTGATTGGCGCGCGCGAAATCGCAGCTTCAGCGAAATGGCCGCGTACAACATGCGCGATTTCAACCTTTCAGGCTTGGAAAAGCCGGAAGTGGTCCACGGAGCAAGGGTAACGTCTCCATTTTTTGCTCTCACCGGCGCGACTTGCGTCCTTGGCCGCGCCTTCAGTCCCGAAGAAGACAAGCCAGAGGCCAACCGCACCGTGGTGCTGAGTTATGCCTTTTGGCGAACCCATTTTGGAGCGAACTCCGAGGTGCTCGGCAAAACCATTACTCTCGATGGTGAGTCGTACACTATTCTCGGCGTCGTTCGTCCCGATTTTGGTTACTTTCCGCGCCCCATAAGTGTCTATGTCCCGGCGGCCCTCTCGGCCGGTCCGGGGAGCAATTGGCTCCAGCGCGGCAATCACCCAGGCTTGCAGGTTCTGGCACGCCTACGACCGGAAGCGTCTCTCCATTCCGCGCGGGCCGATGTGGACGTCATCATGTCGGCGCTCGAAAAGGAATTTCCCGATGTGAACGCCGGTGAGCGCGCCAATGTCACGCCCGTCTTTGCATCGCGCTATGGCGACATCAAACCTGTATTGCTGACATTGTTCGGCGGAGTCGGCTGTGTGCTGATGATTGCTTGTGCCAACGTGGCCAATCTCGCTCTCGCTCGCGCCGCAGCCCGCCAGCGAGAATTCTCGGTGCGCGCCGCGATTGGCGCAGGTCGCCTCCGCATCATTCGCCAGCTCCTCACGGAAAGCATTCTCCTCGCCTTGGCGGGGGCCGCCCTCGGACTTCTCCTCGCAACGTGGTTCCTGCAGCCGTTGGTCCGCCTGGCGCCTCAGGGCATTCCACGTCTGTCTGACACCGCGATCGACCTGCCTGTGTTCGTTTTCAATTTCGGCATCGCGCTGCTGACAGGTGTTTTGTTCGGTCTGGCTCCCGCCTTCCAAGCTTCGCGTGCAGATCTGACGGCCCCTCTCCACGAAGCAGCGCAAGCTTCGCTGGGCGGCGTGCGCAGCGGCCGGTTACGCACCGGTCTGCTCATTTCGGAAATTGCCATCGCCGTCGTACTCGTCGTTTTCTCGGGTCTCCTGGGCCGCAGTCTTTTGAAGGCGCTTGCCGTCGATCCTGGCTTTCGCGCCGATCACCTTCTTGCTGTAGACGTGAGCCTCCCGGAATACCGCTACAAAACCGATTTCGAGCAGAAGGCCTTTCTCGACGAACTCGTTCGTCGCGCCCAGGGCCTTCCTGGCGTCGAATCGACAAGCGCCGTGATGTGTCCTCCGCTTGTCGGCAGTTGTTGGGAGTCCATTTTTCTATTCGACGACCGTCCTGTCCCGCCGGTCGCTGAATTGCCCGCCGCCACGTTCAACGTGGTTGAGCCCGGCTACTTCCGCACCATCAACGTCCCTTTGATTCAAGGCCGCTCGTTCAATTCCTCCGACACAGCCAGTTCCAACCGCGTCGTTTTGATTAACCAAACTGCGGCACGCCGCTGGTGGCCGAACCAAAATCCTATCGGGAAGAGAATCAAGCAAGGCTACCCGCAGGACAACGCGCCGTTCCGCGAGATCATCGGCGTCGTCGGCGATTTGAAGCAATCTGCTCCCGATCAAATCGAGAGTGCGGAGATCTTCGAACCCGAAGCGCAGAACACCATGAGCTCCTTCACGCTGATGTTGCGAACCGCCGCCGAGCCTATGAGCCTTGCGAACGATGTGGAGCATCTCATTCACTCCGTTGACCCGGATCAGCCCATCTACCATGTGAAAGCAATGACACAGTATCTGTCGGAGTCTCTTTCACAACGTAAGTTCGCCACCGTCCTGCTGGCTCTGTTTGGCCTGTTGGCGCTTTTGTTGGCTGCCGTCGGCAACTATGGCGTGATTTCCTATCTGGTTGAGCAGCGTACCCGCGAAATTGGCGTGCGCATGGCCCTGGGCGCACAGAGAAGGGAAGTGCAGAACATGGTCGTGCTTCGTGGAGCGAGGCTCGCCGTCATCGGCGTGCTCCTTGGCATTGCCATGGCACTCCTGGTCACTCGAGCCCTCGCCGGCCTTCTGTTTGGCGTCGGCGCGGCCGACCCCTGGACGTTTTCGGCCGTAACCGTCTTGCTGATTTTCGTGGCCCTGTTCGCCAGCTACATTCCCGCCCGCCGCGCCGCCAAGGTCGATCCCATCGTCGCTCTCCGCTATGAGTGAAACGAGCCCAGGATGAGCCAGTCCCTCAAAGGCATTGTTAAATACAGAGTTAGCGCCGAGCCCTCTCATTTCGGCCGGCGCCACGCGTCATTTTTCCCTTCGGAGGCCTCGTGATCCACCTACGCAATCTCGAACGCAGCTACAAAACGCCCGCCGGCCAATTCTGGGTTCTTCGGCGCGTCAACCTGGAAATCCGCCAAGGCGAGTTCATCACCGTTATGGGACCGTCGGGAGCTGGAAAGTCATCCTTATTAAATGTTCTAGCCCTCCTCGACGACAGCTGGGGCGGCGAATACTGGTTTCGCGACGCCGCTGTCCACTCGATGAAACGCAAAGAGCGCGCCGAACTCGCCAAACGCAACATCGGAATGGTTTTTCAGAGTTATCATCTGCTCGACGATCTCACCGTGCAGGAAAACATCGATCTCCCTCTCTCGTACAAAGATATTCCCCGCGGCCAGCGCCAAAGCATGGTCGCGGACACTCTCGACCGCTTTCAAATCGTCGCCAAAAAAGATCTCTTCCCCAGCCAGCTTTCCGGCGGACAGCAGCAGTTGGTCGGCGTAGCTCGCGCCGTCATCCACAAACCCGCATTACTCCTCGCCGATGAGCCCACGGGGAATTTGCACTCGTCGCAGGCCCGCGAAATCATGGAGCTCTTTCGCGAACTCAATCAGCAGGGAACTACCATCGTTCAAGTGACTCACTCTGAAAGCAATGCCGCCCATGGCTCCCGCACCATACAGGTAAAGGACGGCTGGATCGTCAGCGACACCGCCAACCCCGAACTAAATCCCTACGAAGCCGTGAAGCAATGAGGACCGCTGTCAATTCCGCTTCCTGCGACGTACTACTGTCCGAGGGCCAGCCATGAACACTATCCTTCAGGATCTCCGCTACGCTTTTCGCCAGCTCCGTAAAGCTCCCGGCTTCACCGCCGTCGCCGTCCTTACACTCGCCCTCGGCATCGGCGCCAACACGGCCATCTTCAGCGTGATTGATGCGGTCCTGTTGCGTCCGCTTCCTTTTAAAGACCCCGGTCGCGTGGTAGCAGTGAAAACCACAGAACCGGATCGGCGTGACGACATCGGAGTTTCTTATCCGGCATTTCTGGATTGGCGATCGCGCAACCACGTTTTTGAGGGAATATCCGCGTTTCGCACCGAGGACTTTACGCTTACCGGGAGCGGCGAACCCGCGCATCTGCGCGGCGCTATAGTTTCGGCCAACCTACCTTCGCTCCTGGGTGTTTTGCCCATGCTCGGCAGAAGCTTTCTTCCGGCCGAAGACCATCCCGAGGCCGGACTGCCCATCCTTCTGGGCGACAGACTCTGGCGTGATCGCTTCGGTTCCGACCGAAAGATTCTGGGACAAAGTCTTACTTTGTCCGGCCAGGTCTTCACGGTGGTTGGCGTCATGCCGGCGACATTTCAGTTTCCAGTGCAGCGCGACCAGATTGATTTCTGGACCACTGTCGCGCTTGATGCGCGTTCCGCAAATGGCAATCCGCCGATGACTGCGCAGCGTGGAATCTCCTATCTCGATGTGATCGCGCGATTAAAGCCGCAAATCACGGATGCGCAAGCACAAAGCGAAATGGCGCAAATCCAGGACGGTCTAAACAAAGAGTATCCGGAGAACCGGCCAAAGGGAGTTAGCGTAGCGCGGGAGATCGACGATGTCGTAGGGGATTCGCGCTCCGGTCTGCTCATTCTTTTCGGAGCGGTTGGGCTGGTGCTGCTCATCGCCTGCGCCAACTTGTCCAACCTGCTGCTGGTCCGTGCCACCGAACGAAGCGGCGAAGTAAGCATTCGCTTGGCGCTCGGGGCCTCGCGTTGGGCCATTGTGCGCCAATTGATTACTGAAAACATGGTACTCGCGGTCGTCGGCGCGGCCCTGGGGATGGCAGTGGCATCCTGGTCGCTCCGCTTTCTGGTCAACTTGGCGCCGAGCGACCTGCCCAGAATTACCGAGACCAGTTTGAATGGAAGTGTGCTGGGTTTCACGGCTGCGTTATTGCTCTTGAGCTGTTTGTTCTTCGGCCTCCTTCCGGCTTTGCAAGCATGCAAGCCGCAAGTGGCGAGCGCGCTCAATGAAGGAGGAAGAAGCGGAACCGAAACTCGCGCCCAGGGCCGTCTGAAATCGGCGTTCGTGGTATCGCAAACGGCTCTCGCCGTGCTTCTGCTGATCGCTGCAGGTTTGTTGCTGCGCAGCCTGCTGGAACTTGGCAAGGTCGATCCTGGTTTTGCCAAAGACCATGCTATTACGTTTGGACTGGATCTCCCCGACCGTTACGGCCACGCGGAACGCGTGGGATTCTACCGCCGGCTGCTGGACGGTCTTCGCGGCGTGCCCGGTGTTCGGGCCGCGAGCGCCGGGTTTCCTCTTCCTACGCTGGCAGCCGATGTGAAAACCAGCTTCGATATTGAGGGCCGGCCGATGAAAGCCTCGGAGCGAACCGCTACGACGCTCCATATTGTGGATCAGGATTATTTCCGCACTTTGGGAATTCCGATCGTCGCGGGACGCGCGTTCGACGCTCACGATGAAAGTTCAACTGCCTTGCCCTCAGCGATCATCAGCCAATCGCTGGCACAGCGAGCTTTTCCTGGCCAGGACCCGGTTGGCCGGCGGATCCAGCTCGACATTTCAAGCGGCCCGCAGCAGGCCCCGATGCGCCTGATTGTTGGTGTCGCCGGCGATGTGAAGGGCGAAGGGTTGGGCGCTCCCACGGTTCTCGAATCCTATGTACCCTATGCCCAGCTGCCGTTTGCTCCGATGTCGGTGGTTGTGCGCACAGAAATGCCGCCGCAGAATCTTGTCCCGACACTGGCCAGAGTTGTGCAGTCGATCGACAAGGACCTGCCGCTTTTGCACGTCAAGTCGCTCGACGAGTATGTAAGCGACTCGGTGGCCGGTTCACGGTTTCAAGCCGTTCTCCTGGCCATCTTCGGCGGTTTCGCCCTCGTACTTACTTCACTCGGTCTATACGGCGTGATCGCCTACACAGTTTCGCGACGGAGACGGGAAATGGGCATTCGGTTTGCGCTTGGTGCAAACCCACGCTCGATTCTGCTGATCGTCGTGAAACATGGCATGCGCCTGGCCGCGGTTGGGATTGCCATCGGCGCGATGACGGCATTGCTGCTGACCCGGCTCATCACTTCGTTGCTGTACCGCGTGAAACCCACAGACCCAGCAACGTTCGTCGCTGTACCTATCCTTCTGGCGGGGATCGCGCTGCTGGCCACCTACATTCCCGCGCGTCGCGCTTCTAAAGTCGATCTCAACGTCGCTCTTCGCTGCGAGTGAGGTGCAAAAATGTTTTCTCAGAATCTGCGCCACGCTGTCCGTCTGTTGTACAAAAACCTCTCGGTCACGGTCACAGCGTTGCTCACGCTGGCCATCGGCATAGGAGCAACGACCGCCATCTTTACCGTCGCTTACGCTGTTCTTCTGAAGCCGCTTCCTTACCATCAGCCGGATCAACTTGTCAGCCTGCTCGAAGTGAACGGCTCTGGCCACAGAGTCAATTTCGCCGATCCTAACTTCGAGGACGTTCGCACACAGAGTCGCTCGCTGAACGGCGTCGCTGAGTTCCGGAGCTGGCTGGAACCGGTCTCCGGCGGCGCGGAAGCGGTCCGTATCGGCGTGGCCCCCGTGTCAAAGGACTTTTTCTCCATCATGCAAGTGCAGCCGGTTTTCGGCCGTACCTTTACCCCGGAGGAACAGCATTTTGGAGCAGCCCCCGTGGCTCTGGTGGCGCACAGTTTCTGGCAGCAATTCCTCGGCAGCGCCGGCGATCTTTCACAAATCAAGCTGAAAATCGCAGATCATTCCGTCTCGGTCGTTGGCGTTCTTCCGCCGGGCTTCGATTTTCCACAAGAAGCTCAGGTATGGGTGCCTCGCGAACTCTTCGAGCGCTATCCTTCCCGCACCGCCCACAATTGGCAAGTCATCGCGCGGCTTCGCGCTGGCATGTCGCTTTCACAAGCTCATGCGGAACTGGCCGCAATCGCGAGCCAAATCCATCAACAATACGCGCCCGATATAGACATGACCGATGCTTCGGTTACCCGCCTTCGAGAGGAACTGGCGGCTCCCGTACGGCCGGCGCTCATCGTGCTTCTCGGCGCAGTTGGATTTCTCCTCCTCGTCGCCTGCCTGAATGTTGCCAATCTCTTGTTGGCCCAAACCGCCGCGCGGCAAAATGAGCTCTCTATTCGTGTCGCGCTCGGAGCTAAACCTGCGCAGCTCCTCCATCAATTCCTCCTCGAAGCTCTGTTGCTTTCTTTATGTGGAGGAATTCTCGGTGTGCTTGCGGCGCGCACCGCCCTCGCCGGCTTGTTGCGGCTCGCTCCTGCCGAATTACAGAACGTTCGTGGAGTTTCCTTGAATGTGCCCGTCCTGGCCGCGGCATTTGGAATCATGGTTGTGATCGCCACAGGGCTGGGCGTTTTCAGTGCGCGTCGCGCAATCCATGCCGGTCTTCGGGACACGTTGTCTTCCGCGAGCCGTTCACACCTTCCAACCGTCTCGAGCCATCGTGCCGCCAGCTTGATCGTTGTGGGTCAGCTCGCGATCACGCTTGTCCTGCTTACCGGTGCTGGACTCCTCGGCCGCAGCTTGCTCCACGTCCTTTCGGTCAATCCGGGTTTCCGGACCGAACACGTCCTGACCATGGACCTGGCCCTGTCTTCCGCCGACAAACCCGAGGCCAAAGCCCGACGCGTCACTTTCCTCACTAACCTGTTTGCCGGAATTAGGACTATCCCTGGAGTTTCCGGTGTCGGTGGCACGGGTTATCTGCCGCTGATGGGCGGAGATCATCCCGATGGGACCTACGTGGTTATGTCTCCCGGCCAGGCTGTGCCTCGCAACATGGAAGAGCTCGAGCCCATGTTTCACAGTTCACCGAACACCGGATATGCCGGCTATTCTGTAGCGAGCGAGGGCTTTTTCACTTCGCTCGGAATTCCGCTCTTGCGAGGGCGTCTTTTCGACGATCGCGACGCGATCGATGCGCCTCAGGTTGCCGTCATCAGCGAATCGCTCGCGCGCGAAAAATGGCCATCTCAGGAGTCGCTGGGCCGTACCATCGAATTCGGCAACATGGATGGCGACCTGCGCCCGTTAACCGTCATCGGAGTCGTAGGCGACGTCCGCGCATCCAGCCTGGAGAGCGCTCCGCAACCCACCATTTACGTCAGCTACCGCCAGCGACCCCAGGCCACGGGGCATTTCGCCGTGGTGATCCGCTCCTCTGGCGAACCGTCTGCACTGATCCCCACAGCGCGTCAGCTCGTGCGCAGTCTGGATCCTACCGTGCCGCCGGAGTTTGGCTCCTTCGCGGCGATTGTCTCTTCATCTTTACGCACCCGGCGCTTTAATCTAATCCTGCTGGGATTTTTCGCCGGTGCCGCGCTTTTGCTCGCAGTTGTAGGCCTTTACGGAGTTATGGCGCACAGCGTGATTCGCCGCACGGGCGAAATCGGGGTCCGCATAGCCCTCGGTGCCACGCGAGCCAACATTCTGCGGCTTGTCCTCGGCCAGGGCGTACGTGTCACAGCGATCGGCGTCGTCATCGGAGTGGCCGGATCTCTGGCTTTGACGCGCGCAATGCGGTCATTGCTCTTTGGCTTGAGCTCGGCCGATCCCGGTACCTTCGCGGCGGTAGCGCTCGTCCTTATTGCGGTCGCGCTGCTTGCCTGTTATGCCCCCGCGCGCCGGGCTTCGCGAGTCGACCCCAACTTGGCCCTGCGTTATGAGTGATCTGGCTATGGAGAGTTTCATGAACGGAACTTTGCTCGTGGCAGGTCTTCGGACTGGCTCTTCCTCTTCAGCGGAGAACGTGTAACCTACTAATCTCGCACATGCCTACTTCCATTAAGCCACGCGACACCAGCAGTTCTATTCTGTCGGGAAGTCGTGGTGATTCTCCGCGCATCCTCGCTGCCGATGACCAGCGGCACATTCTGGAAGCGCTCGAGCTTCTGCTCAAGCCGGAGGGGTACAAGGTAGACTCCGTGCAGTCACCTGTTCTGGCACGCGAAGCGCTCGCTCGCAGCACATATGACGCAGTGCTGATCGATTTGAACTACACGCGCGACACCACCTCTGGCCAGGAAGGGCTCGACTTGCTTTCCGAAATCGTCGCGCTTGATAGCACTCTGCCCGTCATCGTCATGACCGCATGGGGAAACGTGGACCTCGCCGTCGAAGCCATGCGCCGTGGCGCGCGCGATTTTATCCAGAAACCGTGGGAAAACGAGCGATTGATTTCCATCCTCCGCACGCAAGTCGAACTTCGCCGCGCTTTGCTGCAAGCCGAACGCCTCGAAGCCGAAAACCGTTTGCTGCGCGCTGAGGGCCGTCCCGAATTCATCGCCTCGGCGCCCGCAATGCAGCCGATCCTCGAACTGATCTCCCGCATCGGTCCATCGGATGCCAACGTGCTGATCACCGGCGAGCATGGAACCGGCAAGGAAGTCGTTGCGCAGACGCTTCACGCGCTATCCGCGCGAGCCTCTCGTCCGTTAGTTGCCGTGAACACCGGCGCACTTCCCGAAGGTCTGTTTGAAAGCGAACTGTTCGGCCACGTAAAAGGAGCGTTCACCGATGCGCGCGCTGACCGCATCGGGCGCTTTGAGCTTGCTGACGGCGGCACAATTTTTCTCGACGAAATTGGCAATGTGCCGGTTCGCCAGCAAGCCAAGCTGCTTCGCGTGCTCGAAACCGGCGAGATCGAACGGTTGGGCTCGGCGCGGTCGCGCCGCGTGGACGTGCGCGTAGTGGCTGCGACGAACACCGATCTACAAGCAGCCTGCGCAAATGGTACGTTCCGCGAGGATCTGCTCTTCCGTTTGAACACCGTCGAAATTCGCCTGCCGGCTTTGCGCGAGCGTCGCGAGGACGTTCCGGCGCTTGCTGGACATTTTCTGGCGCGCTATGCGGCTCGATACCGACGCGCGATTCAAGGCCTCGACGCCGCGGCATTGCAGGCGCTGCTGCAATACGCGTGGCCCGGCAATGTGCGGGAGCTCGAACACACCATGGAGCGCGCGGTCCTTATGTGTCGCACCGACCAGCTTCAGCCCGCCGATCTCGGCATCGGCGTCCAGCGGATGCAGGTTCAAAATCTCGAAGAATTGAGTTTGGAGTCGGTCGAAAGTATTCTGATCCGCAAGGCGATGCAGCGCTTTCAGGGTAATGTCAGCCAGGCGGCCGAAGCGCTTGGTCTTAGCCGCGGCGCCCTGTACCGGCGGATGGAAAAATATGGGCTCTCGCCCAGTCGTGAGTGAACACGAGAAGCGTGTGGCTACGCCGTCCCGGCGAACACGTTTCGAGCGCCGTGTCATCGCCTTCACCGCCTTGCTGGTGGTACCCGGCTTGCTTGTCAGCGCAATTTTGATCTGGCTGTTGCCCTGGTCCACGGAGAGCAAACTTGCACTTTTCGTAGCGGAGTTGTTGACGTGTTCGCTGCTGGCGCTGGCTCTGCACGAACACATCATTCGTCCGCTGCAGACGCTAGCCAATGTCGTCGGCGCCCTGCGTGAGGAAGACTATTCCTTCCGCGCGCGCAACGCCGTTCCCAACGACGCACTTGGCGAACTCTCGCTCGAGCTCAATGCGCTTGCGGATTTGCTTTCGCGGCACCGCACAGGCGCCATGGAAGCCACGGCGCTCCTGCAACGGGTCGTGGAAGAGGTGGACATTCCGATTTTCGCTTTCGATCCAGCGAATACTTTGCGGCTGGTCAATTCCGCGGGCGAAAAACTGCTGCACCGGTCTTCGTCTCAGTTGCTGGGCCAGTCCGCCGCACAACTGGGCTTGGAGGAATGCTTCACCCGCGAGAACGAGTCCCTGGTTTCACTGGCGCTTGGCGCGGGAGCACGATGGTTTGTGCGGCGCAGCTCTTTTCGTCAGCAGGGAATTCCGCACACTCTGGTTGTTCTGTCCGATGTAAGCCGCGCTTTGCGTGAAGAGGAGCGCCGCGCGTGGCAACGGCTGATTCGCGTGATCGGGCACGAGCTGAACAATTCGCTTACGCCGATCAAGTCCATTGCCGGCAGCTTGAGCGCGCGGCTCGATGACACTGATCTCCAGTCCGCACAAAGGCAGGACTTCGCGCGCGGTCTCGGAATCATCGAAACGCGGGCAGCCTCGCTGAACCGCTTCCTACAGGCATACCGCCAGCTTGCGCAGATGCCGGCTCCCGTTCTGCGCGAATGTTCGGTTGCGGATTTGATCAGGCGCGCGGCAAGTCTCGAAACACGCGCGGAAATCGCTGTCGCCTCGAATTCTGACGTGATGCTCATGGCGGATGCCGATCAGCTCGAGCAGATGCTCATCAACCTCCTGCACAATGCCGCCGATGCGGTGTTGGAGTCACGATCGAACGGCGACCAGACATCTGCCGCCACAGTCAACTCGCCTGAGGGGCCACAAATTCGTGTGAGGTGGGCGCGAAGTGCGAGTCAGTTGATTCTGACGATTGAGGACAGCGGTCCGGGGCTCATGAATCCGGGCAACACCTTCGTTCCGTTCTACACCACCAAGCCGGAAGGCAGCGGCATCGGGCTAGTGCTCTCCCGGCAGATCGCGGAGGCCCACGGCGGCTCGCTCGAACTTTCCAACCGTTCCGGCGAGAGGGGGTGTGTGGTCAGCGTCAGCCTGCCGATAAAACCGGCTCGTTAACTGCCGGCAGTGGCGCCGCATGGCTCTGCTGCGCCGGTGTCTCGGGCGACACCAAAGCGGCGAGGCGTTTGTTGCGGTAGAAATCTTTAATCCTAGGCTTTGCCCAATGGAGACTCCCATGCGTTGCTCGTTGCACGTCTGTTTGTCGTGCGTCCTGTTTCTGGGGTCCGTTTCCGTATTACGAGCGCAGAACCGGACGCGCTTACAGACGAGCGGTGTGGCCCTAACGTTGGATGGCGACGATGCCGGACCCCGTCTGCAGCAGCTTTCTGTTCCAGGCCAAGCTGCCTGGAAGAACCGAGTGGCGGAAACATTGCCGGATCACGCGGAGGTGCAGGGCCAACGAGTAGCTCTGTTCTGGAAACTAGTTCCGCCAATCCACCACAGAGATCCCGGACGCGTCGCCTTTGTTTACGAGACCACCACGCCTCATCTCAAACTTACTTGGGAATGGCAGGCGCGTGCGGACTTCGGCCCGATCGAGCATCAAATCCGCATCGAAAACCTCGGCGACAAGGAAGTCTGGTTACCATTCCAGGACAGTTTCCAATTTGATTTCTCGATCGGCAGCGGAACGGGACTGCAGCATCTCTTCGTCGAAAAGGGCGCGGATACTCCTTCCGAGGTTGGTACGCACGATGTCGCCTTGAAGGAAGGATATGCGTGGGAAGGAACTTCCAGCACATACGCACATCCGGAGAAAGGCGAGAGCCGCGAGATCATTCCCTGGTTCGGCGTTCAGCGACTGAATTCATCTGAAGACGGCTGGTACGTTGGAATTGAATTCAGTGGCCGAACTCGGCTGGCCATCGCGCGAACTCCTGATTCTCTCCATGGCCTGGCTGGGCTAAATCCGTCTCCCAAGCCTTTCCGCACCAGACTGCCCGCCGGCGAATCGTTCGAAACGCCCAGAGTCTTCATTGGAGGTTTTCAGGGTGGCCCGGACGGCGCCGGTAATGTTCTGCGCCGCTGGGTGCGCGAAGTACTTACGAATCCGGCGACGTGGAAAAACCACAGTTATCCATATCTTGTGAATAATAGCTGGGGCAGCGGCATGGCCATTGATGAGATGCTTGCGCACCGCATGATCGAGGATTCCGTCGATTTACAATTCGACATGTTCCACATCGACGCCGGATGGTTTCGCGGGGTAGGGGATTGGCACCCCAATCCAGAGAAATTCCCGCACGGTCTCGAGCCGATCGCGGATGACGCTCATCGCCGCGGGCTCAAATTTGGGCTTTGGGTGGACTGGACACAGGCGGCCTTGAGTGCGCAGCCCGGTGCGCTGAATCTTCGTGATCCGAGCGTTCGCAATTGGCTTGTCGCCGACGTGCCCGACGACTGGAAGCCTGAGGCATTCAAGGGGCAAACGATCGACATCGGACTTCACGCAGCAAAAGCCTGGGCTCAGAAGGAAGTCAACCGCATCGTGGATGACTATCATCTCGACATGATCGAGCATGATGGCTACCTTGTGGCGCAAGGATGCGATCGCCCGGATCATCCGCACGCTCCGCCCGATCCGGCCAACACAAACATCATGAAGACTTCAGGGGCCTATTTTGTGCACGGACCGAACTCCACCGATGTCAGTTACCACGCGGTTCGCGCGTACTACGATATTTACGCCAATCTCCGCAAGAGCCATCCGGATCTGCTTTTTGAAATCTGCAACGACGGCGGCCGCATGGTGGACTTCGGCAGCGCTTCGCACGGCGACTACTTCTCGATTACGGATACGTACGATCCGCTTTCGAATCGGCGCGCGTTTTACGACACCAGCTTCTTGCTGCCCGCCGCGATGCTGGAAACGTATGTTGAAAAGTGGCCGACGCCTTCCATCGAAAACTTCCGCTACATGCTGCGTAGCGGAATGATGGGTTGGCTCACGATTATGCTGGACACGACAGCGTGGACCGACGAGCAGCACGCCGCTGCCAAGCAGGAATTTCGGGTGTACAAGACGAAGCTCAGGCCGTTCATCCGTGACGCTTCGCTGTTCCACATTTCGGCGCGGCCTGACGGCGTGCGTTGGGATGGAATGGAGTATTACGACCCCCATACCGGCAAAGGCGTGGTCTACGCGTTCCGCGGATCCACGGAAGCGGAGTCCTCTCACATCTTCGTGTTGCGGGGGCTAGATCCGTCCAGAACTTACCAGCTGCATTTTCAGGATCATACCAATCCCGATCGCAGCATGGCGGGCAAGGCACTGATGAGCAAAGGACTCCGCGTCTCGCTCGGTCAACCGAACAATTCGGAACTGATATTTTTCGAGCCGGCCAGCAAATAGGTGCAAACCAGCCAACGGGAGCGGGCAACTCACCACAATTCGACACGCGTCATCTCTTTTCCGCGGACTGAGTAGGCCGGATGTCGGCGCTGCACTTGGTCTCAAAGAGGTACAGACGCTTTAGCCCGGGCTTGCCGCGAAATGGAAGCACGCTCGTGTCATCCACATCGGTCGCTGTAAGGTTTAGCGACTCCAGCTTGGCTAGGCCTACGAGAGGAGCGATGCCGCGAGGAGTAATCGCCGTGTGGGAGAGATCTACAGAGCGCAGGTTGGGAAAGGAGCCAAGCTCTCGAATGCCGGCGTCGGTGACCTTGGTCCTGGCAAGTTCCGCGTCAACGATTAGATCAGCCACCGGCTTGAGTGCGGCCAGCACGGCGTCATTGCAGCGTTCGGGTGCAGTGACCGTTCGAAGGATGAGCCCTTCGCGCGGATTTTGCGACCGCGGGACCAGCCGTACTCCGAGCTGATCCTGCAACGATCGGATCTTATCCGAGCGCAGGCGATAGTCTACCGTCCAAGGCGGGACAACGGATCTCGCCGGTGAAACGGGCGGCGCTCCGGCGACGTCGTCCGCAGCCAGATCTAGTGAAGCACCAGAGCCTATCCACAATTCGATCAGCTTGATTTCGGCCGCGGTCAGGCCAGGCTTGCCTTCGGCGGGCATGGCATCCTCGTCCTTCCGGGGCAGCGTAATTCTGCGAACAATCTCGCTGCCTTTTGCATCGCCGGGCTTTACGATCACGCCATCTTTCCCGCCGCGCATGACGTTTTCGAACGTATCGAGCCGGAGCTTGCCTTTCTTTTTTCCCGGTCCGTGGCACTGAATACATTTGTCCTCGAAGATGGGGGAAATACGCGAAGCAAAAAAAGTGACGGAAATCTTTCCGGGAATCGAAACGCTTGGAGCGGACATAGGCGCGTGCGGTGGCGTTTGTTTTCTTGCAGGCGGAGGCACGCCGAGCACCGTGCGCAGCTTCGCGGGCATGTGTTCGGTCAAGAAGGACTGACCGTGAGTAAGCTTACCGCCCTGGTCGCTGGTCCATCCCATCAGGCAGATGGTCGCGAAAAGAGCCGCGGCATAGCATTTCGTGTTCCAGCCGCGCAGCGCACAACACAGCAAGAGCGCTGCTCCAAGCGAAACACCTCCCCACATGTGCCGCGTGACCAGCTGCCCCTCGTAACCACCGCTCCTGGCAAGTAGCCAGCCCAAGCAAACCGCGACGAGCGCGCTAACGGCAGCCAGGGCCAGAACAAATCCAGCCGAGGCTTGCAGGTGTTTTCCTTTTGGAAAAAAGCCCGCGCACTCGAGCGCCGCAACCAGCATCAACAGTGCAATCGGAAGATGCACCACCAGCGGATGGAAGCGCCCGAGAAACTGACTCCACTCACCGCGCTCGAGTCCGTCGGGCGGGGCGTTCCATACCACCAGCGCCAACGCGATGGAGAGAAGCAGGCCGATACCCAACAGCGTTATCTTGATGCGCGAGCTCATCCGGGTATCTCAGACTCGACGTAACAGTGTAATGCGTCCGATCGGCAGCCATTCGGCTACAAGAATGTCGCCGTTGTGAAGAAAGATTGCCGCGTGAGGCGTGATGAACTGCCCGGGGGTGAATTCGCTCCGGGACTGCTTCCGGCGCGAGCCAACTTCACCGTTCGAAGCCCGGCCATCACCGAGCTGCGCCACGACGTTGTACTCGCGGTCAAGAATACAAACTTGACTGTCCAGGTCGGGACAAACCATCCATTCGCCCTGAGTGTGAAAATGACAAGGCAAGCGAATCCGCCCTTCATCCTTAATTGTGCGAAGATGCGAACCGTCTAAAGAGAAGGTCTGCAAACGGCGATTTCCCCGATCCGCAACCACCAGGACGGGAACTTTGCCGCGGGTATCCACAAACAGGCCATGAGGCGTATCGAATTCGCCTTCGTTGCGACCGGGCCAGCCTATTTCCCCAAGAAATTTTCCGGCGGATGAAAAATGCAGCAGATGATGCGAGCCGTAGCCATCACCGACATAGAAATCCCCGTTGGGCGCGAAGGCCACGTTCGTAGGGACAAAATCAATTGCGCGTTCGGCATAAGCTGCGTCCTCGCGCGGGTAGCCATGGGTCCATAGAACCTTGCCCTTCGTCGTGGTCTTCACAATCCTGCACTGATTGATGTCGCAGTGATAGAGAACTTCTCCGCCCCGCTCGCGCCGGAGGCCGAGCCCATGCGCGCCGCCGCGAAATTCCTCGCCGAATGCGCGAACGTAGCGCCCTGCGGAATCGTAGACGACCACGGCCTCGCCGCGCATGCTGGATTTATTTACCGTGTGCGCGATGTAGATCTGGCCTTGTTCGTCTTGTGCCAAGCCATGGGTGTCTCCCCAGACCAGGCCGTCGGGTGGCACCAGCCAGTCATGCACGCATTCATAGACGTGCCTTCCCGCACCCACAATCGGCAAGCGGGTGCCCGATTTATCGGAAGTCTGCAGCCAGTAGGCCGGCAGCATCGCTGCGGTGGCCGCAGCGGAACATTTTGTTAAGAACAAGCGTCGCGTGGTTGTGTTCATGCGATGAGGTCGGATACCACCTTAGCCGGAACAACTCCGGTCAATTTCTGCTCCAGTCCTTGGAACTTAAAGGTGAACCTTTCATGATTCATTCCAAGAAGACGAAGAACCGTGGCATTGAAGTCTCGCACATGCACCGGGTCCTTTACGACGTTGTAACAGAAATCGTCCGTCTGGCCGTGCACATGGCCTGCTTTCGTTCCGCCGCCAGCCATCCACGTAGTAAAGCAACGCGGATGATGGTCGCGTCCATAGTTGTCCTTGGACAAACCGCCCTGGCTATAAACTGTTCGCCCAAACTCACCACCCCAAATCACCAGCGTCTCGTCCAGTAGGCCGCGTCGTCCTAGGTCGGTGACCAGCGCATACGATCCGCGATCCGTCGCGGCGCAAAGCTTCGGCAAATTGCCGACAACGTTCGAATGAACGTCCCAGCCCCGCTGATAAATCTGCGTGAAGCGGACGCCGCGCTCGGCCATTCGCCGGGCGAGCAGGCAATTGTATGCAAAACTTCCGGCTCGTTTCGCGTCATCGCCATATAACGTCCAGGTGCTTGCCGGTTCGTCGCTGAAATCGGTAAGTTCAGGCAGCGAAGCCTGCATGCGAAAAGCCATCTCGTACTGGTGAATTCGCGCGTGGGTTTCTGGATCGCCCACCTCTTCATAGGTCAGCTCATTGATCGCGTTCACCGTGCCGATCAATTCGCGGCGTACTTCGCGGCTCATCCCCGCCGGATCATCTAAATACAGTACCGGGGCCCCCTGCGAACGGAACGCCACACCGGCGTATTCATTTGACAGAAATCCGCTGCTCCACAACTTCGGCGAAATGGGCTGAAGGTCTGTGCCCGGAATCGTAAGCGAATTCAGCACCACAAAAGTCGGAAGATTCTCGTTCATGCTACCAAGGCCGTATGCAATCCAGGAGCCCAGCGACGGCTTGCCGGGCACCATGTTGCCGGTGTTGATCAAAAGAATTGCCGGTTCGTGGTTGATCGCATCCGTTTGCATGGTGTGAATGAGGGTGATGTCGTCCACCAGCTTGCCCGTCCATGGCAGCAGTTCGCTGACGTAACGGCCGGACTTGCCTTGTCGCGAAAAGCCCCAGTGCGGCGGCGCAATGGGAAAACGAGCCTGGCCGGATGTCATGCCCGTCAGAGACTGGGTTCCTCGAACGGAATCGGGTAGATCTTTGTCAAAAAGGTTTGTCAGCCCGGGCTTGTAGTCCCACAAATCCATCTGCGATGGCGCACCGGACATGAACAGATAGATCGACCGTTTTGCCTTTGGCGCAAAATCCGGCAGGCGGTTGGCCCCGCTGCGCAATTCAGCTCCCGCAGCCCGCCCGATCAGCGAATCTCCGATTAGGCTGGCCAGCCCGGCCCATCCTAAGGTCTTACCCATTCGTCCCAGAAAGTGCCGGCGCGTCGCCAGGCGCTTCCATTCCTCCCGCAAAGAAAGCGGCACTGGCAAATCGTAAACTGTCGGACCTTCACCTCCGTGATCACAACAGAAGCTCTGTTCGCCTGGATCCTCAGTTTTCATCGGTTCAACTTTTCTCATTTATTCAAGACCGCGTCCAAGTTCAGGGCAGCGCTGGCAACCAACATCCACGACGCCAATTCGTCCGCATGTAAATCAATATCGGGCGCGCTTTCGCCCACAGCGACCAAGCGGTCGGCTGCCGATTGGTCTTGTGCGTACGTTGACTCGAATTTCGCCAACGCCTTTTCGAGCACCGCTTTTTCCTTTGGTTCCCAAGAACGTGCCAGCAAAATCTCACCGAGAGCATTGAGGCGCCTATCGGGGTCTGGCCATTCCCGGATCACGCGTACCGCAAGACGGCGCGACGCTTCGAGCCACTGCGGATCGTTCATCAATACAAGCGCCTGCAATGGAGTGTCGGTGCGCTGGCGCCGGGTGCACGCCGCATCGTGCACCGGTTCGTCCAGAGCATCCATGTTCGGCATGGTCGCCATGCGCTTCCAGAACGTGTACACGCTGCGACGATATAAGGCGTCCCCATGGTCCTGTACATACGCTTTCGTGTCGCTGTTCTGATGGCTGCCGGCCTCCCACACGCCGGCCGGCTGGTAAGGCTTTACGCTTGGTCCACCGATCTTGTCCACCAGCAGGCCGCTAGCGGACAACGCCGTGTCGCGGATCATCTCGCCATCCATGCGGAATCGCGGCCCGTGAGCCAGCAGCCGGTTCTTCGGATCTCTCTCGATCTGCTCGGGGGTGGCCCGCGCCGATTGCCGATACGTCGCGGAGAGCATTAGTTGTTTGTAGAAACGCTTCACGTCCCATCCGTGTTCGCGAAAATCGAGCGCCAGCCAATCAAGCAGTTCTGGATGGCTCGGCCGCGCGCCCATCACGCCAAAATCTTCGGTGGTTTCCACGATGCCCGTGCCAAAGATTTCAGACCACATGCGATTGACGGTAACCCGCGCGGTCAAAGGATTCAGCGGACTGACCGTCCAGTCTGCAAGCGTCAAACGATCTAGCGAGTCGCTCGCCGGCGGGTTCGGAAGAAAGTGCGGTACGCCGGGGCGCACGCGCTCCGTGCGGGCGCCGAAAGCTCCCCTGGCCAGAACGTCCGCGTACGCCAACGTCGGCGCTTCTTCGCTGATAATCACGATATCGCCGTCCGCGGAAAGACGCTCCAGCTCCTTCGTGAGCGGAGGCAATTGAGCCTTCAGAGCCTGCGTCGGTACATCGACCTCGCCGAAGTAATATTCGCTTACCGTGTGCAGCTCATCCTCGGACCATTCCGCAATCGGCTTGCGCGCAACTTCCGAGATATAGTCCTCAAACGGCAAACGCTTTGCCTCTTCATCCGAAAGCGCCCGCTGATAAAGGCGAAAATCCTGATAACCCGATTGCCGCAACGGGTTGCCATCCGGGTGCATACGGCCGAATTCGAGAGGTGCGCTGGTGCTGATGCTGTCTTTGAGCCCGTCCTTGATTACGCTTAGCTCCTGCAGCTTGCCGTCAATATAGAGCTTTGCCCCCGCCGCTTTGCCCGAACCGTCATAGGTAGCCGTCACGTGGTTCCAGCGCCCCACCGCCAAAACTCTTTCCTTTGTCTCGACGCGTATCGCGTCGTCCGGCAGCTCATGCGCGAGAACAAACGTAAGTTTCCCTTTGCTCGAAATAAGCTGCCATCCCCGGCCGTTCTGGTTCGCGTCCGCGCGAGCAAGGATGACTCCGTCTGGCTTCGCTTCGTCTCTGGGTTCCAGTGGTCGCAAATGCGGATGTAGCCAGGTGGCGACACTGAACGGCCTGGAAGCCTCTTCGTCGCCAACATCGGAAAGCTCTAGATGCGTACTGATTTCCATCCGCATATACGGCCAAAACCAGGTACCTTCCCCCCAGACAACAGGAACGCCCGTGGCGGTCCAAGATTTACGCTTCACACCCGAGGAGGAATCCGCGAATACATCGCCTTTTTGCTCGTCGAATCGCAGCCGCACCGCCAGACCATCCGAATTCACCGGGCGCGGCGCACTTGCCGGTTGCGCGACCCACGCCGCAATCAATTCCCGCTTCTGCGTTCGGCGCTCGTGAATTTGTCTCTCTATCGCAGTTCGTTTCGCCAATGCTTCTTCGTAAGCGGCGCGATTTTCTGCCCGCGGAACGCGTAGAAAGGGCGGCCAATCCTTTCGCTCATCGTTGAATGGATTTTCAGTCAAGTTGTTGAAGAACGCCGTCAACCGGTAAAAATCCCTCTGCGTGATCGGATCAAATTTGTGGTCGTGGCAGTTCGCGCAGCCCACGGTCAGACCCAGGAACGCGGCGCTGTATGCCTCGGTCCGCTCGCGTTTGTTATTTACGCGGAGCTCCTCACTGAGCGTGCCTCCCTCGGCGGTACTGATTCCCGAGCGCACATAGGCCGAGGCCACGATGGAATCCAGGGTTTTCTCCGGCAGCATGTCGCCAGCAAGCTGTTCCCGGATGAATTGATCGAAGTGTTTTCCCTCGTTGTAGGCTTTGATGACATAGTCCCGATAGGGCCAGATGCTGCGGAAGTGATCGGTATGTAGGCCGTGAGTGTCACCGTAGCGAGCTACATCCAGCCAATAGTGCGCGCGGTGCTCGCCATAACGGGGACTCGTTAGCAATCGGTCCACAACTTTTTCGTAGGCCTCGGGCGCGGCATCCCCCAGGAATGCTGCAACCTCTGCCGGAGTCGGCGGAAGACCCGTCAGATCGTACGTCGCGCGACGGATCAGCGACCTGCGATCAGCTTCGGGTGACGGAGCCAGCCCTTCCTTCTCCAAGCGAGCCAGAATGAAGTTGTCGATCGCGTTCCGCACCCACGCCTGCTGCTTCACGACGGGAACGGTTTGCGGTTTTGGCACGATGAACGCCCAATGCTCCTCGTACTCGGCGCCTTCCTTGACCCATTTGCGTAACCACGCGATCTGTTCCGCCTTCAGCGTCTTGTGCGCCTCCAATGGCGGCATGCGGTCTTTGGGATTTTTCGCCTCAATCCGTTGTACCAGCGGACTTTTTTCGGGCCGGCCCGCCACGATGGCCGGACCGTACTTTCCGTGTGGAGCAAACGCAAATTCAGCGCGGTCTAATCGCAGTTTGGCCTTTCGCGCTCCAGGATCCGGGCCATGGCACGCGTAACAATTCTCCGACAGAATCGGTTGGATCGTCTGATTAAAGGAAAGTTTTTTTGCGGAAGGTGGAACCTTGGCGGAAGCTCCGCTCTGCGCCGCGGTTACACGGGAGAACACAAAACACGACGCGGTAATGAAAAGAAAAGCTTTCAGCCAGCCGCTAGCTGACGTTCGCGGAACCGCAGTGAAAAACATCGGTCAGAATCGCTCCGTTCGTCATACTCCTGCGCGAGTTCTTTTCGACCATGGCAGCTTACTCCTGGTCCCATGCAAATGACAGTCTCGTTACCGCGAAGCATGGCGTCCCTATTTGCTCGGCTCTCTAGCTCGGCAATGGCCTACCGGAATCCACCGATTGCAATTGCTTGCGCCAGCAACCTACGTTGCAAGGAGGGTCCGGCCGGCGCGGTCGCCCGTGCCATTTCTTCGTCGGTGACGACCGCGTTCAGTAAAGGTTCGTAAGGGAATGGCAAGTATCCGACCGAGGATCCAACCAGGACGAGCTATGAAGACGCACCCACAAAAAAGCAACCATACTCACAAATTCAGCATAGCCGACGATGAAGCGGTGCGGTCACTTGTGGACAAGCTCGCCCATGGAGGCGAACGCCAGGTTCGACGTGAAAAGCTCCTCCGGGCGCTTGATGACGCTGCGCGGCATTACAAGGACTCCAACGAAAAGGTGCGGCGCGCTTTCTTCCACGGGCTGCTGACAGGGTATGGTGTGGCATTGAAGCTGTGGTAGCCCCTTTTTTCATTCTTCGTCGTCCTGCGCGGAATAAGGGCGGGCTGTTTTACCTCACTGTGCTTGGGAGGTGCAAAGATTTGCGAAGCTATTTGTGTTCGCCTATTTGGTGGAAAGCCAAAACTGTTGCAGCACGATCTGCAAGAATAGAAAGAGCACCCAAATCAGCCACCACCAGTGTCGCCAAGCGATGTTGCCGCCGCCGTCCACGAACTTCAGCTTGTCGCCCACCAGCTTCCAGCGCAAGGACCTCAGCATCCGCTTATATAATTTCTTGTCGTTGTCTTGGAGCGCCCTCGCCATTACTAGCAAGTCCGTCAGCAAATCCTTCCGCCGTGGCGCGAACCATTCGCCTTCCTCCAGTTTTCCGTTGAAGTAATCTCGGTATTCTTTCCACGTTTCCAGTACTCCCTTTTCGTCGCCGAGCAATGCGCATGTTTCCATTTGCCGGTGTACCAGGTATTTTGCGCAGTGGTCATGCGGCAGTCCGGCCAGGGCGTCCCGGCAAGCTGCTCGCACTTTTTCGACCTGGCTCTTGCCCAGGCCCGAAAAGCTGGTCACGTAGTTGGCCACGGCCCACATTCCCACTCCGCTGCGTCCCCGCCATCCCTCCAGTAATTTCTGTACCTGCTTCTTCTTTTTGAGCACCATGAGCGCGCGTGCAGTCTCTTCCCAGGCTCCAGTGTCGTCCTCTACAGCCGTGCGGTTGTTTTTCCAGTACCGCGCTACCAGACGAACGTATCCGACGTCGCTCAGTTGCTTCATTACTCTGGAGCGGTAGCCCTGTTTTCCCCACCCTGCCGCATCCACCATTTTCTGCAGCCGGAGCAACTCGCGCGCTCCTCGGTCAGGCATCCACGTTCGCCAGTATGGTTGCAGGGTGCGCTTCTCCGTACCGCGTAACCGCACTGCGCAGGTTGCTAGAGCAGACAGCGCCCTGGGCGTAGGTCGCTCTCCTTTTCGCAACCGTTCGCATGCTTTTTGGTACGCCGTTTCTTCCAGACCTGCATCCCGCACGGTCTTCCACGCAAACTCTACCGGCCAGGTGGACGATTCTTTCTCGCGAAACATGATGAGCAGCAGCACTTCAACGGACTGCTGCTTTCTGTTCGCATCATTTGCCAGCACTTCCGTTACCCGGGCCAGCAAAAACGGGCTATCCGGATCAAGCGGCCGCACCCGTTCTAGCACTTCGGCGGCTTCGGCCGGGCGCTTGCTGTCTCGCAGCGAGTCATAACGCAGCAAGTGAAGGGACACTTCCTCCGGAAAATCCTGCAGCAGGCTGTTCCATTCGGAGTCCAGCTCCGCCTGGGGAAGCCCCGCTGCACCAAGCAACGTCAACCGTTGGCGGCGAAATTGTGTATTTGTTCGTTGCGCGGGAGGAATTACGCGCAGCACGCGCTTCGCCTCGTTCCACGCCTGGTCCTCGCCGAGCCATTCCATCAAAACGCTCCAGCCCCAGCGATACCACGGCGTCTCGCGAAGCACGCTTGCCATCTCTTCGCGCGCTCGTTGCTTGTCACCCCTTTCCCTGCGGATCCATGCCAATCGACCCATCGCCGGCGACGGATCGTTGAGTCGTTCCTTCATTTTCTTCATCACGGATTCAGCTTCGTCGTATTGCCGTTGTTCCACCAGCAGCATGGCCAGCCAATCCGCGGCGTCAAAAAGTCCTTCGTTCAGCTCCAAGCTCTTCCTCAGGCTGAATTCTATTTCTCCCTGGCCGGCGTACTGCCTCATTCCGTTCAGCGTTCTTGCCAGCAAGAACCACAGATAAGCCCCGCGCGGGTAGGCTTCCACTCCGCCCCTCGCGGTTCTCACCGCCGCTTCGTTGTCTCCACATTCCGTATACAGTTGGATTGCTTTCTCACGCCAGGTAACACTTTTTCTGAACTTTGCGCCCGCCGCGTCCAACACGGCGCGCGCTTCTTTGTTCCGGTTCGCCTCGATGTATGTCCTTGCCTGTGCGTCGGGTATTTCGACATTCCGCGGATCGCGCGCAGCCGCGGAAGCCAAGGTTCTTAACGCTTCCTCAATCTTCCCGTGTCGCGCGTCCACCTGTGCCAGTTGGATTTGCGCCGTAGTATTCTCAGGGTGCCGTCGGATGATTTCCGAAAGAGTTTCTTCCGCCTGCTGGAATTGCCCCAGCTTTCTCTGAGCGTCCGCCAATGAAAACCGAAGTCCCTGGTCGTATGGAAATCTCTCTATCGCCGGCTGCAAGATCGCCAGGGCGCGCTGTGCGTCGCTTCTACCGTGACCATATTGCAACAGCAAGTCCGCGTACGCTTCGGTCACTTCCGGATCGTCCGGCCTCAGGTTCTGCCACCTGGCCACCGCTTCTTCGGCTTCGGAGACTCCGAATCTCTGCGCCACCAGCATGATCGTATCGCGCGCCGCAGTCAGCCGGCCCGGCTGGCTCAGCAGCGTGTCGGAAAGCTTTTGCCAAAGCGCTCGTCTTTCCTCCGCGTTGGACCGCGCCAGGGTTTCCCACAATCGGCGATATCCGTAAAAGTTGTGCGGCTCCCGCTCTATCGATTTCGTCCAGTGCTCGATCGCCTTATCCCATTCCCGTTGCGCCTCGCACCACTGCGCTCGGAGTCGCATCGTCGGAGCTTCGCCGGGCGCTGTACGTTCGCATTCTCGGATCAAGTTCGGCAACCGTTTCTGCAACCTCTGTTTCCCGGCCTGATCCGAAGATTCATATTCCGCCACGCAATTGAACGCAATCTGCCGCCAGGCCCACGCGTCCTCGCGGTTACGCTTCACTCGCCGCCGCAGTAGCGCATATCTCTTCCAGCGCGGTGCCGAAGACTGTTCCAGATGTTGGCTGTACAGTTCCTCAAAGCGGTCGTGGCCCGGACGCTCGTGGGACCATTTCGCGGCTAACTCTGCCGCCGCATCCGCGCCGTCCCGTTTGGCGATCAGGCTCAGCAACGTAGCCCTCGCGTTCATTGCCAGCGGAGCTTCACGTGCCCATGCCTCGGCCTGTTGCAGCGCTTTTTCCAGCTCACCCTTTCGCTGGAAAAAATCCGCGGCCGCTTCGTGGAACAGTTCTGCGTTTCCAGCCCCTTTTAGCTTTTCCAGCAAGCTTTCCGCTTCTTCCCACTGACCCATTCGCGCGAAAAACGGCACCGCGAAGCTCAGCAGTTCGGCTGACTCTCCATGAACTTTCAGCGCGCCGGCGCAGGCCGCCAGCGCGCGCTGCGGACGTCCCCAGTCTTCCAGTGCGCCGAGCCAGGTCACCCATGTCGCTACCGCGCGCGCGGATCCGCCGAATCGTTCCGCCCGTTCTTCGAGCCATTTCAGTCCATTCTCGAGGCGCGCTGTGTTTCCCAACGCGTCGCAGTAGGCTCTTGCGTAATGCTCGTTGCTCTCCGCAAGGCCGGCCGCGATCCGGTAGCCGAGAACCGCGCCGCCCAAATCCTTGTCGTCCCACAGCAGATCGCCCAGAATGTGCCACGCTTGCGCCAGCGATCTCTCTCTGCCGATCACGCCGGCCAGCAGAGAGTGCGCTTGGTTGCGGCTTTCCGCGGACGCCCGTAGCAAATCCGCGTACTCGCTTACGTAGGTACCCGGCGGATACCGCCAGCTCTGCTGCGATTGAATTCCGGGCAACGCGCCGCGCTCTACCACCCGGGCCAGCGTCTTGCGCATCAGCGCCGTGTCTCCCGACGATCGGCAGCATGCCAGAAGCCTGGCGCGCACAAACGCCGAGCCGGGGAACTCATTCATCAGTTTCTGAAACACAATCAACGCCGCTCCTACACGTCCGTCTTCGACCGCTTGCATTGCCTGTAAGAGCCTGCTGACGGGATGCTCTGGACAAATCGCAGCCAGTTTCTCCACCACTCTGCGGCCGGCGCTGGGCCCGCCCAGCAGAAGCGCGCGTTGGTGCTCCATTCGCGCACTCATTACGTCAACGTCGCCCTTCGGCAACAATTCGTCCAACCGCTTTACCAGCTCCCGCGGAACACTCGCCATGCCGCGCGGACCGAGCGGCGCTTCGCCATTTCCCAGGCTCTCCAGCAGATATTCGGTTGTCCGGATCATGTTGGGGTCGTGAATGATCAGAGTGCCGGCAGCCTCGTCCAGCCCCACCGCCGCCACTGCGTGCGCGCTGGCGTCCGCTTCCAGCATCATCACAAATGCGATTCCGTTGCGAATCAATTGCCGCGCAATCCCTGGAGTCACCAGAAAGAAACGAACTGCCAGTCCGCGTTTGTCCAGCCATTCCGCGGCCGCCCACTCTGGCGTTCCGCCAAAAGTGATCTCCGCCGCCATGGCCTCCGCGTCGACCGCCGTTCCCATTGCGGCCAGCGCCGAAGCCACGCTTGTGGGCAAGCACTCATCGTGTTTTTGAATCGCGCGCCGGAACGGCATTCGAATGCGCAGCCCTTCCGGGTTCTTACGCAAATTTTCCAATAGCTTGCGATGGAACGGCGAGCGGGCATCGTTTGCCCAGCGTTCCATGCTCGCGTGATCGTCCTTGAGTTCGGCGATATCCAAGCGGGCGCGCGCAAACCACGTGCGCGTTTCGCGATCCGCTAGCGGCGCCAGTTTCGCAACCTGGTCGGCTAATTGTTCCGCCATGGCCAGACAGCGCTTTCGCTCTTGACCTTGCAGTGCTTCCGCTTGCGCGCACAGATGCCAGCAAGCGGTATTCGCCACTTCAAAGGATTCGCTTCCTTCCGCGGCCCCCCACAATCGCTCGGCCGCTTCCTGCACGCGGCGCAAGTTCATCAAGCTTTCGCCAAGGCTCGACGCGCCGTACGGCGTTCCCGGATTCACTTCCCAGGAAATCTCAGCGGACTTCAGCGCCTCTTCCCAGCGGTCCTGCAAGCCGAAGACGCTAGCCTCGCAACTAAATACCCAGCTTTCATGCACGTCCAGCGACTTCGCTTGCCCTATGCAGGTATGCGCGCGCGCAAAATCCCTTACCGTTGCCCAGACCACCCCTTGCGCGGCCAGCCAGCTCGCTTGGGTGTTGGCGTCCGCGCCGTCCAATTCCGGGTTCGCGTCCCATCTCTGTAGTTCCTCGAGCAGCTTTCCGTCGCGCCGGTGCAAACCTTGCGCGAAATATCGCGCCTTGGGGTGAAGCGGCTCGCGGCTGAAAGCGCTTCGGAAAAGCCAGCGCGATACGCGCCAGCCGCCCAGCCGCGCGGCCAGCCTTCCTCCAAAGATCAGTTGGTCCGTGGAAAGCTCGCCCAGCTTCTGCGAGGGCTGCCAAAGATGTGCGCTCTGGCGGTACGCCTCTATGAACCGGTTCCGGTCATACAGACTCTGCAATTCGGCCAGGGAGAGAGACATGAGACTTTAAGGAAAGGGAATTGTAGGACTGGAAACCCAACTCGTCGAGTTGATTTATGCAATGTTTATCTACGCTGCGCTAAGGTGTCACCACGCTGCGGCAACCCATGGGTGATAGGACCGGCCGCAACCTGGAGGCATTCGCGATGAGTAAGCAGAACGGATCAGTTTCACTAGTAGCACTGTCTTTACCCGGGTTGATTATCTTTACCGCGACGGCGCTCGCGGGATCTTTCTTTGCGGAGGCTCCACGCGCTGCTGCTGGAGCGAGTGGATACCGCGTCGTAAAAACGGTTCCGGTTGGCGGAGAAGGCGGCTGGGATTACATCGCCTCGGATCCCGTAGGTCGGCGAATCTACGTGTCGCATGGCACGCACGTGGTGGTGCTGGATGCGGACACGCAGGAAAAAGTCGGCGATATTCCGGATACTCAAGGAGTGCACGGCATCGCGATCGCCTCGGAGTTGGGCCGCGGATTCGTGAGCAACGGCCGCACCAACAATGTAACCATGTTTGAGCTGAAGTCGCTGAAGACGCTGGGACTGATTCCGGCGGGAACAAATCCTGACGCCATCATTTATGATCCGACGACGAAACGTGTGTTCGCCATGAACGGGCGGAGCGGAGACATTACGGCGATCAACGCGGCCGACGGGAAAGTAGTTGGAACAGTGGCGGTTGGCGGTAAGCTGGAGTTCGCGGCGGCGGACGGCCAGGGCACGATTTTTGTGAACGTCGAAGACAAATCGGAACTGGTGCATGTGGACGCGGAAAAGTTGACGGTGCTGCACCGCTGGCCGCTGGCACCTTGCACGGAACCGTCCGGGCTGGCGATGGACATGCAAACGCGGCGGCTCTTTGTCGGCTGCGACAACAAGATGATGGCCATCGTGAATGCGGACACCGGGAAAGTCATCACCACACTGCCGAGCGGAGAAGGAACGGATGCGAGCGGCTTCGATCCGGAGACCAAGTTTGCGTTTACCTCGAACGGTGAAGGGACGCTGACCGTGGTGCACGAAGATTCCGCCGACAAGTTTTCCGTCGTGGAAAATGTGGCCACCAAAAAGAGCGCACGGACGATGACCGTGGACCTGAAGACGCATAATATTTTTCTGCCGGCGGCGGACTTCGATGCTCCGCTGGCGGGCGAGCGGCGCGGCAAGATGAAGCCGGATTCGTTCGTGCTGCTGATGCTCACGCGATAGAAGTTTCCTTGCTATACTCTGGTGCACGATCGCGGCGCAGTGGGCGCGGCGACACTTACCGATGACGGCGCACGAATCGTCTTCCGCCAAACGCGCACTCAAGCCGCAGCGTGGACCGCACGTTCCCAAATTTATCGTGATTGAAGGGCCGCTGCGCGTGGGGAAGTCCACGTTGGCGCGCATCCTGGCGGAGCGGCTGCACGCGCGGCGCGTGTATGATTGCGAAGACAATCCATTTCTCGGCGAGTTTTACAGGGAAGCTCCGGGTTCGGCGCTCCGCGCGCAAATGTATTTTCTTTTCGAGCGGCAAAAAAGGTTGCGTGAAGCGCTGGCTGCGGATTCTCCGGCTCCGCTGCTTTCCGATTTCCTGATGGAGAAGGACCGCATTTTCGCCAACCTCAATCTGGACGATGAAGAGCTGAAACTTTACGAACGGTATTACAGCCTGCTGGCGAACGAGTTGCCGGCGCCCGACCTGGTGATCTACTTGCAAGCCAAGCCGGAAGTGCTGCGGGCACGCATTGCGAAAAAAGCGGCGAAGGACGAAAACCAGATTTCGCCGGAATACGTAGAAGAAGTTTCGCGCGCGTATGAGCATTTCTTTTTCCGGTACGAAGCTTCGGACCTGCTGGTGATTGACACGTCGGAGATTGACTTCGTGGCGCGCAACGAAGATTTGCAGCAGTTGCTGCGGCGGCTGCAGGAGCCGGTGAAGGGCACGCAGTACTTCCTGCCGTTGGGCGAAACCAGCTAGCCACAAGCATCTTTGCGCCCGGTTCAGGGGAGGATGGCTTCCCACAGTCGTTGCTCGCAGCACCCTATTGACAACACCTAGCTTGCTGGAAGTTGTCCGAAGTTGGAGCTGGGCCCTGCTACCCGCCTATTTTCATTAAAGGCGCGAGTCCGCGAGGCGCAGGCGAGCATCGTTTTTCCAAGAGCTTTCAGTCCGGTCGTCACAAGCGAAATGTCCAATTCCACCAAGAATGAAGCAAATGCAGATTCGTCTGCGCCACTCACGCCAAAGAACGCAGTACCTGCGGCCCTTTGCGTCTCGCATCCACCGGGTCACGATTCCTCCGGAGGCCGGAGTTTTCTGAAGGAAAAGTAAAGCAGCAGGTCGTAGAAGACCTTGAGAGCACCGGCGATGAAGAACGGAAGGCTGATTAAGGAAGGACGCGCGAACAGAAATCCCGCCAGGAGTGGACTGATGGCCGCACCCGTGGTGCGCGCAACGCCGGTAAATCCACCGGCAGCCGAGCGCTCTTCGGCCGGGACCACCGCCATCGTATAAGACTGGCGGGTCGGAACATCCATCTGGCTGATGCTGAACCGGAGAAGAAGTATGACCACCGCTAGCGAGAGATTGGGCATCAGCGGCACGAGGATGAGAAGAACGTTGGACGGAAGATGAGTGACCACCATGGTACGGATGAGACCGATGCGCGCTGCAAGCCGGGAAGCGAGGAGGGCTGAGATTCCGGCAAAGACGTTCGCCCAAAAGAAAATTGCGCCAAGCGTGGCGGGTTGCACGTCGAAGCGCAGATAGAACCAGTAGGCCGCAAAGCTCTGCACGACGAATCCGCCTGCAAACGAATCAAGTGCAAAGAGACCCGATAGTTTAAGTACGACGCTTCGCGAACGGGCAATTCCGAAAAGATTAGCAACGCTTGATGAGAGAACCGGGCCGTTTGAAGCGGGGCTGACTTCAACCGATGTCGATAGACGCAGGAACAGAAAGGCCAGTGCGACTCCCAGGGCGGCGTACAAAAACACCACGGCACGGTAGCTTTGAACCTGGGTCATCGCCGTGTGCTGCATGGCCTGCGTCAGACCGCCCCCAGAGAGAGCACCCAGTGCGGTCGCCAGCGAACCGGCAAGCGTGTACCACGCAAAAATCTGGGTGCGCGCCGCCGCTGGGACAATATGCGAAAGGGCAGCTTGTTCAATCGAGAGAAACGGGCCAACTTCGTGGCCGCTTGGACTAATGACTCCGATGGTACCGGCGATCACCAGAAAGAGCAGATTGCTCGTACATGCAAAAGCCAGGCCGGCGGCGGCCATGAGAACCGATCCTACGATCAACATACGCCGCCGCCCGATACGATCTGCCCTAGTTGTCAGGTAAAGCGAGACCATGACATCGCCGACGAGGGTCAGCGTAAGAACCAGGCCGGCCTGCGCTTCGGTTAGTCCCAGAGCAATCAAATAGAAAACCAAAATGACCGAGAGCGAGCCGTATGCGAACAGACGCACGAACCGAGTGACGAAGAGAAGCCATCCGTCACGCGATAGAGTGCCGAGCACAGTCGGGATCAATTTGGTCATAGCCATTCGATGAGGGACTTGGACAAATTCCTAGCGATTCATCAGGGCCTCATGAACCACCATTCGCGCGACGGGTTGGTCATTTTCCTCCTGTTCGGGCGCGTAAGCGTGATGCGTTTTTAGATGACGGCCAAGGCTGTGCACAGCGTCCTGCACACGGAAGTCTTCGAGCTTGCGACGGCGAAAATATTCTGTTCCTGCAGGTTGACGTAAATCTTGCGCGCCACCGGGTCGTGCTGAGGCATTCCCGTTTCACTGTCGAAGTGCAGAGTGCTGGTGATTTCATCCTTTGGCACATCCACGTCGGCCTCTGCTTTTCCGCGTTCTTCCGAGACGTACAGCTTGTGAAACGGCGAAGCGCAAGCGCTTCCGTCCGGTTTCGCTTCCGTTTTCAATTTCCTCACAACCTTCATCTGCTTGAGGTCCACTACGCCGATGGTGTTGTCATGAGCGTTCGAGGTGTAGCACTTCTTGAATAAAGTTATCGAGCGGCGGCCCAGGCTAGGCCGTCGGGATTTTTGCCGACGGGGAGTTCGGCAAGGACTTCGAGCCTGTGGAGGTCGATGGCCACGACTTTGTCTTTGGCGCTGACAGCAACGTAGGCGCGGTCGCCGTCGGGAGGAATGAGGATGCCGGCGGAGCCGCCGCCAAGGTCGAATTTCTTGATTTCCTTGTGAGTGGCGACATCAATCACGACAAGATTGGCGGCGGCAGCTGTACGAGCTTCTGAATTGGGACCTGCGCCGAGGCCGGAGACGAGAACGCGTTTGCCGTCGGGCGTAAATTTGAGGCGATTGGCGTGGTCGACTGAAACCGGAAATGTAAGCGTGGGTTTCTTGATGGCGACGTCAATGACGGTGACGGTGCCATCCTGGGCGTTGGCGGCCCAGATTTCGCGGCCGTCAATCGAAAGGTCAAAACCTTCCGAGCCGCGGCCGCTCGGGACGCTAACGATTTTTGAGTCTTTGCGGGGAGTGCCTTGGGGCTGAGGAGGCGGTGCGCCAGGACCGGGAGCCGCGCCTGGTGGTGGGCCGGGCATTGGCGCGAGAACGCGTTCGATGATGCTGATGGTGCCGGAATTGACGTTGGCGGTGAAGATGCGGTCCTGGGTTTCGTCGGCGATGACCATGTGAGTCCGTTCTTGTCCGATACCCAGGATCCAGTCAATCGAATGGGTTGCAGGATCGTAGCGGCCCACGATTTTGTTGGTTTCGGCGGTGAAATAGAGCTTGTTGCCGGAATAGCACAGGCCGTGAGGCGAGTGCAAAGCTCCGAGCTGAATCGGAGGCAGGGCTTTTTGGGTGGCGATGTCCACGACGGAGATGGTGTTGAGCTCGCTGCCCAAGCCGCCGTAATTCGAGATGTAGGCGAGCTTGCCGTTGGAGGAAACGACGATTTCGTGGGGATCAGGGCCAGCGGGAACGCGGCCAACAATTTTGAAACTGGCGGGATCGACGATCGCGACGGCGTTGTCGGATTTTTCGAGGACCAGAAGAGCTGGCGAAGGAGACTGCGCAGTGGCTCTGATCGCCAAAAGGCTGAGTATGAACGCAATGGCGACTGCGGAGGGCCGAACAGTGGTAGTCGGGGTCACGCTGGATGAAGTCATAGCTTCTCCTCGGGCAGGAAAGACAGGGGAATCTTACTGAAGCCAAGGGGCCTTAGGAAGGGCAGAGTCGGTTAGGCACGGAACGGCACAAAACGAGATTGGATGGCAGCGCATCGAAGAGGGACCATGAAAAAACGAAAAGGGAATTGGGGAAAGACGCCGTGGACGATTGATTTCCGGACAAAGAGAAGCAGGTTGCCGGAGAGAGTGGATGTGGCGATTGTGGGCGGCGGGTTCACTGGACTGACGGCGGCCGCGATGGCGAAGCGGCTGGCTCCGGAAAAGACGGTGCTGCTGCTCGAAGCGGAGCGCGTCGGAAATGGCGCGAGCGGTCGGACCGGCGGAATGGTGTTGGCGGAAACCGCAGCGGGAGATTTGCCGGGGCTGGGAGATGTGTTAAGGGGCTATCGCAGAATTTTGCGAGAGCTGGGCGTGCAAGCGGATTTGGCGTTGCCCGGAGTATGGGAAGTGGCGCGGGGGCCGCGGTCCATGGAAGGAAAGCCAGTGCGTGCGATGAAGCGGTCGGCCATCGAGTGGAACGACTTCGGGACGGTGCGGGCGGTAGCGAAAGTGCCTGGAGGATCGGTAAATCCGGGAAAAGTGGTGGCAGGGCTGGCGCGCGCGGCGGAAAAGGCCGGGGCACAGATTGCGGAGCGAGCCACGGTGGGAAGAATTGAATTTGGCGAGCAGGCGCGGCTGCATGTGCGGAGGTCTGGGAAAAGCAGCGCACGGGGTACTGTGATTTCGGCAGCGCGAGTGTTGCTGGCGACGAACGCGGGCTCTGTGGAATTGGGCGAGAAATTATTTGGCGGGCCAGAGCCGGCTGAGCCGAAGCTGACCTTCGCGCTCGCGACATCGCCTATCGGCAAAAAAAAGATTGCTGCCATCGGATTGGGTTCAGGGCGACCGTTTTACACCGTGGATCTGCCGTATTTGTGGGGCCGGCAAACTTCAGATGGCCGACTGATTTTTGGGAGCGGGCTGGTGCCCGGGTTCGGCGAGTCCTTGCGGGCAGAATCGCGGAAACAAAAAGCGGCGGAATTTGACGGGGCCAGATTATGGAAAGGACTGGAAAGAGTGAATGTGCGAACGGGAGAGGCGGCACGGCGGCTCGAAAGCCTGAAGAAGCGCGTGAGGGGATTGCATCCGGCGCTGGAGAAAGTCCGGGTGACGCATCGGTGGGGCGGTCCGATTCTGATCACCAAGCAGTTTATGCCAGTGTTCCGGCGGCACCCGAAGAGCGAGCGAGTCGTGGTGGCGGGAGGGTACTCGGGACACGGAGTGGCGCTCAGCGTGTACCTGGGAGCGTGGGCGGCGGAATATCTGCTGGGACGCCGGGAGCTTCCAAACTGGCCGCTGGCTAAAAATTCACCCGCTACCAAATCGCGGTGACGATCGAGTGGGCCGGCGCACTGACCCGCAAAACGCGGCCCCTGTATAGGAGACTGAGCGGAGAATCGACAGCGCCGCTGTTCAGAATTTGCGCCACGATTCCGTGTTCCGGCGATTGAAAAGTCATAACGCGGATGCTGGCTGACCTGCCAACGGTTTGAATGCGCACGGCTCCTGGACGAACGAACTTGCTGAAGTGCGCCAAATAATAGTAGGTGCCAGTGTAAGTAATTTCGTGAGTGGTCTTATTGATGATTACGACGGGGTGCTGGATGTTGGGATCGGGATTGCCGTGCACGGGCGACACAGCCCACGGCCCTCCGGTTTCGTCGAGAATTGCGTTCCAGTAGAGCCACGCGGACGTCCCCGCTTCCAAATCATTGAAAATGATATTGCCCCAGACATCGCCGTCCGCAAATTCATAGATGGGCAGTTTTTTGTTTTTGGGATAGCCCGCTTCATAGGCATAACAGAGTTCATCCATCCAGAAGGGAAGGTCAGAGTATTTCCTTTTGAGGTCAGCGACCTTGTCAAAATGTTTGAAATCGTAACCGTGATACGCCACAACCGAGACAAACTTGCGGACTTCCGGATCGTCGAGGATTATTGGATAACGCTTGTAGGCGACGAGGCGTTCCGGCGCTTCGCTGATCATCATTTTTGTGGGAAGCCCAGATTGCTGCAGAGCGGGGCCGACAAAATCGCGGAGCAGCACGCGGATTTCCGGATATTTTATTTTTGTGTAAACTTCCTCCGGCTCATTGAAAATGCTCAGGTAGTCGATGGCGATGCCACGTTTCTTGTACTCCTCGAGATATTTCACAAAGTATTTGGCGAGTGCCGGATAGTATTTCGGCGGAATGTCCTGATGTTTCTTGACGTCGTAAAGCATCCAGTCGGGCGGGTAATCCATCGGAGCCTGCAACGCGAAGTTGCCGTACTTTCGGGCGCGCAGGATATAGGTTCCGACACCGCTCGGCGCAAAGTCGCGTTCCACGGAGAAATTCTTTAGTTCGACGTCGCCCGGCGTATCGTCATAGGTGAACCACGGTCCGGCGGATTGAAAGTCCGTTCCGGCTAGTGGTGTTTTCATCGCTGTAAAGCCGGCACCCTGCTTTGCGTCAAACAACGAGCGCAAGACTTCTTCCTGCTTCTCGGGCGGAAGAGTGTTCAGCGTCATAAGACCGGCTTCCATGAAGGAAGCGCCGAAACCATCCATTTTCTGAAAACGCACTGAATCGTCGACTGCAAAGATTGCGCCGGTGCCAGGTTTGCCGTCAGTGAAATTCAGCTCCGGCTTGGCGGTCAAGCGGTCGCCCGCTTGTGAGGACACATAAATCTTCGCGGTCTGCGCGACTACAACGATAGGCGCTGCGCCTAAAATCAAGGCAAAGCAAAGTCTGGCCATTCGAATCTCCATCTCTCTCCGATCTAGCGCGGATTGTCCAGCAGCAGCCGCGCATATTGGGGCCCTTTACCGGCGTCCTCATGCTTTACATAGACGTACACATCAACACCCGCATCCATCCATGCGCCGAAACGCTTGCGCCACGCGGCAAGCTCTTTTGATGAATATTCCTCGCGACGCAAGCGAACATACACGAACCCCGCAGTAAGCACATCGGGGGGTGGAAAATCATCGGTTTCTGCCAAACACAACGCCGTCTTGTATTTCCGAAGCAGTTCGTAGGTTTCCTCGGTATACCAAGACGCATGCCGCACCTCGAATGCAAACCGGAAGGCTGTCGGGCGCATCGCCAAAAACTCAGCCAGCACCGCTGCATCAAACTTAAAATTCGGCGGCAACTGCACCAGAATTGGTCCCAGGTGATTGCCCTCCTGCAAAACGCTGGCGACTTCCAAAAAGCGCTTCAGCGTACTTTCGCAATTCCGCAACCGCGCCACGTGTGTAATCTTTTGATTGGCCTTCAATGCAAATTGAAATCCATCGGGCACAGTGCTGGCCCAAGTTTGCAGCACACTTTCCTTCGGCATCTGATAGAACGAATAGTTGATCTCCACTGTCGAAAGCTGCGTGGCGTAGAACTTCAGCATTTCTTTGTCGGGCAGCTTCTCCGGATAAAAACTTCCTTTCCACGGTTTGTATGCGTAACCCGAAGTTCCCACGTGCAATGTACCTGTGTCCGGCATGTCCTTCTTCCTCGCGACCTTACTTTCTTGTTTTTCCGCCTTCGACACTCGCGCTCAGCCGCTCCATCACGTCTTCAAGTTTCAGCCGCTTCGTCCAGAAATCCGCCCACAGATCGCCTTTTTCCTCGACCCGGGCGACCATCGATTTGATGTTGAATTTGTCGGCGGCCAAATTCGCTTTTAGCTCCCGCGCTGAGACCGGCGCCGACACCGGTGCCTGTGGGAATGCGCGCGCCACATACGGTGCGGCAAGGGGCTTCCCTGTCGCGTTCTGGTGTACATCAATCAAGACGCGCCCCTTCGGCCGTTTGGCCACCATGCGCTCATGGGTAACCAGATTGGGATGCTCCGCGGAGACCATTCGGGCCACTACTTCGGCAAATGTGCGCAACTGCGTGTAGGAGTACACCGGCTCCACGGGAATATAAAGGTGGAATCCTGTCGCGCCTGAAGTCTTCAAGAATGCCGTAACACCGATCTCCTCCAGTTTCTTGTTCAGCGCTCGCGCGATGGTCAGCACCACCAGAAAATCGGTTTCATCCGACGGATCGAGGTCAAAGAAAAAATAATCCGGGTGCTCGAGATTATCCACCCGGCTGCTCCACGGATTGTGATCAATGCAGCCCAAGCTGGTCAGGAATAGCAAGGAAGCCAAATCGTTCGCGACGACATAATGGATGTCCTCGCCTTTGTCCTCCGAGCCGATCGCTACGGTTTCGAGCCAATCCGGAATTCCTTCGCGAACGTCCTTCTGAAAAAATGATTGCCCCTTGATTCCGTCCGGATAACGACGCAGCACCAGGGGACGATTGCGCAAGAACGGCAGAATGTAGCCGGCCATGCGGTAGTAGTAAGCCAGCAGCTCGCGTTTGGTATACCCGGACTCCGGCCAATATACTTTGTTCAGATTCGACCAGCGCATCCGCTTGCCGTCGATTTCCACGACAGCGCTCTCGGCCTTGCCCTTGAAGAGCTCCGTTTCGATTTGTGACTGTGCGGTCAAGACTTTTCCGACCACCTCCGGCGCGCGGACAATGGTCGGATTCGCGGCGACGGTCGGTGGCTTGGCCTCTGCGACGGGTGCCGCTTCCGTCTCCCACCGCAATTCTTCGGCCCGTGCGTCATTTCGCAATCCGAGGAACACCGGATGCCGCAAACGCTTCTCCGGAGTCCATTCCGAGTATTTCACGCGCGCCACCAGTTCCGGTCTTGCCCAGTGTTCGGGCTCGTTTGTTTCAGGGACTTTGTCGAACGTGCAGGCCGTCGTTTCCCGTTCCTGCAGCATTTTACCGATCGCTTCTTGTGACTTTGCGTCGAAGCCCGTTCCCACATGGCCGATGAACCGCAGTTTTTTCCCCTGGTACAAGCCCAGTAGCAGCGCGCCTAATCGCAGTCCCGGAGAGCGAGGCTCCGTCCATCCGCCAATGACTGCATCGATCGTAGTGGTCTGCTTGATTTTCACCCACGAATTGCTGCGCCCTTCGCCATACAAGCTGTCCACGCGTTTCCCAATAATCCCTTCCAGCCCGTTTGCACCGGCGAGTTCGTATAGCTCCTTGCCTTGCTCCAGCTGATGGTCGGAAAAGCGCACGTGGTCGGCAGGATGTAGCAATCGTCGCAAAAACTCTTTCCGTTGCAGCAGGGGCACCTGCCGCAGATCGTAGCCGTCGCAATACAGCAGGTCGAACACGTAGTAGGTAGCGGGCACCTGGGTTACCAGCGTCGGCGCCGGAGCGCGTACGTGCATCCGCTGTTGCAGCCGCGCGAAGCCACTGTGGCCTTTTTCATCCAGCGCCACGATTTCGCCGTCCAGAATGGCTTCCCGCGCGCTGAAGGCCTTTGGCATTTCCGCCAGCTCGGGATATTGCTTGGTTACGTCAATTCCGTTGCGCGAGGTCAGTTTGATTGCCCCGTTTTCGATTCTTGCCAGGGTTCGTACGCCATCCCACTTGATCTCAAACAGCCAGTTCGGATCGGAAAACGGGCGGTCCACCGTGGTTGCCAGCATTAACCCGGTTTTCGCCGGCAAAGCCATTTTCCGCGTGCCTTCCAACTCCTGGGGAGTCAGTGCGCTCGGCTCGCGACTAGGCGGCACCTCCTCGGCGATTTCCTCAATGGTGCGCCCGGTCAGCACCGACCCGTCGTGCGCATCCACATCCCACGCAGGATCGACGTCCACGTCCTTGTGCTTGATCATCAGCCATTCGTTCTTTTTCTCGCCGTGCTTCAGCTTGACCAGCACAAAGCTTCCGCGCAACTTTTCCCCATTTAAGTGAAACTTGATTTCTCCATGCTCGATCTGCGTCAAGGCGTCCGCATCGCCGATCGGGCTGAACGTGCCGCGGTCCCACACCATCACCGTGCCCGCGCCGTAATTCCCCTCGGGGATTTTTCCTTCGAAGCCGGCGTAGTCCAGCGGGTGGTCCTCGGTCTGCACGGCCAGCCGCTTGTCGTCCGGATTCAACGACGGCCCCTTCGGCACTGCCCACGATTTCAGCGTCCCGTCCACGGCCAGCCGGAAGTCATAGTGCAACCGTGTTGCTGAATGCTTCTGCACCACAAAACTGTCTCCGTGCTCCAACGAAGCCGGTCGCGCCTTAAGCGATGCTTTCCATCGTGCGTCCTCTTCCCCAGACGATTGCGCGCCACCCAGGATCCGCTGCCTTGGTCGATGCTTGTCCTTTACGATTGGCTGCGGCTCATCGCCGGACGGCTCCGGAGTCCGGTCAAACTTTCGCTTTTTGCGATATTCCTCGAGCTTCACCATGCGCGCATTCTACCTCACCCATTTCGATCCTTCGTAGCAGGGTAGTTCTGGTA
Organism: Candidatus Eiseniibacteriota bacterium; assembly: GCA_035607085.1. Taxonomy (GTDB): domain Bacteria; phylum Acidobacteriota; class Terriglobia; order Acidiferrales; family UBA7541; genus Acidiferrum. The sequence continues at coordinate 46,502 of DATMZI010000084.1, read as the reverse complement.
CCAGGCCAGTCGCTTTGCTTCACATTTGGTTACTTCAAGGTCCAATTTTCTTGATTCCTCGGTAGTTGCTGACTAGGCTTGTAGTTCCTGGGGAATCTTGGGCATTTCGAGCAAGGAGCAGCGTCATGGCTTCGACAGTTTGGAAGGGCCACCTAACCTTTGGGCTCATTTCCATCCCAATTCGTCTTTTTTCCGCCGCCCGCGGCGAACGTATCAGCTTCAACCAACTCCACTCGGTTTGTCATTCGCGGGTGAAGCAGCCGCTGTTTTGCCCGACTTGCAACCGCATGGTAGAGCGCTCAGAGATTGTGAAGGGCTACGAATACGAAAAAGACCAGTACGTCCTGTTTAGCGAAGAAGAGCTGGACAAGATCGAGCCCGTCTCCGCTCACACGATGGAAATTCTCGAATTTGTGCGCGCTGATGAGGTGGACCCGCTCTATCTGGATGCTTCCTATTATGTGAATCCTGAAGAAGCCGGCCTCAAGGCTTACCAACTCTTGATGAAAGCCATGACCGACTCCGGCTACGCCGCCATTGCGAAGCTCACCATGCACCAGCGCGAGCACATCGTGATTATTCGCCCGGGCAGCAAGGGCCTGACGCTTCACACTATGTACTACACCAACGAAGTCCGCGAAGCCGAGGCCCTGCCTTCCGGAAAAGTCGAACTCAAAGAAGCTGAAAAAAAGCTCGCGCAACAACTCATCGAGAGCCTCGCCGCGCCCTTTGAGCCGGTCAAATATCATGACGAATATCAGGCCAACGTGCGCGCCATGATTGATGCCAAACTGAAAGGCCAGGAGATTACCGCCGTCGCCCAGCCGCAGCTCGCTCCCGTCATTGATTTGATGGAAGCCCTGAAAAAGAGCATTGCGGAAAAGCAAACAACCGCGCAAGCTACGGCTACGAAGAAACCACCGGCCCGCGCGGTGCCGCAACTGGTACCGGCGCAGAAGAAAACCAAGAAGCAGCAAGCAGGTTAAAATAATCGTTCCATGGGAACGACCGACCGATTCAGCCGCGGAGAAGTGCAGCGCATCCTGGATGTGACGGAAAAGCAGCTCGACTATTGGGAGCGCTTGCAGATCGTCTCGCCCAAAAAAGGCCGCGGCGAAAAATTCTACGACTTCCGCGATTTGATCGGCTTGCGCACCGCCAAGCAGCTCATCGCCGCCGGAGTTCCGGCCAACCGTCTTCGCCGCTCGCTGGATGCCCTGCAGCAAAAACTCTCGCAGATCAAGTCGCCGCTCGCGGAATTGCGCGTCGTTTCCGACGGCCGCGACATTGTGGTTGAGCGCGACGGCACCCGCCTCGAACCTCTCTCCGGACAGTTTGTCCTGAATTTCGAGACGCGCGAGCTCGACGCCAAGGTTCACATCATGCCGGAACGCTCGGCTGACGAATGGCTCGCGGTGGCCCGCACGTATGAGGCCGATCGCCAAACCAGGAACGACGCGCTTTATGCGTACGAGCAGGTCTTACGAAAGGATCCTCGCCGTGTGGAAGCGGTGATTAATTCCGGAACGCTGCACTATGAACAGGGCGATCTGGCCGCGGCCGCGGAATGCTTCCTCAAAGCGGTCGAACTGCAGCCGACCGACGCGCTGGCGCAGTTCAATCTCGGCAGCGTCCTCGATGAATCCGGCCGCCTGGAAGACGCACGCCACCATTTGCGCCAGGCGGTTTCCCTGAATCCAGAGTATTCCGACGCGCACTACAATCTGGCTTTCGTTTGTGAAAAACTCGGCGCATTCGACGAAGCCCGCCGCCACTGGCGTCGCTACGTTGAGCTCGATCCCACCAGCCCCTGGTGCGAATACGCGCGCCAGCGTTTGGGACAAAATTCGGCCCACGCCTAAGCAACAATTTAACTGGCGGGTTTTCTCGCAGCTCGCACACTTTCGCCGACGGCCCGGCAGGTGTTCACTACTTCATGCTTCCGGCCTTCGCGTAATGCGGCGGCATCGATCAGATCGCTGCCCATGCCGACGGCAAAAGCTCCTGCCGCAAAAAACTCCGCTAGGTTGGCGGGGTTCACACCGCCCGTTGGGATGAAGTGAAGGCCTGGAAACGGTCCACGCAGGGCTTTGATGTATTTCGCTCCGCCCACGCTGCCACACGGAAAAATCTTGATGGCCTTCGCTCCAGCTTCGGATGCTGCCATGACTTCGGTGGCAGTTAGCGCGCCCGGAATCGCGAGGATTCCCAAGGCCCGCCCCACCTCCAGCACGGGCACGGAGAGTCCGGGGCTCACGAGAAAGCTCGCGCCGGCATCCAGGCATTCGCGCGCCTGACGGGCATCGCAAACGGTGCCCGCGCCAACGAGTACGCGGTCGCCGCAACGCGCCGCTACCAGTCGAATCGCGGAGACAGCATTCGGCACCGTCATGGTGATTTCGACGATCGGAATTCCACCGGCTTCGATGGCTTCGACCGCGTCCAGTGCGTGTTGGGAACTGCTCGCACGGACAACCGGAACGATGCCAATTTCGCCGATTCTATTCAGGATTTGTTCAGGGGTCATAGTGGTTCGCGGCAATTGTCAGAAATTGGTGCGGGAAACTCAGCGGGCGATGCGAGCGGAGTGTCCTCTCATCAGGTTTTGTACGTCCTGCAACGTCGCCATGGATGTGTCACCCGGAGTGGTCATGGCTAACGCACCGTGCGCCGCTCCACACTCGAGCGACCATTGGATATCCTGGCCGGCAAGAAGTCCATACAGCAAACCGGAGGCGAAGGAATCGCCGCCACCGACGCGATCGTAGATCTCCAAATCTTTCCTAACGGCTACTTCGTAAAACTTGCCCTCAGCGTCGCAGGCGATTGCCCCCCAATCATTTCGCGTCGCGGTGTGCGCGGTACGCAAGGTTATGGCAACCAGCGAAACGTTGGGAAATTCCCGCCGGACGGCATCCATCATCACGCGGAAGCCGGTGATGTCGAGCTTGCTCAGATTCTCGTCCACGCCGGGAACCGTAAATCCGAGCGCTACGGAAAAATCTTCCTCATTGCCGATCAGGATGTCCACCAGTGAAGCGAGCCCGCGGTTCACTTCCTGCGCTTTGGATTTTCCGCCGATGGATTGCCAAAGGGATGGGCGATAATTCAGATCGTACGAAACTCCGGTGCCAGTGGCCTTTGCTGCCTGCATCGCTTCTCGCGCCACCAGCGGTGCCGTTTCCGAGAGCGCACAATAAATTCCCCCCGTGTGGAACCAGCGGGCACCTTGGCGAGCGAAGATCCCGTTCCAATCCACTTCGCCATGCTTTAGCTGTGAAACCGCAGTATGGCCGCGGTCGGAACATCCAGCGGCCGCGCGAACTCCGAACCCGCGTTCCGTAAAATTCAGGCCGTTGCGGACGCTTCGGCCAACTCCGTCATACTTTACCCACTTCACATGATCCAGATCGACCCCGCCTTGTAACATCAGGTCTTCGACCAGGCGGCCTACCGGGTTGTCGGCGAGCGCGGTCACCACAGCCGCCCGCATCCCGAACGTCTTGCGCAGTCCACGCGCCACATTATATTCGCCGCCGCCCTCCCACACGCGGAAGTGACGCGCCGAGTGCACCCGCACGTCGCCGGGATCGAAACGAAGCATCACTTCTCCCAAACTGACCACATCCCATCGGCATCCCTCTGGCGGGCGAATCTTCATGCGGGTTCCCTCGGCTGTCGCGTCGTTTCCGGCCTCATGTTCGACGAAAGCGACAGCGTAGCGCGAGGATCTACAAAAAGCCAAGCCGCCGCGCCGAGAATAGCCACCACCGCGGCCACGCGAAAGCCTGCGCTCCATCCGAGTTGTGCCGCGAGAAACGGAGTAAGCGAAACGGTAATCATGCCGCCGATCTGGTTGGCCATGTTCATAAAACCGGAGAGGCCGCCGGCGGATTTTCCGCCGAGGTCGGCTGAGACGGCCCAGAAGGCACTTTGCGAAAGGTAGAGCGAGCCCGCTCCGCCCGCGAGAACGAGGCTGGCGACGCGCGTATCCCGTGCCGCCGAACCAAATACGATGAAGACCGCGGTAAGCGCAAAACCGGTGACAGCCACGCTGCAGCGGCCCAGCCTGGCTCCGAATTGTTTCGTCAACGCGTCGCTGACTGCGCCACCCAGCGGGCTGCAGATGGCCATCGCCAGAAAAGGCAGCGTGGCGTAAAGCGAGCTGGACTTCAGGTCGAGACCGCGAACCCGCGCCAGATAGAGGTAGAACCAGCCAAAGAAAACCCAAGCGACATAGCCAAAACAGAAGTAGGCAAAGGAAAGAATCCAGACGTTGGCGCTTGTCAAAATGGTCAGCCAGGAAAGACGGCCGGTGTCCGATTCCGTTGAAGCTTTTGGAATGCCTGCCTGAATCGTGGCCAGTTCATCCGGTGAAACCGATGGATGAGATTGCGGCGTATCACGTGCCGCGAGGAACCATACCGCACCCGCCGCAAGCCCGATCAACGCGCTCAGCAGGAAAGAGAAGCGCCAGCCGTAACGCAACATCACGTAAGAAATCAAAGGCGGCGTGACACCCGCGCCGATGCCGACCCCGGCAAAGATAATGCCGTTAGCCATGCCGCGTTCGTGTGTGGGAATCCACCGCGCCACAAACTGATTGGAAGCCGGATACATGATGGCTTCGCCCGCGCCGAGAAAAAAGCGAATAGCAAGAAGAACCAGAACGGCGTTGGCGATGTTGTGCGGAATCGCCGCGGTCAGCGCGGTGAACCCTCCCCACCAGACGACGCCCGCGGTGAGAACTCGCCGCGGGCCGAAGCGGTCGGCAAGCCAGCCCGCCGGTGTTTGAAAGAGCGCGTATCCGAAAAGAAATGCACTGAACACGAAGCCCAGGCGCACATTGCCGATGGCGAATTCCTCGGTCAGTTTCGCGCTGGCAATGGAAAGGTTGACGCGATCCAGGTAGGCGACCGCGCTCAGGACGAAAAGCCACAGAACCAGAAGCCATCGCACCTGACTGCCAGTTCGCTCTGCCATTCCGTCGCTCCGCCAGTTGCCTGTCTTCCGCACGAGGTGGAAAATTCTGGCCTCAAACAACGTGAGACTTAAACAGTTGAACCAGCCGCGCGGCGATGATTTTGTCTTCGTCGGGCTTGAGCATAAAAGAATTCATGCCAAGACCATTTGCGCTTGCTTCGATCACGATGGACGGTTTCCCCTGGCGCATTGCTTTGGAGGCATCCGCCGGCGCGAGCGAAATCTTGCGCGGGTCCCAAAAAATATTCATATGCGGTACATGATTGGCAACATCCGGTACATGGTATGAAGTGGTGACGCCAGGCACGCGAGTAACCTCGCCGGAAATCGCGTCGAGCCGCCGCCACCATTCCTTTTCGAGCGCGGCATGATCCTGGTTCAAGTACACCTCCAGCGCTTTGACCATTCCGACGATTTCCTCTTTGCCGACTTTCTGGCTGCGGCCAATCGTATCTTCGTGCGGGCTGTTATTGAGCAAGGCGTTGGCGACATACTCCCTTTTGCCAATCAGCAGGCCCGCGCATTGCGGCCCCCGGATCGCTTTGCCGCCGCTGAACGCAATGAGGTCATAGCCCATTTTCACGAAGTTCCACAAATTCGAAACCGGCGGCGTATCGGCTGCCGCATCGATGAATGCCGGAATACTGCTTTCGTGCGCCAGCTTCACCCATTCATCGACTTTGATTTGCCCAGCGGCGTTCGCGAAATTGGAAAAATGCATCATCGCGGTCTGCGGATTGATGGCTTTCTTTAGATCATCGCGCGATTCGATCACCACCAATTTGGCTCCCGTCGAGCGGAGCTGGTGATCGAACGGGTTGCGGTGTGATTTCTGGATAATCACTTCTGATTTCATGCCCTTCAGATCCGGAATCTGCTCGATAAAATTCGGATTGTTGCCCGTGAGTATGCCGGCGAGTCCGGATTGCATGCCCGCAGCCGCGCCGCAGGTGACAATGGCGTCATATTCGGCCGGCAGCTTCAGGAGTTCGCAGATTCGTTTCCCCGCCGCCACTTCAAGCTCAACGATGGGCACGAAGTGCTGCCCCGCCATCGCCATGACCGCCTCGACCTCGGGATGGGGCAACGACCCGCCGAGGTAGGTCATGGTTCCCTGCGCGTTAATCACCGTCGTAACGCCCAGCTCTTCAAAAACGTTGCCGGTTGCTCCGAAGCCCGTGAGTTTTTCCGGGATTCCGGCGATCCTAGACTCTGCCACCCTGGAAAATCCAAACACTTTGCGCGCATTGAACAACGTGCCGGCAAAGACGCCAGCGCTGCTGAGGAATGTTCTTCGATTCCAAAGTGCTTTCAGATTCATCAGGCCGGTCATCCTTTCTTAACGATCGCGGCGATGCAATTAATTTCGACCAGCGAATTCCCGGGTAATGCCGCGACCGCCACGGTGGTTCGCGCCGGCCCGCCGCTCGGAAAATACGTTTTGAAAACTTTGTTCATGCCATCGTAATCGTCAATTTTTGTCAGATAAACGGTCAGCTGCAGGATGCTATCCATCGTTCCGCCCCCGGTTTCCACCAGTGTCTTCACGTTGTCCATCACCTTTTTCGTGTGCGTCTCGATGTCCATCGGGAATTCACCCTTGGGATCATGAGAATGCGCGCCCTGCCCGGCGATATAGATGGTGTCGTTGTGTACGATCAATGGAGTAATAAAGCCTGTGCCGGCCGGCTTGCCGTCGTAGTCGAGTTTTCTTACCCCGGAGTTCGCTTGTGGCGCAGGCGAAGCCGACGACGCGTTCAACGCCGCGCCGGAGGTGGCGAGCCCCGGTAGTATGGCCGCGAGCCGGGCCGCGAAGCCGCGCCGTGAAGTAAGAGCTGAAAACATGGTTCCTCCTTGTTTCGTCAGGCCAGAAATTTGCAATTCAAGAGAAAGCGAAACGGAAAACATCGCTTCAGCGGCATTGGCCATGTACTGTTTAAGATTCAGCGCATAGCTCATGGGCGAAGCCGGGAAAGCGTGGCTTCCTATACTACAAACTGCGGCGCCAAAAGCCAGACAAATCATAGCCTGCCGAATTTAGCCACCGCTTCTTCAATCGATTTAAGTCTTTCGATATATGCGTACATGGAGTGTTCCTTGAAGTCCATCTCCTGCGCCAGCTGCAAAACCTGCGCGGCCATGCCGGCCGGAACCACAACTACGCCGTCTGCATCGGCCACGATAAAATCGCTCGGATTCACCGGCACGCCGTCGCAGGTCAGGGTGATGTTTGCGCCCGCAAAGCGGTAGTGTCCGATCGATGTGGAAGGCACAGCGCCCAGTGCATACACCGGGAAGCCGATTTTCCGCAGGTAAGCCGTGTCGCGTACGCCACCATCAATTACCGCTCCCGAAAAATTCCTGGCCGACATGGCCGTGCCCATCAGTCCACCCATCCCCGCAATGTCCGCGCCGTCTTCCACCACCATCACGTAGACCGAATCTGGCGCGCCGCTGTCGATCGCCCGCAGCATTCCCTTCAACGCATCGGAATCGTGATTCGGCTCTTTCTTCAGCAGCACAGTCAGCGCCCGGCCCGCAAAGCGCGTCGGAAAAATCGGCCGCATGCGATGCGTCATGTACATTTTCTTGCCGGTCAGTTGTTCGAGTGCGTCTGAGACAGAAGCCACTTCCACGTGGCGAAAGCCGTCGAGCAGCGCCGCGTCACTGGCTGGCGCGGACCCCGGTGGACTTTGCTTGGCGGTCACTTTGCCGAAGGGCAGGAAGAGAAAACATAGCACGATGGCCGCACCAAAAAGAGCCAAGGTATGGCGAGAAAGAATTACACGACGGATCGGATTCGAATGGACGCGCATCAGTTCCTCCGGAAACTGACGCGCACTCTAGCATTTTTCGTGGCCGTGTTGGAACGGTCCGGAAAGCAGCGTTAGCGTTTCGGCGGCAGTAGCCCGTCCCACTTCGGATCGACCACGTATGCAGTCCGTTGTTGCCACGGAATCCGCGACCGGCCGTTCAGGTCCCATACAATGTAGCCATTTCGAATGGTCATTTCGCAAACCAGCTTTTCGCGTCCGTCGAACCGTCCGCCGAGGCTGTCCACGAACCCGAAAATCCCTTTTTCGACGCGCATCAGCGCGACGTCCGCTACAGCTCCGAGAGAGAGTGTGCCGAGTTCTTCGTGATGAATCTCTTTCGCGGGGTTCCAGGTCGCGCGCAGGATCACATCGGTCAGCGGCATACCCATGTTCAAGAACTTCGACATCACATTGGTCATGTCTTTCATTCCCGCGTTCATGCTGCTGATGTGCAGGTCCGTCGAAATCGAGTTCGGCAAGAATCCCTGCTGCACCGCGGGCACCGCCTGATTGAACACGAAACTCCCGCCGCCGTGGCCGACATCAAAAATTACGCCCCGTTTCTGTGCTTCGAACAGATATGGGCGCACTTTCTTCCCCGAATCCAGCATGGGTATGAAATCAATGTACATATGCGTGGAAATATCGCCCGGCCGGAGCCGCTTGCTGACCAGTTCTTCATAAGGCCGCTCCGGCCGGAAGTTCCCGAAGTCGACCATGATCGGCAGCGATGCGAGCTTGCCCGCTTCCAGCGCTCTATCTACCGCCGTCCACTCTGGCGCCTCGAAGTGCGCTGTTTTGAATCCTACAATCACTTCCGGATATTTCTTAGCCATCGCCGCCGCGCTAGCGGCATCCATTTCGCCGACATCTTGCTCAACCTTTCCGTCCATTCCCGCGCCCACGATGTTCAAAAACGCCAGCACCCGCGTTTTCGACCGCTCAATCACCCGGTCCTTGAAGTCCGGGAAATTCTTCCAGCCCGAGCTGCCGGCGTCCGCCACGGTCGTGACGCAACTGCGAAACGTGAACCCGTCGGGATACACGCTGTTGTCTCCGTCATATACCCCCCGCCGCCCGGTGCCGGCATAGACGTGCGTGTGAATATCCACCAGCCCGGGCGTGATAACCAGACCGCCCGCGTCAATCGTCTTCCCGGCCGTTTCCGGCGGAATATTTTTTTCGATTGCGGCGAGTTTGTGGTCGCGAATGGCCACGTCTAGCTTTACCTGCGTCCCGCTCTTGGGATCAATCACTTCACCGCCTTTGAGCAGCAGGTCATACTTTTCTTGCGCGGCCAGCGAAACTGGTATCAACAAAGCAGCTAAAAGCGAAATTCTCTTGGAAATGAACACCGTACGGCCTCTCGTCCGAAGAAGTCGCCACCAGACGCATGATACCGTTTCAGCATGAGTTGCCGGGAGAGTTTTTCGGACTGCAGAATAAAAAAAGCGAGGTGCGAAAAACTGGATTCGCACCACGCTCAGTTGTTCCCGTTTGTTCCTTCTGACTCAGTGAATCGCGCGGGGCGACTCCGCCGCCGGACGCTTGCCCTTGGGGTCCGCCGTGGGAGGAACCACCGGCGGAGCGATAGGCTCCTTTTCCAGCGCGTTCTGAATCACTTCGTCCAGCGTGCGCACATAAGTGATCTTCAAGTCGCCCAGTAGCTCTGCCGGCAAATCCGCCTTGGCGTTCGGTTCGTTGTCCGCGGGAAGGAGCACTTCCTTCACGCCCGCACGTTTGGCTCCCAGCACTTTTTCCTTGATGCCGCCCACCGGCAGCACCACGCCGGAGAGTGTCATTTCCCCCGTCATCGCCAGCCGATTGCGAATCGGCCGGCCGCTTAGCAAGCTCACCAGCGCGGTCACCATTGCCGCACCCGCCGAGGGGCCATCTTTCGGCACTGCGCCCGATGGTACGTGGATGTGAATGTCCTGCTTGCGGAAAAAGTCCGGATCAATTCCATACTTTTCCGCGTTCGAGCGCACCCAGGTCAGCGCCGCGGTCATAGACTCCTGCATCACCTCGCCCAGATGACCGGTGGTGGTGAACTGTTTCCCTCCGCGCATCCGGCTCGCTTCGATGAACACGATGTCGCCGCCCACTGGCGTCCATACCAGGCCCACTGCGACGCCGGGCTGCTTCACGCGCTCGTCGATTTCCTTTTCGGTCTTGAATTTCGGCACGCCGAGAAATTCCTTCACCACTTCAGGCGTGACGACCATCTTTTCGGTTTTGCCTTCGGCGATGCGCCGAGCCTGTTTCCGAGTGATCGTCCCGATCTCGCGTTCCAGATTGCGCACGCCCGCTTCTCGGGTGAAGCTGTGGATAATTTCCTGCAGGCCCGCCTCGGTGAACTCGATCTGTTCGCCGACTTTCAAACCATGTTCGGTGGCTTGCTTGGGAATCAGATATCGGTTCGCGATGTGAATCTTCTCTTCGCCCGTATAGCCGGGCAGTTCAATGATCTCCATGCGGTCGCGAAGCGGCTCTGGAATCGGATCCATCCAGTTGGCCGTGGCGATAAAAATCACCTTCGACAAATCGAATGGCACATCCAGGTAGTGATCGCGGAACGTTGCGTTCTGCTCCGGATCGAGCACTTCCATCAGGGCCGCAGACGGATCACCTCGGAAGTCGCGGCCAAGCTTGTCCACCTCGTCCAGCATGCATACGGGGTCGTTGGACTCCGCGCGCTTCAGTCCCTGGATGATTTGGCCAGGTAACGCGCCGATGTACGTGCGGCGGTGTCCGCGGATTTCCGCTTCATCGTGCATGCCGCCCAGCGAGATGCGCACGAACTTACGACCCATCGCCCGGGCGATAGACTTGCCAAGCGAGGTTTTGCCAACGCCCGGAGGTCCGACAAAGCACAGGATCGGTCCCTTCATGCCCGGCTGCAGCTTTTTCACTGCCAGGTAATCGAGAATTCGTTCCTTTACTTTCTCCAGGTCGTAATGGTCCTCGTTCAGGATGTCGTGCGCTTTCTTGATGTCGATCTCTTCAGCGTTGGTGCCGGAAGATTTCGACCAAGGCAGCGACGTCATCCATTCAAGATAAGTCCGCGAAACCATGTACTCCGCCGAGGCGGGAGTCATTTTTGCCAGGCGCTTCAGTTCGCGGTCGCATTCCTTCTTGGCTTCCGCGGTCATGCCGGCTTCTTCGACCTTCTTCCGCAGTTCGTCGATTTCCGCCGCGCTGTCGTCCTGTTCGCCCAGCTCCTTCTGAATCGCTTTCATCTGCTCGCGCAACAGGTATTCGCGCTGGTTCGCGCTGACCTGTTCCTGCACCTGCTCGTGAATCTTCGAGCGCAGCTCGAGCACTTCCAGCTCTTTCGACAGTTCGCGAATCAACGATTCCAGCCGCTTGCGCACGCTGGCTGTTTCGAGCAACTCCTGGCGTACCAGGGTCGAAAGCGAAGGCAATGTGCCGGCGATAAAGTCCGCCAGCCGTCCGGCGTCTTCAATATTCGCGGCGACTCCCTGCAGATCGTCGGAAAGTTGCGGCGAGTGGCTTACCACTTCGCGAAACAAATCCTGCGCGTTGCGGTGCAGCGCCTCCAGCTCATTGTCCGGGTCGCCGGTGATGTCCGGCATGGCCTCGACTTGCGCCGTTAAATAAGGCTTCAATCCGAGCAGCTCGCTTACTTGGAAGCGTTGCAGGCCCTCGAGAAAGATCACCACGTTTCCGTTCGGCATCTTCACCGTCTTGTGGACGCGAGCGAACGTGCCGACCTTGTGCAGATCCGCGGAGGCGGGATCCTCGACTCGAGGATCGTGCTGCGCTACGACGCCCAGAAACTTTTCTTCGCCCTGCAGCGCGCTGATCAGCGCCAGCGAGCTCTCGCGCCCCACCGTAAGTGGAAGCACCGCCCCCGGAAACAACACCGTATCGCGTACTGGCAATATCGCCAGCGACTTGGGCATTGCTACATGTTTTTCGGCCATGGGTTCCTCAGTTCAAGGCCGCTCTTCCACCCTGCGGGAGAGCGCCTGTCGAAACTTTGATGCTGTGCCCACCAAGAAGGATACCAAGCAATGCGAAGAGCAATAGCACAAAATCTTAGTTAGTGGCGCTAATGTTTAAACACCGTTGCACGCTCAACTCGCAAGCTCATAAGTAAGTCTTTGTATTTCTGTCGTTTACAATCCACCCGTCGTTATCGGCAACCTCGCAGGGCATCGTTACCTCGCTTCGCCCCGAACTCCTTCTCAACAAAAGACTTGGCCTCCTCCACAGTGGATAGCTCGAGGTTGAGTTGAGCCTCTTCCACGGCCGCCAAAATCCTTCCTAGGTCCGGTCCGGCGACGAATCCCATTTTCAGCAGGTCGGTGCCCGTAAGCAGCCTTGCCGGTCGAACCACTTCCGGCGGTGTCTTGCTCACAAAGTCCCTTACGAAGTCGTAGGCCGCAAGGTTGCGATTGCTCGAAAGACAATCCAGCCGGTGCAAGTCCAGATGCTCCCCGAATTGCGGCAACCGCACGAAGCGTTTTAGGGTCGCGGGCTTCATCCGGCCCACGTCTTTAAACCGCATGTGATTCTCGATCAGCGACAAAATCTGCTCCGTTTCGTCATTTGAAAAGCGCAGCTTTCCGAGCAGCGCCCGCGCAATCGCCGTTCCTACTTCCACATGGCCGTCAAAGCGGATTCGATCGCCGGTCTCCCGGGCTGAGCGAAACGTGGCCGGCTTGCCCACGTCGTGAAGGAGTGCACCCCAAGCCAGCGTGGCAGAGCACGCCGCCGGTAATCCCTCCAGCATCATCATCGTATGGGTCCAGACATCGCCCTCCGGATGATATTGCGGCGGTTGCGCGACGCCTTTCAGTGCAGCGATTTCCGGGAGCACGATGGGTAACAGCCAGCACGCATCCGAAAGCTCAAAGGCTGTCCTCGCTGCTCCTTCTGTCAGCATCTTCGTAAGTTCTTCCCGGATTCGCTCTGCAGAAACTTGCGAAACTTCTTTCGAATGGCGGCGAATCGCGCGAAAAGTTTCCGCTTCAATTTCGTAGCCGAATCGCGCCGCAAATCGTACCGCGCGCAATATCCTAAGTTTGTCCTCGGCAAAGCGCCGGTCCGCTTCGCCGATTGCCCGAATAGTTCCGGCCTTCAGATCGGCTTGCCCATTCACGAAGTCGAGCACTTCTTCCGTATCGTGCCGCATCAGCAAACCATTGATCGTGAAGTCGCGCCGCCGCACATCCTCTTCCGGCTTCGTGGAATACTCGACGTGATCCGGGTGGCGCCCATCCGCATACCCGATATCAGAACGAAAAGTCGCCACTTCCACCTTCAGCCCGTCCTGCGGCACCAGGATCACGCCAAACCGTGCGCCGACCGCGAGGCCGTTCGGGTAAAGCTTCAGCACCTGTTCTGGCGTTGCGTCTGTGGCGACGTCGTAATCAGCCGGCTCGCGCTTCAACAGCAGGTCGCGCACACAGCCACCCACCAGAAAGGCCTGGAATCCGGCGGCCTGAAGAGTCTTGCAGATCGAATTGGCGAATGCCCTCGGTTCCACAACAAAATTATGCGCTTCGGGCCAGGAGGAAAAAAGTTGCGATTTTCCGGGGGCGCTTACTCGCAACGCAGGACAAGGCAGGTAATGTCATCGAACTGCTTGGTGGCGCCGACGAATTCGTCCACCCGTTGCATCAGAAATTGCAGGGAACGCTGCGCTTCCCAGTCGGGCAGGTGGCGGACTGCGTCTACCCAGCGCGAATCGGTGAACTCTTCGCCTTTCGAGTTGAATGCCTCCACCACGCCGTCGGTAAACAGAACCAGTGTGTCACGCGGAGCTAGCTGCACCGTTGCTATCTCATAATTCGCGTCCAAGGAAATCCCGAAAGGGACTCCGCCTGCGGGCAGCCGTTCAATCAACGGCTCTGCGTTGGCGTTATATCGCCGGAGCACCGGCGCATTGTGGCCAGCGTTGACATAGGTAAATTCGCGCGTCGCGGGATCGAATTCGCCCAGCATGGCCGTAGTGAAGCGCCGTCCATCCAGGCTGTGTGCGCAAGCGTAGCGGTTCAACCGCGCCACCAATTTCTGTAACGATACGCCTTCGCGCGCCACCGTGTGCAAACTGGCTTGAAACGTCGCCATCAACAGCGCCGCTGGCACGCTCTTGCCGGCTACGTCGGCGATCACCAAAAACAATTTTCCGCCCGCCTCCGCGTCCTGCATCGGATAAAATGCGTCGTAATAATCGCCGGCTACGGAATTCTGCGGGCGCGTGTGAAACGCAATGCTGGCGCCCGCCACGGGCGGCGGTTGCGAAGGTGTCAGCCAGCTTTGAATCTCTCTCGCGATTTCCAGGTCGCGCTTCATGGTGACCTTGTCCGCCAGCTCCAGTGACAGCAGCAGGAGAAACAGCAGCGCCGCTACCGCGTCCAAGTTCACGTCGAAGGTAAAACCGTGTCCGATATTCAACTTCGGGCTGGAGAGAATCAACATGACCAGCGCGACAAACAGCAACACGCGCCGCGCCGGCGTCATCTTCATCACTAGTGCCCAGAAAAAATGCTTGGCTACGCGGAACGGTCTGCGCCACGCCGGAATGGTTTTGAGCTGTTCCCAATCCAGGTCCTTGCCATAAAAACCATAACTGGCTTGCGCGTCTGCGCTGAATTGCGACCACAGCTCATCCAGCCGGCGGCCTTCGCTGATGCGGTCCCACAGCCCATTGCCGGGAACGCGGCGCGGTTCGCGGGCGTATTCAGGCACCGGGGGCGGCGCAGTCACAGGCATGGAAAGAGTATAGAGCAGGCCGGTCCGTAGGGAAGGTGAGAGTCGTTCTACTCCTTGTTTCGCGGGAACCGCGGAATTTCTCCTTTATCGTTTTCACGTTCGGGTTTTTCCACAAGCAGCGAGCCGCCGAACTGTATTTTGCCGAATCCGAAGCGGTCGCGGAGCAAATCCGCTGCCTGGCTCAACTTCTCCAATTTTGCGCGGCGCTGCGGGTCCAGCAATTCCAGTTGCGCGTTGCCGTGGGTGAGCCCGCTGAACGCCACGCCGAGCAAACGGACTTTGCGGCCGGGATTGCGGTGCTCGCGAAACAGCGCCAGAAAATGGACGAAGGCATCGGCGTCAAACTGTACCGGATCGGGGGGAGTCTTGGAGCGCGTGTAGGTGTCAAACCCGGCGTAACGAATGGTCAACGTGAGCGTGCGCGCGGAAAGTCCTGCTTCGCGCAGTCGCTTGCAGGCCTTCTGCGACAGATGGCTGAGCATGGCCTCGAGAACTTCCGTGTCGTCCGTGTCTTCGCCAAAGGTGTGATTGTGCGAAATGGATTTTGGTTCGGCATCCAGAACAAACTCATAGGAATCGCCACCGCGCGCCTTACGGTACAGCGCCGTGCCCCACTGGCCAAAAATTCTTTCCAATTTTTCCAGCCCCGCGTTGGCAAGCTGGTGCACATATTCAATTCCGAGCGCGCGCAAGGCGCGTTCCGTAACTTCGCCGATGCCGGGAATTTTACGAACCGGCAGCGGCGCTAAGAACTGCGCTTCCTGGCCCGGCGGAATCCACAACAATCCCTTCGGTTTTGCCTGATCGCTGCAAACTTTCGCCACCAGCCGCGTCGAAGCAAGTCCGGCAGAGCAGGGAAGGCCAGTTTCGCGGCCAATCATTCGCAATAGTTTGTCAGCGGCTGCCAACGGCGGGCCGTGCAGGCGCTGCGTGCCGGCGAGATCGAGATACGCTTCGTCAATGGAAACCATTTCCACGATCGGCGAGAACTTGGCTAGGACGGTGGCGACGCGGTCGCTCCATTGGCCGTATTTTTCGTGATGGCCGTCGAGAAAAATCGCGTGGGGGCAGAGTCTTGCCGCCGTGCGCAACGGCATCGCCGACTGGATCCCGAATTTCCGCGCTTCGTAGCTGGCCGCGGAAACCACGCCGCGCTGGTCGGGGCGGCCACCTACGACGACCGGCTTACCGCGCAGTTCTGGCCGCTCCAGCAATTCAACCGAGACAAAGAACGCGTCCATGTCCACATGCAGAATCGTAGCTTCCGCTGGCAACACCAGCGCTGACGCATGGTCATGTTTCGCGCGAAATTGCGCCAGCTTTGGCATGGCAATACCTTACGCCTACTTCGGTTCGGACTTTTGCCTCGTTTCTTGCGTGGGCTGGCGCAAGGAACAAAAGCTGCCTTCAATGCTCGGCGTTCCGGCCGCGATCGATGCAAAGTGATGGAAAGCAAATGTACCGCGAACTCCGTGCCACCGGGCAAGACTCGCCAAGGCTAGGAAGATGATGCTTCCGGAATGGCCGGAAGCCACCCACTGGGCCAATCGCGCGACCACGTACAAGGCGAATCCGGCGACGGCTGCGATGCGTGATTTCTGCCGAATGCCAAGGCCAACGCCGACAAGAAATGCGGTACCCGCGAAGCCCCTCAGCCGGTCATCCGCCTGCCAATCACGGGCAAAATCAATAAACGCGGAGACCGCCGCCAAGGCCGCGAGAAGCATCGTTACCCAGAATGATTCGTCGATGGCCGCGAGCGCGTTCTTGCGGTCGCTCACGTCCGGCCAAAACCAACTAGAGGAAAGGGTCATTGCTCACCTCCCGCTCTTGAAGCATTGGGGCTCAGACCGTGGGGCGTGCGTTCAGCGGAAAGGACGCGGGGAATGCCAGCGAGATCATTGGTCATGCCGATGTTGGTCCAGTGTGGCGAATCGAGGAGCGGCTGGACAGCGGGAAGGGAATTGTGACCGAGTTCGAGGACAAGAATGCCACCCTGCCTCAGATGCGTCGCGGAGTGGGCGATCAGGTCTGCGTAAAGTTCATAGCCTTCTTCGCCGCCGTATAAGGCGAGTCCAGGTTCGTGGTCGCGGACTTCGCGGGCCAGGGTTGCGGTTTCGCGGCGGCCAATGTAGGGCGGGTTGGATGCGATGAGATCGAAAGGGCGCGACCGGTGATTGGCGACTGGTGGCTGGCGGGTTTCAGCCGATCGTCGGCTGCTCAGCTGCGGCGCGGTACTTTGCGTCTCGGGGGAAGAGAGCAGATTGCACTGTCGGAACTGGATGCGGTCGGAGAAGCCGAGGCGAGTTGCGTTTCGTTGAGCTACCGCCAGTGCGGCAGGAGAGATGTCGAAGGCGTAGATTTCTGCGGCCGGAAATTCTTTGGCGAGCGCGCAAGCAATACAACAGGAGCCGGTGCCAACATCGGCGAACAGCAAGCCCTCGCCGGTCATGTTCTGTTTGTGCAGTCGGCGGAGATCGCGCAGCGCGAGGCGATCGAGAGCGACTTCGATGAGGTGCTCGGTTTCCGGACGGGGAATCAACACGTCTGGCGTTACTTCAAATTCCATGCCCCAGAATTCCTGTTTGCCGGTGAGATGCTGAGTGGGCACCCCGGCGGCGCGTTGTTCGAGCATACGGAAATAAGTCTGCAATTCGGCTTCCGTGAGTGGATCTTCCGGATGCGAGTAAAGCGAAGTGCGGTTGCGGCCAGTGGCATGGAGGAGCAGCAGTTCGGCAGCGAGCGTGTCGGAGGGAACGCTGGCGGCGCGGAGTCGGGCGATGCCGAGTTTGAGCGCGGTGCGAATGTCCATCGGCAAAGCAGATCCCTCGCTTTGCTCGGAATGACGGTGATTTTTCGCGTTCGACATTGTGAACAACTTCCGTTCCATTAGGCTTCGGCGAGCTCTTGTTTTAGGCGTTCGGCTTCGTAGTGGGTGACCAGGCCGTCGACGAGCGGGGCGAGTTTGCCTTCCATGACGTCGGTAAGCTGGTGCAATGTCAGGCCAATGCGGTGATCGGTGACGCGGTTTTGCGGGAAGTTGTAGGTGCGGATTTTCTCGGAGCGGTCGCCGGTTTTGATCTGCCCGCGACGTTCGGCACCGAGGGCGGCTTGCTGCTTTTCCAATTCCATTTCATAGAGGCGGGAACGCAGGACGCGCATGGCTTTGGCGCGATTCTTGATTTGCGACTTTTCGTCCTGCTGAGAGACGACCAATCCGCTGGGGATGTGCGTGATGCGAACGGCGGAGTAGGTGGTGTTGACGGATTGTCCCCCCGGACCGGAGGAACAGAAGGTGTCGATGCGCAGATCTTTGGCTTCGATCTTGATGTCAATGTCGTCGGCTTCGGGAAGCACGGCTACAGTGGCAGCGGAAGTGTGAATGCGGCCCTGGGTTTCGGTAGCGGGCACGCGCTGGACTCGATGGACGCCGCTTTCGTACTTCAGCTTGGAATAGACTTTGTTGCCGGCGATGGCGACGACGATTTCTTTCAAGCCGCCCAAAGAGGACGGAGAACTTTCCAGAATTTCCACTTTCCAGTTTTGCGTTTCTGCGTACCGGGAATACATGCGGAACAGCTCCGCGGCGAAAAGAGCGGCTTCGTCGCCGCCGGTGCCGGCGCGAATTTCCACGATGACGTTCTTGTCGTCATTTGGATCCTTTGGCAAGAGTAAAAGCTTCAATTCGCGCTCGACAATTTCTCTGCGACCGGTGAGCTGCTTTTCTTCGTCGTGCGCCATCTGCTTCATTTCCGGGTCTTCGGCTTCGAGGACCATCTGGTGCGCACCGGCGAGATCTTTTTCGATCTGCTTGAACTCCCGGTGCTTGTTGACGATTTCAGCGAGTTCTGAGTGCTGCTTAGCGAGCTTCTGGAAGCGAGCGGAATCGGAAACGGCTTCGGGGGTGGAGAGCTGCTGGGTCATCTCTTCATAGCGATGACCGAGCTGATCGAGCTTTTCGTTTAAGGTAAGGACTGCCATGGTGACCTCTAAAAAGCTTTTCCGTGGTTCTGTTCTCCGTTTTCCGCGAGAGAAAAGACCGATTGAGTTGAAATGAGCGAGACAAACGGGGAGGACGAATCCCCAGAGGGTACAAGTGCGGGGCGGCTAATAGAAGGAAGAAAACTTCATGGCCATCATCCTTATGATAGCAGCCGGTGGAAGAGTGCGGCAAATCGAGTTGGAAGAAATTGCTGTAAGATGAAGCCGGGAAAGGCTGCGGAGCCGGCGAGTTTGATTTCTCGAAGAGAGCGAGTCCCCTTGATATTCTTCGCAGATATTCTTCGCAAGTGCGGCAAACAAAGGACTTGGAAACGCGACATTTTTGTAGCTGTGGCAGGCGAATGACTTACAGACGCATTTCTCAGATGTGTGGCAAGGAAGGACTTAGAAGGCAAACGGGCGGTCCAACCGGGGTAAAAGTTGTTCGGAGCCAGCAGAGCGGGGCCGGGATCAGTAAACACAAGCTATATGAAAATGAAAGGTAACAGAAGCCCAGGAAAATGAGCGAGGCGGCAAAAATCGCGGCGCAAGAAAGCGACGGCGGGTCTTCGCAAAAGGCCGAGCGCGGCGCGGACGCGGGATTCTTGTGGGATTTCTGGTATCCGGTGGCGCGCAGTTCGGCAATTCAGGGACGGCGGCTGGCGACAACCATGCTGCTGGAGGTGCCGCTGGTGCTGGGGCGGACAGATGCTGGGAAGCCGTTTGCCATGCGGGACTCTTGTCCGCACCGGGGGATACCGCTTTCCTATGGAAGATTCGACGGGAAGAATCTGGAGTGCAGTTATCACGGGTGGAAGTTTGATGGGTGCAGCGGGCAATGCGTGGAGATTCCATCTCTGACGTCGCAGGACAAGTTGAAGGTGGAGCGGATTTTTGCGGGACATTATCCGTGCGAGGAGCAGAACGGATACGTGTGGGTGTACATGTACCCACAGACGGGACGGTTGCCGGAGACGATTCCCGAGGCGCCGCGGCTGATCACGTTTAGCGCGAAATACAAGAGCACGCACCTGGAATGCGATCTGCCGTCGCACATCGATCACGGAATTATCGGACTGATGGATCCGGCGCACGGGCCGTTTGTGCACCAGTCGTGGTTCTGGCGCAGCAAGACCAGCATTCACGAGAAAGCCAAACAGTTCGAACCGATTCCGAACGGATTCCGGATGAGTCCACATTCGCCGAGCACAAACAGCGCGCCGTATCGGTTGTTAAGGAAAATGACCGGTGCACCGGTGACGACGACGATTGATTTTGTGCTGCCGAATATGCGGACGGAAGAGATTCGCAGCGGGAAACTGTGGTTTTCCAGTTTGACGACAGTGACACCGGTGCGTCGGGACTTGTGCCGGATTGATTTTCTGGCGGCATGGAATGTGCCGTTGCCAGTTAGTATTTTCCGACTCTTCGCGAAGACTTTTCTGCGCCAAGACCAGGAGACGATGATCCAGCAGGCGGAAGGGTTGCAGTACAATCCCCGGCTGATGCTGATTGACGATGCGGATCGTCCGGCGAAGTGGTACTTCGCGCTGAAGGCGAATTTGCTGGAATCGCGGCGCACCGGGGCAGGGATGGCACATCCGATGGACGGGCCGGTGACGCTGCACTGGCGCTCGTAGAATCGGCGTCAAGGTTAGACAGTCAAAGCGAAACGCGATTGGGACAAGCGAATCTAATTGTTTCCCGGCCGAACGCGGCGTTTCAGTTCTTCGAACCAGTTGAACACAACATTGATTTGCGTCGGGCCTTGTTCCTCGGGTTCCGCCGCTTCGACCATAAGAAAACGCCGGCCGTCGCGAGAGACGTCGAAGTTAGGGCTTGTCGCGGGTGTCGGGAGGAAGCGTCCCTGAAACAGCACGCGGGGTTTGCTGGCGGTGAACGCCGGCTGCGTGACAACATCCACGGCCATCATCTTATTTCCGCTGCGATAAAACAGTTCGCGCCCTTTGGGATTCCACACCGGTTCGGTTCCACCGTCCGTCGAGATTTGCAGCTTGCTGCCCGGCCCCGGATAGGCCTGCACGTAGATTTCGTAGCGGCCTGATTCGTTGGAGACGTAAGTCAACCAGTGGCCATCAGGAGAAAATCGCGGGGCGCTTTCGTTGAACGGAGTTTGCAGAAAGAGCTTCGGCTTTCGATCGCTGACGGATAAGACCCACAGATCGAATCCCGTTGCGGAGCTGATCTCCATGAAAGCAAGCTCCTTCCCATCCGGCGACCAGGACATAGGTATTTTCGCCAAGTCACTGCTCATCAAGTCTTGCAATTCCCCGCTGCCGTCGGCGTGTTCAACGTAAATGCCGTCCGATGCGGCTCGATGGGAGCGAAACGCGATCATCTTGCCGTCGGGAGACCAAACTGCGTTGAGGCTTTGGTTCCCTTCAAACGTAATCCGTGTCAGTGTTTCCCGGTCCAAATCGTAGGACCAGACCTGTGTTGTTTCTTCGGTGATTCCAATAGCGACTTGCTTTCCGTCCGGAGACAAGCGCGGAAACAAGTAAGCACGGATAGGCGCGGCAACCGGCTGCTCTTTGCCGTTCCGGTCAACCCACACCAGCTTGCGGAAGTCCGTCCGCATCCCCCCGGAGACAAAGGCCAAAGATCCATTGTTGGCAATTGCATACTGCGCAGCTCCGGTAATTCTGGATTGCAAGACACCTTCTACCAGGGGCGCCGCTGGGCCGGTGATCGCCAAGCGCTGAGCATCGAATGGAGCGGCAAGAACATTTCCTCCCTGCGCATAGACCAAATGGCCCGTGGCAGCATATTTGGGAGAAACAGCGCCCGTGATCAGCTCTCGACGGTCACTGTTCTCCTGCAGTGCGACAACGTGAGCTTCCTCGCCCCAGTTAAAACTGCTGGTTCCCGCCGTGAAGAGCAGAGATTTTCCCCCGGGAAGGAACTCAGGGGAGCGGTGGCTCACTTCGCCCTTCTCAAGATGCGTGAGGGGCCGAGGTGCAGCGGCGGCATCTGGAGTCTGTTGAAGAGGTCCGACAGGAAGCGCACTATAGGCGATCGTTCCGCGATTACTCCAACTGCCTCCGTGAGGATTGCTAACGTCCCCCAGCGTTACGACGCCTCCGCCGGTTAGCGAAACTTTCTTCAACTTTTGTTCCGCAAAAAAACCGAGCCACTGACCATCCGGTGAAAAAAATGGACTACTGGCACCTTCTGTTCCGGGCATTGCTCGCGGCTGGAAATTGTCCATGGAACGCAAATAAATCTGCTGCGTCCCTCCCTGAAGAGCGACGTATGCCAATTGAGTGCCGTCATTCGAGAGTGCTATCGCAGTTTCATCGAGGCCCGCGAGCCGCTGGCTCGGCGGCAATGTGATCACCGCCCGGCTGACCGCAGGCGATGGAACAGGCTTCATCATCCAGGCGGAAAGACCTGCGAAAGCGGCCAGCAGCAACGACGCGCTTCCCCAAAGCGCAGAAGCGCGCCAGCGTTTCGGCCGGACACTTGAATCGGGCAGGTCCAGCCGTCCGTTCTCCGAGACCCACTTCAACTCTAATGCCAGATCCTTGGCTGTCTGCCAGCGCTCCTCGCGATCTTTAGCCAGGCATCGGCGAATCGTGTGATCTAGTGTTAGGGGAGTAAGGGGCTTAACGGAAGTGATGGCCTGCGGCTCTCGCTCCAAAATTGCGCTCGCTACACTCAGCTGGCTCTTGCCCTCGAAAGCCTCCTTGCCGGTGACCATCTCGTATAAAACTGCACCCAGCGAAAAAATGTCACTGCGCCCATCGAGATCCTTACCCTCCACCTGCTCCGGCGACATGTATTGAAACGTTCCGACAATCGTGCCTTCCGCAGTTACTGGAGAACTCGGGGCTGCGGCTGCGATTGTGGTCGCGCCGGTTAGTGATACGGCAGGTCGGGCCAGACCAAAGTCCAGCAACTTCGCTCCCGCTGGCGTCAGCATGATGTTCCCGGGCTTTAAATCGCGGTGGACGATGCCACAGCGGTGAGCCTTGTCCAAAGCATCTGCGATCTGCGCACCGTACTTGAGGACTTGGTCCGGTGGCAGCGCGCCCTTCTCCAGACGTTTGGCCAAAGATTCGCCTTCGATGCACTCCATCACCAGAAAATCGATACCGTCCTGCTGGCCGATGTCGTACAGCGTGCAGATATGAGGATGATTCAGGCTTGAAATTGCTTTGGCTTCGCGCTCGAAGCGCTGCTTGCGCAGCGGATCGATCGAAAGACGCTGAGACAGAATTTTGATTGCAACTGTCCGGTCGAGCCGAGTGTCTCGCGCACGATAGACTTCGCCCATCCCACCGGCGCCAAGGGGCGCAAGGATTTCGTAGGGTCCAAGTCGCATAGCCGGGGACAACGCCATAATTAGAGCGAATTATACTCCTGTGATCTATGAACGTGAGGTGTTGTGGGCCAGGTAACTTGGTGGGGTTCGACGCGAACTTTCCGGCCAGATTTTTAGGGTGCGGCGCTGGTCAACGAGTTGGCCCAGGCTGTAGGCGTTGTGGTCGGCCAGGACGAGGGCTTGACGGAACAAAGCTTGGCCATTGCCCCGGGGAACGCGGCGGCGATGGAACACGCAATGGATGGGCAGGTAACGCTGCACCGGCGGTCGTAGAGATTTGCAGCGAGGTTTGCAAGCTGCAACTCCGCAAGTTTAAGCCAACCTTCTGCCCGATACGATCTGGCTGAGTCCAATAATCTGAGCCAAAACTGTGAGTTTCTTCGTCCAATGGGCGACGAGCAGGGGAACATCGGCCAGAAGAAGGGACTCTGCTGAGTTGTCGTTTGCCGAAGGGCTGAGCTGTAAAGACTTCACAGGTAGGTCCAGCTCGATGGCCTGGAGATCGGGTGGCATCGGAGAGCCAAGTGGAAACGCGCTTAGAGTCACACCGATGGGTTTAGACAAGAGCGCCAGCTCTGGGCCGTCCCAAGACTGCGTCCGCATATGAGTGTCCTCGGGCTGGTTCCCTGTCCCGTCGACGGCGGCACAGGCGCGGCGGTGGCCAACATAAGGCCATCGGCGGGATTGATAACTCCCGTCAGAATTCGCGGGACTTGTTGTTTGCGGATCAAAGCGAAATCGGGCGCGGCCGCGACAGGTGAACATGCTGCGCCCGTATGAAGATTACCTAGGATTCGGGCCAGATTCCGAGGGCTCGGCGCAGGTCGACCAACTGGCCGAGGTGGTAGGCGTTGTGGTCGGCGAGCACTAGAGCCTCGCGAAGCAAAGTTTGGCCGTCTCCCCAGGCCAGAGAGGCGTGGAGATCCACACGAGCATTGGAGAGCAAGGCGACCATTGCTTGCAAATCGCGCTGAAACCCTTTCGCGCTCTTGCTCCATGCGGCGTCATTCGGTGGCCCTGGCGTTTTTGGCCAGTAGCCTTCCGGAAAATCCGGCGAAACGTGTTTGGGATTGCGGCTGAATTCGAGGATGTCCCACTGCGCGATGCGGGCGTGTTCGAGAAGCTGCCAGCCAGTATGCGGGAGCCCTGCGGCAAAAGCGCCGCGCTTGTCAGACGGGAAATCCGCCAGACCATCGGCAAATTGAATGTGCGCTTCGCCGCCTCGTAACAGGGCCACGAGATGCTTGCGGAGTGATTGATCGGGCGCAACCTTCTTCGCCGGCAGCTTCTTGTTTTGCGCGGACATGACGGCTACTTTTCGGCGATGACCAGACGCTGTGGCAAGTCTGGAATGGTCTGAAGAGTGACGTCCTTGTAGCCAGCGTTGCGGCACATACTTTCGTATTCAGCAAAAGTGAAAGCCTCGCCGGCGTCGGTGTTGATCAGCATGACCATGCTGAAGGCGGCAGCCATGGGCGGACTAACGCGGTCTTCATTGGGAACAAATTCAACAGTAATGGCTTTGCCGCCGGGTTTGAGGGCCGCGTGGAAGCGGCGAAGAAGTTTCTCGTTGGTGGGAACATCGAAGTGATGGAGAAAGTTGGTGATGAAAACGTAGTCGTAGCCGGAGCCGAGGTCAGCGTCGAAAGCGCTGCCGGGACGAAGCGAGTAACGATCGGAGACGCCGGCCTGCTGAGCATTTTCTTTGGCGACTTCAAGGACGGCAGGCCAGTCCAGCGCGGTGACGTGAACGCGTGGATTATTTTTGGCGACGGTAATGCCGTACATGCCGTGGCCGGCGGCGATGTCCAGGACTTTGATTTCGTTGGCAGGATTGGAATTGACGATTTGCGAGAGCACCCCGGCCATCGGACCAGCCATGGAACCCATGGCCTTAGCGAAAATGACCCAGCGATGGTCAACCGGCTTGCTGTTATCGCCGATGCTGCTGACTGTGCCGCCTTTGCGGACGCAATCGGTGAACTGAGAGAAATTGGCGATATTTTCGGCACTAACCAGGAATTCAGCCATGCCGCCCATGTAAGCAGGCGAGCGCTTGTCCAGGAAGAGCGCGGAGTCTTGGCTGAGCGAATACTTTCCGTTTTCCTTGCGCAGGAATCCCTGAACGGTCATGCCATCGGCGAGGATCCTGACGCCACGCTCGGCGCCATTGACGCGCTTGGCGATGGACGGGGCGTCGGTCGCGCCTTCGGCGATGGCGGTGAACAGATCGAGTTCAATGGCGGCTTTCAGGGCGAAAGCATGCTGGTAGGAAATCAGAGAGCCAAAAATCAATTCCGGGCTGGGTTTAGGCGCGGCAGCAGAAGACATGAAAAGCTCCTTTAAAACAATAGAGAAGTTCTGGCGATCCGAGGAGCCCGCAAAGGGGTCTGGAATCGAGCGCATCCTTTATACGCCCGCTGAGGAATTGAGGAAAGAGGTTCCGGAGGCGGCCGAAGTCCAGTTGACTGTGTTGATGGGGAGTTGCGCCGTGCCGGAGCCGCTGGCATACTCACGCTTCTTCGAAACTGCGTGAAAGGTGTGCGATGAAAAGGGAAGTACATCGGTGGTATTCGCATCGGTTGGGACTGGAACTGGGCGTAGTTGTGTATGGACACTGGGGCGCGCCGTTGCTGGGATTTCCGACGAGCGCAGGTGACGAGTGGGAGCTGGAAGGGCAGTCACTGGTCAGTGCGCTCGGCGATTTTATTGACAGCGGGAAGATCAAGTTCTATACGGTGAATTCGATCAACGGCCTAAGCTTTTACAACAAAGGCGCGCACCCCTTTCACCGGAGTTATGTCCAGTCGGTATTCGATTCGTACTTGCGTGAAGAGGTAGTGCCCTTTATCTGGGACAACTGCCAGTCGCCCGGGATAGCGATTTCGACGATGGGAGCCTCGTTTGGCGCGTATCACGCTGCAAATTCGCTGCTCAAGCATCCCGACGTGATCAAGCGGTGCTTTGCGCTGTCGGGTGTGTACGATCTGAAGAATTTCATGGACGGGATGTATGACGACAATTTTTATTTCAACAATCCGGCAGATTACATCGCGAATTTGAGCGATTCGTGGGTGTATGAGCAGCTGGCGAGCTGCGACATTCATCTTTCCACCGGGACAGGCCAGTGGGAAAATTCGGGGCCCACGTATCATTTTTCTGGGATTCTCGCGA
Source organism: Candidatus Eiseniibacteriota bacterium (assembly GCA_035607085.1). Classification (GTDB taxonomy): domain Bacteria; phylum Acidobacteriota; class Terriglobia; order Acidiferrales; family UBA7541; genus Acidiferrum. The sequence goes on along the minus strand of DATMZI010000084.1, from coordinate 20,459 downwards.
GCAAAGGGATACGGCATTCGCTAGATAATTGGGGTCCCATGGGCGGACACGACTGGCCTTACTGGAAGCACCAGATGAGGGAATATCTAGCACACCTGACATAGACGCCGCTCCGCTGACGATCCGTGCTTGATTCCGGCCGCTATTTATCGGTGGGCGCGCGCTCGCGTTCGGGCGGCTTTTTGCCCCGCGCGGCGCAGACCGGTTTTGCCTTTCGTGCGAACGGCTTTCATCGCAGCGTTGTGCAGCGACGAACGCCCTCGTCTGCGCGCCGCACCGCGAGTTTGCCGCGATAGTGCCGACCGCGAAGCGGAACTGTGGCGCTCTCTTCTCAAGGCGTTAGTTGTGGCGCGCGATCTGGCTGGCGAAGTTCCTCGATTGTGCGAGCGTCCTTTCGCCAAGTCTCGCTTTGCCTGACGGCGAACCCTTGACGATGAGCTGCCCCGCTTCGGTGCGCCCAGTTTGACTCCAGCCCTACGCGCTTTGGAAAGTCCAATGGCGATGGCCTGCTGTGGCGAGCGCGCTCCATGTTTGCCTTCGCGGACGTGGTGCATCTCTTCACGGACAAATTCGCCTGCCTGGGTTGATGGCGATTTCCCTTGCTTTTTGTCGCGCTCGGCGCGGTCCATGGTTTCTTGTTCCGACATGAAAGCCTCCATTATCCGCCGGCCGGGCAGCAAGACAATAATCTATGCTCGGCAGGTCTGTCGCGAAATCCGGCATTTCCTGTAAAGACGATTCTTTGATTCGTTTTTAGACGTGATGACGCCGCTCTAGGGCGAAGACTGTGCGGCCGGGCTCCCGGAGATTGTCGAGGAAGGATTGAATAAGCTGGCCACTCCCGCTATCGCGTACAGCGATGCGGCAACCAGGAGCAATGCCTTCATTCCCAAAATGAAGGAAAGATTCTGCATCAGGCCCCCCGCAACCGCGCCTAGGACATTGGCTCCAAAAACAGTAGCGTTCCCGCGAGCGTTTTTAAATCGCTCCGTAAATATGATCCCCGCGCAGACGAGAGGAGCGGCGAATGCGGCAACTAAAAACGATCCGATCGCGCGTGACCCCAATGGCAGACGTGACCAGGGCGTAACATAAATTGCAACCAGCGAAGCGACCAGCGTTCCGTAGATCGGCGGCAGGGAAATGGACTTCCTCTTTTCGACCACCACGGTTGCGGCCACGAGAACCAGCAAGATGAAGGACAGCGCAATGCAGTTGACCAGCCACGTGGAGCCAAAATAGAGAGCCAGGCGGCTTACCATTTGCGTTTCGAGCAGGAGAAAACCAGCACCCAGAAAAAAGAACTCCCATATGGGCCCTTTCCTGAGAGGAAAGCTTTTGCGAACAAGCGCAAAGGCTATCAGCAACAAGATCGCTGAAAGGCTCCAATACATTTTGGGTATGGCCCTAGTTCTCTGATAGAGGTATGGCCAATCATCGGTGGTCGGCTCGACATCGCTTGCTCCTAAAGCATAACTGGTAGGATGCTGGCTAACGAACGACGCCAGCTCCGGGGAGGCGGCGCGGAACCACAACGAGGGGCTCGGCGATTCCATGAATACGCTTGCTGGAAATAGTGAGGCGACCTGCTCACAATGAAACGTGATTGGAGGACGCGCGAAAATCGCGCCAAGGAGGGCGAAAAAGCGCTGCCCCATCCACTCGTGAGGAGCCCGCACTTCGAACTTCAGCACCAGCACACCCGTGGGCTTTAGAAGGCGCTTCGCGTCCTGGAATGATTCTCGCGTATAGACATAATTGTCGATGCGCATGTTGCTCATGTTTGAGGACTGGGTGTGCGAATCAAGAAGTCCAAAAATAATCAAATCGTAACTGCCGTTCGATTCCCTCAGGTAGTTACGGGCGTCATCCAAAATCACTCGTACTCTTGACGACTTGTACGGGTTTTCAGGATGCAGCGTAAGACCGAAGTTGTAAATGGCCGGATCAATCTCGACTGCATCGACGTGATCTGCGCCGTGCCGAAGGGCAGCAGCCACATCATTGCCGGCCCCGCTGCCTACAATAAGCACGTTTCCTACTTTATCGACAAATCGGAACGGCGCATCGTATGAGTTGCCGGCGGCGTAACGCTGGGCCAGCTCTGGATTCTTGCGCAGATTCTCGGGCGATAAGTTGGCAATCGACATGTATCCCGAATTGTTGACATTAATCTGATAATTTTGTTCCGGCCACGCAAAGAGTTGGAGCTTTTGATAAGGCGACCAGACCGTCTTAGCCGGTGACCGGGAGTCCAATCCCAGGAACAGCAAGCAAGCACCTATAAGGATGCAGCCCGCACTTCCGATCTGCTTTAGGCGGGGCTGCATGACCACCAGCAACGAGAACGCCAAGGCAAACCAAAAAATCGGCGCGAGCTTCAGGAACGAAAGGCCTGCGAACCCCCAGATTCCCATTAAACTTCCCAACAAATTGACGCCGTATGCTACGACAGGTCGCTTTGACGATTCGAGACAGAATGCGACCCACGCGCCGAGAGGCACCATCGTGGCGATGACCAAGAGCAGAATGCCGCTTACCATGGCCGCGCCTATCAGGAAATTGATAATTGTCGCGCCGTTGTTGGCAACCGCCCAGACGGAAAACTCGGAGCTACCAGATAAACCGGAAGCGATCAAATCCAAGACTACTTTCCAGTCGCGTCTGGGCACATCAATAACCAACACCAGAAAGCTCAAGGACCAAAAATCAAATAGATAGCTCGGCCTCGAAGAAACCCGGAGGCAGCCAAGTCCAAAACCGAGGAAGCACGCTACCAGCGTCAAATTTTGAATATATGCAAAAAGGCGAAACTCCGTTCCGATCCAACGGATTAACAATACTTCGACAAACAGGCTGGCGAAGCTCACTACCAGTAATTGCAATAAGGAAGTCGGTCCGGTTTCGGGAAGCAGGATGCGGCGATGGAACCTGTGGGCAGAACTCCTCGGGGGCTCTTCCCCTGCAAATTTTGCCGGTACCTGGTTTACCTGCACTTCCACGCCCTTAGTATCGTGGTGGGGATAAGACAGATTTCGCGGAATCTCAGACCGAGTGCGTTAAAGATATACAACTCGGGATCTTTAGAATATGAAGATGAGCTCTAGCGAATTTGTCCCAAGAAACCTGGAGTGCCGCTTCCGGCGAGGCCGAGATGGTCGAGCTGGTAGTGGCCTTTGGCAATGATCTGGTCGGAGTCGATCCAAACGTCGCAATTGCGCGTAAGCACGTCGACGTGGGTTTTGGATTTCCAGTCGGCGTGAGTTTGGCTGCCGTAAGGGTCGCCGAACGCGATGTGGACGCCGGGAAATTTTTCGTCCTGTAAAAGAGTGCCGATCATTTCGGAAAGGCCGAGATTGGTGCCGAAGGCCAGTTCACCGACGCGATCGCTGTTTTCGTCGGTGTGACAGTATTCCCAGAATTCTCTTTCCAGATCTTTACGCGCACACGCGACGCGCACCAGGCGGCCGCCTTCGATGGTCAGTTTCAGCGGGGTAGCCTGCAAGTCACCATATTTTCCATTGAAATGGTCGCCGGCGGTGGCGTCGCAGACAAAGGTACCGTCCACGGTTGCGGGCGTCGTGAAAACTTCGCCCGCGGGGAGATTCGACCAATAGCGAGGGCTGATGAGGCCGCTGGTTTTGACCCAATCCAGTTTGCGGTCAAAATGCGCCGAGAAGGATGTGCCCGCCTCGGTTTTTACGCTTAGCGTTTCCGCGCGCAACATCCGTTCGCGCAGCCGGTCGCTGAGGCGGTCCACCAACTTGTAATCGGCCCGCATGCCCTGCTGCATGATTTGCGGTGTTACGCCGACCATATGGGCGTAGCGGATCCGGCGGCGTTCAACGACTTGAACGATGGCCATGCGAGCGGCAAGTTCACCCGGCTGCGGATTCATAGCCAGAATGCCGACGTCGGCTTTTTCGAGCGCGTCCAGCACCGGCTGTGGAGCGCCGCGCAGGGGACGCGGGCTGAAGTCTTCGAGCAAGAGGGAAGTTGTTCGCGCGTGAATTTGTGAAAGCGCTTCAGAAAGACTGGCGGCTACCGCGGCACTGGGCTTGTCGGCGATCAGTGCGACATTTTCGTCCGGCTGGACGGCGAGACAGGTGTCCACGGCGTTTTTTGCGCCGGGCATCAGTTCTGGCTGGAGCGATGCGAACAACATCTCAACTATTTTACAGGCTGATAGAGGAATTTTGTAGCCATTCGGCCAGCAAAGTTTCGATTTTTCAATTTCGCGGATGGACGCGGAAGGCGGGGATTTGCCCGCCGCCGCTCGTTACGTTAGCCAGACCAGTCGCGCTTAGCCGCGTAAGAAAGCCGCAGACTTTGCCGCGGAAAAGATAAGGGGCGAAATCCACCAGCATGTCGCGGTAGTCCACTTTCCCGTCGGTTTGCACCCAGGGAAACACCTCGCGCCGGATAGGAATGCGTTCCTGCACGATCCAGCAACCCTGGACAGTTGCAATGGCCCTTTGAATTACCGCGTCCCACTCGGCTTCGCTGGTTTCCCAACCCAACGTTACGCCGCTGCCGCCATATTCGTCGCTCGGCTTAAGCACCAGGCTATGGCGTTCGCGGCGAATAAAATCCGGCAACTCAACTGGCGTTCCGTAGTGTGAAGTGCGAACGTCGGCGACCACTCGGGTCCACGGCACGTGCGCGCGAATCAATTCGCGCTCGGCGAAGGAAAATAGCGCGTCGTTGCGCTCGTCGGTGAGCACGGCGAAGAACGCTTTCACATGGGGGATTTTGCAGCGGAAATGGTTGGCCATGCAGACGGAGTTTGCAGCGACGGCATCTGTCAGGGGCTTGCACTCGGCCGGCCGCGCGACGATGTCGTTCATCAACACACGTCGGTAGATTAGGTCAATTTTCTTTCCATTCGCGAAAAGCACTTTTCCGTCGAATTGCAAATCGCGCGGGTCGGCCAATTCAATCGGGACGCCCATTTTCTCGAAGCGCGCCTTTAGGATTTCGAATTCGCTCCAGGTAGGCACTTCGCGCCAGTCAGTGATGAGCATCTGTGGTTTCTTGGACGTGCCGCCCCAATCGAGGTACGCCATGATCAATGCGTCCAGCAATTTCGCACTCAGCGGGTAGCTGTGTACATCGTAGTCCTTGGCAAATTTCGCCATGAGCGGCAGACCACGAAAAACTTCAGTGAGCGTTTCGGTATAGCCCGAACCCGCCGGAGATTCGCCATTGTACTCTGCGAATTTAAGGGCATCTGGCAGCAAGAATGAGTCGAGCCGCGAAGCCGTGCTGGCGAAACCGTGCAATTTGCCGAGACGAACCAGGCGCAATTCCTCGTCGCGCAAATGTAGCTGGTTCAGGAGCGAGGGCTCGTCCAGAGCGCGGTTCGCAACACGCTCGCCGAACTCCGCCATTTTCTCGGCGACGACCCGTACCCGCTGTTCGTCATCCGGCGAAAGAAAAAACGGCCGCAAAAAGGGGCAGTGCACGCGATTGCCAAAGGTGAGCTTAGCGGAACGCAGTTGGTCGTAGAATTCCTCCGTGAACTTCGGCGACCTTAGCAATTCTTGTTTTAGCAGCGTGTGCCATAGCTCGGCCGCGGGACTGGAAACTGTACTCACGGGATTCGTCGGTGCTGCTCCAGTACTCACTTGGTTTTTGCTCCGGTGTCGCCCGGCCCGGTAGCAGGGCTCGGCACCGTGGCCTTCACATTCGCCATGGCTACTTGCGCAACCGCTTTTGGCGCTCCGATCACACTCGAAGCCGCACCCACGCCTAGCATTTCTTCCCAGCGCGGCCAGGGATTCGACGCCACTCCGTTCAGGGCCCGATCAATCACGAGCCGCGCCATTTTTTCCAGCGCCATCTCAAAATAAAATTCGGTGATGCGGTCGCGCTCAAAGTCCGGCGCGGGATTCAGAAAATCAATCGCGTAGGGCACGTCTCCTTTGATCGCAAATTCGATGGTGTTCATTTCGTAACCCAGCGCGTGGTTGATGGTTTGCGCGTCTTTCACCACGCGCGCGCCCAGAGCTGGCGTCAGATAATCGTGGTCAACGTGGTAGCGGCGTTCTTTCGGGTCGTAACGAACGGGCACAATGTCCGATTTGCCGAACGTGAAGCAGCGGACATAGCGATCGAAATCAATGAATTCCTGCAGCGTCATGCAGTACGGCGCGGTTTTGTCGTAGGCTTCGATTAGTTCCTGCTTGTTGTGAACTTTGTATACGTGTTTCCAGCCGCCACCGGAATAAGGCTTCAGAATCGCCGGACAGCCCACATAATCCAGCAGCCCGTCCCAGTCGATTGGGTACTCCATGTTATGGAGGGATTCCGCGGTGATGTCCACATCCTTGGGATAGCCCTTTTGGGGCAGCAGCACCGTCCTTGGAATGGCAGTTCCCAGCTTTGCCGCCACGGAGTAGTTAAAATATTTGTCGTCCGCCGTCCACCAGAAAGGATTGTTGATGACGTAGGTTCCCTGCAGGACCGCGTGCTTTAAGTATCCACGGTAATACTCGACTTCGTGCGAAATGCGGTCAACGATGACACGGTAGCGGGGCGGCTCCCCCATGCGTGTGCCACCTAGCTTTACAAACTCGGCCGCGACGCCATCCTTTTTTCCGAGTTGGTTGACTTTGGCGATGAACGCAGGGGGAAAGGCGTATTCCCGCCCGCAAAGAAGTCCGACGATGTGCATGGCTCACTCACTCCTGGCAGTTCCACTTAAGTTCTAGTTTATAGCGTGGGCGGAACTATGCCTCGGCTCCACGGAGCCGGCGCGGGTCTCCGCCACCACGTGGCGTACTACGGCTTTCAAGTCGCCGGTTTGCTCGTAAACGCGCAATTGGCGCTCGGCGCTGGTTCCTTCGCTCAGAATCGTGTTCACGTAATTAACGGCGCTGCGGCTGCCCAGATCGTCCACAACGTCATCCACGAGTTCCAACAATTCTGGAATGAGGGTCTTCATCGGGACTTCGGCTTCCTTGCCGAAGTCAATCATTTTGCCTTCGATGCCGTAGCGTGCCGCGCGCCATTTGTTCTCTTCGATGAGCGCGCGGCGATAGATGCGCCAGCTCTGGTTGGATGTATAAAGCCGGTGGAGTTTCACGACGATGGCTTGCGTCAGTGCGGCAATCGCGCAGGCTTCTTCCACTTTTGTAGTGCAGTCGCACATGCGGAATTCCAGGGTTCCGAACGTTGGATGCGGGCGAACGTCCCACCAGATTTTTTTTCCGTTATCAATGCAGTTCAGGCGCACCAGCAAGTTCACAAAATTTTCGTATTCACTCCACGATTGGAACATTTCCGGAACGCCCGTGCGGGGAAACCGGCGGAATACCGTAGTGCGAAACGACTTTAGTCCCGTGTTGCGGCCCATCCAGAACGGCGAGCTCGTGGAAAGTGACAGCAAGTGCGGCAAAAAATAGCGCACCATGTTCATCATATCTATAGTGGTCTGTTTGTCTGGCATGGCCACGTGGATGTGCATGCCGAAAATCAGCAGGGAACGCGCCAGCTGCTGTAACTCCTCCACGATATTTTCGTAGCGCTCGCCGGGTGAAATTACCTGCTCGATCCAGCTGGCGAAAGGATGAGTGCCTGCCGCGGCTACTTGAAGCCCGGAGCGCTCCGCTGCTGCAATCAACTCCCCGCGCGTGCGATGCATTTCGATGCGAAGTTCGCCCACGTTTTCGCAGATGCGCGTCCCGGTTTCCACGATGGACTGGTGCATCTCGCTTTTTACTTGTTCCTGGATGGACGGGGAGACTTCATTCACGATCTGCATGACGTGCGAACGCAAGTCGCACGTAGCGGGGTCGATGATCTGGAATTCTTCCTCGACGCCGATGGTGAAGCGGTGAGCCATAGCCTGGCCCTCCGGTGGTTGGCTGGCGCTGTCGCCCGTTGTCCGGGCCCTGAACTGGTGACTTCGCGGGTATCATACCCCAAAGGCTGCTTGCTTTGCTTAGTTGACACCTATCCCTTTTGAACGATCTCGCCTTTTCTGATGTTTTTCGCGAGCAATGAAGTATGTTGACCTTTTATTAAAAATTGCGCCGTTTTTAGCATTCTTGTACATGGGAATTTATTCGATTCTCGAAGTTCTGTTTGCAAAACTCCCTGACGCCGATTTTGACCGATGCAAGACATTCCATTGATGGACGCGGGTAGCAGGCACCTTGATTCGCAAAGGGTTCGCCAAACAAAAAAGGCGTCCTGTGAAAGGACGCCGTGGCGTAATCGCGTGGAGCAAAGAGAGCGAATGAAAGACCGACGAGATGACCGAATGAGCCCGCCCAGAAGCCGATCGCGGCTGAAAATTCAGGGACCCAGGAACCGCAGCGAAGCAAAGGAAACCTTTGATGGAGTTAGGCCGCGCCCATGGCTCGCCGCTGCTGGAAACATTCCCTGCAAAAAACCGGGCGCCCCTGCGTTGGCCGGAAAGGTACCGTGGTTTCCTTTCCGCATTGCGAACAACTGGTCTTGGTCTCCGCACGGATAGGAGAGGCGCCTCCTCCTCCGACTGCTTCGGCGCGTTTGGCTTTACAGGATTTGCAGCGCTTGGGCTCGTTCTTGAAGCCTTTGTCTGCGAAAAACATCTGTTCGCCGGCGGTAAATACGAATTCGGCCCCGCACTCCGAGCACTTCAGAACCTTGTCGTGGTATTCCATGAAAGCGTTCCCCCCTGGACCCCAAGTGGTGGGAACGCGCAGACGTGTGCACGATGGGCCGAGAAAACCGACAGGGACTGCCTGGTTCAGGGTGTGTAAATATAAGTGCTGATCTCAGACTCAGTTCAAGTCTGAAACCCTGAACGCTGCCAACCGGGGAACCGGGCTGGGGCTCCTGGGCCTACGAGCGCGACTCTGCAAACTTCTTAAGTACCGTTCACTACCTGACCGGGGCCTGAATCACGGAGCGGAGCGCACCAAGCGGGGAACGAACAGGCGGCCACGGAGGAATGCGAGGCCGCCCTGGAGGTTAATCCTGTTCGCGCCGCTGCTTTTTGCGCAGACGCTTCCGCGAAAGCGCTTCCTTGGCCCGACGTTTCTCGCCGGGCTTCATGTAAAAGCTATGCTTCTTGATTTCTTTAATGATGTCTTCCTGTTGCACCTTGCGTTTGAAACGCCGCAGTGCGTTTTCCAGAGACTCACTTTCCTGGATGATGACTTCAGCCACTTAACCCTTCACCCCCAATCCGGTTTGGATTGGTAACGTAAGGAAACCTGGTCAGATGCCGGTTTCCACCTCTAATAGTATCGCATGGCCCCCGCGCGCTATGCCGGATTTTGCTCAGGGCTTGCCGCAAACCCTGAAAACCGAAACGCGCTTGCCCCTGCAGCCTCGTTTTTAAACGTTTTGCACCCTTGAAGAAGGCCGATCTATGGCGACTCTTTTAGTCAATTCGAGCGCGGGTGTCAAGTAATCTTTATCGCATCGCCGGCTAAACCGATGGTGAGGCGCGGCTGGGGAGGACTGGAAACGATCCTCCTCTCGATGTCCTCAAGCGCGTCCAGGGAACCACGGCCACCGGACACTACGGGGATACCCAGTCTTGAAAAGGGGCAGTGGATGCTGGAGAATGGCCGCGGCTTGGCAAAAACAGTTCGGGATTGGCGTGCGCCTGAAAGTCGTCGAGCGAGGTGAGCCCCCATGGGTGTCACAACCATGCAGGATATGCGGGAGGCGATTGTGGTGCTGCTGGCGGGCGGCCAGGGAGAACGATTGTGGCCGCTCACGCGGGACCGGGCCAAGCCTGCCGTGCCGTTTGGCGCGGTATACAGGATCATTGACATCACTCTTTCTAACTGCGTGAATTCCGGGCTGCGGCGCGTGTTTGTCCTGACCCAGTACAAGGCGCTGAGCTTGAGCCGGCACGTGCGGGCGGGTTGGTCGGGCCTGGCCGGACTGGGGGAATACATCGAGATTCTGCCTCCACAGATGCGGGTATCGAAAGAGTGGTATCAGGGCACGGCCGATGCGGTGTACCAGAACATTTATTCGATCGGCAGCGAGCGATCGAAGCACGTGTTCATACTTTCCGGCGATCACATTTACAAAATGAACTACGCGAAGATGCTGCAGCAGCATCTGGATTTTGGCGCCGATGTCACGGTTGGAACCATCCAGATTCCAACGAAGGAGGCGGCCCGTCAGTTTGGCGTAATCGAAGTGGAAAAGGACTGGCGGATCGTCGGCTTCGAGGAGAAACCGGCGGCGCCGAAAGAGTCGCCTCACAATCCAGGGCGCTGTAATGCTTCGATGGGAATCTACATTTTCAATACCCAGCTGCTGATTCCGGTGCTGCTGGCGGATTCGGAGGACCCGAAGTCGCATCACGATTTTGGGAAAGACATTTTGCCGCGCATCATTTCGAAGCACCGCGTGTTTGCCTACAACTTCGTGGACGAGAATAGCAGCGAGTCACTGTACTGGCGCGATGTGGGAACCATTGATGCCTACTACGAAGCGAACATGGACCTGGTCAGCGTGTCGCCGATTTTCAATTTGTACGATAACGACTGGCCACTGCGGACTTGGCAACACCAATATCCTCCGGCGAAATTTGTGTTTGCCGACCCGGATCGCATGGGCGCAGCGGTGGATTCGATCGTGGCCGGCGGATCGGTCATCTCGGGTGGAAAGGTGACGCGCAGCGTAGTCGGCAATAACGTTCGCGTGAACAGCTATTGCGATGTCAGCGACAGCATTTTGTACAACCACGTGAATGTTGGGAGGCACTCCAAAATTCGGCGAGCGATCATCGATCGCCACGTGAGTTTGCCGGAACACACGGAGATCGGCTACGACCTGGAAGCGGACAAGCGACGGTATCACGTGACGGAGTCGGGGATTGTGGTGGTGGTGCGGCAGGAATCGTTGATTGAAGAGCCGGAAACGGCGTGAGGTCAATTGCCATTGACAACTCTTCCGCTCTCAGTGGAAAAAACTGCTCGAAGATCCGTTAGAGCTACTTTGATGTTGAATCATTTGGGAAGATTCGATCAAACCAGGTCTCATAGGGGAAATTCATGCTCACTGCAACGAAAGACTTGATACTGCCAAGCACGACGACGGGGTCGTTTCCGCGGCCGCGTTGGTTTGATGTGTGCATGTGGGGCAAGCCGCTCGATACCTGCATGCTGGATGTGCGCTTTCGGGAAAAATTTCAAGATGCGTTGGCGGTAGTAATCAGCGATCAGGAACGGTCGGGCCTGGATATTTTGAGCCACGGCGATTTTCATGTCGACGAAGATTTGGCGGGGCGTGCCTGGCATCACTATCCGCTCCAGCGCTGGGCGGGATTTGAGGGCGATCATTTGCAGCCGGAGGAGACGACGGCGCCGTGGCTGCACTATCCGCCCGGCACGCTGCTGAATGAAATTTACACCGGATGGCGTTGGCCGCACGTAGTGGACAAAATTGAACACCGCCCGCTGGATTATCCGAAGCTGTGGCGGTTGGCGCAGGGCAAGACGCGCAAACCCGTAAAGTTTGGCACGTGCTGTTCGCAAGTGATGGCGCTGTTTCTGGACATTCACACCCCGAAATACAAGGACAAGCGGCAGATTATCTGGGACATGGCCGAAGCCATGAATAAGGAGCTGCTGGCGCTGCGCGACGCAGGCTGCCGCTGCATTCAGATTGAAGAGCCGACGTTTCACTTCATGGCCAACACCTACGGCCGGGACCATGAAGAAGTGAAATTCATGATTGACTCGTTCAACCGCGAAGTGCAGGGTCTGGACGATGTGGAACTGTGGATTCATACCTGCTGGGGCAATCCCAACATGCAGCGAGTGATGGAAGACACCAGCTACGCAAATTCGATTGAGATTTATCTGGAGCGCTGCCGCGGCGACGTATGGACGCTGGAAATGAAAGACCGTAACCAGAAAGACCTCGAGCTGTTTGCGCCGTTCAAAAATAATTTGAAGAAAAAAATCGCGATTGGCGTGGTAAGCCACCGGCAGTTGCAGGCAGATCGTCCGGAGGAAGTGGCGGCTGAAATTCACAAAGCCTTGAAATACATTCCGGCGGAAAAGCTGGTGGTTTCGAACGATTGTGGATTTGGTAGGCAGGGCTGCAATCGGGAGATCGCCTTTTACAAGGCGAGCGCAATCGCGCAGGGAGCAAACATAGTCCGCAAAGAGCTGGGGTTGCCGACGACGTATATACCGGCGGCTGATCCGGCGTTGCAGGTGGACGTCGTGCCCGGTCGTGCGGCGAAGGCGGGCAAGGCTTCGTAAATGAAACAAGATTTTATTTGGTCGCTTCGGCCCATTCCTGTTCGGCGCGCTGCAGAACGGCATCGCGGTCTTCCGGCAGGATCCAGCGTTGCTTGATTAATTCGTCCAAAGCTCGCGTGTAGCGCGAAAGATAGTCTTCACGGTTGGTATATCGCTCGGCGATAGACTTCCGCGGATCGCCAGCCCGCTGGCGTTCCGCAAGGGTCTTGGGGAATGGCAGGTAGGAAAGTTCGAAGGCGACGCGTTCAGCGGGCGCTCCGATGGAGGGATCGCGCAAATTCCAACTGGCGTAGGTCGCAAGAGGAACCGAGATCTCCGGCAAGCGCACGCCGTCGAGTTCGTTGCCGTCTACGTCCACTTGCGGGACCAGCCCCGGATAAAGCGGGCCAACTTTGGGCGGCTGCAGCTGCAAGATTCCTTGCTGCCACTTGGGACCGAAGTCGAGACGGTACGCGGTTGTGGATTCATGGGGGCGATGGACACCGGGAATTTTCGGAAAAGCGTACGCCCGCAGAGAAACGAGCGTTTGATCGGCGATCTTCGGATAGCTGCTGGGCGGGGGGAGTGTATTGCTGCGAACCCAGGCGTCCATGTTGGCGATCACGGCTCGCCAAAAATACTTCACCGCCAGAGGAGATTGCGGCTGCTGGCCGAGCAGGTCGCCCGCGCCCTTTTGCGGGGGGAAGGGTCCGGAGAAATGCTGGAGTCCGGTGAAATAATAGATGCGGACATTTTCGGAAATCGACACATCGCGCTTGCCATCGACGGTGGTATGGATCAGTGCTGCAGCGCGGCCCCAGTATTCGTAGGAGGTGTTGGAAAAGAAAATTTTGGGCGCGACCTTTTCTGAAATTGCCAGGTCCAGCAGGCCGCCGGTTTGCTGCGTGACGGGGTCTTTCTCCGGCAGATCCGTGAACGGGAAAATGTCCGTAGGAAAATAGACGGACGAAGTAGGCTGGGCGTCGCGCGAGGGTTGCGCGAAACGGTAGTTGAAGCTGCCCCGGCCTGCTCCCGCCACGTGCGCGAGAACGCCATCGAGCGCCATGTGCCCCTCTTCATCGGCATTGAAGCCTTCATAGAGAAAATCACGCAGAAAGCGCCCGTTCTGAGAAATTCCTTCGCCGTAGACGCGCTGTGCAGGACTTACCGCGTCGGGGTTGTGCTTGGCATAGGAAGCGAAATCGCGAATGGCCGCGAAACCAAGTCCCGCGACGGCGGGATCGGTGACCACGTAAACATATTCATAGAGTTTGCCGGGTCGAAAACCACCATTCAGGTGAATGTGGCGGTCGCTGGGGACGAGTTTGCCGTCCACGGCGTGGGCGAATTGCCATTCGGAGCGAGGGATAGCCGTGCGCTTCACTTCGCGGGACCCGCGTACGGTGAGGGTGTTGCGAGGATCTTCGGGAATGGCAACCGGGTATTCCGTTCCGCCGATGCTGCCCGTGATGAGGTGCCCCAACGGAATTTCATCCATGAGTTTTGATGGCATCAGGTCACCGCGCAGCAGCCCGGTGATGGTCTTCCCGTCTTCCTTGGCAATCGGCACGTTGAGTTTCAGTGCATCCGGCCCGTCCGCGTCCCATTGCCATCCAAGCGATACGATTGTGAATCCGTTCCGCAGCAGCCAGGCGTCGCCTGCGTCTCTGGCCAAATCCCAATTGCCTCCATCCACCACGGCAATGATGCGGCTATGCCCGCGGTTCGGAACTTCCAGGAGCATGGAACCGTTTCCCTTGTGCGGGTCTTTGGGGCGGACGGCCACAAAGTCAGCGGAAAATCCTACTTCGCCCTCTTTCAGGTTGACAGCTTTGTCGAGGTCCACGATGCGCCGGTTATGCGGGTTGCCCGCGGGAACGGAGAAATACACTCGGCCGATAATGCGTTCGTAGGCTCCGGCGCCGCCGAAGGGCTTGCCATCCAGGACATCAACTCGGGAGAGAATTTCGACACGGGTGACTCGTGCGGCCAGCGGCCAGGTGCTCAGGGCGAGCAGGAGCAGGAGCGAACTGAGGCGGAGACGAATTTTCATGGCTCGCGAGAATAGCATGTACTGAAAATCTTTTTGCCAGTGCTGTTTACGGTTTCCTCTTTCCCCGCATTGGCATCCAAATAGGAGAAGTGCCACGCTGTTATGATAATTGAGCCCGGGCCAAGCGCGGAATCACCGGAAATGAAGGGTTAAGAAACGTGAAATCAGTAAGCTTCGTACTGGGGTTATGGGCTTTGGGCCTGCTGATGCTGAGCCAGCCGGCTCGAGCGGGTCAAGATCCAGCTTCCTCCTCACAAAATGGCATTTCCTCCGCCGGCCAAACCGCAACCGCGCAAGCGGACGCGAGGATCAGCGGCCGGGTCGTGGATCCGACCGGCGTCGGCGTGGCCGGAGCTGCAGTAAACCTTTCGAGCGGCAATCAAGCCGCTCAACAAGCCGTGACCGATAGCGACGGTCGTTTTGCGTTCGCTCACGCGGAACCGGGGCCGATTCATTTGACCATTACGTCGGCCGGTTTTGCGGAGCAGGAATTCAGCGGTAGCGTACAGTCCGGCCAGCCGCTGGAAGTTCCGCAGATCACTTTGCCGCTCGCCACTGTCAACACCGAAATACGCGTGGTGCCGCCGCAAGTCATCGCCGAAGCCCAGATCAAGGAAGAAGAGAAGCAACGAGCGCTTGGATTCATCCCGAACTATTACGTCAGCTATGTTCCCAACGCCCAGCCCCTTGCGCCTCGGCAAAAATTTGAATTGGCGTGGAAAACCATAGTGGACCCGGTCACGTTTGGAATCACCGGTGCCGTAGCCGGAATTCAGCAGGCTCAAAATGATTACAGCGGCTATGGGCAGGGAGCGGATGGCTACGCTAAGCGTTATGGCGCAGCCTACGCCAACGTAGTGATCGGAACCATGATCGGCGGCGCTATCCTGCCGTCGCTCTTCAAACAGGATCCGCGCTATTTCTATAAAGGAACCGGCAGCAAGAAATCGCGGCTAATGTATGCACTCGCAACTTCTGTGATTTGCAAAGGCGACAACGGGCACTGGCAGGCGAACTATTCCGGCATTCTCGGAGGCCTGGCGGCTGGCGGGATTTCGAATCTGTACTATCCCGCAAAAGACCGCGACGCCGGACTGGTATTTCAGAATGCGCTCATCGGCATCGGCGCGACTGCGGCCGCGAATATCCTGCAGGAATTCGTCGTTCGCAAATTGACTCCCAATCTCCCGGCGCACGATCCGGCCAGCGGCAGCACCGGTAGCGGCGGCAAATCGCATAGCTTGGTGGGCCGTGCCTTCAGCTCCCTCAGTTCACTGGTGCGAGAAGGCGACTGAAGCGCGTCCCTTGGTACTGCTTCCGTTTTCGGGCCAGCTCGCGTTCAATAGAGGATGGAGGGCAAGAACGCGCCGGACGGTGTGTTATAGAGTCCCAGGCTCATTAGCGTCATTGGTTCCACCACGCGTAGTCCCTGTTGCAGGCACCAGCGAAATAGTTCCGTGTTCCGTGTAGGCAATAAAAAGCCTGGTCCCGGAAAGGCCGGTGATGCGCCGATAAGCGCTTGTAAGTCCAGGTTGCCCTCGGCGACCGTGTGGCCAAAAAAACCGACCAGCGACGAGTAACCGCTGATCCGGCCGCGGTTTTCAACTACCGACGCGATTCCCTGGCTGATCGCATCGAGCAATTCACCGGAGCGGTGATGTCCGTGAATCCGATGGCAAAGTGCGTTGCAAGCTTCGAGATCGGCGGCCTTCGCGGCGCGAACGCTTAAGCCCGGTGCAACGACGTTCAGCGCGGGGCCCTGCATGACTACCAGCGGCTCGCGAATATCGAAACCGAGCTTCGCGTAAAGTGACAGCGAGCGGCCGTGAAACGCCGCCTGCACCAACCGCACTCCCGCGAAATTCTTCTCGGCGGCGCGGGCCATCACCGCCAGCATCAATTGCCGTCCGGCGCCAACGTTTTGAGCTGCAGGATTTATCGTGATCGGACCCACGCCGGCGATCGCCGTGCGCTCGTCGAGGCAGTTGCTTCCGATGATTTCGCCATTCTGCTCGGCGACTACGCAAAAGAATCCCGGATGGGAAAACAACATTGCCAAGAGTTGTTTACCTGCTTCGGGCTCGGGCAGATCAGGCGGAAAATTGTGCTCCCTATTGACTGTGGCAAAGGCGTTGTAACAAATCTCGCCGCAGGCGTCGGCATCAGCCCGTGTGGCGCGGCGAATCACCAGAGAATCCGGAGCGGTGGCGGGAGCGGTCATTTCTTCTTCTGTGCTCGATTCGGTTACGGCAACGGCCAAGCCCCGGTGTCGCCGGAGGTGTAAAAGTCCTGTCGATTATATGTCCAGCCGGCAGCCTCGGGGCCAAGCAAATATTCTTGTACAATATTGCGTTCGGGGTGAGCTCAGGAGACCAATAGAAATGTCCACGAAGATTGCAAAAGTCCACGCGCGCCAGGTGCTTGATTCGCGCGGGAATCCGACCGTTGAGGCGGATGTGGTTCTGGAGGGCGGCGCGTCGGGCCGGGCCGCCGTTCCCAGCGGTGCTTCCACCGGTGAACACGAAGCGCTCGAACTGCGTGACGCTGATAAGAGTAGGTATCTCGGCAAGGGCGTGCTCAAAGCTGTTGCCAACGTAAACGGAGAAATCGCCAAGGCTGTGGCGGGACTTGATGCCACTGATCAACGCGGGCTCGACCACAAGATGATCATGCTGGACAACACGCCAACCAAATCCCGGCTGGGCGCCAACGCGATTTTGGCGGTCTCGATGGCCGCCGCTCGCGCAGCCGCAGTCGCCACCAAACAGCCGCTCTACAAATACTTGGCAAAATATTCCAGCGATCGTAACGCCAACCTGCTGCCTGTTCCGATGATGAACATCCTGAACGGTGGCGCGCACGCCGACAACTCCGTGGACTTTCAGGAGTTCATGGTCATGCCAATTGGCGCGCCGGGCTTTTCCGAGGCCCTGCGTTGGGGCGTGGAAGTCTTTCATGCGCTGAAGGCCGCGCTGAAAAAGCACGGTTACTCCACAGCTGTCGGCGATGAAGGCGGATTTGCTCCCAACTGCAAATCCAACGAAGAAGCCATCCAGATCGTTCTGGAAGCGATTGGCGCGGCTGGCTACAAGCCGGGCGAACAGGTGAGCATAGCGCTCGATCCGGCGTCCAGCGAGTTCTACGACAAAGCCAGCGGCAAGTACGTTTTCAAGAAATCCGACAAGAGCGCGCACTCTTCTGACGAAATGGCTGCTTACTGGACTGGCTGGACGGAAAAATATCCCATCGTTTCGATCGAAGACGGGATGGCCGAAGACGACTGGTCAGGCTGGAAATCGCTTACGCAATCCGTCGGAACAAAATCATCCAGGAAAAAAATCCAGCTGGTCGGTGACGATCTGTTTGTCACTAACACCGAACGACTCTCGCGCGGCATCAACGACGGCATCGCCAACGCCATTCTGATCAAGCTCAACCAGATCGGCAGTGTCACGGAAACCATCGACGCCATTGAACTGGCCCGTAAGGCCGGATACAACTCGATCATTTCGCACCGCTCCGGCGAAACCGAAGACACCTTCATTGCCGATCTTGCCGTCGCCACCGGCGCGGGCCAGATCAAGACCGGTTCAGCCTCGCGAACCGACCGCATCGCCAAGTACAACCAACTGCTGCGCATCGAAGAAGAGCTGGGCGGCGCCGCGCGTTTCCCGGGCAGAGCCATTTTTTCCTAGGCCACTGATGTCGGGCGCAACCGCGATGAAGGGATTTCGCGAACGGTTCGGCGAGCCCGCGGACACGCCCGCGCTCGTCGCCTTAATCAACCTTGCGTTTCGTCCGGAACAGGTGGCCATCGAAGGCGACCGCATCAACGCCGAAAAACTCCAGCCGTTTTTTACCAATGGAAGATTTCTGGTGCTCGAGGATGCGGACGGCCTCGCTGGCTGCGTCTATGCCGAAGTGCGTGGCAGCCGCGGCTACATCGGCCTTCTTGCGCTGCGGCCCGAGTTGAAGGGCCGCGGTCTCGGCCGCCTGCTAATGGGGCGTGCCGAGGATTTTCTTTCCGTCGCTGGCTGTATGGCGGCCGACCTCCGCACCATCAGCGCGCGCAACGATCTGGTCCCGATGTATAAGCACCTCGGCTACCAAGAAACCGGAACGGCTGCGCTGCCGCCCGAAATTCCGCTGAAAATGCCGTGCCACTTTATTACCATGTCCAAGCGGTTGCGATAGCCGGGCAGCAGCCGCCGTGAATTGTCGGCGGGAGAAAAACATGAAACTTGCAGGTTCTGTTTTGGCGGCTATGCTGATGGTTTTGCCATGCCTGGCGCAAAATGCGGTCAGCAAGCAGGCGCTCACAGCGCAGGACGTGGTGGACCGCATCAAGTCTCAAGCGGGCATCGCTTGGCTTGCGGAAACCAGGGATACCTTCAAGGCAGGCGACCCGCAGACTCCGGTTACCGGAATCGCGGTTACGATGATGGCAACTTATTCCGTCTTACAGCGCGCTGTTGCAAACGGCCAAAACCTGATCATCACGCACGAGCCTACGTTTTTCGACGATCCCGATAAGGCGGAGCCGGTGGCGCAAGGCGAGCAAGACCCGGTGCTGCAGGAAAAACGCGCCTTCATCGAAAAGCATCATCTGGTAATCTGGCGCTTCCACGATCACTGGCACCGTATGCATCCGGACGGAATCGAGCTCGGCAACGTGCACGCGCTCGGCTGGGAGAAATTTCAGGATCCGAACAACCAGTATCTGTTCACCCTTCCCGAAACCACCGTCGGCAAATTGGCGGACGAAGTCAAAGGCAAGTTCGGCATCGCCTCGCTGCGTGTGGTGGGCGATCGCAGTATGAAAGTGACCCGCGTCGCCCTCAGCCCAGGCTTCGCCGGCTCCAAGCGTGAAATCGGCGCCCTCGAAATGCCGGACATCCAGGTGTTGCTGGCCGGCGAAACGCGCGAATGGGAAACCGTCGAATATGTCGCCGATGCGGTCAGCCAAGGCAAACAAAAAGCGCTGATTGTCCTGAGTCACGTCCCATCGGAGCAGCAGGGCATGAATGAGTGCGCGCGCTGGCTAAAGACATTCGTTCCGGAAGTTCCAGTTCAATTCTTGCCGACGCCCGATCCGTTCGCCGGCCCCCAGCATTAATTGGTCTGATGTGAACGTTCAGACCAGTGCCGCTTCAATCTTCTCGATCGCGGCCGCTTTCCCGGCCGCTGCCAGATCCGGACGTCCCTGATTCTCGGCGTGGATGAACGTCACGTCCGTCAGTCCAACAAATCCGAGCACCAGTTTCAAATAAGGCTCCTGAAAATCAAATTGCGCCTGCGGTGTTCCGGGAGTATAGGAGCCCCCTCGCGAAGTCAGCACATAGACTTTCTTGCCGGACAGCAGACCCTTGGCCCCGGATGCGTCGAAGGAAAAGGTTCTGCCCGCGCGCACCAGCTGATCCAGCCACGCCTTGAGCCGCGCCGAAATGGTGAAGTTATGCATCGGATCGCCGATCACGATCACGTCAGCGGCCTGCACCTCAGAAATCGTGGAGTCTGAAAACCGTAGCGCGTCCCGGTGCCGAGAGGAGTGTAGTCGGGGATCGGAATGCGCTCCCTGGATCCAATCATCATTTATCAGCGGTATGGAGGACGTGGCCAGGTCGCGATGAATGACCTCTCCGTCGGCAAATTGCCTCTTCCAATTCGCTGCGAAAAGGGCGGTTAGCTGGCGCGAAACGGAGTCCTGTCTGGGGCTGGCATCTACTTGCAGAAGTTTCATGGTGGTCTCTCCAGAAATGGTTTTTTGCGCGCTTCCATGAGATGTGAAGCGCACCACCATAGTTACAATAAATAACTACTGGCTATTAGGAAGCAAGAACTTTAAAATAACCAAGTTATGCGGGTAAAAGCGAATAACCGTGCGCGCCAACGCAAAGCTGCTCGGTGCGGCGAAACACCTATCCCTTGTGCAATCAATTGTTTACTGGAGACGCTGACCAAGCCTTGGATCATGCAGATCTTGTGGGTGCTGGGCAATGACGGTCCCACGCGGTTCGGCGCCCTAAGGCGAAAAGTCGAGGGTATCTCGGCCCGCGTGTTAGCGGAAAGACTCAAACACCTCGAAGAGCGAGGCTTCGTTTATCGAAACTACGAGTCTACAATCCCTCCCGCCGTGACCTATGGCCTTACGAAGCGAACTTCAGAGCTCGATCCAGTCTTGAAGCAGATGGCGCAAC
>DATMZI010000044.1:0-26269 GCA_035607085.1 Candidatus Eiseniibacteriota bacterium | reverse complement strand
CGGGGCGGCCCAGCGCGACCGATCCCGCGATGGCTAGGGCGGCGCATCTCCAAACGGTGTAACTGGCTTAACGCGATCGAAGAAGAAGACCGGCCTTCAGCGAACGATTATTGGAGGCCGGTCCGTGCTGGGTCATCGTGTGAGTGAAGGATTTAGCGCTTGCGGGACTCGCTGGTGCCGGTCAGGTACGAATCGCGATCAGCTTTGGCTGCGGCTTCGGCGATGGCGGAAGTGGACACCGGAATGGTGAAGACGTGGTCGGCGGTCTCGATTTTGGACAGGAAGCGCTGATCGCCGGACCGCTGAAGACTGATTTTGGGCTGATTGCGGGAAGTGTCCGCCACTTGGCTCGAAAGAGCCAAAACGGTCGAACCTGTTTCAACGCTGCTGATCATGAGTAGCCGGAGATCGCGATCGCTGACGCGCGTCACGTTATACGCACCAGCGGGAAGAGTCTTGCCGCTGACGACGAAATCGTAAGGGACATTGACGAAGATACGATCGGGCTCACGACCTTGCGCCGCGACAGCGAACGAAAGAGCAAACAGAGACACCACGAACATGCGGAAATAATTCCGTTTCATCACCTTTTTCCTTTTTGTTTGGAGTGGGTAGCTTTGTGCGCCTTTTGCGGCCGGGGTGAAGAAGACCGCGGTCAGCATCGCTTTGCGAATGCAGCCCCAAACGTGTATGTCCATTGGACGCGAAATAGGCACGCGATGTTAGACCAGGGAAAGTAAAGCGTATGTAACGAATTTGCAGGAAGAAAAGATAGACGGAAGGTACGTTGAGCGCAGAGCGCAAGCGAGTAGAAAAATTCTTTCTGCGCGCAGCGTGAGTGGTCGGCGCGTCAGCGGGCTTCGACGCGCCAGGTATCACCGCTGCGCAGAAGCTTGGCGAGATCGCCGGGACCGCGTTTGGCCTGAACCTCGCGAACCTGTTGGTTGATGACGTCTTCGTAGCGCGGGAGGTCGTCCCAGGCGCGCAGCACGCCGATGGGAGTGGGGAAGCCGTCACGGTGCTCCATGTGGGAGAGCAGAAAGGCGTAAGACGGGCGCGGGTGATGCGCGTCGTGGACGACCAGGTCGGATTCGGAAATGCCGTTGCCGAGCTGGACGACTTCGATGTCCCCATCAGATTTGCGGCGGATGCCTTTGTCGCGAGTCTTGCCGAAGACTAGCGGCTTGCCGTGCTCGAGCTGGATGACGTGCTCGCTCCGCGCATCCTTTTCGGTGATGCCGGTCCAGGCGCCGTCATTGAAGATGTTACAGTTTTGCAGAATCTCGACAAACGCGGAGCCTTGGTGCGCAGCGGCCTGCTTGAGTGTGTCTTTCAGGTGGGCCTGGAATACGTCGACGGAGCGCGCGACGAAAGTCGCTTCGGCGCCGATGGCCAGAGAGATCGGATTGAAAGGACGATCGAGCGAGCCGTACGGAGTGGACTTGGCTTTTTTGCCGAGCTCGGAAGTGGGCGAATATTGGCCTTTGGTGAGACCGTAGATGCGATTGTTGAAGAGCAGAACTTTGAGGCCGACGTTGCGGCGCAGCATGTGAATGGTGTGATTGCCCCCGATGGAGAGCGCGTCACCGTCACCGGTGGCGACCCACACTTCCAGGTCGGGGCGGACCGCTTTAAGGCCGGTGGCGACGGCGGGTGCGCGACCGTGAATAGTGTGGAAGCCGAAGGTGTTCATGTAATAGGGAAAGCGAGAAGAGCAGCCGATACCGGAAACGACGACGAAATTTTCGCGTTTGATGCCGAGTTCGGGGAATACGGACTGGACGGCGGAGAGAATCGCGTAGTCGCCGCAGCCGGGGCACCAACGGACTTCCTGATCGGTCTGAAAGTCTTTCTTGGTGAGGACAGGTAATGTTGCGGTGGTCATGTTATGAAGCACTCCAAAAGTTGACAGTCGACATTGGAAAGTCGAAGCAGAAAATCGGTCTGGCTGAATTGTGCTGCTTGGTTTCAGCCGGGCCAGTGTTACGACCGCGCACAGACTGAAGTCTGTGCTACAAAACCGGATTACGAGACCAGCTCGGAGATTGTTTGCTCGAGCTCGGATTGCTTGAACGGGCGGCCCTGAATTTTATTGAGGCCGATGGCGTTCACGAGAAACTTGGCGCGCAGCAGCCAAAGGAGCTGGCCCATGTTGAGCTCGGGAACGAGGACCTTTTTGTAGCGCTTCAGGACGTCGCCGAGGTTACGCGGAAACGGATTCAGATGACGAAGATGAACGTGGCCGATACGGTGGCCGAGTTGGCGCTGAGATTTTACTGCCGCGGTGATGGAGCCGTGTGTGGAGCCCCACGCAACGATGAGCAGGTCGCCGTCGGGATCGCCTTGGGGAACGAGGTCCGGAATGTCTTGCGCGATGGCTTCGACCTTTGCGGCGCGAATGCGAACCATTTTTTCGTGGTTGAGCGGTTCGTAATTGATGTTGCCAGTGACATCCTGTTTTTCCAGGCCGCCGATGCGGTGTTCAAGACCGGGAGTGCCGGGGATGGCCCAGGGACGCGCGAGCGTTGCAGGATCGCGGCGGTAGGGCTTGAAGTCGGTCGGATCGGACGCGAACTTTACCTTGAAATCGGAGATGGCATCGAGATCGGGAATTTTCCAGGGCTCGGCGCCGTTGGCGAGGTAGCCGTCGGAGAGAATGATGACCGGGACCATGTATTTGACGGCGATTCGCGAGGCTTCGAGAGCGGCCCAGAAGCAGTCGCTCGGAGTGGCGGCGGCGACGACCGGAATGGGAGCTTCGGAATTGCGACCGAACAGAGCTTGGAGAAGGTCGGCTTGTTCTGTTTTTGTCGGAAGTCCGGTGGAGGGGCCGCCGCGTTGGATGTCGCAGATGACCAGTGGAATTTCTATGGCGATGGCGAGGCCCATGGCTTCGGTCTTGAGGGCCATGCCTGGTCCGGAAGTGGTGGTGATCGCGAGAGCACCGCCATAAGCTGCGCCAATAGCGGAAGTGATGGCGGCGATTTCGTCTTCGGCCTGGAAAGTAATGACTCCGAAGTCTTTGTATTGCGAGAGTTCGTGAAGGATGTCGGATGCGGGGGTGATCGGATAACTGCCCTGAAAAAGCTTGAGACCGGATTTTTGTGAGGCGGTGATGAAGCCGAGCGCGAGCGCTTGGTTGCCGCTGATGTTGCGATAAAGGCCGGGCTCGAGTTGCGCGGGCGGAATTTCGTAGCTGATCTGGAAGGCTTCGGTGGCTTCGCAATAGGAGTAGCCGGCTTTCATGGCCAGCTTGTTGGCTTCGACCAACAGGGGCTTTTTCGAGAACTTGTCCTCGATGTAGCGAACCGTGCCTTCCATCGAGCGGTTGTAGAGCCAATAGCACATACCGAGCGCGAAGAAATTCTTGCAGCGGCTGACGGATTTCGCGTCGAGGCCGAGATGATCGAGCGCCACTTTGGTGAGGCGTTCGAGCCCCACGGGGAAAAGGCGAAACTTGTCGAGCGAATGGTCTTCCAGGGGATTGGAAGTCATTTGCGCTTTGCGGAGGTCGGTTTCGGCGAAGGCGTCGGAATTGACGATGAGGATGCCGTTGGCCTTGAGGTCGGCAAGATTCATTTTGAGTGCGGCCGGGTTCATGGCGATCAGGACGTCTACCGCGTCGCCAGGGGTGTAGATCTCGCTAGAAGAGAAATGGAGCTGGTAGCCACTGACGCCGGGAAGAGTGCCCGCAGGAGCGCGAATTTCAGCGGGGAAGTCCGGAAACGTGGCGATGTCGTTGCCGTAGAGCGCGACGGTATTGGTGAACTGGCTGCCGGTGACCTGCATGCCGTCGCCGGAATCTCCGGCAAAGCGAATGACGGCGCGGTCTAGAGTTTCGCGCTTGTGCTTAGGCAGCGGAATGTCGGTGGTAGTGGCCATGCCTCGTTGCAAGTCCCCCAAGTAAAAAGCAATAGAGTGTCCGAAGCCCCCTGTGAATATCCCCCGAGGAGGCAAGGCTGACTGGCTCGAACAGGGTGCAGGTTAAAAAGCGAACCGCCAGGAGCCTGAATAAAAATGATAGCACAGCGGGTGAACGAAGGCGCGGACGTGTACGGCTGGTAACGGCAAGACTTGACAGGTGGTTAGCAACTAGCGGGGGCAACCGGAGAGCTTCGATTATCGTTGGCGTTCGCGGCGGCGAAGAAGGGGCGCCGATAGACGTATAAGGTGATCAGGATGCCGACCGGGATGATCAAGCTCATAAGGACCATGTAACGAATCGGATGCAGCGGGGCCTCGGCGGCGGGCGGAACAGAAGCGGGCAAGCCCAGCTCATGAAAAGTGGCACGCATATTGGATTCAAACGACGAGCTGAGGGCAATGGCAACGCAGTTGAAACAGAAGAGAAGCTGGGTGGCTATAGTCAGAGCATAGCTCCAGCGTTTGAGAAACAGCAGGCCGATGCCGGGAATGGCGAGAACGGCGAGGCTGAAAACGTGGAGCGAGATGGCGGCGGGTCCCCGAAAGACCTGGCCGAAGTAGAAAACCGGAATACGAGACGGGAGAAACGGCAAGAAGGGAACAAAGAGGGCGAAGGAGGCCAAATACCAGCCCACGATGCGGATGGCCAACGGGCATTGAGGATTGTTAAAACTGGAAGGGCTTTCGGACGGGACATCCGCAGCGGCATGGAATTGGTCGGCGACCGACCGGCGGGTCAAAACAAGGAGCCACCAAATGGCGACAAGGATGGGCAGGCCATAGATGAAAGCAAGGACCGAGGCCAGAAGGGGTTTTGAAACGGCGGGGTCGGCGGGAGTGAAGTAAATGGTTACGAAAATTACGCCGAGACCGACAGTACCGAAGAAAAGAGCGCAACAAGCGACGACGAGAAGGGACAGGCGGGCCCAATTGCGGAGACGAATGACTTGAAGGCCGGCTACGATGACAAAAATGGCGCAAAGCAGAAAGAAGGTCCAGGTGGCGTAAAGCACCGGGCGCATTGCGGGGCCGAGGCCGCCAGCCGCATACGGAGAAGTGCTGAGACTTGAAATTACAAAAACCGACGCAATGAGGGCAAAGGTCGCGAGAGTGCCACCAAGGATGGCAACGATGCCTGCAGCGACAACGGAGGTGGAAGCACGGGGCACGGCGACCATAGCACAGCTTATAACAGTGAAAGACCAGAACAGAAAGGCGAAAGGAGCTTGACATTTCGCTTTAGCTTCGCCTAGAGTGGCTGTGGAAAAGTCCCGAGCGAGTGGGACAGTCTGAAAATGCGCGGACAAGATTGTCTGCGCTACCGGAGGAACCCATGGCCCTGACGAAACGACAGAAAGAAGTGCTGGATTACCTGGTGTCGTTTGAAACCAAGCATGGATACTCGCCGAGTTTTGAAGAGATCGGCAAGGGAATGAAGCTGACATCGTTGGCGACGGTGCACAAGCACATCACGACCCTGGAGAAGAAGGGATTTATCCGGCGCGGCTACAACCAGAGCCGATCGATAGAAATTTTGCAATTGCCGAAGCCGGTGAAGGAGCAGGTGATCGAGCGAAAAGTGCAGGAGCTGCCGCTGCTGGGCAGAATTGCGGCAGGGTTACCGCTGGAAGCGGTGGAAGAACGAGAGACGATTTCACTGGGAGATTTTGCGCGCGGGGGGAATTCCTTTGTGCTGCAGGTAAAGGGCAGCTCGATGATCGAGGATCACATCATGGACGGCGATTTTGTGGTGTGCGAGCAGACACAGGTGGCGAACGCGGGGGACATCGTGGTCGCGTTGGTGCGAGGCGAAGAAGCCACGCTCAAGCGATTCTACCGCGAAGGATCTGGCAAGGTTCGCTTGCAGCCGGCAAATTCAGACATGGGGCCGATTATTGAAACGGCGAGCGACGTGAGGATTCAGGGGCGAGTGATCGGCGTGTTGAGGAAGTACTGAAAGGGATTTCCGAGCCGGCGCAACCGAGACCCGGTAGCCTTGCGCGCGAGTGCTACACCTACAGAATTTCCCCTATCTGATCAAAGTGCAAGTTCCGGTAAAGTGGAGGCGTCCCCTTTGTACGCCTCAGGCGGAAGAATATTTTGCTAACGTTCAAACGATGACCACGCCTGCCGGTGGAAGGTGCATGAGACAACTTCGTCCGGATTTTAAATTTGCTGGAATCCTCCGACGGCTGGTGGCGGCGGCTTGCGCGAGTACGCTGATATTGGTTTGTCCGGAACCGGGGAAAGCCTATTCGGTGATGTCGCACCAGGCGATTATTGATGCAGCGTGGGAGGACGACTTGAAACCCGCGTTGCGCAAAAGATTTCCAAGGGCCACGGAAGAGGGATTGAACGAGGGACAGGCTTACGCATATGGCGGAGCGATTATTCAGGATCTAGGCTATTACCCCTACGGAAATCCGTTTTTCAGCGACCTAACCCACTATGTACGAAGCGCAGACTTTATTCTGGCGTTGTTGCGAGACGCTCAGGACGTGAACGAGTATGCGTTTGCACTCGGCGCGATGGCCCACTATGCCGCGGACAACAATGGTCACAAGGTCGGGACGAACCGGGCGGTGCCAATCCTGTATCCGAAGCTGAAAAAAAAGTACGGGGATTCGGTTTCGTTCGAAGAAGACAAGCTGGCGCACGTAAAGACGGAATTTGGATTTGACGTGCTGGAAGTAGCGAAAGAGCGATACGCGCCGGAAAGTTATCACGACTTTATTGGATTTGAGATTTCGCGAAGAGTACTGGAAGAGGCCTTCGAAGAAACATACGGACTGGATTTGAAAGAGGTGCTGGTGAATGAGGATCGGGCGTTGAATTCGTACCGGCACGCGGTAAGTAACTTGTTGCCGAGAGCAACACGGATCGCCTGGCATCTGAAAAGGGACGAAATCGAAGCGGATCAGCCGGGTATTACGAAGAGGAAATTTCTCTACAACGTGAACCGGGCCAAGTATGAACTGGAATGGGGCAAGGATTACCAGCGGCCCACATTGGGCGACAAGTGGCTGGCATTTCTGTACAAGATTTTGCCTAAGTTCGGGCCGCTAAGGGTATTGCAGTTCAAGACGCCGACCGCGGATACCGAGCACATGTTCGAGGCAAGCTTCAACGATACTCTGGACGAATATCGGAAACTGCTGCGACAGCAGCGGGAGACGCAGCAGCCGGCATTAATCAACGAAAACTTTGATTTGGGCACTGCGAGCGCTCCGGGGCAGTATCAATTGAGCGACGCGGCGCATGCGAAACTGCTTGATAGGCTGGCCCACCAGAGTTTTGCGGGAATGACTGCAGAGATTCGGGCTGAGCTGTTGGGATTTTTCGGCGCTACGGGCACTCCCTTCAAATTGAAGAAGGATAAGAAAGCCTGGGCGAAGCTGCAAACGCAGCTGGAAGCTCTGCGGAAATTGCCGTCGAATGAAACGGTGGCTGCCGTCCCGGCGACAGAGAACTAGGAAGATGAAGCTGCCCCCGACTGGGCGTCAGGCCGTCACGGATTGCTGTGCATTGAAAACGCAAGTGTGATTCATCAAAAATACTGCTGCAGTGACATGGGGCGGGCGTGAAAGAATGGACGGCTGCGCACCCGGGTGCTAGCGGAACTATGTCCAAGCTGAAGCTCATTCAAAAGCTGTTAGCGGCGAATCGCAGTGAGATTGCCATCAGGATTTTCCGGGCGGCGAACGAGTTGGGATTGCGGACGGTGGCCGTGTATTCGAAGGAGGACCGGCTGGCGCTGCACCGGTTTAAGGCGGACGAAGCGTACCTGGTAGGCGAAGGGAAGGGGCCGGTCGAGGCGTATCTGGACATTGCCGCAATTGTGGCCGTGGCGAAAGCCAAAGGCGTGGACGCAATTCATCCTGGGTATGGATTCTTGTCGGAAAATCCTGCGCTGGCGCGGGCTTGTGAGAAGGCGGGAATTACCTTCGTGGGGCCGACACCAGCGTTGCTGGAGTTGCTGGGAGACAAAACAGCGGCGCGCGGATTGGCGATAGCGGCGGGCGTGCCGGTGCTGCCGGGTAGCCAGGAGCCGGTGAAATCGGCGGAAGAAGCGAAAAAGATCGCGGCGGAGATTGGCTATCCGGTGATGGTGAAGGCCGCAATGGGCGGTGGCGGGCGCGGGATGCGGGTGGTACGCGACGAGCGCGAACTGGAAGCGCGGCTCGAAGAGGCGCAGGGCGAAGCGAAGTCGGCGTTCGGGGACGGTTCGGTATTTCTGGAAAAGTATCTGGCACGGGCGCGGCACCTGGAAGTGCAGATACTGGCGGACCAGCAAGGGAATTTGCTGCATTTGTGGGACCGGGATTGTTCGGTGCAGCGGAGGCACCAGAAAGTCGTAGAAGTGGCGCCGGCGCCGAATTTTCCGGCGAGCGTGCGGAATGAATTGTGCGCTGCGGCAGCGCAACTGGCGCGCAAGGCGAAATACCGGAATGCGGGAACGGTGGAGTTTCTGTACGACGTGGACGCGCAGAAGTGGTACTTCATCGAGGTAAATCCGCGTATTCAAGTGGAACACACGGTCACCGAGATGGTGACCGGAATCGACATTGTGCGCGCGCAGATTCTAGTGGCGCAGGGACAGTCGTTGCACGACGAAGTGATGAACTTACCGAAGCAGGAAAGTGTGCTGCTCTATGGCTCGGCGCTGCAGTGCCGTGTGACCACAGAAGATCCTGAGAAAAATTTTGCGCCGGATTACGGGAAGCTGACGACTTACCGGTCGCCGGCGGGATTCGGGATACGGCTGGACGGTGGGACGGCGTATGCGGGCGCTTCGCTGGCACCTTATTACGACTCGCTGCTGGTGAAAGTGACTGCGTGGGGCACGAATTTGCCGGAAGCGTGCCAGCGGATGGATCGAGCGCTGCGGGAGTTTCGCATCCGCGGCGTGAAGACAAACATCCCATTTGTCGAAAACGTGGTGAACCATGCCAAGTTCCGCAGCGGTGGGGTTACGACGGCATTTCTGGAGCAGCACCCGGAACTGTTTCGGTTTCCGAAGCGCGGAGACCGTGCGACCAAACTGCTGACGTATCTGGGTGACGTGATTTTGAACGGCAATCCAGAGGTGAAGGGAAAGCCGATACCGTCGGGATTGGAAGTAGCGACAGTGCCAACAGCCAGCAGCGCTGCTGCGCCGAAGGCCGGGACGCGGCAACTGTTGAAGAAACAAGGGCCTGCGAAATTTGCTGAGTGGGCGAAAAGAGAAAAACGGCTGCTGCTTACGGACACAACGTTTCGAGACGCGCACCAGTCGCTGATGGCGACGCGAGTTCGCACGTATGACTTGCTGGCGACGGCGCCCTTTGTAGCGGAGCGGCTGCCGAACTTATTCAGTCTGGAGATGTGGGGCGGCGCGACGTTCGATACAGCCCTGCGGTTTTTGCGGGAGGATCCGTGGCAACGGATGCGGGAGTTGCGTGCCGCTGTGCCGAATATTTGTTTTCAGATGTTGCTGCGCGGGGCAAACGCGGTGGGGTACGCATCGTACCCTGACAATGTGATTCGCCAGTTTGTGCGCGAGGCATACGCCCAGGGGATGGATATTTTTAGAGTGTTCGATTCACTGAATTCGATTGAGAACATGCGGGTGTCCTTGGACGCAGTGCTCGAAACGGGGGGCGTCTGCGAAGGGGCGATCTGTTATACCGGCGACATTCTCGATAAAGAACGGCCGAAGTACTCGCTGAAATATTATGTCGGGCTGGCGAAGCAGTTGGAAAAACTGGGCGTGCATTTTCTTGCCATTAAGGATATGGCGGGATTGTGCAGGCCATATGCGGCATTCGAGCTGGTGAAGAAATTGAAGGAAGAAGTGGGCATGCCAATTCACCTTCATACACATGATACGAGCGGAATGAACGCTGCGACCGTGTTGAAGGCAGCGGATGCCGGAGTGGACATAGCGGACGGCGCCGTGGCGGCGATGAGCGGCGGAACGAGCCAGCCAAATTTGAATGCGCTTGTAGCGGCGCTGGAAAATACGCCGCGGGATACCGGGCTGGATCAGGCGGCGCTGAATGATTGCTCAGATTACTGGGAAACGGTGCGGGCGTATTATTTGCCGTTCGATTCTGGGCCGAAAGCAGGAAATGCGCGGCTGTACCAACATGAGATACCGGGCGGGCAGTACAGCAACTTGCGGGAACAGGCCGCGGCGATGGGGTTGGGGCATCGCTGGCACGAAGTGGAGCGGATGTACGCGGAAGTGAATCAATTGTTTGGCGATATCGTGAAGGTGACGCCGTCAAGCAAGGTGGTTGGGGACATGACGTTGTTCCTGATGGCGAAGGAGATGACGCCGACAGATGTGCTGAAGCTGGACGAACACCATGATGTGGCGTTCCCCAATTCAGTAGTGGAGATGTTTTCTGGAGTGCTGGGGGTACCGCCAGACGGCTGGCCGCGGAAGCTGCAGAGGATTCTGCTGCGCGGCGAGAAACCAGTAAAAGGGCGGCCGAGCGCGAACATGCCTGCAGCGGATTTTAAAGCCGAGAAGGAGTCGTTGGAGAAGAAGATCGGTCACGCGATCGATGAAGCGGATCTGCTGAGCTATCTACTCTACCCGGAAGTGTTTTCGAAGTTTGACAAGTTTCGCCAGGCGCATGGCGACGTGAGCGTGCTTCCGACGGCGCCGTTTTTTTACGGCCTGAAGTCGGGCGAAGAGATCACAGTTTCGATCGAAGCCGGGAAGACGCTGATTATTAAATATATGACGACGAGTGATCCGCATCCCGACGGAACGCGAACCCTGTTTTTCGAGTTGAACGGGCAGCCGAGAGAAGTGAATATACGCGACAAGTCGCTGCGGGTGGTGGAGCGAGCGCATCCTAAGGCGGATGTGGCGGATCTAGGACAGGTGGGTGCCCCCACTGCGGGCGTGATCAGTGGAATAGCAGTGCAAGCGAACCATACAGTGGAGCGCGGTGCTAAACTAATGACCCTCGAAGCTATGAAGATGCAATCGAACATTTATGCGCCTATCGCAGGTCGCGTGGTGAAGCTGCTGGTAACGCCTGGACAAAGTGTGGAAGCGAAGGATCTGCTTGTGACCATTGCCCCATGAGCATGAACGCCCCGTGAGTGACCGACAACTCCGCAGACATGACAAATTTCGATCGAAGTTCTTGAGAAATCAGAGGAGCCTGGTGGTGTACATGCCGCCGGGTTATTTCGAGCAGCCGGAGCGCCGCTTTCCAGTTTTGTATTTGCATGATGGACAGAATCTTTTCGATGGTTCGACTTCGTTTATCCCGGGTCAGGATTGGCATGTGGGTCAGACGGCGGATGCCGAGATTCATGGCGGGCACGTCGAGCCGCTGCTCATCGTTGGGATATACAACATGGGGAAGGCGCGGATTCGCGAATACACTCCGACGAAAGCGCCGAAGCTGGGCGGTGGGCGCGCCGACCGCTACGGAAAGTTTCTGCTGGAAGAAGTGATGCCGTTTGTGCACCGCGAATATCGCGCGGCAAGCGACCCGGAGCGGACGGGAATCGGCGGATCGTCTCTGGGCGGTCTGGTCTCATTATATCTGGGATTGACACGTTCGGATATCTTCGGAAAAATCGCTGCGCTTTCGCCGTCAGTTTGGTGGCACTACAGGGTGATCCACACATTTGCGGAACGAATATCGCTGCATCGGCGGCCGAAAATCTGGCTGGACATTGGAACGCGCGAAGGACCGCGCATTGTGGACGACGTCGAGCGTTACCGCGACATTTTACTTTCGCGCGGTTGGCGCTATGAGGCGGACCTGCACTATGAACGCATCGAAGGTGCCGAGCACAATGAAGCGGCATGGGCTCAGCGTGTCGCTCCCTTTCTGCGGTTTTTGTACCCTGCCCGATAGTTGCGCGGTATACTTCGCGGCTCACCGGCAGTAGAGGAGGTTTGGCGTGCCAGAGCAGCGACCTCTCGCAATCCTCTGCGTCAGTACTTACGAGAAAGGGCAAGAGTTTATCCGAACGTGCAAAGCGATCGGCTGCACTGTGTATTTGCTGACGGTGGAGACGTTGCGCGATGCCGACTGGCCGCGCGAAGCGATTGATGAAATGTTCTTCATGCCGGAAGAGCTGCCGCTGCCGCAGCTGCTGAACGCGGTAAGCTACGCAGCGCGCACGCGGAAGATCGACCGGATTGTGGCGCTGGATGAGTTCGACATGGAGAACGTGTCGGCCATTCGCGAGCACTTGCGCATACCGGGTATGGGCCTGACGACGGTCCGGTATTTTCGAGACAAACTGGCGATGCGAGCTCGGGCTAAAGAAGTCGGCATCAACGTGCCGGAATTCGTGCACGTGCTGAATCATGATGAGTTGCGGGAGTTCATGGCACGGGTGCCCGGGCCGTGGTTGTTAAAGCCGCGTTCGCAGGCGTCGGGTATCGGCATGAGGAAGATCCGTCGTCCCGACGAATTATGGCCGTGGCTGGAGAAGCTCGGCGATGAGCAATCACAGTTCCTGCTGGAACAGTTTGTGCCGGGCAACGTGTTTCACGTTGACAGCGTTGTGAGTGAAAGGGAAGTCGTCTTTGCTGAGGCGCACGCGTATGGGACACCGCCGCTCGACGTTTCTCATGGCGGCGGAGTCTTTACGACGCGGACCCTGGAGCGCGCCTCCGCCGGTTCCAAAGCACTGCAAG
Source organism: Candidatus Eiseniibacteriota bacterium (assembly GCA_035607085.1). GTDB lineage: Bacteria > Acidobacteriota > Terriglobia > Acidiferrales > UBA7541 > Acidiferrum. The sequence goes on along the minus strand of DATMZI010000044.1, from coordinate 13,683 downwards.
CTGTAAATCGTGAGTTGATTCAAGGGCTGGGCTTGATGCGTGGTGTGACTCATGCCGAATTTTTGAAAGCAAACGCCGACGGTAAGTTTTATTTCATCGAAATTGCTGCGCGAGTCGGCGGCGCCTACATCTCGGATGTGATCGATCACGCGACCGGCGTGAACCTGTGGCGCGAGTGGGCCAAGCTGGAGGTGAGCGCTGGCAAGGAGCCCTATACACTGCCGGAAACGCGCAAGGACTACGCCGGAGTGATTGTGTCGCTGGCTAGGCAGGAACAATCGGATACCTCAGCGTACAACGATCCGGAGATTGTGTATCGCGTGAAAAAATTCCACCATGCGGGCTTTATTGTGAAGTCGACGAATGCTGCGCGCGTCGCCGAACTGTTGGAGGACTATGCGCGGCGTTTCGTAAATGACTTTTTAGCCATGCAGCCCGTTCCCGATAAACCTACCGCTTAAGGTTTGCCCTTGGGGCAGTAACGGGACTGCACCAAAGGGCAGTTACTTTCACGCACACCAACTTGATACGTTGTTTGCGGCGCCCACAACACGGGAATAGAGTTTGATCTTGCCCCGACGGAATCTGATGGGGTGACTTGTCCCTGGAGGATCCAATGTGGGGGAATGCGAAGAAGCCGGAAACGCCGCAAGTCGCGCAACCGGAGCCGAAGAGTTTTGCAGCGAATCAACCGAATCTGAATCAGGCGCCGAAGGCAGCTCCGGCGACTTGGGAGGGAACTAACGCGATGAGTACAGATGCAATGCGTCCATTGGGTGCAACCGGCGACCGCGCGACGGCCAGACTGGGGGCGAGCCTGCACGTGAAAGGCGAAATTACCGGGAGCGAAGACCTGCTGGTCGACGGCTCGGTGGAAGGGTTGATTCAGCTCGATGAGCGCAAGCTCACCGTGGGGGCAACCGCCAAGCTGACGGCCGACATCATTGCCCGTGAAGTAGTAGTCTACGGGAGTGTGAAGGGCAACCTTCGCGCCAAGGACCGGATCGAGATCAAGAAGGATGGTTCGGTGAACGGCGACTTAACCACGGCGCGTATCATGATCGAAGACGGCGCTTACTTTAAGGGCTCAATCGAAATTGACAAGAGCGCCGAGAAGGAATCGGGCGGCAGCGCGTTCGCGAAATCGTCCAGTACGCCGACTGCTGCCGCAGCCGGTCCGAAAAGCATTTAGTTCGAGTTTTGTCGCAGGGAGCAAGGCGGCGCGCGTAGAATCTATCGCGTCGCCTTGTCTGTTTGGTGGAGCAGCGATCCTCCGTGGCTCTGAAGTTACCCCGATTTATCAATAGCTAAGTATAGGAAGCCCTCCCGGTACTGTACTCAACATAAAGCCAACAAACCGCAGATGGCGCCGAGTGCGCGTTCCTTTGATATGCCTTCGAGGTGGCCGGCGACTTAGCGCGGGTCGCGACGGCAGTTTGCCGATGGCTCGAGGTGCGCCAGTAGCTCTAACTTTTTACTGGCCATCTCATCCAACCCGACGTAGAACAGTAGCGCGATCGAGTTGTGTGGCGAGGGGCTATGGAACTGCGAAAACTGGGGAATTCTGATCTGCAATTGACGCCGGTAGGTTTCGGCGCGTGGGCCATTGGCGGTTCGGGCTGGGAGTTCGCATGGGGCCAGCAGGAGGACACGGATTCGATCGCGGCTATATTGCGAGCGCTGGAACTCGGCGTGAACTGGATCGACACGGCCGCGGTCTATGGCACTGGGCATTCAGAGGAAATCGTCGCGCAAGCCCGGAAACAGTGGAAAGGAAATCGTCCTTACATTTTCACCAAGTGCGTTTTGCGCTGGGACGAGAACCGCAAGGTGTATCAGGACCATTCTGCAGCTTCCATCCGCAAGGAGTGTGAAGACAGTTTGCGGCGTCTGCAGATCGATGTGATCGATCTTTACCAGATGCACTGGCCACCCAGGGATAACGGCCCAGGATTGGAAGAAGCCTGGCAAGCGATGAACGATCTGAAGAAGGAAGGCAAAGTACGTTGGGTCGGCGTTTCCAATTTCGACGTCGACCAGATAAAACGCGCAGCGAAGGTCGCACCCGTCACTTCCGACCAGCCGCCTTATTCCATGATTCGGCGGGCGATCGAGTCGGAAGTGCTGCCATATTGCCTGAAGAACGGGATCGGCGTAATCAGCTATGCGCCGATGGCCTCCGGCCTGTTGACCGGCGCCATGACGCGCGAACGCGCCGCGTCTTTGCCGCTCGATGATTTTCGCAGCCGCAATCCGGAATTCAAAGAGCCGCGGCTTTCCAAAAACATCGAATTGGTTGAGCGTTTACGCAAAGTTGGCGCCCGTGACGGCCGCAGCCCGGGAGAAGTTGCCATTGCCTGGGTGCTGCGTCACCCGGCGGTTACGGGAGCCATCGTCGGCGCGCGCAATGCGAAACAAGCCGACGGCGTAATGCGCGCCGGCGAACTGAAACTGTCGCTGGAAGAAATCACAGAGATTGAAGGCGCGGCCGCGGCAGCCACGGCGCGTTGACACTGCCAATCGGGAGACCAAGATGGACCTGGGACTTAAAGCAAAGCTCGCCATAGTGTCTGGCTCCACTGCGGGAATCGGATTCGCGATTGCTGCGACGCTGGCCCGCGAAGGTGCGCGGATTGTCATCAACGGAAGAACGCCTCAGCGTGTCAGCGCAGCAGCAGAGCGCATCCGCATGGAATTGCGCGGAGCAGAGGTCACCGAGGCACCCGCCGATCTCGGCACGGCGGAAGGTGTCGGCAAACTGATCGAACAGGTACCCAGCGCGGATATTCTGGTGAACAATCTGGGTATCTTCGATCCCAAACCGTTCCTTGAAATTCCCGACTCCGAATGGCTGCGATTTTACGAAGTCAACGTGATGAGTGGCGTGCGCCTAACGCGACACTATTTGCCCGGCATGCTCGAGAGGAAATGGGGTCGCGTGATTTTCATCTCCAGCGAATCCGGCCAGCAGATTCCGGCGGAAATGGTGCACTACGGGATGACCAAAACTGCGCAAATCGCCATCGCTCGAGGCATCGCTGAGTCTGTCCCGGGCAGTGGCGTCACCGTAAATTCGATCCTTGCCGGACCCACGGCTTCAGAGGGCGTGGGCGATTTTGTGCAGAGCATGGCAAAAAGACGCGGTGTAAGCCCCGCTCAAATCGAGAAAGAGTTTTTTGAAACGGTTCGGCCAAGTTCTCTGCTGAAACGGTTCGAAACTGCCGAAGAAGTCGCGGCGATCGTCGCCTTTGTCGCCAGTACCCAATCGGTTGGCATCAACGGAGCCGCCGTACGCGCCGAGGGCGGCGTCGTCAAGAGTATTTTGTAACGGGCGGCGAGTTAGATTCGCTGGTAGTCGGCGCGCCAATTCTGGATCATCTGCTTGATCGCTCTGCGGTCGGTCAGATTGTCGTCGAGTACTTTTCTCGCCAGGGCCGGCAGCTCCTCGTCGCCGGCAAAACGGAGCGCGACAAGTTGGTTGGTCGAAAACTCATTGATCCGCAGTTTTAAGTTGTCAGGCAGCAACTGCTGATAGCGTATACGCTCCTCCAATCGAATCACGCGATCCTGGGCGCCGAGAGCGAACAACCGCGCCAGAAATGCGAGCACCAGGAGAGCCAGTGCCATCAACACATTTAGAGCCGCCGCCATCAAGGCTCCAATTCCCCACGCCGCATGATGCCCGCCCGCGAACAATAGCCAGTACCCCGCATGAAACACATTGAATACCAACACCGGGATAAGAAAGAAGTGAAATGCCGGCACGATTTTTCCGTGATTCGCGAAATTTTGTGACTCTCTCATTCGTATCTCCTCTGTGACGGTACGATTGGCCGAATATTCGGCGGAACTCCGAATACTTCCTCGGCCCTGGAAAACTTTGTCGAATCGCAAAGATCCTTTGTGCTGGCGCCGCACATAGTGGGTTCGCAATAGCCGTTGTGGCAGCCCGGAATTGTAGCAAAACCTTCGAGAAACCTTTCGAAGGCAAAGGCATCCAACCAAATAACGGGAGAGTCTCCATGGCAAAAGCATTTTGGGCGGGAAAGTTAGTTGCAGAGAGCGATGCGTGCGTAGTTGTTGAAGGGAATCAGTATTTCCCCGAAGACGCGGTGAAAAAGCAGTACCTCAAATCCAGCAACCACACATCGATCTGTCCGTGGAAGGGAACCGCGCACTACTATCATGTCGAAGTGGACGGCATACGCAACGACAACGCGGCTTGGTTCTATCCGGAGCCAAAGCCCGAGGCGTCCGAAATCACGAGACGAATCGCTTTTTGGAAGGGGGTTCGCGTCGAAACTTGAGAGTCCTTGCGGGGATCCCAGCCGCCCTGCCAATCTTACGTGCCCAGCATGTTTCGGTGGATGCGCTGATAGCCATGTTCGTCGGCCCACAGACCCAAAGGAATCGCGGTTAGATCGTCAAGCGTCGGCACGGCGTTTCCGTCTTTGGTTAAGTCAACTGTGCGCAGATAGTGCCGGCAAGTATCGCAGGCCTCTACCCTAATATGCGGGAACTTTTCCGCCACAAACACCGGCAAGGACTGCTCGCGCGCCTCACTGCAGTACGCGCAGTAAATTCTGCGGAACTCCCATTCCGAAGAGCAGAACGCGCACTTCAGAAAGCGCTTGGCGCCGTCGCCTTCCATGCGTAGCACTCCCAGGAGAGGCCTTCCGTTGCAGCGCGGGCACAAGTTCCCGCTGACTCCCGCAGACACGACAGTGATCTGCTCGCCAAGCAACTCCGCGTATGGTTCAAGCAAAATTCGCGCCAGCAGCTCTTCGCCCGAGTCAGGGGGAGCCTTGTCGGTCCCGCCATAATCCACATAGGCTTGCAGCAAAACCGCCAGCCGCGCCTGCGAACCTTGCAAATACTCCGCGACAAACGCTTTCAGCGGATCGGGCGAAACCGGGACGATTTCCTTCAAAACTTCACTGGCACACGGAACGACAAGGTCGACGTTCATGTGCTCCCGCAACTCCGCCGCCACCGGCGGCCGGGAACTTCGAAGCGCCTTCATCAGCCGCGTGTGAATCCCGGACTGCGCCGCGCAGATCCCCTCGTAAAATTCCAGAATTTCAGCGGCAAACGTGTGGATTGTTCTTAAATGCTGCGCACGCTGAATGCGCGCGTCGTAGGTTACGATCATTTCCGGGGGCCGGCGGCTTTTTCCCGAATTTCGCGATACCAGCCCGGATGGTACCGTTTGGCAAATTCCAGTGAAACATCGCCGCGAATCACCGAACCTAACGCGCCGCGCTCGGCAAACACACTCATATAGATGTGAATCAAAAAGTTGGCGATCGTAAACAACGCCGCCACCGGATGGAGAAACACGGAAAGATACCGCAACCAGCGCAAGTTCCAAGGTATCCATTCCGGAAGCCACAGAACCACGCCGGTCGCCAGCAGCACGATCGTCGCATAAAAAAAGCTCCAGAACAGCGCCTTCTGGCCGGCATTATAGCGGCCCGCCGGCGGCATTTGGTCATCTTCGTTGCGCACGTAGTGCCCAAGCGCGTTCCACCACTGCTTGTCCACTTCCGTGTTTCGCATTTGTGGCGCCCAGTATCCGTACATCCGCATCACCGCGTAAACAAAAAACAGCCCCACCCACGGATGCAGAATTGACGATATCTGCCCTCCACCGAGCACCACAGCAATCCAGGACAGCCATGGCGACCAAAACGACAGCCCTGTCAGAAGCAAATAGATGTAAGAAAATGAAGCAATCCAGTGGTTCGCGCGCTCGTTAAACGGATATCGCAGTACCCGGCCAGGAGCAAGGATTTGCGCGCTATCGCTCATGGCTCCTCTCCCGTATGCGGCTCTTTCAACTCGACCTCCCGCTCTTTCGGCCCGTAACGCAGATAATGGAAGAACAATCCGATCACACCGCCGACCATAGCGATGTTCCCCAGCCACTTCAAGGGTCCTTTCCATAATTTCACGCTTAGCGGAACGCGCGGATCCTTCGGCAAGCCGCCGTAAATCTCGGGCCGTCTGATATCGTGCAGCACATAAATGACGCCCGTTCCGCCTACGCCCGGAGGGTCATACACGCCAGCATTCGGAAAGTCGTAGTGCGAGCGCAACTGGTCCGCGCGAGTTTCCGCCAGCACCCGCATGTCGTCTTTGCTGCCGAAATGCAAACAACCCGTGGGGCACGCTTTGATGCACGCCGGCTCCAAGCCCTGGCTCACGCGATCCGCGCAGAGCGTGCACTTGTAGACTCGTTTCGTTTTTTTGTTGAATTTTGGAATGTTAAACGGGCAGCCTGTTATGCAATATCCACACCCGATGCACTTGTCCTGCTGAAAATCCACAATGCCGTTGCTGTACTGAATGATAGCGCCGTCTGAAGGGCATGCTTCGAGGCATCCGGGTTCCGCGCAGTGCATGCACTGATTTTTGCGCATCAGCCACATCAGTGAGCCGTCTTCTGTCTCGTGCTCATTGAACAAAATCAGATTCCAATAGTCCCAGCGCGTTTCCGGCATCGTCTGATAGGTGTTGTTGAACTCAGTCGGAGAGAACGGCATGTCGTTCCATTCGACACAAGCCACTTCGCATGCCTTGCAGCCGATACACGTCGTTGTATCGACGAGTTTCGCGACGGTAAACTGCCGCTGCGTTCCCTCGCCGGGAATCGCTCCGGAATGGGCCGAAATCTTTTGCACTCGCAGTGTCGCTTGGCTCATGCGATTCCTAAGCCCTCTCCACCTTCACCAAAAAACCTTTGAACTCGGGCGTATACGCGTTCGGGTCGATTACCGTGGGCGACAAATTGTTGGTCAGAGTTCTTGCCGTCTTTCCTTCATCTTCTGCAATGCCGCGATAGCCCCAATGAATCGGAATTCCAATCTGATAGGTCTTCTTGCCGTCAATCATCATCGGTTTAATGCGTTTCGTCACCATGGCCTTAGCGATGTATTGGCCCCGCGCGTTGTGGACTTTCAACTTTTCGCCGCCGCGCACACCCAAATCGTTCGCCAGCTCGACAGGAATCTCCACGAATGGCTCTGGGACGAGTTGCACATTCATCGGGTTGTTCTTCGTCCAGTAGTGGTAATGCTCGGCTATCCGGTATGTCGTGCACACCACGTTGTAATCTTCAGCGGCGTCGTACTGGTCGTCCGGCGTCTTGAAGCGCTTCACCACTGGATTGCTCTTCTGGCCGGGATGCAGCAAATTTCCGATCGGACTCTCTACCGGCTCGTAATATGTCGGGAATGGTCCGTCCGCGAACGCCGCCAGCGGACCGAAAAGCCTGCCCACTCCCTCCGGATTCATGATGAACGGCCCCATATGCTCCGCGGGCTTTGAATCCGACTGGAAGTCCGGCACGTCGTTGCCCACCCACTTCTGCTGCGTCTCGCTCCACCAGACTTGCCGGCGGGACGCGTCCCACGGTTTGCCTTCCAGATCGCAGGAAGCGCGGTTGTACATCACACGGCGATTTGCTGGCCAGGACCACGCCCAATTCGGGTGCACCCCCAAGCCGGAGGGATCGCTGACGTCGCGCCTCGCCGTCATGTTTCCTTGTTCCGTAAACGCACCGGAATAAATCCAGTTCCCGCAGGAAGTTGTTCCGTCATCCTTCAACCACGAGAACCCCGGCAACTGCTGGTTGGCTCTCAACTGCGTTTTGGTTGTCGGGTCTTCCGCATCCACAAGAGTTTTCCCGTTGATCTCTCGCAAAACTTCCGAGAGGGCAGGATTTTTCGGATCTGTGTAATTCCAGGTCAGCTGCAAAATCGGATCTGGGAATGTTCCTCCCTCCTTCCGGTAAAGCTCGCGGACCTTCAAAAAGATTTGTGCCACGATGGCCTGGTCCAGTTTGCAACCAGCGGGCGCCGGCAACGCTACGTTCTTCCACTGCAGCCAGCGCGCCGAGTTCGTAAACGTTCCGTCCTTCTCCGCGAATCCCGCGCATGGCAGCCGGTACACCGTCGTCTGAATCGTCTTCATCTCATCCGTTGTGATTCCCGGCGAACGCCAGAATTCGCTCGTTTCATCAGGATAGATCTCGCCTACTACTAGCCAGTCCGCTTTTTTCAGCGCATCAATGTTCTTCTTAGAATCCGGCCCGATCGCCACTCCGTTCATGCCGAATGCGAACAGCCCTTTCACCACGCCGTTGTACATGTTGTCCCATATCTGCACCCATGAGTAGTTGCGGTCTACCTTCGGCAAATACTCGAACGCCCAATCCGTCTGCTTTGTCGCCGCGTCGCCGTACATGGCCTTCATAAAGCTCACCGCGAATTTCGCCGTGTTCGCCCAATAATTCATGGAATCCCATTTTTCAGCTTTCGCGGCTGTCGGAGTGATCCGCTTCACCCACGCTTCAAAATTCGTGTCTGCCGGGGTGGGCACCCTCAGGTATCCGGGCAAATTATCGAAAATTCCGGCCATATCCGTCGCGCCCTGGATATTGGCATGGCCGCGTAAGGCGTTCACGCCGCCGCCCGCCCGGCCTACGTTCCCCATCAACAACTGCAAGATCGCTGCCGTTCGAATAATCTGCGTTCCGAAGCTGTGGTGTGTCCAGCCAACCGCGTAAATAATGGTCGCCGCCTTGTTCATATCGCCGTCCTTGCGGACAGAAGTAAACAGATCAGCGGCTCTCAGGAACTGCTCCTTGGATATTCCCGCAATGCGTTCCACCATCTCCGGCGTGTAACGCGAATAGTGTCTTTTCAGCAACTGGAAGACGCAATTCGAATTTTGCAGTGTGAGATCGGCGTCCACTTTTCCGGGCATCGGAGCCGCGGGCGCGGGCGGATTTCCTGTGCCCGCATAATTCCAGGTCAACTTGTCGTAGCTTCCCGTGCTGGGGTCGAAGCCGGAGAATACACCGCCGTCCTCCGGCAGCCTGAATCCATCTTTTACAATGAACGCCGCGTTTGTGTAATTCACAATGTAGTCGTGCGCCAGCCGATTGTTCTCAATCGCGTAGCGAATCAGCCCTCCCAAAAACGCGATATCTGTCCCAGCCCTGATTTGGCAGAAGAGGTCGGCTACAGCCGACGTCCGGGTAAATCGGGGATCTACCGAAATTAATTTCGCGTTGCGGTTGCGTTTCGCCTCGATCGCCCACTTGAAGCCGCATGGGTGGTTCTCGGCCGGGTTTGCTCCCATGATCAACATCATGTCGGTGTTCTTGATGTCCACCCAACCGTTGGTCATCGCCCCGCGTCCGAACGTTGGTCCCAAACTTGAGACCGTGGGACCGTGTCAAACTCGCGCCTGGTTTTCCAGGTGCACGACCCCCAGGGCGCGCATGGTCTTCACAACCAGGTAATTGAACTCATTGGTGTCGGTGCACCCGCCCGACCAAGCGATCGATTCGCAGCGGTTTGCTTTATCGCCTTTTTCATCGGTCAAAACAAAAGTGTCGTCTCGCGTCTTTTTGACCTTCCCGGCGATTTCATTCAGCGCCTGCTCCCACGAAATGTCTTCCCAGTCGGTACCGCCCGGCCGCCGTACTTGCGGTTTTACGATCCGCCGATCGTTCACGATGTCCTGCTCCAGCGAAGCCCCCTTGGGGCATAACGTCCCGCGATTGATCGGATGGTCAGGATCTCCTTCGATGTGAACCACCCGCGGTGTCACATTCTTGGCGCGGTCCCCGATCGTGTAAATGATCACCCCACAACTCACGGAACAATAGGGACAGGTCGAGCGCGTCTCGTTCGCGCGTTCAATCTTCAATTCGCGCAGCTGCGCAAACGCCGGCTTTAGATCAAATCCAAAAACCGCGGCCGTGCCGCCTACGGCCCCAATTTTGAGGAACTCTCTCCTCGAAGATGGCATCGAACCTCCGTGGCGCGAGAAATCCCGCGTAACAGTCACCTACTTCTATGCTGGTCATCAAGGGAATTCAAGCGAAACTTGTGTGGCGATGCCGTAATCGTCGGTTTGTAGAGGAAAGCAGGTATCTGCTGCGATGAGAGGCCCTAGTCCGCGGCACTTGCGGACGACGCTCGCAAGTTGGTATCAGTGATCGCAGTCACATCAGCCGCCCGATAGCGGATCAACAGCAATGTCAAATCATCCGCTTGCCGCGCGCCCCGCGTGAAGTTCTCTACGGCTTCAAGCACGCTCTTTTGCATTTCTTCCAATTGCATGTCTGTCTTGCCGGCCAGCACTTCCCGCAGGCGCGGCACACCGAACAGTTGTTCGTCGGGATCCATCGCTTCTGTCACGCCGTCGCTGAAAAGCACTAGCGTGTCTTCCGGTTCCAGCTTCAGACAAGCTGCTGTGTATTCCGTATCCGGCACCAGTCCCACCGGGTACGAGCCCTCCGTAAAAGCTTCCTCCACGCTGTCTTTCCGGATCAGAATCGGCGAAGGGTGCCCGGCGTTAATGAATTCCATGTGCCCCTCTTCATCCAGCACGCCAAAAAACATAGTCGCATACCGCCCGACCTCCGCGTGGTCGCACAAAAAGCGGTTTACGTGATTGAATACCTTCACTGGATCGTTACCTAGCGTCATTCCCGAAAGTGCGCCCTGCAACATTGTGGTCAGCAGTGCCGCGCCCAATCCTTTTCCCGATACGTCCGCGATCAAAAATGCCGTTCGTCCCTCGCCCATCGGAAACACGTCGAAGTAGTCGCCTCCCACTGACAGGCAAGGAAAGTTGCATCCGGAAACCGCCAAGTGCGGAAAGTCGCGAAAGTCTTTGGGCAATAGCGCCTGCTGGATGTCCCGCGCAATATTGATTTCCTGCTCCATACGCTGACGTTCGCGTTCTCGCTCCAGCAAGCGCGCGTTGTCTAGAGTGCTTGCCGCGTCAGCCGCCAGCGCATCCAGAATTTGCCGGTCTAACTTTGAGAATGCCGCAGGCCGCCGCGAGTCCAGGTACAGTACACCCAGGAAATCGCCGCGTCGCAGATTGATCATAGACTCCTGGGAATTTGCACGCGTGATCGAGTACAGGGGAATCACAACCACAGCACGCAGCCGTTGCGCCACAATGCTTTGCGCGGCCTGCAAGTCGGCTTCGGCCTGCGCCAGATCTTCCGTAATAATCGGTGCGTGCTGCTTTAACGCCAGTTGAATCGCAGTTTGGCTCGGCGTCACGCTCTCCGGCGGCAATCGCAATCCTCCGCTCCGCCGTGCCAGCCGCACCCTCAGCGTTCCCTCCGCTCCGTTCTCCAACAGCAGCCCGCGGTCCGCGTCCAGCACCGCAACCGCGTGATCCAGCATCTTCGCCAAAACGGAATCCAGCGGCAGCTGAGAATGCAGCAGGGAACTGGCTTCCAACAGCATATTCAGTTTCCGCAAACCGCCGGTTGCCGACGCCGACGGCTCCGAACTCGTGATGTGCTCAATCCTCGTCAGCAGCTGCGGAATCGTCTCGCCTCCCGGCTCCGTCGACGAACGAAACACAATTTCGTAGGAATCTTCCAGCCCGAACGTAATGATGTCGCCGTCTTGCAGCGCCCGGCTGTCCACTTTTTCGCTGTTTACAAAAACACCGCGCCTCTGTCCGCGATCCTCAATATAGAATCGGTTCGCTTCAACTACGATGGCGGCGCATTGTCGCGAAATCCTGCGGTCGTTCAGTTGTAAATGATTGCCGGTCTCGGCGCCACGGCCGATCATGTACGGAGTTTGCGCCACGCGTGCATAACGTCGCGCCCCGTCCGGCGAAATCACTTCCAGCACCGCTTCGTTGGTGGCTAGGGTATCGGCCATTCCAGTCTCGACCCGCAGATTGTAGCACGCGCTCCTGACTCTTCCGCCACTCCCGCTTTCTGGGCTTGCGGGCCTGTTACCTCTGCCGACACAATAGCTGCTCGCATTCGAACGAGGAACCTACATGCCGGCCGCCGCATTCTCTCGCATGAACCCTTTATCCATACCGGCCGCTTTCCTCGTTTGCATTATGTTCCCGCATCCGCTTATTTCTCAGCAGTGTAGGGCCACTCCTAAATCGGTAAAGCTCGGTGACACCTTGCGCATCTCCTGTCCGGCTGAATTCACTTCCGCCATTCTCAACGGCCGCAAGGTCAAACTCTTCCCGCAGTCCACTGGCAACAATTTCGCTTTGCTTCCCATTTCCGTAAAAGACGCACCGGGCAGGGCTACACTCATCATCTCGCGCAATGATGGAGCCCAACCCCAGCAACTTCCCGTGGTCATCCGCAAAACAATTTTCCCTTCGCAAAACGTCAACCTCGCCCCGGAAATCGAAGCACTCCGTTCCACTCAGGAAGAAATCGCTTTGCTAACCGCCTTCAAGGAAAAAATTTCTGACACCCGTTCTTGGCAGGATCCTCTCGCCCCACCCGTTTCCGGCTGCATGACGTCTCCCTTCGGCGTCAAGCGCCTTCACAACGGCAAGCCCACCGGCGAATACCACAGTGGCGTGGATCAGCGCACGCCTGCCGGTGAGCCAATCCGTGCGATAGCCGCCGGCACCATCACTTTCGCCCAGCAATTCAACGTACTCGGCAACGCCGTCGGCATTGACCACGGCCAGGGCCTCGAGTCCATGTATCTCCACATGTCCAAGCTGGTCGCAATTCCCGGCGCGCAAGTGCAGCGCGGCGACGTCCTCGGCTACGCGGGTTCCACTGGTCGTTCCACTGGTCCGCACCTGCACTGGGTCCTTTACGTTAATGGCATGAACGTTAATCCCGCGCAATGGCTCAAACTTCAGCCGTGTCCGCGCGACCGCAAGGCTCACTAGCCCATGCTCGCTGCTCTTTTGCCCGCCGGAGCCGCTCACGTCGACTCCGCCGTTCCCGTCCTTCCGCTCTGGTCTTCTTAGCGCTCGGCGCGGTCATCAGTGGCTGTCTCATGACTTTACTCAAGCAGCCCTCCGTCCTCGGCGAATTGCTCGTCGGGTTGTGGTTGACAACCTCGACCTTATGCGGCCGCCTCTCGCTTTTCGAATCCCGCTTCCCGGTCGGCCAATCTCCTACCGCGTCGCCGCCGCATGCCGCCGCACAACATATTCCTTCACGTACGCACCGAAAGCCTCATCCACCCGCTTGGTCACTTGCCCAGGCGCCCCTGCCAGCGCATGCCCCGCAATTTCCCCCACCCCGATCAGATTCCGATTTGTCGATGAAATAAACACTTCGTCCGTCGCGTACAAATCTTCCGGCCGCAGCACCTGTTCCTTCACGCTCACTCCCGCTTCGCCCGCAATCTCAAACAAAATCCCCCGCGTCACACCTTCCAGGCACCCCGAACTCAGCGGCGGCGTCAAAATCGTGTCGCCCTTCACCACATATATATTCGCCGCCGTGCATTCCGCCACTTCGCCGCGCTCGTTCAGCAGAATCACCTCGTCGAACCCTTCCTTCTGCGCTTCAGCCACCGACCACACATTCGGCAGCCACGAAATCGTCTTCACTCCCGCCAGCGGAGACGCCGCATGCCGCCCATGCTCGCGCAGCGTCAGCCGCACCGGCTCGCGATACTCCGGCAGCGGCGCAGTATAAATGACCAGGTCCACCTGCGGCATCGCCTCATCACTCCGCCAGAATCCCACCTGGTTGTACACCAGATAAATACGCGCACACCCTTCCGTCACTTCGTTCGCCCGGATCGCTTCTTGCAAATTCACCCTCACCCGCGGCCCAGCATAGGGTATCGGCATCCGGATAATTGCAGCATCCTTTTCCAGTCGCCGCCAGTGTCGCTCAAACGCAAAGGC
>DATMZI010000039.1:0-28548 GCA_035607085.1 Candidatus Eiseniibacteriota bacterium | reverse complement strand
GGCGCAACCAAAACAGTGCTGCCACGGTCAAAGGAAAGAAGGCCCACGTCGCGAACATATCATACGAATACAACTCCTGATATGTGCCGGTCAGCACCAGCAGGATCGCCATGCAACCCTGAAAGATAAGGGCGAGACTGGGTGTGTGGAACACTGGATGAACGCGCCCGGAGAACGAAAAGAAATTGCCATCGCGAGCCATCGCATACGAGATTCTTGGCCCGGTCAAGAAGCCCGCTACTGAGCGGTCTCTGGTCGCTCATTAAGCCGGTAAAGTTCATGTGGGTGCGCTTGTGAAAGGCCCACACGCTACACGCAGGATTCGGAAGGGGCGCGACGGTTCTCGCTCCGTGCGCCCAAAGCGGGGTTCGCTAGTCACTACTTTTTGGGATTCGTATCCTCTTTGTCTGCTTCGATTGTTACGTCCACTTCAGCACCATTTTTCAACTTCACCGGATTGCCCTCAGCGTCGATCACTTCGTTTTCAATTCTGACTTCGCGGTAGAGATCGTCCGCTCCCTCAATTTTGATCTCTGCCTTTTCGGGGATGTCGTCGCCGATAGCCGGAATGATCTTTTCAACAGTTCCGGGCAGAGTAATGTTCGGTTTCTTCTCTGAACTTTCTTTCTTTCTCTCTTTGTCGCTTTTGCCTCGTCGAGAAATAAGGCACCTTCCTCTCTGACCCGGTCCCGCCGATGCAGTGTACCCGGAAGTTGTGCGAAGATACACGACTTACCGTATCTCTCTGTAAGCCATCGCGTGCATAAGCTGGTCGCGCTCCCGTCCGATCTGGAGTCCCCTGATGGCAAGCTGGAACGTGACGTGTCCACACTGCGGTAAGGCGTTTGAGCACTCAGCGATAGAGAACACGCTGAAAAACTACTATTTTCCACAAAAGCCGAAGTTTCCTAAAGAAGGACAATCACTCGTTTGCAAGAATTGCGGCAAGGAATCGGTCTACCAACAGGAGGACATAACGTATCAACGGTAATCAAGCCTCCTCTGCTGCTACGCGAACCGCTTCGACGAAAATCCGCTCGTCAAAGGCAACATCCAAGTCTTGGGCAAGCAACATAATCTGGGTAAGCATGGCTTGTTGAACGTCATCAACCTCGACCTTGGCTTCTTCCGGCGGGGCAGTCTTGACTTCGCTGCCGCTATGGTCCAGTACTCGAACGCTCTTGGAGTAGCTGCTAACTTTCGGGTCAAACATCTTTCTAATCTCGCCGACACGCCGTTTGAGAACTTCGGAAACTGCCTCACGCTCTTTTGGGGTCATATACGGCTCCTTAATACAAGGGGGCACCTCCATGCGCCCAGTTATATGCAGATTTACGGATGCCCCGCTTAGTAGCAATCCTACCACTGCAACCCAGTCGTTTCGCGCAGTCTTTGTGACCGTGGTCTCTGGGCCAACGCTTGTAACAGCGTCGCGATAGCACAGCGTCCATATTTTTGTGCAAGGAATACGTGAGTGATACATTGATTGGGAATTGCAGGGGGATAGATGGACATCGTGAAGATTCTACGCAAGGCAGAGTCGAAACTGGCAAAGCAGGCGAGCCGTATAACCAGCCAGCTTTCGTCGGTTCGGACGGCGATAAAGACTTTCGGCGCAAAAGCGGTTAACGCCAAAGCTGGTCGCCCTAAGAGAAGGATGTCTGCGGCTGGCCGAGCCAAAATAGCTGCGGCACAAAGAAAGCGGTGGGCGAAGGTTAGGAAAGAAAGGACGTCGTAAGTATGAGAACGTTTAAGTCTCAAGCGGTAGTCTCTGCAAGATTCAGGGAAGGCAAGCTAGCGTCTTCGGACGTTGAAGCGTTCAACTTGATTGAGGTTTGACCGCACCGAAACGAAACTTTTTCACAACATTTTCCTCAGAAGCCCACAACTGGCGCGGTGTGCCATTCTCCACGGCGAGAACGTACCATCCCGCGCCATGAGGCATCCCGCATTCAGCCGCCTCTATCAGCGTCAGATGTTCGTGCATGCATCTGCGATGGCAGAAGCTATCTGTCCAGCCAGCCTGATAGGAGAGATTCAGGCTCTTAGCCCGAAGCGTCTCGATGATCTCGACGAGCAGTTTGATCTGCCGGTCGGCCTTCTGATCAGCCATGTGCGCGAGTATATCGCCGGGACGTGGCGATGTCACTACCGTGTCCGGCTTCATGCGCGCTTAATTTTTCTCCACTTGTTTGGCTCCATCCCTTTGAACACTTGTGAGACCGGCCCATCCGGGCCAACTGCAGGTTCATGTCGTCGGCGACAAATTGGCGGTTGTCAACAGTCGCGAGGACGAGCAGGAGGATGGCTAGAATCCCACCCCCTCCGCCATACCTAGACTGGCGACAAACAAGTAACGCCAGACAGACCGTACTGCCCAACAGCAAAAGCTGCCAAATCTGGCGTTTTTGACGTAAATTACAAGCTTTCCAACTTTCCGATAGTCGTCCGGTCGGTTCTCATCGACCACTCCAAAAATCCATCCTGGTACAGCGGGAGTCAGGCTTGGTCAGCAGAATCAACGCCGTGAAATCGCGGGACTTAGAAGTTGGGGTCGTTTTCGATCCCCACCGCCCCGGAATCCCCAACGACAAGAGCAACGGGCACAGCTTCTTTTCCCGTAGCTTGTTCGCAGAAAATGGGCGTCCGCGGGCGATTCGCGAATAGAAGCCCCTGGGTGTTCGGACGATAAAGCTTTGAAGGCAGGAAGTCCTTGAGGCGCGCCTCCAAGCTGAGCGGCATTGGCAGCGATGCCATGCTCGCTTCACTCTTTGGTATGCCCAAAGTGCCCGCAAAAACTGAATGTCGGATATGGATCAGCTTACGCTGAGAGTCCAGATCCTCCACTCGAAGTGCGAGTGCTTCCCCTATTCGCATTCCGGTCGAACCCAAGATAAAACAGATCGTTCCGAGCGGTTCATCGGCTGACGAGATGATTTGCGCCATTTCGCTTGCCGAATAGACTCTCGGTTTTGCTTTCACTTTCCGAGGCAATGACAGATCAGAGAGAGCGACTGCCGGTATCTTATAGCCCCACTTCCGGGCCGAACTCAGGATCGAAAAGAGCGTCAGCAAGACATTTTCGATTGTCTTTGCGGTTCTCTGCCCCGACGCAAGAGTTGTAACGAAAGTTTGCATCTTCTTGACCGTCAAATCCGCCAGCGGGCACCCGCCTAGCAAAGGCATGATGTGCCGTCGCAGATGAGATTCCGCCGAACGTCGAGTACTGGGCTTAAGCGCCGCAGCCGCGTGCTCGCGCCATTCCGCAACGGCTTTGGTCACCGTATCGGAAGTCTTGGGCACCGGCGGAGTCGCATGGTTTGCAGCGTTGACTGCATCCAAGATCGGTTGAAACGCTGCCCGCGCTGCTCTCTCGGATAGTCCGAGAAAGGTCTGGCTGCGTTGTTCCCGTCTTACGGTGCCGTCGGGTCGCAAAGCATCGACACGCCACATTCCCACCCAATTCTCACCTCGTTTTACGAACGTTCCTTTCTGAAACCGTCTCTTAGGCACGATACCTCTTTTCGTGCCCGCGACTGACGACGTTGCGCGGTTGGAAGAATACTTTCGATCGGGCTAGACGCCTATGCTGCCTGGCTAGAACTGCTGGTGCTGAATGCATTTGAGTCTGAAGAAAACTGCATTGGGTACGTCCAGAATCCAGGCACACAAGTGCCATGAACTCGGAGTGCCACAGGATTTCTGACTGTGACTTCGTAGCGTTCTGGATTTCAGCCCTCGGTCTATGGGCCTACTTCGCTACTTCCACATTTCCTCTCAGCAGGTCTTCCGGCAACGCGATCATGGCGTTAACCCGCTTCGATTTGCGTCTCACTGCTTCAGGTTCCCAGGACGCGGATTTGGGTAGCACCGAGCGGTGCTCACACCTGCAAACAAAAGGTTACTAATCAAGCTTTCCGATAACGCAAACTCACCAGGCGGGCGGAATTACTTCCGTGCGGCGTCACTCGCGCGCAATTCTGCTCAAGAGTCGGAGCGCGAACAGCCGTTATTCACCGGGCGCGTTGAGGCCAGTATTCGTATGACGACCTGAGGAGTGTTGGCCGTTAAACCCCAAAGGCAGAATCTGGGAGCCTATCCGCGATCATCGCGTTCGCAACTGTTTCCAGGCTTCTGGAGAGGTTTGCGTTCTTGAAGGTTTTGCGCAAAGCCGGTACGACGTCGTGAATCCGCTCCCAAACCAGCAGCAGCTCGCGGGAGTTCTGCGTGAATAGCCCTTCGTGCAGGACACCACTTGCGACAAACGAGGCCGCCATGTCCCAATAGCTAACTACCATGCGGTAGAATGCGTTCTCTTCCGAGTTGAGCGGACAGAGCTTCTGGAATTCCTCCATGGTGTTCGCGTGAAAATTCTTAATGAACCACTCCCGGGCTTTACGAAGCCTCTCTTCGCGGCGGAGCTCATAGAGGCGAAGCAGCAGGTTGGCGTCTTCGTACGTAGCGCGTCTTGGGACTTTGGATCTAGTCACAGGCATTCAGATGTCTCCTAATTGTTCGAGTTTAGCAAATCAAGGCTGGAATTCCCGATGCATCCCCGCGTGTTCATTGTCGCTCCGTTGGAGGGCCGGCCCGATTGCAGGTGGTTGTCTAGTCGACGCCCTCTCATGCGTTCCTGCTGCTCATTGGAACTCCGCGCCATCGGCCTTACGCGTGCGAAACTAATTGGATCAAGTCACATGCCTGCCGTCCACTGACTGGTGAGGTCTACGTCGGCCGCACGCCCAGGATCCGACTGCCGGCGGCCGCCAGGAATGCTTGGGCAGCCTCACGATAGCGCCCCTCCTCTGTGCGGAGCGCTAGGGAGAACTCGAGATTTCCGCGCAGCGGATCCAGCCAGGGGTCGCGAGCCATCGTGGGGAAGCAGACGTAGCCCAGCTCGGCCGCCTCGTTCAGTACCTCTAAAGCTCGCGTGTGTTTACCCAGATAAGCTAACTGCCGTGCCAAATAATATAAGCTTTCTGGATCTCGACAGCTGCTTCGGAGATAATGCTCGGCTTCCTGCACACTGTCCTCGGGCCGGCCCTCCAGAAGTGCCAGCAGCGAGGTGCCGTGCGAGCGGATCAGCGGAAGCGGCAATCCCTCTTGCAGGCGTTCTCGCAACAACTCGACCGCCTCCTGTTCCCGGCCCAACTGGGCCAATGCGAGAGGATGGATGTAGAGAGAATCACCGCCTGAACTGGTAGTGAGCACGTTGCGGTAATCACCGAGCATGAAGTGGGTATGGGCCACGCTGGTCCGGATCTGCGGATCGAGCCGGCGGGCCTGTTCGTGGGCTGCGCGCGAGGCTTCGAGCAGCCCGCAATATCGACAAACCTGCGTTAGGCCAGCATACAGCTCCGGATCGCTGCTTCCGACCCCAGCCCGGCCAAGCAGGCGCACCATAGCGTCCTGTGCGCGTCCAAGGTCAGCTTCGAGCTGAGCATAAAGATAGTGGGCCACTGGAAGATCAGAATTGAGCTGAAGAGCCCGCTCAAGCGCATCCTTGGCCCGCACTAAATCCTCGTCCGGCTCGCCGCTCCACTTGGCGATCAGCCGATGACATCGGCCGAGCCGGGCCCAGGCCGGTGCATATTGCGGATCCTCTTCCACGCATCGCAAATACAGGTCGCGCGCTACACTCATCTTGGCCCAGTCGTAATACAACAGGTTGCCGCGCAAATAATACTCGTACGCTGTGGGGCTGTTCGGCACGTCGTGCTTGAGCCGGCGGTGTTCACGCGCCGTCAGGGGCAGCGAGAGCGACTCTACGATGCGGTTCACGAGGTCGTCCTGTAGCTGAAAGACGTCTCTCAGTTCTACGTGCGAAGTCTTCGACCAGATCAGTGCGCCGGAGGGTGTCTCCATCAGTTGCGTACTAACACGTAGCTGGCCGCCCGAGGTCAGAAGCGTTCCAGTGAGTATGACGTCCACGTCGGCCTCCGCCGCTATGGTTTTCAGGTCCGGGGCATCGCCGGCGAAGCGCGCAGCCGTTAAGCTGGAACGCACAATCAGGGATTCAAGACCAGATAACGAACTGGTAACGGCATCCGGTAGACTAAAGGCGAGGAAGTCGGTCTTCGGGTCTGGCCGAAGAACGCGAAACGGCAGCACGATCAAGCGGCTCATTGCACGGGCGCACGGAGTGACGTTCGAATCCTCTAGTAAGAGCGCCGCCCGCAATTCCTGCGCCATGGCCTGGGCGGACGCATAGCGTTCGTGCGGCTCTTTCGCCAGGGCGCGGTGAATGACGCGGTCCACTGCGGCAATGGCCGGAGAGCCGCTGAGCGTGGGTGGCTGTCCGTACTGGATGGTGTGAAAAATTTCCATCGCCGAGCGCCCTGGAAAGGCGCGCCGCCTGCTCAACATCTCGAAAATAATGGCGCCAGCGGCGAAGAGATCTGAAGCGGGTGTGATGGCGTGACCGAGCAGTTGCTCTGGAGACATGTAGTTTGGAGTTCCGACGAGCAGTCCCGGCGTTGTGAGGAGGGTTTGAGTAACCGTTGGATCAGCCCGCGACAGGCGCGCCAGTCCGAAATCGATTATCTTAACTCCGTTCTCCGTCAGAAACATGTTTGAGGGTTTGAGATCCCGGTGTACCAACTCTTTTGGATGCAGCACTTGCAGGGCAGCAAGCAACCCCAACGCGATGCGCATGGCCTCGGCCAGTGGCACGGGCCCGCGTTCTATGCGGGCGGCCAGCGTCTCGCCTTCAAGCAGTTCCATAGCGATGAAGTGCTGGCCTTCATGCTCACCCATCTCGTAAATGGTGCAGATGTTGGGATGATTTAGGGCGGAGGCCACCCGAGCTTCACGCCAGAAACGCTCAAGCGATGTTGAATCGTGGCTGAGATCTTCCGGCAGGAATTTGAGCGCTACCAAGCGGCCGAGCTTGAGGTCTTCGGCCTTATACACCATCCCCATCCCGCCGCTGCCGACCTTCTCCAGGATGCGGTAGTGCGAGACGATTTGCCCGATCATGCCCAAAAATGCTATGGCGGAAGGGTAGGCAAGTCAATGAAAGCCGGGAGTTGGCGGTGCCTCACGATCACGATGCTTGTTTAATTCTAGTCCTGCGCTGCACGCTGCGGCCGATCCGACGATTCTGGATGGATCGTCGGCAACACGCAACTAACCGTCTAAGTTTGTCTACCTATTCCGATCGCGATCACGCAGCCGGTAATTTGGATCGTCCGGCCTGAAGCGCAGGCGCGACCCGATCTGAGCCGCGCCCGTATCCTCTGCATCTAGGGTAGATGGAGTTTGCTCAGAGTACAGCGCCGCCGCTTAACTTATGCTGCCGTGTGGCCTCGTTCACGACTTTTTCACACAGGATTCGGCGGACGGGATCTGCGTTCAGGAATGTTGCGCGAAGTGGCTCGTTCGGTTCGAAGGAATCGGCAATCTGGAGAATGCAAGATTCAGCGCGGTCGCGATACGCTTCGGCGGTTTTGATTTCTTTTGCGTACTTGTATACCTGCGATGCAGTCGCGAGGGTCTGCCAAGCTGCAAACAAAATTTCAAATCTATCGATAATTGCGAGGGCTTTCTGAATCGACGCGCGCGCACCTTGCAAATCACTTTCGGCCATGGCCACTCTCGCCTGCAGATCCCATGCGATCGCGTGCAGATGAGGATCGCTGGTGGCCAACGAGGACTTTAGAAGACAGTCTGCCGCAGTGCGCGCGTTCACGGCGTTTCCGGACAGGAGCCAGGCATTGCCCGATTCAAGGTCTGCGATTATTCTCCACTCCCAATGCATGAAGAATTTTGCGCGCACATCAAGGTCCTGTACGTGCCTGAAATGTTCAAGGGCTTCAGAGTATTTCCGTTGCTGCAGCGCGAGATTTCCGGCAGCTATCTGGTCAATCGAATAGTACTGTGCGTCCGGAAATTCTCCGTCCCTGACATTACGGGCTGCTTGACAAATCTGCCTTGCACCCTCGAAGTCGAAAGCGGTTGCGCGAAGCATGGCTTCGCGGAGAGTGAGTAGCCAATAAAGTGACATATTCTCGTCAGGAGACGTTCTGCCGGATTTGGTTATCTGCAACACTTTCCCAAGCTGCCCCGTACGGAGAAGGATAATTATTTTTGCGCTCAGCGCACCAAAGTGCGCCAGGAAATTCACTACTTGACCCACCCCGGATGCGCTGGCTTCGGATACGCTGCGGTCGCAAAGATCCAATGCTTCTGCGTACTTGCCTTTAAGCATCAAAATATGCGCATATACGATTCGCTGATAGGGGTCCAACTCTGCGGGAGACAGATGGAGCAAAGTTTCGTAAGCCGACGTACACAGTTCAGCATGTGTTTGGGTCCAGGAGTCAAACACCAGGCGGAAACCTGCGGCCAGCATTTGTGTGAGCGCTAAACGCGGTGGATCGTTCAAACTCATGCTGACTTTCACGGCCTCATCCAATGCCGCAACACCTTCTTCGGGACCAATAAAGCCCAGTGGATACATTGCGGAGGTTAGCGCGTGCATCTGAGCCGCTTTGAGGCCAGCTTGCTGCGCGCGTGCCGCGGCGGCTGCATAGGTCTGGGCGGACTCTGTCAGAGCGCCCAGCGCGAAATGAGCATCGCCCATAAACTGAAGGATGCGAACTTCAATTTCGGCTCTAACTGTGAGACTAAGCTTTAGCACTAATTCGTGCGCATGTTTCAGTATCTCGATGCAATCACGATAGGCGAATCGCCCCACCGCATTGTCCGCCGCAATCAGTAAATAATTGAGGGCCTGCTCGTAGTCGCGGCCTCCCTCGAAATGCAAGGCAAGTTCGGTCGCCAATTCCTGCTCGCAGGGGTCGCAGAAGGATTTAAGTCTTTGTGCCAATAACAGGTGCAGCTTCGAACGAGTGCTCTCGGACAACCGCCCATAAAGAACTTCTCGATACAGCGAATGCCGGAAGTCATAGTGCGCTGAAATCTCGCCATTGGCTTGTTCTTCGATTCCGGAACATTTGATGAACTGAAGCTTTGCTGCGAGCCCCTCACAAACTTCTTCGATCTTGCCGGGATCGATTTCAGCAGCGGTGCTGACGACCCACGCAGAAAACCGCTCTCCGGCAACGCTGGCGCTTCTTAAAATGCGCTGTTCGACTGCACTCAACTGCTGGAATTGCGCCTCAATTAATTGATCTAGGGTCTCCGGAACGCTTTGGGCGACAGTTTCGATCGGCGCCGCAAGCGTCCATTTACCGTCGACCTGCGTAATTAATCCCTTTTTAACTATGTCCTGGAGTATGGTCACCATGAACAGCGCGTTGCCGCCCGAGCGCCTGTAGATCAGGTTGGCAAACCCTGCGGGGAGATCACCATCAACGAATTTGACGGAAATGTATTTGGCGACGTCGGGCTCTTCTAGGCGTTCAAGACTGACCTCATGACTTAGGCTGTGGATTACCAAATCCTGCTTGAGTGCTTTCAAAGGACTGCGCGAAATGATGACGTCAGCGGGACGATAGGTTCCAAACAGCAGCAACTTGGCGGGCCCACGCCGGCGCGCCAGCGCGGAAATAAAGTCCAGCGTGGAAGGATCCACCCAATGCAGGTCTTCAAGAATCAGCACCAGCGGATCCTGCGCGGTCAATGCTTCCAAAGCCTCACAGATTTCGCGCACCATTCGTTCGCGAGTTGCACCGAGGATTTCGTTTTGTAGCGCCTCACGCTGTTCGGTCCTTATAAGCGAAGGGAACTGAATCAACCATGTGGGCGCTTGTTTCGCCAAAGTGTGGACCAAGCGGTCGCCAGTCACTTCACGAGCCCATTGGCCAAGGGCTTCCAACACAGGATAATAAGCTTCCTTACCGCCGAAACCCTCAACGCACTGCCCGCGAGTTACTCGTAGATTGGGATGGCGGCTAGCCGTTCGTTGAAATTCCTCGAGCAGTGTTGTTTTTCCAATTCCCGCCTCTCCAGTGATGAAGATCACTTGCCGCTGAGCCTTGAGGGCCTGGCCCATATAGAAATCGAGTTGAGCCATAGCGGCTTCCCGGCCGACCATTTTCGGCATTTCGTTGCCGCTCGTGTCTGAAGAACTCGTGGCGTCCAGTTCGCTCACCGGCGCCACGAACTGATATCCCCTTCTGGGAAATGTCTCAATGAATTCGGGTTTTTCGTGCCGATCTCCCAAGGCCTTCCGGATACCCAAAATATATTTCTTGATGACTTCTGGATTCACATAGGTATCAGGCCAAAGGGCTTCGAGGATTTCATCTTGCGTTACGAGTCGATCGGCATGCTCGACCAGATAGCGAAGTACATCAAAAGCCTTCGGGGTGAGCGGCACACGATCTTCCCCGTTCCACAAGCAGTGGTTAACAATGTCGAGCCGGAAGGAATGGAATTGTTTCATTGTGCGGGGCCGGTTTGCTTCTCACGCCAGGCAGCAATTTCGAGAGTCTACGACATTAGCTCGAAATTTACATTAATGATGACCGTCAGGGCCCGTTCCAATTAGACGTGGACCAATTGAATCCTCTTCGCCTATTGGGCCTCACGTCACCAAAATTGGACCGAGACGGCGTGACGGTCTGGCTCGGGTGGCGCGTGCTGAAGTCAACATCGTTCCTGCGGGCGTGCGGACGCACCGGGGTTACCCGAAACGTCGTCACCATTAGCCAGCCCCAAAGCGGGCAAAACCTTACGCCCAATCCCCAATTGCCCCAGGAATGGGCGGGGGCGGGGGGCCTCCTCGGAACGGGGCCCCATCTCCGGCCTGGCCGCACAGTTGGGGGTCCTTCCTGCAGCTGCCTCAGTCCTGGGGTTCTCTAGCGTGGAAGCGCTCCAGGAATCCTTTATGGCGTTTTGCGAGTTGTGAGGGCCGCGCCTCCTCGACAGACGCGACGTACTTAAACCTTCGCAATCGAAGCTCACGAAAAGTAGAGCGCTTCTTTACGCTCACAAAGGCGAGGCCAAGCAGGCCTCGCCTTTTTCTTAGCGTGGTCATCCGGAGAGTCGGCTATGCCAGTCGATGGCCAGGTGTCGCGTCACCGAAATTGGACTGAAAGCGTCACCGCCAGGTCACGCCTTCATATCCTCGTTCGACTACTCTCACACCATTATGCGCGGAGCGTTCGTAGTCCAACTGGGACCGGAAACGAAGCCGGCGGAGTGCCGATTCGAAGGCTGGGTTCAGGAGGTTGATTCCTGCACGGAGCTGCGATTCCGCTCCAGCGAGGAGCTGCTGAAGTTTCTGGGGGCGCGATTTGACCTCGTCCTGGCTTCGGCCAACAAGGGCCGAGCAGATAACAAAAGCGAGCAGGTCCCATGTAGGAAGAAAGGCTCCCGGAAGGAAAGAGGTTTGCAATGAACGTCGTGCGCGTTCTACTTATTCGCGGCTTGTTGCTGGTCACCCTGATCAGCACATGCGTTTACCTAACGTATGGGAAAGAGAGTACCTCCGTCGCTCACATTGTGCGCAATGTCGCCTGGAACGACTTCATAGCCCAGATCAAGTTCTTGCCATACGATTCTCCCCAAGATTCGCTCGACAAAGAAATGCTCGTTATCCAGAAGTTTCTCAAAGCCCACGAGACTGAGGTGAGAGTCGGAATCTACGACCTCGAAGTGTTCAAGGCCATTGACCAGGCACGAGCTCGTTTGCAGAAAGCCGATAGGGATCTGGAAACACTGCGAAAAGAGCTCTCCTACAAGGAAGAGCAAGCAAAGGCGGAGAGGTGACCTGTGGGATTCGGGACAGTCGTCGTTTGCAGCAAGTGTAAGGAACCTATTGTCTCGGGAGAAGGCTTCGGATTCGTCTGCTTCAAAATTTCCGGCAAGGAGGGATATCACTTCTTCCACCGCAGGCTACAAGGCCTGGACTGCTGGGAAGCGTATCTCAAGGAACGTAAGTAGTTTGGCTAAAAGAAAAGAGGAGGTAGATCCAATGGGCGTAGTTGCAAACAACCCGATTCAAGAATTACTGCCCGCTGCGGCGCGGCACGTCAATAATTCGGTGACGCCGATACGAATTGTCGGCCTGGAAGAAGCTCGGTCTATAGAGCAATTCGTGCCGGTCATCGTCTTACTCCCGGCGTCCGCCAATGGCCAAGCTAATTCGATACGCCAGACGGGAAACAACTCCGTCAGCGGGACCTCAACGGCGTCCGCGATCTTCGAGTTATTCGGAAGAGGCGGCAAGCTACCCAGTTTAACGAACGCCGAAAGCGAACTGGTGTTCGGGGATGTCAAAGTGAACTTTTCATCCATGGAGACGACACGTAAGGGTCAGCCAGTGACGCTTACCGCCATGGAGTTCAAGACCTTGAAGTTCATGGCTCAAAATGCGCGGCGCGTCATTTCGCGGGACGAACTTCTAAATGAAGTTTGGGGTTACGAAAATTACCCCTCCACTCGCACCGTTGACAACCACATCCTGCGACTCCGTCGCAAGCTGGAACGAGATCCGTCCCGGCCGATTCATTTTCGGACCGTGCACCGGGCCGGCTACAAGTTTCTGCTGGAGTCTCCCGCCACCGGCCGGGAATCCGCGTGTGACTTGGCCGTACACAAAAGGTGAATCGAAAATGAAGGATACACTTACAGATCAGGTGACAAGTGAGGGGCAAGCGATAGCGCTCGCCCAGCGTGGGGATCACGCCGCCTTCGAATACATCTACAAGTCGTATTGCAAGCGCGTCTACAGCGTGTGTTTGCGCATGATTCGAAATCCGGCTGAAGCCGAAGACTTGACCCAGCAAACGTTCCTCCAGCTCTTTCGCAAGATCGGGACGTTCCGCAGCGAATCAAACTTCTCCACTTGGCTGTATCGAGTAACTGTGAACGTCGTGTTGCTTCACATGCGCCACAGAAAACCGGCCGCCGCCGTGGTCGAAGACTTGGAGCAGTACACCGCAAACGAAGAAGGGCAACGCAAGCACGGAGCCTCGCCATCGAGTTTTTTCGATCGCCTAAACCTGAAGCGCGCGATCTCCAAGTTGTCGCCTGGTTGCAAACAGCAATTCTTGCTGTACGACGTCCTTGGATACCAACACAGCGAGATCGCGGAGCGTTTGGGATGCTCGGTCGGTAGCTCAAAATCGCAGCTTCACAAAGCTCGCAAACGACTGCGGCAACTGCTGCAAGGAGAACAAGTACCAGTGGAAGCCGATATCGTCAGCGCGCAGGTAAGATCCCTGCTGTAGCGACGATCAAACGCGATCTCCTAAACCTGCAGGCCGATGAAATCCGGGGCGCGAGCAAACGCAAGAGTCTGACTTACGCCGAGGCCTGACTTTGAGCCTCGGACAAAAATACACCCTTCGTAATGTGACTTCCAGAGTGGCGCTTGCCATCGCTTCGGGCGGTCCGCCCGACGGCGTTGCGGGCGCGATTTATATGCCGGGGGTCAATTTACTGGCGACATCACTCACCGTAACAGAAGGAACCCTTGTGGAGTGGGGTGTCACGGGAGAACGGTCTGATGATGCAACAAACAGACAAAGGTATTAAACTTCTCCACAACGAATCCGAGTGATCCTCGCAGCCTCAAACCCTCAAGCTGCAAGGAGGTAACTCGAATGACGCGCCTTGTGCTTATTTCTTCAACTCCGAGACGCATTTGGATCGTGGTGTGTTTCGTGTTAACTGCGTGCGTTCCGCTTTCCGTCGCATTGGCACAACACCCCGGCCACGTTGGCGTAGGCGTACACATCGGCAGCGTATCGCGTGTCGCCGCTTCTCACGTAGCGGTTCCACCGAGATTCAGCCCGAGTCCTACGATTTTGCCGCCTCGATCGTCCCGCCCCTCTTTCCCGGGAATCCGCACCCCGACTTTCCGTGTATCGAGTCCTCACCCAGGGCCGATGCTTCCCATCGGTCATCGCCCAGTCTTCTTTGGTCCACCATTTTTCAGGTTTGGCCTGGGATTCGGATTCAATTCGTTCTGGTGGCCGGGCTGCGCCGCGTACTGGAGCTGCCCACTCACCTGCAATCCTTGGCCGTACTATGGGTATAGCCTTGGCAATTACTTTGCCAATTATTTATCGCTTTATCTGCCTCCGGTCCAGCCCGTCCAAACCTATCAATACCCTACCGCGTCCTATCCTTTATACGGTTATGGCGGAGAGCGACGTGACCTGGTGCAGCTCTTTCTAAAAGACGGAACCGTTTACGAGGTCACCGACTACTGGCTCGTCGACAGCCAGTTCCATTTCACTACCATCGAGCGGGGCAAACCCGCCGAACAGACGATCGCTTTGGATGACCTGGACTTGCAAACGACCATCGAAGTGAACACGCGGCGTGGATTCCGTGTCGTCTTGCGAAACGAGCCCCTAGAACAGTATCTGCACGATCATCCAGACGTGATCCCTCCACTGGCGCAACCCCCACAACACGAGGATCCAGGTCTGGCCACGCCTCCTCTACAAGATTCTCCAGCGATTCCCCAAACAAGATACCTCTAAGAAGTCGGTGGACAAAGGAACGCGAAAGAGTCCAATTGATCGTTAGGTTTCGGACGTCGTGCGACTTTCATCGCGCGTCCAGTCAGCAGAGTCAGCAATGGGTAGGCGGTTGCAACGCCATCAATCCGCGGGACTTAGAAATATGGGGTCTGATATTGGTCCCAACACTGCCCGGCTGAATAGAAGCGAGGTCAGCACAATAATTTCTCGTAGATTTCGTGGCAAACAAACGGGTTCGATCGGGAAAAGCATGGGCGAATCAACGCATTGGATAGTGGTGCGGTCGACCGTCTGAGCCGGCACGCCTTATCGGGCAGAATCAGACGTTCTATGCTTTGAGAATGAAGCAAGGTAGTCCAATTCTTTCTTGGAAGCTGTTCCGCGGTTTGCACGCACCATTAAGGAGACCGCCTCAAGGGACGCTTTCTGTGGCCTTCTTTGTTTCTTCATCGGCCATCGTAGCCGCTCGTTGGAGCATCGCATCCAGGGCGGCGCGGTCATAGAATTTACCGTCGGTGATCACGGCGAAGATTACTTTGGTGTTGGCGATGTTCTGCAGAGGATCGCGATTGAGCAAAACTAGGTCGGCGAGCTTGCCTGGCTGGATCGTACCCAAGTCTTCCTCTACTCCGAGCAACCTCGCGGGTTGCAGCGTTGCCGACTCGAGCGCCTGCGCGGGAGAGAAGCCGGCCTTTTCGACGAGCATGGCGAGTTCCTCATGCAGGCTAAAGCCAGGATAGACAAGCGGCACGCCGAGATCGGTTCCGGCGACAACGGGGACACCGAGTTTCCGCATTTCGGCGAGGTCCAAAAATCCCTGCTGAATCAGGGCTGGCCAATCCTGCGGTTCTTCGACCTGCTTGATGACGATTTGTGCGCGCCAAAATTCCAGGAGCGACGGAAAGAGATATTTTCGCCGGGGATCGAAAGCGTTTGACTTGTCACGGATTACTGACATTACCTTTTCATTGGGGACGCCGCGATACCCTACTGCGGCAACCAAAGTAGGATCGACCCAGGTTCCGTTATGCGCGAAAGTAACGAACGCGGCCTTGCGAGTCTCGTAAGACGCCTTAGCCAGGCTCATAAACGGCAGGTGTTCGATGCTCCGCTGGCCCGCATCGGAAGCGTCTGCCAGATTCACGACTTCGGGTTCATGGCCGACGAACCAAATGTTGCGTTTTTTAGCTTCATCCGCCATGGCGAAAAAGACTTCGCGGGAAGGCATAGTGCGGAACTTGACGAAATCCAAGGACTGATCTGCAATACGGTCGACGGCTTGCCGCGCCTCCTCGGGAGTCTTAACCCCGATACGCGCCTGGAGAACGGTCTCACTCAGATGAAGCTTGAACATCTCGTCGACCTTTGGGATGACGGCGAGCCAGTCCGCGTTCTCAATGGCAAATCCTGCCATTTTGATTCTCGGCCCGATCAGTGAGCCTTCTGCAATGCGATTTTTCCAGTTGCGGAGTATTTGCGGGTCGCCAACCATGTCACACACACCGGTCACACCGTTTGCGATGAAGAGTTGCAATGCGGATTCGCCTGCGAGAGTAAGGTGCACGTGGGAGTCCCAAAATCCGGGTACCAGGAATTTGCCGCGCCCGTCGACGATGCGCGCGCCTGATGGCAATCGTGTTGCACCGCTCTTGCCCACAGCGGCGATGCGATTTCCACGAATCAAAACAGTCTGATCCAGCAGAGGTCCGGGGCTGGAGGCTCGAACGACCACGATATGAGTGATGGCGAGAACGGTTGGACTCTCTGCGGCTCGTTCCTGCGGAGCGGCATCATCGCATCGGGCGAACAGCAGAAGAGCCACAAGAGAGAGAATGAAACGTCTTAGAGTCATGCCACACACCTTTCCGGTCGAAGCAGCCTCTCGCGGGGCGGAACATGCGCGGGATGGTGTTCCCTACAGCTCGTTATGTGAGGATGCGCCAGAATATTGCGGATTATACAGTTTCAATGCGCCAAGCGCCTTATAAGCGCTGCCAGTTCGGACGTTCGACGCAACACCCCTCTAATCGGTTGCTCCTATCTTTGCGAAAGGAACCCTCACCCACGTTGTAGCGCAGCTGTGAGCCATCCACCTCAGTTCGGGTCAAGATCAGAATTGTCGGCTCACTGCGTTTCTCGAACCACGCTGAGTGCGCAAGCTGAGTCGTTCGCGTCGTATGTGACTCCTTGATGTTGTAATCTGCAGAAACGTGCCAATAAGCTCCAACTGGCACCGCTCGTCGCATGAGTCCAGCCGAAACAGTGACTGCCTGCGAAATCGGAGCCAAGTCCGCATGGAGAGTCTCACGTCCTTCGAACGCTCGAATTATTTGTTGAATGTCGTGGCCCGGAAACAAGAATGAATAGATGACCGGGCCATCAATTGCGGCCGCCCAGACGATTGAGATGGCGAACAGCACCCAAGCGAAGGCCTGACTACGCAGTTTTGCAAACATCGCATCTCCCGGCAATTGCGACTCGAAAAGGCGCCTTTCAAGAAACGGCTCTTAGATCTGCCCCATTAGTAATCTTGACAAGATAATATTCCACAGGTAAAGTCCCCGGGTTGACAAAATAAGTTCACAAATACAGATTACCCAGGAAACACCAGATGCCGACCCAGCCCGGCGTAGCCCCGAGTGTGGTCTGTAAGCTAATCCGCCCGTTTTCCCTGCAGCTCTGTCTGATGTTTTTGGCATTTCCTCTTTCCGCGCAAAACACCGCTCTCACCATTCCGCGCAACCTGGTACAACTCGTCGACGAGTCCGAATTGATTGTGCAGGGAACTGTTACCAATGTGAGTTTGGAGCGCCACGAGCAACTGAGCAACTTGATGACTGTGTTGGTGACCTTAAAGGTGGAAGACAGCCTGAAAGGGGCGTCCACGACCGTTTACACCTTCCGTCAGGCCGCGATTGATAGCAGGGACCAGCAACAGCTCCTCGGATATCGGGCCGGGCAACATGTATTGCTGCTTCTCATTCGGCCAAGCGCTTACGGGCTCAGTAGTCCCGCCGGAATGCAGCAAGGGCGATTTGCCTTGCGAACGCTGCCCGACAAGAGTTCTGAGGCCGTGAATGGATTTGGCAACGGGGGCCTGTTCCGTGGAATCGAGGCGCAACTCGCAGCACGTGGAGTGCAGATGCGGCCCGAGGTCAGCGCGATGATCAGTCAGACGAAACCCGGCCCCGCGCCGTTGAAAGAACTAAAGAGCCTGATTCGATCAATCGCCATTCCAAAGCGCGCGCAATGAGAGAAACCAGAAAAAACCGCATAGCGAAAAGAGCCGCTGCTGCACTGGCTACAGCGCTCCTGCTCATGCAGCCTGCCTTCGCCGGGGGCCCACTCAACGTGGGTGGAACTGGCGCTGGCGTGCCAGGCGTGCCGTTGCTTTGGGACAACAGCAAACCAATCGTCTACCGGGTCGACGCCGGTCCGCTCAGTCAACGACCGAACGGCGGGGCCGTGGTCATCGATAATGCAGGTGGAATCACGCGCGTAAACGGCATGTTCGGAAACTGGGCGGCAGTTCCCACCGCCAGCCTGAATTTCAGCAACGCTGGCGGACTATTGGGAATTACCAGCGCAGGTTTTCCAGCCGGAGGCGATGTACAAACCGTTCAGCAGTTCACGGCGATGGTCGGAGATTCCAGCGGGCAGACGGCACCGGATCCCAACTCCTGCAGCGGTGGCGGGCAGAGCCCGATCGTCTTCGACGCAGACGGCTCGATCTTCGGCGCCTTAGGACTTCCACCCGAGGTCATCGGATTCGCGTTTGCATGCGACTACGACACCCTGACGGGAAGAATCATTTCCGCGGGCGCAATCCTGAACGGAAGATTTCAGGACGGGATCGATGATCCGAACAGTGGAAACTTGGAATTGACCTCGGATGAGTTCAACCAGGCGTTCACCCACGAATTCGGGCATTTCCTCGGGCTGGGCCACTCGCAGATCAACGTCGACTTGCTGCTGAAAGCGGTAAACAACCAGTCATACGCCTGCACATCGGACGACACCGCCGGTATGCCGTTGATGTTTCCAATCCTGGGAATCTGCCCGGCGAAAGCGACTTCCAGACTGCCGATTATTGCAGTCGACGACGCGGCATGGATTTCGAAGTTGTATCCAGTAGGGAACTCGCCGCCGGCAGGAAAAACGAGCTACAACGCGGCGTACGGAACGATCTCGGGAAGCGTGAGGTTCAGCGACGGGACCACGCCGGTCCAGGGTGTGAACGTGATTGCGCGCAACACCAACACACCGCGGCGCAACGCAGCATCCGCAGTTTCTGGCTATCTATTCACCGGCAATCCGGGACAGACGACGACCTGCATTGATCCGGCTCATCCGAGTGCCACAACGTGCTCGAACCTTGGCGATCCGTTGGGATCCCGGGACACCACCCTGATCGGCCGCTTCGACATTCCATTGCCGCCGGGCACCTACTCGATTTCCGTGGAATCCGTTTACGCCGGCTTCACAGGCGGTTCGAGTTTGACGCCTTTGGACCCGCCTATCCCCATGCCAGGCACCTACAGTTCGGGCGCGACGGTCAGCGTGAAGGCCGGGACGGTGACGTCGATGGACCTCACGCTGCAAGTAACACCGTCACGCTTTGATGCGTTCGAAAGTGCGGCGATAAATGGCGAGTCGGAATTGCGCTGGTTGAGACGGAAGCAATTCCGTCTGGAGTTGGCGTGATCCTCAGCAAGAAGTCCAAAGCGACTTTGGCTGTGGCTACGCTGCAGGCATTGCTGATAATTGCCGGTTGTGGAGGAGGCGGTATTTCCGGTGGCGGAGGAGGCGGGGGCGGCGGATCGACGCCCCTGGTGATCACCACGGCAACGCTTCCGAAATCCGTTACAGGTTCCGCGTATAACGTGAAGTTACAAGCGTCGGGAGGCAAGGGACAATATTCCTGGAGCCTGGGACCTCCTCCGGGCTCGAACACGGTGTCCAGTCTGCCGCCCGGGCTTAGCCTCTTAACCGATGGCACGATTAGGGGCACTGCGGCGGCAGATTGCTATTCGGTGTGGTTTCCACAATTCGTCGTTCAAGATGCCGCTTCGCAAACAGCCAGAATCGGACTGGAGCTTGACTGCGTGCCTCCGCTGGCTCTGCCTTCTAACGCTCTGCCGGACGGGAATATCGCCTTGCAGTATTCTTTCATTCCTCCGGTGCAAGGAGGTCTGCCTCCTTACCAGTTCAGTCTGGCGGACGGATCGCTGCCCCCGGGAATGACCCTGGACAAAAACCGGGCTTTCCAGGGCACGCCGACAAGCGCAGGAAAATACAACCTGACTCTTCAGGTGAGCGACAGCGGAGCGCCTACGCTGACGGCGAGCCGGCCGTATACCCTGATCATCGGCAACAATCTCGTCTTGCCGCAGTCCACCCTTCCCGATGCAGTGCAAAATCTGGCCTATCGCGAACAGATCCTGCCGGCTGGCGGAACTCCCCCGTACCATTTCGCGAAGTTTCCCGATGCTTCGCTGCCACCAGGGTTGACGCTTGATTCGAACACGGGAATTGTGTCGGGAACTCCAACGAGCGCGCAGTTGACTGACTTTGTTTATATGACGATTACGGATTCGGCGCCGACACCGGCGTCGATTTTCGCAGCTGTCACGCTTACAGTGCAACCACCGCTCGCGTTCCAGACGACTTCGCTGACGGACTGTATCCGCAATCAGAACTGTAATGAGAACATATCGATCGTCGGCGGACGCGCGCCGTACCATGTAACCCTCGGGTCGGGCTCCCTTCCCGACGGAATTACGATCAGTTCGACTCCCTACACGCTGAACTTCAGCCTCACCGGCTCTCCCACGAAAGACGGAACCTTCCCGTTCAATCTGAAAGTTGCCGACTCGTATGAAGCCCCGAACACTGCCACACAGAGTTTTCAGATCCGAGTGAGCGATCCGCTCGCTATTTCGGGACCCGGCACCGTGGAGCTGCTTTACGGGCAGAGTTATTCGGCAACGTTTCCGACCACCGGGGGAATTCCTCCGTACACCTGGTCGATCGAGACAGTCCCCCCCGGCTTCACATTTGATCCGGCCACCGGAATGCTGAACGGCACCGGAGCCACCAAAGGAAGCTTCACGGCTCCTAACGTAACCGTGCGCGACAGCAGCAATCCGGTACAGAGGGCTACCTATTTCCAGTTTGTGCTGGACGTGTACGGCAAGCTAACCATTCTCAGTAGCTCGTTGCCTCCCATCACCACCGGCGCACAGACATGGATCAGTCTCGACAGTTCGGGGGGCGGCGGCGGTTTCACGTGGACGATTTCTTCGGGGGCCCTTCCGCCAGGCATGACTTTCACGTCTGTGGGCAACCAGGCGACGATCACGGGTACGGCCACGACTCCGGGAACTTACAATTTCACGATACACGTGGTGGATGAAAATACCGGAAACCTGCAGCAGACGCTTTCCAATCCCATGACCTTGGTGGTGAAGGATCCGTCGCAGTTCGGGAGAAACGACTCCATCGCGACTGCGACGCCGGTGTCGAACATAACGCTCCTGGCTTCGGTCAGTCCGTTTACTGATCCGCAATCCACTTCGCCCGATGCGGACTATTATTCGGCCAGCGCTATGCCGGGCAGCATTGTGCAAGTCTACGTTTCCGCCAACAACGATTTTTTGCAGCCGCCGGAACCAAATTCGATGCTTCCGGTGATTGAAGTCGTGGATGCGAACAGCACCCGCTACAATACCTGCGGGTACTATGCGCTGTTGCCGGGCCAAGTGAACAATCTGCCGTGTGTGAATCGCCTTCCCGGACACCAGTATCTGTCCAATAACTACTTCGCCTTCCAAGTCCCCGGATCAGGGAGTACTCCCGTCAAGTTTTACGTGAGGATTTCCGATGAGCGCGGCGACGCCCGTCCGGATTTCATCTACACGTTTGGCATTCACGGCGCGAATTAGCTGACGATTGGTCCTGGTCAGGCGGGTTCCAACCGCTTATCCGTGCCGGGCCAAGCCCTTTCGATGAACGGGTCGCGAGTCCTTGGCAAGGGCAAGCGGCAACCGCTCCACCGGCTTGCCGAAGTCTTTCTTGGTCCAATATCCGCGACCAGGAAGAGGAATCTAGAGCGTGTGACAGACCTTTCCGAGCGTCACCGCTGAGATCCCGTACTTTGGCGACACTTTGAGCAGCGGCAGCTCCCACATCTCGGCGTAGAGTTCCTCGCGGTTCCAGGTTTCCATCTGTGAGCTCCCTTGCAATTTGCTTCGAAATTTTCAATTTCAAATCTGGAGGCATTCTAAGCGGGTTATTGGCGGATCCGGCTCCAAGTGGACTCCAATTGGAGCTGAGCGGAAGCGGGTAACGTCATCATTTGCCGAGGCCGCCGCGCCCTGCAGGACTAGTTCCACGCCGTGATGTGGAGCCCGACGGATTCCACCGAAACATACACGCGAACGTCATGTTTGCTGCCTGGCTCGATCGCATACCAGGCCGTGATCTCCGCGCCGGTCGAATCATCCAATTCATTTTCCTGGTGAGTTGACCAATTCGAGGGGATCAAAATCTGAAGGCGGGAGACTAGGTCGCGGAATCTTGTCTGCGCTGCAGAACCGGAAGCTTCTCGCCAATAACAAACGAACTGAGTTCCAAGACCGTGGGACTGAGACCCCGGGGCTTCCTTGACACTGCACTGCTTCGATCCCGCGAGTCTTACAGTAACCTCAGTTGTCCCGTCATTTTCTCTGGCAGTGCGGATACCCGCAAATGCCCCCACACGGGCCTCAAACACCCTCTTCAGGTTCTGGCAGAAACCATCGCAGCCGGCAGCGGTTGCCGGAACGGCGGCGGGAGTAGCGGATGAAACAGTCTTCGAAGGAGGGGGCGGTGGCGGCTTCAAAAGATAAGGCGAGGAGAGTGAGTTCATCCAAAGATATAGCTGCGATGTTCCATCAAGTTGTTTCATCGTTTGCAGGTGGAGTGGACATTGACCGCGGTGTGGCCCATCGTTGGGCGGAATCTCGCAATCTGCCGGGCCTGCATCCACATAGTGATCATCACCCGAGGAGCTAATTTGGAAATGCCATGTTGGGTTGAGACCTTGTAGTATCTGGAGTGTTCTGGCATACCATTTTTCCGAATCTGGATTTGGAACTTTGGCGTAGCAGATATACATCGGCACGTTGTTTGCCCAAAGCGACATTTGACATGGGACAGCCGTTCCCTCGATCGAGACGTCAGGACCCGACGCCCTGTTCGCTCGATATCCCCTAAAGTCAGTTACCGCCTCATCAAGTATGGCCTGCAGATTTCGACACAGTTGCTCATTGCACTGCGCAGGTGCAGGAGCCGGGAAGAGGGGAAAAAACAAGGCAGAAAGTACCAGCACAGTTGTCTTGAACATGGCGCAGTTGAAAAACCGGATCGAACCAAGCGATGTCGAGGCACAGGAGGGTTTGTCCCCAACACTCGAAGCGTGCCTCCTTGCCCTGAACCTTGTCAACCCGTTTCTCGCTTACGATTCTCATCGCCAGCTGCAAGCTTGGACTGTTTGTACGAATTGTTCCGGAAGGGCGGTTGCAACGCCATGAAGCAGTGGGGCTTATTGGCGTAGGTTAGCTTTCGATCCCCACCGCCCCTACCAATTTTGCTGCAACCAGTAGAATTAGAGTAAAGTCGGCTCTAATTCGTCTATCGGCTCCAATTGATTCACTGTACTGAGTATTTCTCGATCCGTTCAGCGTGTTCTTCGACAGCTTCCCGTTGCGCATCACCCACAACGTGACCGTAGATCCCAAGTGTGATTCTGGCATCGGAATGGCGCATTTGCTTCTGTACGACTGTTGGTGCAACACCGTTTGCCATCCTCTCGCTGGTTGCCCCGTCCGCGCGGCATGCAAACCGCCTCGGGAAATGCCCAACTTCGTGAGAATCGGATAAAGCTGCTTTTCCCGCAACTCGTTCGCGGAATAGGGTCTTCCGTTCTTATTAGAGAACAGAAGACCAGATTCGCTACGACCTTTGGCAAGAAGCCGAAGAAGTCTTATTTCAACCTTGAAGCCGAGACTATTAGGCGCTACACAGACTATGCTCATAACTGTCACACATTACTGTCGCTGCACCGACAACTCGACAAATGCGAAAGCGAGATGAAGAAACGCGAAGCCTACGTGAGCCAGTCGCAACTTTTAGCGTACCTGCATTCCAAAAGGGGAAGAGTTCAGCCGCGAAAACTAGCTAAAGCATTGGCTGACCCAATGATGAAGTGGCGGCAGTCTCGTGTGCGCTGTTTCAAGTTTTCATTCTCCGCCCCAGTTCATTTAAATTTCGCACTAGTAACTGTTTTAAAGAAAGAATCTCACAAGCTTGACGGTCGGATCGCAAATAGATCACTGAGCGCAATTCAGAGCGCACTCAGTAGGATCGGGAGCCGTCGCCACGTGGCAATCCGCTTTGTTTGCGAACACTGGCGGGACCTACGGCTCGTTATGGAGCAGCTGTCGAATGGCGAGAAGGGAAGCGTTGAAGCCTAGTATTTTTTGCTGTCCGCTCAGCCGATCTGAGTTCGGAATCGATTCGGAAAGCCGAGATTGCTTTCACTTCAGATTTAGGCTTACGCCAAACATCACACCGGATGTGGCGGCATCGAAAATGATGCCGCTCCGATAATTCACGTATAGATAGCGATAACCGGCCTGCAGTGTCCATGAGGGTTTTATCCGGTACCCAAGCAGGCCAGCGACTTGATAGTCCATTTCCGAGCCTGCTCCCCAGCCGCCTACATCACCAGCGATCGTTACACTTACCTTGGGCGAGAGAGCAGCCTGAATTCTACCGCCAAGCAACGGGTCCACCCAATTCAGCGAACCTGAGAACTCAGTCCCAGAGGGATTAAATTGCAGATTCTGTCCGACGTGCCAGTAGCGGAATCCCGTAAGGGCATCAACCTTGAGCGCATCCCGATCGACGACCCGATAACCGATTTTGGGCGTCAAAACGAATTGGCTAGCTCTCACGTCTGCCGACGACTCACCCAAACCCGGGAATGGCAACGCTTTATCATCTCCCACCCTGATCCATATAATGTCGAACGGGAGCAGCAGACGCTTGCGTCGAAGGTCTGCCGTCCCCATCAGTCCGATGCGAAAGTTAGAGAGAAGATCTCCTGGGCTGGCATGTATGCTGACCGTGCGTTCGCGCAAGCCAAGAGTTCCATGAACGCCAGGAAACCAGAGGTATGGGGATACGATCAAATGCCAGTTGCCATCCGCCACAGCAGCAGCTTCCTGAGAAGTCGCTTTGTCCTTTGATTGAGTTTGGCTGTCGCGCGCTGGTTGCGCACCCGGATCGAGGCCAGCGTCTCCTTTGAGGTAAAGTTCGTTCAACTGCGCGCGAGCCGCGCCGGCCACTGACAATATAACGATCAAGACCAAGAGCGGAATCTTGTAAGCTCTCACTGTTTTCTCCGACCTTTCATGTACCTTGGTACTGCCTCGAGAGATTCTTCTATCGAAGTTTATGCGCGCTGAATTAACGACGGGTTCGACCGCTGCTGCCGCTGCTGCGGCGTTGGGTAGCCCCGGACCGTCCTCCGCCGCTCGAGGTTTGACGCTGATGGTTTTGCGTTTGCTGGGTGCGTTCGCGGGCCTGCGACTCCCGATTCAGATCCTGGACTTCGCCGGATTGGCCCGCACTTCCAGCGGCCTGCCTTGGTTAGTTGGTCTCTCGATCCCATCACTCTGAATGTCCCGGTGTACTTTGCGAGCCCGATTTCAAACCGTAATCGCCGCGCAGGTTTTCGCCTCCAACAGCGCCACCGCAAAAGGCGGCACTAGCAATTCCAAAGAACCAGCGGCAAAAGTAGAACCCGAAAAAAAGGGGATTCCTCAGTTGATGTTCCTCGGTGAGGCCGCCCAGCTGTGAGTCGCTGGCGGATTGTCAGGTCTGACCTTAGGCGACGAGGGATGCTGCCGGGAACTGTCAGTAATAGCAGTTGTTGCACGCCCCTGCGGCACCTATAACACCCAAGCGTCGCACATCGGATTTCTCTCATGGAGTTTCGTAAGGGCTTGAGGCGCGCATCACTACGCTAGGTAACTAATTCAACGCGAAAAAACAAAATATGTCCCACCCGAGGATCAGGATGAAAACAAAAAACACTCTTATTGCCGTCGGCCTTGCGCTTGGTCTGGCTGGCTGCTCGCTGCCGGCGTTCGCGCAGGACTCAGGCGAGCCAGACAAAGCAGCGATCGAGAAGTCCTTTCCGTCGAAGCGGCCGTATTCTCCCTACGCGGGGAGACCGTTTCCAGCGCGCGTTTACTGGGGCGATACACACTTACATACTTCGTATTCGATGGACGCGGGCGCCTTTGGTGCGAGGCTTGGACCGAAGGACGCCTACGTATTCGCTAAGGGGAATGAAATCACCTCTTCGAGCGGACAACGCGTGAAGCTTTCGCGTCCGCTGGACTTTCTCGTCGTCGCCGATCACTCCGATGGCATGGGCTTCTTTCCGATGCTGCTGTCGGGTAGCCAGGATGTATTGAACGACCCGCAAGGCAAGAAATGGTACGAAATGATTCAGTCAGGCAAAGGGGCAGACGCGGCTTTAGACATTATCATCACCTTCGGCAAGGGACAGATGCCCAAAGCTATCTTTCCGCTCCCGGGCACTGCCCCATACCGCAGCGCCTGGGCAGAGACCATCCAGGCAGCCGAGGAGGCGAACGATCCAGGCCGTTTCACCGCCTTCATCGGCTTCGAGTGGACGTCGAATACCGGCGGCAACAATTTGCACCGCAACGTCATTTTCCGTGACAACGCGTCCAAGGCGAGCCTTGTCGAACCCTACACGACCATCAAGCCTCTGGGCAGCGACAACCCGCGCGACTTGTGGAAGTGGATGCAGACTTACGAAGACAAGACGAACGGGAGAGTGCTGGCCATCGCGCACAACGGCAACCTCTCCAATGGGCGCATGTTCCCGCTGATCGAATCTTTCACTGGAAAGCCGATCGACCGAGAATACGCCGAGCGACGTGAGCAATGGGAACGCCTCTATGAGGCGACCCAGATCAAGGGTGACGGCGAGACCCATCCGTTCCTCTCTCCGAACGACGAATTCGCCAACTTCGAGCGCTGGGACAAAGGCAACCTAGATCTTGGCGAACTCAAAAAGTCCGAGATGCTGGAGTTCGAATACGCACGCGCGGCGTTGCGAAACGGGCTGAAGCTTGAAAAAGAACTGGGCGTGAACCCGTACAAGTTCGGGATGGTCGGTTCCACCGATTCGCACACAGGCCTCGCCGCCGTGGAAGAAGACAATTTCTTCGGCAAAACTTCCACCGCCGAGCCAAGTGCAGGGCGCGCAGAACATCCGTTCATAAAGAACCCCGCCCATCCAGGAGTCGTGGTCATGGGTTGGGAGACGAGCGCCTCCGGCTACGCGGGCGTTTGGGCTACCGACAACACGCGCGAAGCACTGTGGGACGCCATGCAGCGGAAGGAGACGTATGCCACCACCGGTCCACGGATGATCGTCCGCTTCTTTGCCAGCTGGGACTTTGTTGCGACCGACGCAAACACGCGGAGCCCTGCAGTGGTCGGCTATCAAAAGGGCGTACCCATGGGTGGCGATCTTCAACAGGCTCCTGGGGGCAAGTCGCCCACATTCCTGGTCGCTGCGCTGAAAGATCCGATCGGCGCGAACCTCGACCGAGTGCAAATCATCAAGGGCTGGCTCGACGCCAAGGGCGAGACGCACGAGAAGATCTACGATGTGGCTTGGTCGGGCAACCGCAACCCCGATTCTAAGACCGGCAAACTACCTGCCGTTGGTAATACGGTGGATGTTCCGAACGCGACCTGGACCAACACTATCGGAACGCCGGAGCTGATCAAGGTCTGGAAGGATCCGGATTTCGATGCGGCGCAGAGCGCATTCTACTACGTCCGTGTGCTTGAGATTCCGACCCCACGCTGGACGGCGTATGACGCCAAATACTTTGGCATCAAGATGCCGCCTGAAGTGACGATGACAGTGCAAGAGCGCGCCTACACTTCGCCCATATGGTACACGCCGCCGAAATGAGCCTCCTATGCGGGCGACCCTGCGAAAGCTGATCCGTGAGCCACTGTTTCACTTCCTCTTGCTGGGGGTGGTGATCTTTTTCATTGCTGGGCGGTCGCGCAGCATCGGTGGCACCTCTGGGGAGAAGATCGTCGTTACACAAAGCAACATCGAAAGCATCGTCGTCGGTTTCAGCCGTACGTGGATGCGCCCTCCTACCCAGGAAGAAATGCAGGGGCTGGTCGACGACTACGTTCGCGAGGAAGTACTCTATCGCGAGGCGAAGGCAATGAGGTTGGACCAGGACGACATCATCGTCCGACGCCGCATGCGGCAGAAATTTGAATTCCTGAGCGAAGATCGGGCGGCGAGAAGCGGGCCGCCCAACG
Source organism: Candidatus Eiseniibacteriota bacterium (assembly GCA_035607085.1). Taxonomy (GTDB): domain Bacteria; phylum Acidobacteriota; class Terriglobia; order Acidiferrales; family UBA7541; genus Acidiferrum. The sequence continues at coordinate 703 of DATMZI010000039.1, read as the reverse complement.
AGCAGGAACTCGAAGCCTACCTCCGGCAATACGCGGAAAAGTACCAGGAGGAACCGCGCGTTACTTTCGAACACATCTTTTTCAACCGCGAGAAGCATGGAAAGTCCGCGGAGGCTGATGCGAAGGCGGTACTGGCGCGGCTGACTGGGAAGAACGGTGCTGCCATCGATGTCGAAAAGCTCGGCGACGCCTTCCTCTTGCCATTCCGGTTCGAGAAAGTCTCAGCGGGAGAAACGGCCCGGCTTTTCGGCGAGAACTTCGGGAAGCAACTGGCATCGGTCGGGACGGGGAATTGGGCTGGTCCGCTGGAATCAAGCTACGGGCTGCATCTGGTGCGCGTCGACGAGCGCGCACCGGGAATAGCTCGACCGCTAGCGAACGTGCGCGAGGCCGTGCTCCGCGACCTGCTGAATCAACGGCGCAAGCAAGAGCTGGACGCGCAGTATGCCAAGCTGCGCGCGCGGTACACGATCGTGGTCGAGCCTCCCCCAGCGCCAAAGGTAGCGGAGGCACGTTGATGCGGCGCCGGCTCACATTTGAGGTGGTCCTTCTCCTGTTGGCGGTAGTTAAAACAGCCTATGCCCACGAAGTCCGCCCCGGGTATCTCGAACTCCGCCAGACAGACGCCGGGATGTACGCAGTCCTTTGGAAGGTTCCGGCCGTGGGCGACATGCGGCTAAGCATCCATCCTCGTTTTCCGGAG
>DATMZI010000015.1:0-4359 GCA_035607085.1 Candidatus Eiseniibacteriota bacterium | reverse complement strand
GGCGGTGGCATGGGGGAAAAAGGCTACCATCGCCTGTCGAGTGCCGGTCGAAGTGCGCCCGTTTCACTGACGGAAGACCCAGCGGAAACTTCTCTCATTAGCGCCTGTGGCGGTCCAGAATCCCTCTATGAAAAATCCGATCCCAAAAAACACGATCTGCCTTTGGTTCAACAAGGACGCTCTGGGAGCAGCGCGCTTTTATGCGGCGACCTTCCCGGACAGCCAAGTGACCGCGGTGCACCACGCGCCGAGTGACTACCCGTCGGGCAAAGCGGGCGATGTCCTCACGGTGGAGTTCACCGTGCTTGGCATTGCCTGCCTCGGCCTTAACGGCGGCCCGGCTTTTGAGCACACTGAGGCCTTCTCCTTTCAGGTCGCGACCGACACTCAGGAGGAAACCGACCGCTACTGGGACGCGATTGTCGGTAACGGCGGACAGGAAAGCGCCTGCGGCTGGTGCAAGGATCGCTGGGGATTGTCCTGGCAAATCACCCCTCGCGCCCTCACCCGCGCAATGGCCGCAGGCGGAGCGGAGGCCAAGCGCGCCTTTGAAGCGATGATGGAAATGAAGAAAATCGACATCGCGAAAATCGAAGCAGCGCGTAGTGAAACTCCCCCATGACGGTGTCTCGGTCGAACGTGTAACCGCTACGGCGCGACAGCCCTTGTTTAACAAATCTCACCTTGAGGCGGAGACAACCGAGCCATCCAAAATGCGGCAGCTCTTTTTTCTGTTGGGCCCTGGCGCTCAGCGCAAGCGCCAGAACGGCAAAGGCTCGAATCGCGATGTATGGCATTCGTGGCATGGAAAAATGAGCGCATTCAGAGTTCCTTGATCAAAATATTACGGAACTCGACCTGCATCCCCCGGTCGCCCTGCAGCCCGATGAAACCTTTGCGCGGGCGTTGGCTGACCGGTTTGTATTGCATGTGATGTCCATGGAGGATTTTAAGATCGTCCAGATTGAGCTTCAGGGTTTCGACCCCGTTATTTTTTACCGTGAGCATTGAACCCTTGCATGTGATCTCGGTCTTATTCCACTCGCCAACTGGTTTATCGGTCTTGCGGAGCGGCGCTACCTCAACGTAAAGGCTCCCGCTCAGTTCTTCCGGCGGGCGCTTCGCATTGTCTGGGCTCGCGTCGTCCAGCATCTGGATCTCCATGCCTTCATGCGCCGGTTCACCATCTTTGGGAAAGCGGATGGCCACGCCGCTGTTGCCACCGGCCGGAAGCTTCCATTCCACCCGCAGAATGAAGTCGCCGTATTCCTTATCAGTCGTGAGCCAGCCATTGCCGTTGGCCATGCCGACCTCCCCCTTCTTGCAAAGCAGGATTTCACCGTTGGCCACCCAGTTTTGGTACTTGCTGTCTTTGACATGCCAGCCGCTCAAATCTTTGCCATTGTAGAGCGGCTTAAAACCGTCCGCAGCGTGGGCAGTCAAGGTTAGCAGGCCCAAAATCACTGATAGGAATTTGATCTGATAGGCATCTGGTTCTCGTGCGCTTGCATATACTGAGCGCTGCGCGGGTGCGGGAGAATTGGCTTCCGGTCTCACCACTACAAACAAGTTTGGATTCATTGGTTTCATCTCGACGCCGCGGCCGAAGGCTGCGATTTCAATCCAACGCTGTTGACGCTGACGATGGAGTAAGTGTGTTTTTCACCCGCCTTGGCCGATGCGTCCACGTAACGCATCTGAGGCAACGGCTGGCTCGGCGTGTCGTGATACGTCATGGACTGGAACAACGCGCGTCCGAATTTGCCCACCGGCTTCTCCGGCACCTTCGCCAGTTCCTGTCCGTCGCGCAGCACAATGAAGCCGCCGATGCCGCTCTCAAAATCCGCTTCAGCACTCCAGGCGATTTCAGTTCCTTGGTCACCTTTCGCCGACACGCGCACGTCGAACGGAGCCGGAGGCGGCGTGGTGTCGCTCGTCGCGCCGGTCTTCACGTATTCCATCCACGCCTTCGCCACGGCTTCGTTCGGCAGCCAGACCGCTTCGTTGCGATTGCCTTGGAACTCCGCCGCTGGCACTGCTTGATCGCCGAATAACGGCGCAAGCCACGCTTTGCTGGTATCCATCGGTCTGAGAGTTTGATCTTTGCTTCGCTTGTCGGACAATCGCGCGGCAAGACACGCGTCGAGAAAGGGGATTGCGAGGTAGCGCGAGTCGCCGCACTCGTGGCCGCTGCGCGGGTCAGGAGCGAAGCCGATGAGTCCGCCGTGCGCGCGGTATTCTTTGAACGTCGCGATATTGCCGAGCCACGGGCCTTTCATTTTTTCTCCCTCAGTCCGCGTATCCGGTTCGGGCGGCGGCGTCTTCGATTTTTCCTTCACACCGGGGTTCGTCATCATCGGAATCTTGTAGAGCGCAATGGGAACATCAGGCCGCTTAAATTCTGGATGCGAAAGAAACATCAACGCCGAGCCAGAACGCATCCACACACCAACGACGCGATCGGGATGGAGAGTAGTCATTACGTCCGACCAAATGCCGCCGCCGGAATGTCCCCACAACGCCCACGGAATTCTTTCGATTTCAGGATGACGGGACTTCGCGGCGAAATCGGCGAGCGCTTTGAGAAATGCTTTCTCCGAGCCGCGCCGCGGATCAAACCACAACTCCGACGCGCCCGGCGAAGTATCGATTTTCTCGTTCTGCACGTGATAGCTCGAACCCCACAGCGCGCAGTCCCACTTCCGCGCCAGCGCCTGCCAATGAAGATCATGTGTCGCCGTCGAACCTTCGATTGAAGCCGTGGTGCCCGCGCCATGTTGATGGACGATAATACCGCGCAGCGTTCTCACGCTGTCTGGAATCCACAGTTCGTAAGTGACCGCGACCTGAAGTTCGTTCGACGCGGACGACGCCGGATAATCGAGTTTCACACACTGCCCCGAACTGTGTTCGGGCGTCACACTGGCACAACCGACAAATGCGACCGCGAGCCCGGCGATTCCAAGCACCAGTATCAAAGTCCTTCCCGATTTTGTAGTCAGCATAGGGCTTAGTTTGTTTTTCCTATGATGAAATCAACCACCGGCTTCGGATCTCGCGGCCCGACCGCAAAATGGCCCTCGCCCTCCCTGATGATCAGCATGAAATTTCCGCCGAGTTCCTTGTATCTCTTTTCCGCCACCCGCGTCTCGCGATCGAGCCACGGATCGAGGCCGCCGCAAACGTGCAGGATCGGCACGCCCGCCTTGGCGAGCGGCGAAAGATCGTCGATGTGCGGCACTTTCGCGTTCTCGTCCGGGTTTCCCTTCGGGACCATCGTGGCGCGCAGGACGGGATTTTCGCCGTAGATGCACGAAACCCTGTCTGGGTTTTCAACGGCCCAGGCGTACGCCTCTCCGGCGCCCGCGCCTGCGCCTTCCAAGGCCGGCTTTTTAGAAAAGCCTGCGTCGGTCATGAGCTTGTAAACCGCGTTCCAATCCTCACGCTGCGGGCCGCGTTGGGCGAGCAGCGGCGGGGCGACGATATAATAACCCTTGGCGAGCAGGGCCAGATCAACCTCCGACGTGGTCCGGTCGATGCGATCCGCGCGCAAAACCCACGGCTTCCCGGCGGCCGGATTCTTCGGCACGAGCACGGCCATGCCGGTCGTTCCCCATGACCGGTTGGTCTTGTCATAACGGTCATAGCACGGGGAGAACTGCGGTCCCCGGCAGGAGGCGTAAGTATCCTCCTTCTGCAGGTAAACGTAGGAATTCTCGACGCTGTAATAGGAAGACTTGACGAACGTATCGTCCAGGAAAGCGGGCCGGGCCGCTGGAGCGGCTTGGGCCTGTTCAACGAAGTCGGCGATCGGCTTGGGATCCTGCAAACTATGCGGGTGATGGGCGGTGCCTTCCTTGATCATCACGCTGATCCGGCCACCCGCTTGGTGATAGACGTTCTCGATGACCTTCGTGTTTTTCAGGACAAAATCGAGGCTGCCGCAGACGTTCAGCAGAGGCACGTCGTGCTTGATCAGCTCACCGAGCCTCAAGATGTCCTCCGGGTAGATGCCGGGATTGTCGGCGTAGATGCAGGAGACCTTGTCCGGGTTCGAGGTTGCCCAGGTGTATTCATTGACCCCGCCTTTGCTCATGCCAACGAAGGCCGGTTTGTTGGACAGCCCGTGTTTCTCCGTGAGGTAGGCGTACCAGGCGTCCCACTGCTTGCCCGGATACTGCCTGCCCGGATCGGGCGTGATGAACACAATGTGGAAACCCCGCCTTAGCAGTTCCACCTCGGCCTGGGGCCGGTGGTCCCAATAGCAGGCCTGCCACGACCAGGGATTTCCAGGCGCCGGATTTCTGGGAACGACAACGATGCAGCGCAGCTTCCCGGCGGGGGGAGTTCCGACGCCGA
>DATMZI010000006.1:0-16623 GCA_035607085.1 Candidatus Eiseniibacteriota bacterium | reverse complement strand
CCCTGGTGGGGTAACCAAGTCGAGCGCCACGGTGGTAGTCGATCCGGCCGTTGCTTCATCCCTCAACGCGTCCGCAGCGGAAGTTCACTATCGTCGGATTGGCGACAGAGTCGTGGAACCCGGAAATGTCAAGTTGAATTGGACGACCAGCAACGCCGACAACGTATCCGTGGAGCCGCTCGGGCACGTGGACATCAACGGAGATCGTTCGCTGGTTATCACGCCGACGCAGACCGCCAACGGTCCGGTGGACGAGACGGTGAACTACACGCTCACCGCCAGCAACGTGTGTGGAGGCACGGAAACAAAAGTCGCTCCCGTTCACGTAACGGGTTCGATTGAGCCGGTTCCGGACGTGCTGCTGCACAGCGTTTTCTATCCCACCGACTATCCGACCAAGAGCAGCCCGACGCTGGGTCTGGTTCGAAGTCAGCAGGACGCTTTGAGCGTGCTTGCCGCCAGGTTCACGAAGTATCTGGAATATGACCCGGATGCGAAACTCAGTCTCTCGGGACACGCCGACAACCGTGGAGCGAACAAGTACAACCAGTTCGTGTCGGAGCGGCGGGTACAGCGCGTCAAGGAGTTCCTGGTCGCCCGTGGCGTTCCAGAGAACAAGATTGAAACTGCGGCTTACGGCGAAGAGCAATCCCTTGCCAAGGCCACGGTGATTGAGCTGCAGCAGAAGAATCCGACACAGGCGCCAGAGGCCTTCATCCGGAATTTTAATGCGACCTGGCTCGCTCACAATCGCAGAGTTGACGTCACACTCATACCAACTAACGCAGAATCCCTGCGCTTCTATCCAAACCAAGCGCCTGATTCAACGATCCTGTGGCAGAGGGCAAAACCCGCAAAGGAACTGATCGAAAAGAACCAGTAGCCATTGGCTTGTCTGCGCAAGACAAAGGGCCGGCCCCAACGTTTGGGTGCCCGGCCCTTGTCGGGTTTTCGAGTCAATGAGGATTGTGGATGCTTTGTATCCCCCGACTGACCCAAGTTCGGGTTTTACTATGAGTTAGCCCCGGCGTGTGACCTGCTGTAGTAAATTCACTAAGGTTAACCGGGGGCTTTATTTTTTTCCGGAGAACTTCTTCTGGAGATCTGGTCCGAACTCGTTGATGAGTTCATCGATCATGCTGAATGGAAGGGACATCGCGACCCGGGAGAATGTGGCACCGACGCCGCGACTTCCCTCAGGATAATGGGCATTTGAAAGGCTGCTGGTGGCGATGCTGCCCAGGGTCCCAGACCAATTGAAGGCGGGCGCGCCTGAATCTTTGTGCGTTAATACGGGCCGAATTAGGGCATGTCCAAGACGTTTTTTGAACGGCCCGCTGCCCATGCGGTAATAGCGCGGATCTTGATGCAAGACGCAAGGAAACAGAAATGTTCCATAGAAACCACCAGCTGTTTGATCCGCCAATCCGGCTCCGAACCGCTTGCCAAACTCGGCAGCGCCTTGACCGTACCCGGGAAGGTCATTGTTGGCCTGTGCGATACCGGCTTCAAATGCTACCCATCCAAAGGTGAACGGATCGGTTTCACTCTTGACGAACAGTCGCCACTTCCCACTGGCTGTCAGTGGAGAAAGCTGACTTGATTTGGACAACAGTGTAGGTGGGAAGAATCCAGAAAAGGCGAGGATGTTCGTCTTCTAGCTTCTGACTCTTTGCTGGACGGCCTTGCCCTTTAGGGGCGGGTGCTTGTCCAAGCGAAAACGGATGCCAGGCGTCGAGGAGAGTTCGGGGAGCTTCTTGTGCCCAAGCAACGCTTGCTGGGAAGCAAGCGAGAAGTAATGGGGTAAAGACTCTTAGCCGCATTGAATTTCCATCTCTCCGCGCTAACTCCGGCAGGTTCAATAACCATAGCAGCCGCAACCGACCTTGTTGCTGTGGTGAAAGCGGTCCTTTCGGGAATGATGTCTATCAGTAGGCTGCAGGTGCTTGACAACTTGAAATGACCCACCTAAAGCGCGCCCCCACAACTGAGGGCGACATCGTCAGCACTCTGCTCCAACTTCGAGGATATATTTGCCAGAGTGTTTTTCGCCACCGCCGCCAATTCTCTCTCAGGAATCTTGAACTGGGAGCCACCGCAATCCAAGCAGACCGAAAGCTTCGAGAATACCCAGACCCCGGGCTTGTCCAGGTTTCTGAGCCCTGAGAAATGAAAGACCATCTCCGCGTCGAGTTCTGCCTCGTTGCTCGACCTGCATCGTTGGCACGACATAAGGACCTCCTTGTAACAACTGAGAAAACTTACATGTCTATGACAGGCAAAACTGTGACGGAGGTCACGGCGTAGTGTGCGCGCTTTTGAAAACGCGCGCTTGTCGATCTTCGACTGGTTCGTAACCTCGGTAAGTAGGATGGGCGCAGGGTTCGCCCTCCCCGTCTAAAGGCTTTCCCCGGTATCGTGCACCCGCTCGGTTCGTTATGGTTGTTAGGTGCCAAACGCACACGCAGGGAGTCGCACCGTTTGCAGACCGAAATCCATCAAAACGCGCCCGCACGCGCCTCACAAGCCGGCAATCCGCCTGATCGCGTCCCGCTCTTCCTGAAAATCATTGCCGCCATTTTCGTCCTGTTCATTTTGACCGTGGTAGTACTTCTGATTTGGCATTGGCCTTTCTCGCGGGCCCGCATCACCGAATCCATCGAAACAACTTTCCCAGTCAGTGTGACCTACGCATCGTTTCATTCCACCTACTTCCCGCACCCCGGCTGCATTGCTGAAGGCGTGACCTTTCACTGGCTGGCCACCAAGGACAAAGCTCCTCCCATCGCCACCACCGCCAGCTTCCAGATTCAGGCCCACTATCTGGACTTGCTCTTTCGTCCCGGCTATCTGGCCCGTATCGTCCTCAAAGGGTTCCGCGTGAACGTCCCCGCCATCGGTACTCCCCGCGAGCCGTACTCCTGGCAGGCGACTCCTTCTCAGATCCGCGTGGGCGAAATCATCGCCGATGGCGCCGCAGTCAAAATCGCCCGTGGGGACGCCGATCGACCTCTGGTTTTCGACGTTCACACCGCCAAACTCATGTCCGTGAGCCGCAATCAATCGCTCTCTTACTACGTCACTGTACACAATCCTCTCCCTCCGGGCGAAATCACCGCACGCGGCAAATTCGGCCCCTGGAATTCCGACGATCCCGGCACCACGCAACTCTCCGGCGCCACGTCTTTCCGCAACGCCGATCTCAGTGTCTATCACGGCGTTGTGGGGATTCTTTCGTCCGACAATCATTTCAGCGGACCACTCCAGCGCGTCGAAGCGCGCGGCGACATCGACATCCCCGATTTCAGCGTCATTCGCAGCAAACACGCCGTTCACGTCAAAACTGCTTTTCACGCTTTTATTAACGGCTTGAACGGTGACGTCCATCTAGAACATGTGGCCGCCGGCTTCCGGAAGACCACGGTTACCGCGGAAGGAGACATCGCTGGCACGCCGGGTGGAGATGGCAAAACCGCCCAACTCGATCTGTTCGTCACTAATGGCCGCATCCAAGACGTGCTTCGCCTCTTTGTCAGCGAGACCAGGCCGCCGCTGAACGGCGTCACCAGCTTTCGAGCGCACTTCACCTGGCCACCGGGCGTCTCGTCCTTTCTGCAAAAGATCCGCCTGACTGGAGACTTCGGCATCGCCGGAGGCCAGTTCACGAAGGGTTCCACGCAGAGCGACGTCGCCGATCTCAGCGATCGCGCCCGCGGTGAAAAACCGGAAGACAACCCGGAAGATCCTGAAGACATTGTCTCCAATCTCTCAGGCCACGTGGACCTTCGCCGCGGCGTTGCCACTCTCTCCGACATCTCTTTCGAGGTTCCTGGCGCGTTAGCCAACATGCAGGGCACTTTTAACTTGGAAAACCACAAGGTGGATTTGCACGGCACGCTAAAAACGGACGCCGAGTTCTCTCACATGACCTCCGGCCTCAAATCCGTTCTTCTGAAGCCCTTCAATGCTTTTTTCAAAAAGAAACACGTTGGCGCTGTCGTTCCCGCCCATCTCATCGGCACCTACGAACACCCGGAAACTGGCCTGGACATCTTCCCCAATGGCGCTCCGCAGCCATCACCGCCTGCCGCAGACCGTTCCGCGGCTCACCCTGGTAATGGCACTGGCAAGGAATAGTTAAACTACTAGCTTTTTCGAAGGGTTCACTCCAGTAAGGAGTGTTTCGTATTTTTCCTCATTACGCCCCGCTTTTATTCGCACTCTTGGTGAGCATTTTGTTGCTGGGAGCATGTTGGTGATATTGAGCTGAAGCGCCCGAAAGTGATCGATCCGCTGCTCGCCGATTCTGCCAGCGGCGAACCTGTTGATGGAGAAGGCGCCGTAAAGCGGCTTCGTGGGCAAGTTATCTATTTTACGGACGACGCAGTAACAGTACGCCGGCCCTGCGGGGCGATTCTGGTGTTCGAGAATGACGAAATCCTCGATCTATCAGACGGACAAGATCACTTAGAGCTGTGCACTCCTCAAGGTATCCTGTGACTGGCAGGTGACAGGGACGCGGGTCATTGCGTCGGCGACAGGAACCGCTTCTGAAGGTCGGCTCGCGGCCACGACGGCGATGCAGAGATCGCGGTCAATAATAATGCCTTCTAGAAGTGGGTCGAGAATGTCGGAGACAGCGGGCATCGCCCCAATGGAGTGCGCTTGCATAAGAATGGCGGCAGCTTTAGCGGTGTCCCACTCAGTGAGGTGACGACCGGTTTGCTCATGATTTCTTTGACCGGGTCGGAACGTTGTGGGATATGGTGGATTACGACGAAAGCCATACCGCTGTCCGCGGGAAGTTCGCGAACGATCATTCTGAGCGGTTCAAGCCCAGCGGATACAGACCACGGGAACGCCCCCGGTCCTATGCCGGTGTTAGGGAGTTAAGCTCAGAGTCGGAACGGAATTTCTCAACGAAATTCTCCCTTCAGGGGCAGCTGCTCGCGATCATCTCTTGCTCCGCACCGTCAACACGGGACAGTTCGCGTGCGCTACAACCTTGTGCGCTGTGGCGATGGGAAGATGGGTGGCGGCACCTGGTACGCCCTTTTCCGGTTGCGCGCCAAGCACGATGAGATCAACGTCTCTCAGGTTCGCGAGATCCAGAATGCGCTCGGAGGGAGCGCCGAGTTCGACGAAGTATTCAGGTTTGCACCATGTTTCGGCTTCGGGCGGAACAAGTTTGCGCAGCAGAAGTTTCCCGGACTCCCTCACATCGGACCAGGACACCAGTTCACCGGGTTTCGGTTCAGGCACGACATGCAGTAGTGTGAGGCGCGCTTGAAACTCCTGTGCCAGAGAAACGGCGTAAGCCGCGGCTGCGGGCGCGTGGGAAGCAAAATCGGTGGCGAAGAGAATTTCCCGGATGTTGGCTTTCGCTGGATCGGAGTGCGGACCGATCGTGAGGACGGGGCAGGACACGTTTCGGAAGATCTCTTCGGCGATTGAGCCGAGCAACATCTTCGCGAGTCCCGTGCGTCCCCGCGTGCCGATAATCACCAAGTCGGTGTTGTGTTTATGCATGGCGTTCTCGAGGCGGGACCGGACGTCTCCCTCCTCGATGAGCACTTCGGTGCTGATGCCCGCAAAGGTGCCGAGCAGTTCTTCGCGGCGCTCTTTATTGAAGGCCTCCGCGGCGTCGACGTCGAGCGGCCAGGTAGCCGGTTGGGTCATTGGGTTGACGACGGATGGGCGCACGTGAAGGGCCACGAGATTCGATTCAAAATGTCTTGCTATTTTCTTAATGAAGGGAACGGCATGCGCGGCGGCGTGCGAAAAATCGGTCGCGAATAAGATATTTTCAAATTTCGTGCGGGTCTTGGCGGTAGCGGCTTGCATGATTCAGGTCCTCCTGTGTGCCATCTTGGTTCGGCGAGGACTTTCCTTGCTGTGATGCTCGCCACCGGTTGCAGTGACGCGAATCGCAGGACATGCAGTCGGAGCGTTGTAAGGCCAAGAGGAACCGCAGTCGCGAGGACTGCACGCGGATCAATGCCCTAGAGACAATAACGAAAGAAGAGAGCCGGCGAGTTCCGGCGCCGGTTCAGGGCCTCACGGAAGAGCAAGCGACGCGTCAGTTGAGGGGAGTTCGGCCCGATATTGTCGGCATCCTGTTCACGATCCTTGGGCAACGTGCCGATGCCGCTATCATTCATGCTTCGGTCGATGCAGCTGAGGAGAGTTCAGAATTAGCCGTTGTCGCTTGCTTATCTGAACGGCAAATTTGAAACAGCCGTCCACGGCTGGCGTTTGTGCTCTTTGTATTCGTGGGATTTACGCTGCCAGGTGCGGGCTTGTTGCTTTATTTATATTCGGTTGTTTCGGTTCGCCAATAAAGGCCCGCAGTCTGCCGGCCAAGACGAATGCATCAATTTCAGCGCGAAGATTTGATGGTTAGAACAGGGCACGGTGCGCCGCAGACGACTTGATAGGCTCTCGTGTGAGGCTCATGGGCAGCCAATGCTTTCCGTGATTTGGCGCCAAGCACGATTAGATCGGCGCACATCTGTCCCGCCACTCTCAGGATCCCTTTGACAGGATCGCCCCGTTCCACGCGGAACAAAGGAAGACAATGCAACTCGGCGGCGGAGGGGAGCAAACCCTGCAATCGGTTAACGATTTCCTCTTCTTGATCCGCGTGCTGCTGAACGTGCAGCAGCGTGATTCGCGACCGGTGTTCCTGGGCCAGAGAAAAGGCATACGCGGCTTGCCGTTCCGCGCCTGTTCCGAAAGAGGTTGCAAACAGGATGTTTTTGAGTTGGATTCCGTAGAGAGGTTCTCGCTCGACTACGGGCCCTACGGTGAGCACGGGCACGCGCACCTGGCGGAAGATTTCTTCGGCGCTGGACCCGATTAGCGTCTTGCGCTCGCGACCCATGCCGTGCGTTCCGAGGACGACAAGATCGATCTCATGTTTGCGGATCAGGGCCTCGATGTTCAGCCACAGCGTGCCTTCTTGGATGATTTCTTCGTGCGCAACCCCGAAGAAACGGCCCGAGGCTAGGATGTTGTCGATCTCTTTCCGAGCAGCCTGACGCAATTCGTCTCGCGAGGCCTCGGCGAGTTCCGGAGCCATCATTAGGTCCACCGGGATCACGTGCGCCAGAAAAATTCTGGAGTGGTAGGTTCGCGCCAGGGAAAGAGCATGTTCGAGGGCGCGATCTGAAGTTTGCGAAAAATCCGTGGCGACTAGAATATTCCGTAGCGGTACGACTGTCTCCGGGGAAACGTGAGCCTTGGTCGGTTGGCTGACCGCTTGTTGCTGAATCATAGTGCCCCCTCTGCACAGATGATCGCGCGAAGGAAGGTCTTAGGATGTGAGCTGAAACACCGTTTCAAGTGACGCCCAGCACGGCAGAGAAAGACGCAGGTGAAGAGTTTATGGCGGTGCTTGCTCCCCTTACGAAACGGTTATTTCTCGATGCAGGGCTCAGTCCTGTGGGGTGCACCCCTAAGCTGGCACAGTTTTCTTTGGACACAGCTTCCGCTTTTGACCCGACCCCCTTTTCGAGACACTTTGTGAGTTGAATTTGGGAGCTGCAAACGCTCCCAGGGACAATTTTTCTGGCGTTCTGTGGCCTAAAGTAACTCGCTTCAACTCCTCAACACAAACAGCATCCTGGGTAGGTTCCTTCGGGCTTTCCGCCGCGGAGAGCCGAAGGAAAGTTGTGCCGCCACTAGCGCAAATTCCTGCGGCGTTCGACGGGCCAACGCACTGTCCATCTACCATTTCACCCGCTCCGCCACAAACTGCGTGAACGGCTTAATATCCATGTCGATGCTGGCGCGGTCGAGCGCAGCAAGATAGTCATCGCGGTCCTCGACGCGGATGATCGTCCACGGATAGCCGCCGGACGCGAGCATCACATTCATCAGGAAACGGGCCACGCGGCCGTTGCCGTCCGGGTAAGGATGAACATACCCGAGCAACCAGTGGCCGAGAACGGCACGCACGCTGGAGTCCGGTTCTTTCTCGAGGAGATCGAAGAATACCGGCATGGCGTCGCACACGGCCTCCCAACGCGGAGGTACGTAGCGCGATGTTCGTAGATAAACCGGAAAATTCCGGTATCCCGCGAGCGCTCCCGCCGGGATCAGACCCGCTGTGACCCACGGCGCGAATAGTTCCCGATACCAGTCCTTGTGCGCTGCGCGCACAAGCGCCCCGGGGTTTTCGCCATCGATCACTTTGCCGACGGTATCTTTCACAGCCTGGAACGCCTGCCAGTAACCGCGCGCGGCAAGGGCGTCGCGGCTCTTGCGGTCGGCTTCGTCGTTGTCGGGATTCCAGTTCCCTTGACGCACGCGGTCGATTATTTCGGGCGTGACCGAATAGCCCTCTATGGAGAGAGAATGATAGGCGTCGTTGCGGTAAATCTCCTCGACGTGATGGAGATACGCTCCTTTGTTTGTTGGGAGGCCCGGTGCTTTCGGGAATATACCGATGACGGTACCCCGCATTGACTCCCACATCATTTGCACGCGTCCTGCAATCGGAGCGACCGTCGGCCGCGGAGTTGCCAGTACCTGCTCATCCTCGAACGGATTGCTCTCACGTACGTCATAGCCGACGCTCTTCATCGCGCTTAGGATTTCATCCGCTAACCCGCCGCGGCCGGTCTGACGCAGAGCGCCAGCGAGGTAGCCAGCTTTTGTCGAATTGCCGCCGTTCAGCAATAGCCGCAGCAGGTCCGATGCGTTGGCGAGGCTTCCTAACACCACCTGCGACTCGACGGAATTACGCGCGAAAAATGTTTCCGACACGGCAACTAGTGACGCCGCGGGCGAGAACAGCCTGAGGCCGTCCCGCATGACGAGATCGGATGCGATCGGCATTTCCACGACTTTTAGATCGTAGAGAAACGTGCCGAACAGGAGTTTGTTCGTATGGTTCGTGCCCTTGGGGCTGCACACCACTATTTGCTCCGGAATGACCGTTCTCTCGCCGTGCAGCCAAAGTGACTGCTCGGCGGAAAGGTGCCACAGCTCCCCGAAGCGCTCGCAAGAGTAACGCGCACAGAAATCCCAGAACGACGCATACCACGGCGTGCTGTCGCCCGCGCGCGCGCCCGGGCTCGATGAAATGAGCCACCCTTTCATCACTTCCAGCAGAAAGCCGTTCTGCACAAGGCGCTCGCGGTGAACGCGGCTAAAGTCATCGGACCTGAACACACGACGACCGAGCTCCTGAAGCGCCTTCAGCGCGCCGAGAGACTCAGCCAGTTTTTCGTTTGGTGTTGCCATCCTTTGTCGTTACGGTTCAATACAAGCATACCATGCCGTGCAAATACAAGCATAGTATGCTGTATCTATGCAAGCATATTGCGTTGTATTAATGCAAGCAAATCATGCGCTGGTATAAGCCCTCCTAATATAATCGCTTGCGAGCGCTCTAGGAGGGGCCTCAAATCCTTCAACCTTACTTATTAAAGCGAAACGCCACAAATCTTAATACCTAGCCAGCTAATTAAAGAGGGTCTGCATAACGCCCGACCTAACGGCGCCCACGGGATAGTCGGCATTGGCTTTCTGCTGTCGCTGCAAGCTTGTGCAAGCCCGACTTGGTCAGTCCTTTTGCGAACTCGGCCCAATGGGCGGATTCTGTCTCGTGATTACTTGCGATAGGTTCTCTTGCTGAAGCCATGTGTTTTTTCCTCGCTTTTGCGCAGCACTTTAAGCCGCGGTTTCGATTTCGTTGCCGTGTCCTCGATCATAGCGGACCCAAGGCCGGTGCCTGATCCGAGAAACAACGGTTAACCGCAACTCGCACGGCACGACTCGCGGGCAGTTTGTTTCACGATTTGCGCCGCTCAGCGTGCCGACGCATGATTCGCGCGGGAGTACCGCAGGCGGTCTGTCAGAAAATCAGCGGGCACCGGACGGCGAGCATGTTTCAGCGGTATGCGATTGTCTCCGAATCCGAACTAGCGCAGGCGCTCGAACAAACTCAAGAGTACCGCGAGACGGACAAGGCGAAAGTGGTTCTGATGCGGTAAGAATATTCTGCAAGTTTGCAGACTTCGTCGGGCGGGGATTTCCCCCGCCCTTTTTTATTTTGGCCGCGGTTCAAACACCACGACCGTTCGGCCTAGGTAATTATGAACCACGGTTCTAACTCGGTGTTCTCCGTACACGTCGCCCTTCTTCGGTATCAAGCCTTCACCCGACATGACAGGCGCTCCCGGTAAGTAGAAATCGAGTTCAACAACTTTGCCTTTCATAATTCACTTCTCTTTCTCCCGATTTTGATTGCCATCTTGCATCTAGAGCCGAGAGGTGGACTATTTCTTGGGGGAACATACATAGTCCGGGCATAGTCGGAGCCGCAAAGAAGAAAGGCTTCCGGTTGGAGTGCCGGAAACCTTTTATTTTTTACAGCGAATTGGTTGCGGGGGGCTGCAACGTTCTCAAGATTCCGTCGATTCCCTTCCACTTCGAAATCCACCGCACCGTATAGTCGGAACTCGCCCTATCACCCAGTCCGCAGCGTGAATCGTTAGAGGACCCTGATCCTCCTGCCCGCTGACTTCCCTGGATATCCAATATCAACACTTTTCCCGCTTTTTTCCAGTGTCTTATGCGCTCCTATGTCACGGTGTTTGGGGTGGTTTTGGAACCGAGTTGGATCCGCGAGGTCCAAGAGCAGCCGCGATCCGATCACGCTTCACTATCACGGCCAGTTGGCGAGGTGGAATAGTAAGGCGCACAGGCAGGTTGGCGCCGCGTTCAGGATTGAACGGAGTTGCGATGACGATGCCTCCGCTCGCGCCCTGGAATTTGACTTCGGCCGATTCCGGGGCATCGCCGAAATTTACCACCACGCACGCCAGGCTAAGATCATTGGCTTTGGCTGACCTGAAAACGGAATAGCGGATATCAGCGTCTCCCTGCACTGTGGCACCTAGAGTATCGTTAAATCGCCCATAGAAGAGGAGATCCTCGTATTGCTTGCGGATTCGGATGAGCTCGCTCACATAGCGAGCCAGCGGCCGCGTGAGAGTCTCATCCACAGAATCGTTGTAGTGGCGAGGCGCCAGAGCCCAAACCATGCCATACCTCATTCCGTTGTTCATAGGATTGAAGTCGCCCGGGCTTTCGCCAAAGATTGTGCTTGTCCACTCAGGAAAGGTGTAGCGGAGTGCTCCGTCCATATCGATGTCGCCCATGCGCGTATAAGAAACATCCACATAGGGCAGTGCACGATCAAAGGTGTTCTCCGACGCAAGGGAAAAACCCGGATAAATTGCGCGTCCCTGAGAGAGCAATTCGGCGAAGGTCTCGAGGACACCTTGGGGCAGGGACTTATCAGGAGAAACAGGGAGTTGCGGATTGAAGTCGAGCGGCCACATGATGCCCGTTTTATCCAGTTGGAGACCATCCGCGCCGTCCCGGACGAGTTGGAGATATTGGTCCATCAGGAGCTTGCGAAATTCCTGATGTGCTGGACTCAAGACCGTCATATTCGACCTCGCCAACCCGAGGCGAGCGCCGATCGTTCCTTCCCCCCACCCCCAGAGCTGCCAGTCCGGCGCCCAGCGGCCGTCGACCGTATATTTCTCCAGGGTGTTGTGAAAAAGAGCTGTGGCGGTATCCGCAACCTGGATGTTGGTAAAGATGAGCGGATGGACACCGAGGCTCCGCAGGTCGGCAAGTGCCTTACGAAACTCCGCCGCTGTACCCAATCGCGGATCCGGCTGGTATTGTGGATATCCGCGATCAATTCCGCCGACGCTCCAGCCAAGGATCTCGAACGTGGTTATCCCGTACTTCTGGGCGTCGGCTGCGAGCCTCGGCAGTTCAGCAAACCGATGAATGATCGCATCTTCGGAGTTCGACAGAATGATGGACTGCCAAGCATTTTCTTGACGCAACCAACCCCGGGGAGGCGCGATCTTGAAGTGCTGATCGTACCAGCCGCGATAAATTGAGCTCGCGGTGTGCCAATCTCCAGTGTGCACCTGCAGCGCCACGGGTCCTGCTTGAAACGTGCCCTTGCCCGCGTACGGGAAATTCACCCAACCCATAGTCACGCCGAGGGGATCTTCCGCCGGCAACTCAGAGCGCAAGGGCCAGTTATCTTTCACGCTGGCACTCTTGCTGAAAGGCCGCAGCTCAAAATAGAGCGCTGACAAACGTAATTCCGGATCCTGATTCGCGTAGTAATACCCAATCTTAGCTTTGGGATTGAACACGTTCATCCATCCCATGGTCATGTTTCCTGGATATAGGAAACCATTAGCGTCGTAGCGTATGCCGAGGTTGCCACCGCCGTAGCCGCCCGATTGAAACTGGCGAAAAAGATGTGGAGCTAGATTTGTATTCTCCCCAGGAACGACGGATTCAGTGTCAAGACGATTGTCAATTCCCTGTTGCCCGCCGATGATCCCGTACATCACCTCCGTTAGTTTCCGACCAGTGGGATTCTCCACTTCGATCGAAAACAAAATTTGCTGATTTAGGGCCCGGATCTGATAGCGCACTTTGATAGGAATGCTCTCCCGATCGTTTTGAAGGGAATCGTAAACGCAGATGACCCCGTTAGGAATGGTCTCGAACCGGCCCACATGCTGATCCCGACTGTTGAAGTAGTTGGCCTCATATCCAATATTGGGCATCACCAACCGAAAGTTTTCGCCGAGACGCGGCTCGCCGATCACTTCCAGATTTGGTTCCTTCCAGTGCAAGCCGACCAAATCTCCTGTGACCTCAGAGAGCTGCAGCGTTGCCGCGGTCGTCTCGATTGTCCTTATTTGAGCTGTCGCAGCAACGGTGAAGCAGAGAGCAGCAGTCGCGAGAGGTACAAATCGAATGAAGGGCCATATTGCGCGAACTTCGCTGTTTCTCATGAGTGAGGCTGCTCTCGGTGTCCGGGTGCAGCGGTGATCTTACCTCAGTCGTTCACGAAAGAACCGCAGCCGGGTTGCCAAGGGGCGCCGGTATAGTAGCGAAATTCATCCTGCTGGATCCAGACATTCGCTTTGGGAAAAAGATCAATGCCGCCGAAATTATCCCAGTGAACATGGCTAATGACGATGTCGGTGATTTCGTTGGGCCGGACGCCGAGAGTTTACGGCTTCATCGGAGAAATGTATTCGTTTGAAGGAAAATACTTGAGGAAGTATCGCGGTGATGGCCGCTGTCGAAAAGGATGTTGTGGCCGCCGCCGCGAATAAGCTAGATGCGACGGCAACATCCTAATCGCCGATGAAAGAGCACGATACTTTAAACAAAACCAGGATCGGAGAGCTGGCGCCGTTGGTCGTTGATACAAAACATCGCGTTCGCGAGGGCATCGACTTCTTCCATAAAGGTTATCGACAACCTTCGCCAGCCTTTGAAACCGGTGGAGCACCACCTTCTACGAGGGTCCACTCAAGGCCCAAATGGGCAACCGGACATCTCTCCAATGGAATCTGTCGCGGTACAATGATGACACGGGTCCAGCAAGCTCTTGGAGATACGCCTTGGCACCTTTTCGTTTGACGGAATTTGTGCGGGTCCTTGTACTCGGTCTTTTCACGCTGAGTTATCCGGTCATGCTCTGCGCGCAAGAACAGGATTCGCTGGGGATCATGCCGATTCCGGCCAATGTGACCCAAGGTGAAGGCCGCTTTGTTGTTGACGGAAGTTTTGGTATCGCACTCGAGGGCTTTCGGGAAGCACGCCTTGAGCGAGCCAGGCAACGCTTCCTGGACGTACTTTCGCGGGAAACGGGAATTCCCCTGTGGCGCCAAGCAGCTCTCAACACGCCACACTTTTTCGTGCAAACCGGCGGACCGAGCGCCACTGTACAGCAACTTGGCGAGGATGAATCCTACCGCCTCGAAATTCGAGCCACAAAAGCGTCCTTAACGGCGCCTAATCCACTTGGCGTGCTGCGGGGCCTGCAAACTTTCCTTCAACTCGTGGCCATCACTCCAACCGGTTTCAGCGTTCCCGAGGTCACCATTGACGACAAGCCGCGTTTCCCTTGGCGCGGACTGCTTATCGACTCGGGTCATCGCTTTGTGCCCGTCCCCGTCGTGAAGCGCAATTTGGATGGCATGGAGGCGGTGAAACTCAATGTTTTTCATTGGCGCTTTGCGGACAACCAGGGCTTCCACATCGAAAGCAAGAAGCTTCCTCTTTTGCAGCAAAAGGGCTCGGGTGGCTTTTACTACTCCCAAGAAGAAGTCCAAGAGGTCATCGCCTACGGGCGCGACCGCGGGATTCGCGTCGTCCCGGAATTCGATATGCCCTGCCACACAACCTCGTGGTTTGTCGGTTACCCTGACCTCGCCAGCGGCAAAGACCCCTCGCAGAGTTCGGCCATCGATCCCACGAGCCGAACGACCTACAACTTCCTGGGCACATTCATAGGCGAGATGGCTGCGTTGTTTCCCGACTCTTACTTTCATGCAGGCGGAGATGAGTGCGATCCGAAAGAATGGGAAAGCAATCCGCGGATTCAAGAATTCATGCGAGCTCATGCCATTACAGATGGTCCGGCGCTTCAGGCGTACTTTACGGAAAAGATTCAAAAGATCATCACTGCTCACAAGAAGATCATGGTCGGATGGGATGAGGTTTTGCGGCCAGATACACCTAAGGACGTTGTGATTCAGTCCTGGCGGGGACCGGAATCGCTCGCACAAGCGGCACGTGGGGGCTATCGCGGCGTTCTTTCATCAGGCTATTACATCGATCTCAACCAGTCAGCGGCGGAGCACTACCTGGTCGATCCGCTGGGTGCCAACCCGTCCGGACTCAGCCCGGAGCAAAAGAATCGTGTCCTCGGCGGCGAGGCCACCATGTGGACGGACATCGTCTCTGATGAAAACATGGATAACCGGATTTGGCCCCGTACCGCCGCCATTGCCGAACGCCTGTGGTCCGCTGAGCAGATTCGGGACATCGACTCGATGTACCGGCGGCTCCGAAGCGTGTCGCAGAAGCTTGTTTACTACGGCCTCCGCCATCGACTCATATCGGATGAAATGCTAGAGCGCATGAGCGGAGCGTCTGATCCAGGGCCGTTGAAGGTCCTGGCGGCGGTAGTGCAGCCTCCGCGATTGTATGAGCGTCAAGAACTGCGGACGTTCACCGATTTTACGCCGCTGAATCGTATGGACGATGCAGTTCCACCGGAAAGCGATACGGCGCGAGAGTTTAACGAGATGGCAAAGCGAATCAGTTCAGGACGGGCAACCCCGGAGGAGTGGCGGCGGGCCCGCGCTTGGCTTATGTTGTGGCGCGACAACGATGCCGCGCTGCAGCCTTTGCTCGCGCAATCGGTTTTGACCAAGGATCTGACGCCAGTGTCGCGTAACCTGTCCGAGGTGGCGGGGATCGGCTTGCGGGCGTTGGACGATTTGCAAGCGAATCGGACGGTGAAAGGAGAAGACCGACAATCTACCATCGAATTCTTGCAGCGCTCCGCGAAACCACAGGCAGTCCTGCTGCTGATGGTCGTTCCGTCCGTGCAACTGTTAGTAGAGGCAACCAGAACCGACTAGTTTGTGCGTACCGCGCGCAAGCTCGGACCGGACTGGGAATCTAAAATTGGCTCAGAAACTCACTCTTAGGGCACGCACGATCGACATGACGGCAGGGATCTATACTCACACCACTCCTGAGGAGGAGCGGAAAGCTGCAGTCGCATTAGAGCGAGCGATTTACGGAGATTTGTGGCAATCTGTTGCCAACTCGGCACAATTCTAATATCGCGGCAGTTAACTAAAATGAAGGATAATCCGTGTGCTCTGTAGAACTAAGGAAAAAAGAGCGCTCTGGGGGATTACCTCTTAGCGCCCATGGTTGCGGGGGCTGCAACGTTCTTAAAATTCCTTCTATTCTCTTCCGGTTTGAAATCCGCCGAGCGGCATAGTCGAACCGCCGTTTCACCGGGCCCAGACGCGGATCATAGCCGCATGCAAGCCTCTTGAAGCCGCTGATTAACAAACCCTCCAAAGTCGATTTGAGATGGAGTGCGATAGCCTGCCGGAGCGCAACCGAATGGGTTATAGGAAATTCCCGATGAGAATCGGTAGTCAACAGACCGGGCTTCGTTTGCGTGTCGATTGATTCTCGCGGATTTACGCCCTAGAATTTTAGATGAGGTATCCAACCATGATCCGCAGCAGTCTTCTTTGGAATTTCGTTTTTTCTACTGCTGTTGTCTTGCTCGTTTGCGTCACTGCGCAGTCTAAGATCAATGGCGACGCCAAGGTCATAGGGGACTACATCGAGAGCCGCAGCGCCGACATCTATACCGGCCAGTGCTTTGCGAATGGCGAGGTGGGGCTCGCCGGCGACCAAGCGATTCTGGCCTGGCACATCCGCTCGGGCAGCTGGGATGGCGTGCAGCTGGACAGCTTCAGCGTTGTGGCGGCGGTAAAGGCCAATGCCACACTGGGTGACCCGTATGCCGATCCTTATCCGGCGAAATCGGTGCTGATCGTCGACCAGCGGGCGAACCCGCAGGAGCGCGCGGCGCTGGCAGCATTCGCGAAGCACATGGGCGGAAAGCTGTTGGCGAACGTAGTGAACGTGATCAGCGCGCCGGTAGAGATCCAAGTCCAGTCGGATTATCAAGGCAGCGCGTCGCTGAAGGCGGGCGACTTTCTGACGGTAGAGACC
>DATMZI010000179.1:0-53048 GCA_035607085.1 Candidatus Eiseniibacteriota bacterium | reverse complement strand
CGCCAGCGATTCCAAAATAATGTACGCAAACGCCGGACCGCTCGCCGAAAGTCCGGTCACTGCATCCATATTTTTCTCGTCCACCACCACCGTTCGGCCCACCGCTTCAAACATCGCCCGAGCAATCTCCAGATGTTCCGCTCCCGCATGAGCACCCCGGCAAATTCCCGTCATCCCGCAGCCCACCGCCGCCGGCGTATTCGGCATCGCCCGTACCACCGCCGCACGCTCACCCAAGTGCTGCTCCAAATAGCCTGTAGGCACCGACGCCGCTACCGAAATCACTACCGCCTTCGCCCCAATCTCTGGGGCAATCTCCTTCAACACCTCCGCCATCACTTGCGGTTTCAGGCCCAGCAGTACAATGTCTGCGTCCTTCACGGCCTTGCGGTTGTCGCTGGTCACCGATACGCCCAGCTCTTTTGTCAGCGCCAGCGCCTTTTCTCCGTGCTTCACGGTAGCGGTCACGTTCTTCGCCTTAAACAGCCCTTGCTTCAAATAAGCGCGCAGCAATATTCCGCCCAGCTTCCCAGCGCCCAGCACCGCCAGTTTCTTGTCCGAAAGTTTAAGAGGCATGGTCCTGCCATTGTGCGGTGCGGCAACAAACCCGGTCAACTCCGATCCCCACTATTTGTGGTCTCCCTCTCCGGAGGACGGCTTCCGCGCCGCGACGACACTCTAGACTATCCGTCATCCCGAGCGGAGTCATCGCAGCAAAGGAGCGCTCGTGGGACGCGTTGCAGTACAGCTGGCGGGCGTTTTAGCGGACGACCCATCCTTTGCGCTTTAGCAATGCGAAGGGATGAACGCTTCCCGGCAAAAATATGTCTTCCTCTTTGCTTTACCGGAGCTATACTCGCACAATGCGACATCTGGTCGATATCGGCGGCCACGCCGAGAAGGAGGTGATCCAGTGAGGTACGGTTTACGTTGACGCAGTAGAGGAGGCGCTTGTGACTACCTGAGCGCCTCTCTCCTTTTCGGAACCCTGGTTTAGAACTTCTGTTTTGTGAACTTTGCTAGCAGCCATTCGAGATTATTCATGACCGCATTCACGAAATCGATCGCCTCTGCAGCGTTTTGCCTCGCGATGGCAGTCTCCGTCCATTCGCAAGATCAGCCGAAAAGCGGCGACGAATCTTGGACGACCACCAAAGAGAACACCGAACAAAACGTCAATCCGTCGCGAACCACTGAAAGCCACGCCAAATCCGGGAATCGGACTGTAGACAAGCAGCGCGTGGAAGTCCTCGGGCCCAACGGCGGCTACCAGCCCTTGTCGGAAACTGAGACCGAAATTGTCCAGGTGAATGACACGACGACTCGCACCGTAGTGCGCAGCTATCAGTGGAATGCAAATGGACAGCGAACACTGGCTCAGGTGACCGAAGAAGAGTCGCGCACCTCCGCAAGCGGCAATTCGCACATCGAGCGTAAAACCTCCGGTGCCGACGTGAACGGAAATTTTCAAGTCATCCAGCGCGAAGTGGCCGACACGAAAAAGATAAGCCCGGGCGTCGAAGAAACAAAAAGTACTGTTTACAAACGCGACAGTTACGGCGGTTTTTCTCAAGCCGAACAGACGCAGGAAAGGAAAACACAAGGCGCGGACGATAGCGTCGCCGTGCAGAAGACAACGCTCAAGCCCGATGGCAACGGCAGCTGGAAAGTAAGCGGCGTCACCGAAAAAACCGTCAAGAACGACGGCCAGGACCGCACCACTGAAGAGCGTGTTTTGCGCCCCGATTTAGACGGCACGCTTCATGAAGGTCCACGCACTGTTTCGAAAGAACAGCAAACCACCACCGGAGAAAAGCGGAGCACTGTCGAAACTTATGACGGTGGCACGGAATTGAGCAAGCGAGTCACAACGGTCCGGAAAAAGAACTCCAGCGGAGAAATAACCGAGGAGCAGGTCGAGCAACCCAATCTCGGCAATCCCAGCGACGGAACAAAGGTAACGGGACGCGCCAAATACGTTGTCAAGTACGCCGCCCCCGGCTCGCCGCAAGCTCCCGCAACCCAACAGTCCAAGACCGTTGAAATCCGCGACGCCAACGGCAACTATCACGTCGTCACTGTCGAGACGCAGAAATCGACTCAGCCTCCTGCGCAACAGACTCAGGCTCCTCCTAAGCAGGACGCACCGGTACCCAAGCCGTAGCTAACGTCACCAAGAATAGGCAACGATCCGTAAGATTGGGATATCGTCAAACGATACGCGGGCGGATAACTCGTTAAACTTGGCCCTTTGTCCGCCGCCCGCTGCGTAAAGCCGTTCTCGCTGCTGGTTGCGCAGCTTGCCTTCAACAGCTCGGGCAACCCGGCTTTAGCCTACCGCTTCGAGCGTTTCCCAAACCGCGGATAACTCTTGCTGATTTCCGCAAGCACCGCTGATTTCCTGGTTTATTTGCCGAACTTAGAAAGAATTGGTAGCGGGCGGATGCTTCCCCGCATTCTCTTTTGAAACGGAGCACCACCGCGTTAGTATGTCCGCCATGCCAAACTCCAATCGCAACCTTAACGCTATCGACTCCGCGCGACTCGGCTTCCCCACGCGCCGCCAATTCATCGAAACCGCCATGGCCGCAGCAGCAACCGCTTCCCTGCCACTCACTCCGAACGCCACTGCGGCTTCCACGATTCCCGTCGGTCTGGAAATGTACTCGGTCCGCAACACCATGGCGAAGGATCTCAACGGCACTGTTCGCGCCGTGGCTGCCGCTGGCTACCAGGGCCTCGAATTCTACGCGCCCTATTACGACTGGACACCGGCGCAAGCTAAGGACATGCGTAAACTCCTCGACGATCTCGGCATCCGCTGCTTCTCCACCCACAACGACAGTGCCTTTTTCTCGCCCGAAAAAATCGGCCACGCCCGCGAACTCAATCTCATCCTCGGCAGCAAATACATGGTCATGGCCAGTTCCCATGAAGGCGCAACACAGGACACCTGGAAAAAAGTTGCTGACATTTTGAACACGGCATCCGACATGCTCGCGGCGGATCACCTCGGGGTCGGTTATCACAACCACCAAGTCGAGTGGCGTCCCGTGGATGTCCAGCGCCCAATGGACGTTCTCGCGAAAAACAGCAAACCTTCCGTGATGCTGCAACTCGACGTCGGCACCTGCATCGAAGCCGGATCCGATCCCGTCGCCTGGATCAAAGCCAATCCCGGCCGCATTCATTCCATGCATTGCAAGGAGTGGTCGCCCGACGCCCGCAAAGGATACTCAGTTTTGTTCGGCGAAGGTATCGCACCGTGGAAGCAGCTTTTCCAGGCCGCCGAAAATGGCGGCGGTATCGAATACTATTTGATCGAACAGGAAGGTAGCCGCTTCTCTGAAGTCGAAACCGCGCAAAAGTGCCTACAAGGCTTCCGCGCCACCCACGGCGCCTGAGCGCAGAAGTTCGGAGAACTTTTTCATGGGACTACTCGCTGACATTTATCTAGCAAAGGATGACGCGGAAGCCCTGACCTACGACTCGGCTCCGGATACGTTTCCAGATCGTCTGCAATTCAAGGGCTTCACCGAGCTGCAGCTGTCGACGCTATGGGCCGCGCTGCGGGGGGTCAAATGGGACGTGAAGTCCCTGCGCCAATTCATAAACGTCTTCCACACCGACGGCGGCGAGCGACTGATTTGTCGGCTGCCTGCCGCCATGCTGAGCGAACTCGCGAAACTGACGCCGGAGCAGGTTTCTGCGACTGCGGAAAAATGGGCGGCGACCGCGGAAATGCGCTGCAAGCCCGCGGATGCCCTCCCAATCCTCGAAGGACTCATCGTCTCGGTGCGCAAAGCGGCTGAAACAAATCAAGCCGTCTATCTCTGGAATTCGGTTTAGCCCGATGGTGCGAACCGTGTCGACATTTTTTCTCGGCGTGACTGTGCTGTTCGCCGCATGGCTCGCGCAAGCACATCCCGCCGCGATTGCCAGCGCCCAAGTCAACCAGAAAGAAGTCGCACAAAACGAAGTCGTCCGGAACAATGTACCGGTCAAAATGCGTGATGGCGTAACGCTTCGCGCCGACGTGATGCTTCCCTCCGCCGAAGGAAAGTTTCCTGTCCTCGTCTACCGCACGCCTTATGGCAAAAACCAGGCGCCGTCCACGTGGACCACCTTCCACAAAGCGGTCGCGCGCGGCTACGCGGTTGTGGTGCAAGATGTCCGCGGCCGCCATGCCTCCGACGGCGAATTCACCCCGTATCAAAACGAAGGTCGCGATGGCTACGACACGATCGAATGGGCGGCGGCGCAACCGTGGTCCGACGGCAGCGTCGGCACATTCGGACTTTCCTATCCGGGCGCGGTGCAATGGCTGGCCGCGGTAGAAAATCCGCCGCACCTCTACGCTATGGTTCCGGCCATGACGTTTTCTACCCCGCGCAATTTCTTTTACTCCGGCGGAGTGTTTGACGGTTCGTGGCTCGACTGGATCTGGTTCAACATCGCTCCCGACATCCGCAAACGCAAGAATCTGCCAGGACCGCAAAGCAGCGCGGAAGTCTCCGCTGCCTGGAAACAAGAACATGAGCGGATGCAGAAGTTTCTACCGTTGGCGGAACTGCCCGATTTGAAAGAAGTAACGCCGTTTTACTACCAGTGGCTCGCGCATCCGCCCGCCGATCCCTGGTGGGACTGGGCCGAACTGCGCGGCAAATACGATCGTGTCCATGCCGCAGTACTGAATATTTCTGGATGGTACGACGAAGCATATGGACCGGACGGCGCTACGACAAATTTCAACGGACTGCTCGCGGCGCGAAAAGGTGAAACGAATCCCAGAACTGCGACGATCATAGGCCCGTGGACGCATGGCGAACTGGAACGAAGCAAAGCTGGCGAACTGGACTTCGGCAAATCCGCCGCGGTGGACTACGACGAAATCATCTTACGTTGGATGGACCACTATGTGAAAGGCGTAAACAACGGCGTTGAGAAGGAAAGACCTGTCCGTATCTTCGTAATGGGTGACAACATTTGGCGCGACGAGGAGGCGTGGCCCCTAGCCCGAAGCAAACCCAAAACCTTTTATTTTTCCGGTCGGTACATTGGTCCAAATTCCTTCGCTCTGGAGGAAAGTACGCGGTTGCCTGAGGCTCCTTCTTCTGTGTTCATTTCCGATCCTGTGCATCCAGTCACTGATTCATACACCCAATTTGGCGCGAGAGATTACCGCACGCTGGCAGGCCGCAAAGACGTGTTGGTTTTTGACTCATTTCCGCTCGACTCAGATCTCGAAGCCACGGGCCCGATTCACGCGACGATTTACGCATCGGCCGACGTAGCTGATTTTGATCTATGGGTTCGTGTTCTCGATGTGTGGCCTGATGGCCATGCCTACAATCTGATGAGTCCCGGGCTCGATGTGCTGCGCGCGAGCTATCGAAACGGTTCACTCTTACCTGACCTGCTGAGACCGGGACAAATTGTCCGCCTCGACCTGGATCGCCTGCTGACATCGAATGTGTTCAAGGCCGGCCATAGGATCCGCGTGCAGATTTCCGGTGCGTTTTTCCCGCACTTCTCGCGCAACCTGCAAACCGGCAAATCGGAAATCACTTCGTCCGCGATAGGCCTCGGGCACATCCGCATTTACAGCGATGCAAAGTATGCCTCGCGCATCGTCTTGCCGCTGGTCCCGCAAACCGGGACAAGAAAATGAGCGCCAACACAGACTAATCGTGGCGGGCGCCGTGGATGATCTGAATGGAGTGGACAATGAGCGGGGCGATGGCGTCTAGGGATTCTATGGCGCCTTTGGGACTGCCGGGAAAATTGAGAATCAGTGTGGTACCACGGATGGCGGCGGAGCTGCGGGAGAGAATGGCGCGCGGTGTCTTTTCGAGTCCTTTGCGGCGCATCTGTTCGGCGAAACCGGGAATCATTTTGTCGGCGACGGCTTGCGTGGCTTCGGGAGTGACATCGCGTGGGCCGAGGCCGGTGCCGCCGGTGGTGAGGATGAGGTCCATTTTTTCTTCGTCGGTAAGGCGGCGCAGAATGGTTTGAATTTCAAGTGTATCGTCGGCGACGAGATGCGTTGACGCGACTGTCCAGCCAAGTTCTCCGCAGCGGGCGACGACGGCGGGCCCGGAGGCGTCCTGGCGTTCGCCTCGCGCTACGGTGTCGGAAATGGTGATCACAGCGATTTTCATTGTCGTGACAACTAGCGCTTCGCTTCAACGATAGCAGATCTCCAATTGCAGGTGCCGGCCGGCGTCCGTGGGGATTGTAACCGTTTCTTCGCCGGCGTCGAACTGATTCCATTCTCTGCCGTTCACCTGAACGCGCTGAATTCTTGCGCCGCCCGGCGCGCGCAACCGCAGACGAATCACATCCGGATTCCGGGGAGGCAGGTCGACCTGGGCTGCGACGCTGCCCGCGGTCACGTGGGAAGCGATGGAAAAGGCGACGGGGCCCCAGCGCGTCGGCGCTGAGGATACTGAAATCCGCTTTCCGTCGGCGAGCCATTCGCGCGGCATGGTTTTTCCGAGCCACAACGCTTCCGACTCAGGGTCTTCAAATACCAGCATCCAGCGGGCCATCAGAGGGACCACGAGCTGCGCGGGTACGCAATAGGGCGCCGCATTCCCTGCCATGAGGAGATTGCGGGTTTCAGGGGCGAGCCAGGTGCCCCGCGTATATTGATGGGCCATGACGCTATAGAGGAGCAACAAAGCTTGGCGAGCGAAGTCGTGCTGGATGAGCGCGAAGCCGTGACCATAGGCGAGAAAGCCGCCTAAGTCGGCAGTCTTGTATCCGTAGGCAGTGGGTACGCCCAGAATTGTGTCATGGTGAGTGGCGCGATAGTCCGCAATCATTCGAACCTGCTCTTTGCTCAGAGAACCGGAATAAAGCATTTCCGCGTAAGCGCGATAAGAGCGAAATTGCGGGTCGCCACTGTCGCGAGGAACGGCAATGTGAAAGGGCTCTTTCACACCGGCAATCGCCGACAAAATCTTTTCCCCGCTGATGATGAGGCTGGAACGTGAAATTGCCGCGTTGAGATCATCGCGAAGTTCTTGGGCTTCGCGCTGGAGCCGCCGGCCCCAGGCTGTGAGGGCGGCATCTTTCTTTTGCCGGCCTATTTTCTCCCATACGCGCCCCAGATCGCGGAAACCACGAGCGGCTTCGGTGCTGTTGGAGAAATACGGCTGCATGTAGCGCTGTGGATCGGGATCGATAGAAGCATCGGCCTCGCTCCATCCGGCGAGCATGCCGTAGGCCGGATCATTGGCGGGAAGAGTTTTGGCCCTATTGCGGAGGCCAAACAGGAGACTTGTGATGCCGTCAATCCGTTTGCGGTAACGGAGCAGCAGTTCAGGATTGCCGCCGTAGTTGACGTACTCGGCAGCGACCGTCAGCATGCGGCCGTATTGGCCGACTTCCGGGCCGCGATAGAGCAGCGAGCCGTCATCGCGGACAAATTGTCCGAAATAGTTTTCAATATAGCGCCCGGCAAGATCGAGCAGCCCCCATTCCAGGGCCGCGGCGGTGTCTACGGTAAAGGTGTCCGGGAATCCGTCGTGTTCGCTGCCAGCGTAGTCTTTGTCCACGGCACCATATTTGGGAAAATCTCCGACGCGGGTCATCCTGGCGCGGAGCAGCGAGAAGCGGGCCATATTTGCGAGGCGTTTGTCGGGTAGATCAATTTTCATACCCGGCGCGAGAAATTCGTTCCACCGAATGGTCAGGGCAGCAAGGTCTGAATAGAACAGCTTCGGATCGTAGCCAGTTCTTGGCGGAAACGGATGATACGAATCGACGTATTTCGCCCATTTCAAATTGCCATTTTCGATTCGGCTTATGCGATACCAGACCGGCTGAACCCGATTGTTGCCGTTCGAAATCCGCCAGGGGGCGAACGCGATCATCTCCGTCCAAGATTCGTTCTCCTCGGGATACACAAAGCGCAGCACCGGCAGATATTGGCCTAGCAAGCCGTCCAGCACGCGCCCCTGCTCGCGAATTTCGGCAATAGGGGAATCGTATGGTGCGGGATCGAAATTTGGTGAGCGCCCCCCATAGGCGAAGCCGACTTTGTCGAAGGTTTCGGGCGTTCCGACAAAGCTGTAGGTCTGTATCTTGCGAATCGGTTCGAATACGCTGGCGACTTCCTCATAAGACGGATCATCGTCTTTTGCAAGAATTTGTTCCGCCAAAAGGTCCCGCGGACTCTCCAAAATCTCCTTCGGCGTATGTCCCAGATAGAGCTCTGCTGGATCGGCACTTGTTGGTTCGGAGGATTTCGGCAAGTCGATTTGAACGCCGTTGGAGCTTACAAAGAGCAGGTGACCATCGCGCTGGGTGTAGTCTTCGAGTATCACGGATTCCCGGCCAGATGGCAGAGCGGGAACAATTTCGACCAGTGTCCATGCGCCTGAGCGCTCGCCTTTTTTCAAGAGAACCTGTTTTTCGTTGATGATCATTTCGGCCGCGGTGGGAGAGATCAAGCGGCTCAGTTTCAGTTTTAGCGGGGATACACTCTGCGCCAGCGAACCCTCCGTCAGGCCAGCGAGAACAACTGAAACCCAAAAGGCAAGTTTGATTAACCTGAACCGAATCGTGCTGCGCATTGGCGAGTAGTTTAGCGGAAAAGGCTTGCCGCAGGAGCGGATGTTCCGCCCGGGAGAAGGGCCGGGCCGAAGGCCGGCACCCATGCCGGGGGTAGCGGCGGAATGGAAAGAAAATGTGCGGCTTAAAGCCGCGCTTACGGAACCAGCAAAACGAAAGGAATTTCAGGAGGTTTCGACGGCGTCGCGGCTGGACTCATCCATCAGGCGCATGGCTTCCATGAGCAAGCCGGTGGTGCCGCGGGTAGTGGTGGTGCGGGTGGAAGCGTTGGCTGCGTTGAAATCAATTTCGAAGTCCCCTTCGGTCCAGAGAATGACTTTGTAGACGGCGTCATCGCCCTGGACGCCGCCGATTTGCGCATCCCTGCACTGGCCGCTCGCGAAGAACAGCTCTCCTTGTTCACCATTGTGCCGAACGCGGAGTCGGCAAGACTTTTGCCCCATTTCGAGGGATTGCAGGAGATCGGTCATGCTCATTTCCTCGAGGCGGCCTTGAATCACGCCGGGACGTGAGGCGCTCTTCTGCAATTTTTCCAAGTGGATGCGATCCACCACTTTTTTTGCTGCGCGGACGAGGTCTTTCAACACGAAAGGTTTGGCGATGAAATCCTCCACGCCGTCAGTGAGCGGGCGCAGCTTTTCTTCGATGTCGGCGCGACTGGCCATAAACAGGAATGGGATGTGGCGGGTTTTTTCGCGGCCGCGAAGTTTTTCAAAAAGCTGGCGGCCATCGAGACCGGGCATCTTGTAGTCGCAGAGAATGGCATCAGGGGGATCGTCGATAACTTTCATAAGTGCGTCGGCGCCATCATTGGCGAAAATGACCTCGCAATGAGCGTCCATGCCCTTTTCGATCAGGTCGCGGACGAGGGGATTGTCCTCGGCGACCAGCAGGCGAACCGATTTGGAGGAAGCTGCCGTCATCTACGTCTTTGGTTGCGAGCGGTTCCCATGTTCCGGTATTTACGAAGCGCGCGGTGATAGTCACCGCTCTTTCCGCCGGTTTTTTCGATTAAAAACAGCTCACGAATCTCGATGCCTTTGTCGAGGGCTTTGCACATGTCGTAGACCGTGAGCGCGGCAGCGGCGGCAGCCACGAGCGCCTCCATTTCGACGCCGGTCTGGGCGGAGGCGGAAACGTGAGTGCGAATCTCCACGCCATTTTTGCACACGGTGAGGAGCACATCAATGTGAGTGATGGGCAGTGGGTGACAAAGAGGTATCCACTCGGAGGTGCGCTTGGCGGCGGTAATGCCAGCGAGGCGGGCCGTTTCGAGGGGGTCGCCTTTGGGGTTTTTGAGTTTGCGGATGGCGGCGAGGACGCGCGGCGGCATGTGGACGAAGGCATGAGCCTGGGCGGTGCGGTGGGTGATGGATTTGGAGGTCACGTCCACCATACGGGCTTTGCCGCGCTGGTCGTAGTGGGAGAGTTTGGGCATGGAGATGGAAGCGCGGGGCTAAAGCCCGCCACTACATGAAGAGCGCTCCATTATAGACCCCGAGGGAGAACCTGGACGCGTTCGCCCGATTCTATGGTCTCGCGGTCGGGCGGAACTACCAAAAGGCAATTTGCGCGGGACATGGCGATGATGTCACCCGAGCCTTGCCAAGAAAGAGGCGTGACGCGGGGCGCCGGAAAGGAAGGAGCATGCGGCTCGAGTTGGGCATTTTGCTGGTCGAAGCCGGGCTTGCCCTGCTCCAGGCGGGGGCGAGTTGAGTCCGCGGACGCGGGGGCAGAGCTCCCCCACTCCAAAAGGGCGGGGAGGAAGTGGGTTAGGCCGGATCTTTCCTGGAGGCGCTGGGTGAGGGTGGCCTCCAGAAGAGGGAAGGAGCTGGGATCGGTCCCAGACAGGATTTCGATGGCTGGGCGGACGAAAAGGTCGAAAGTGACCATGGTAGAGACGGGATTGCCGGGAAGGCCGAAGACGGGCTTGCCTTGGCAGAGGGCGAAAACGATGGGTTTTCCAGGACGGATGGCGACAGCGTCGAAAACGGTGTCGGCGCCGAATTCTTTGAGGACGGGTTCGACCAGGTCGTATTTTCCGGCGGAGACGCCGCCGGAGAGAATAAGCGCGTCGGCCTGGATTCCCGCGGTGATTCTGGCGCGTAGATCTTCGGCGGTGTCTTTCGCGATGCCGAGAAAGAAGGGTTCCGCGCGAAGCTCGGCGATTTGGGCAGCGAGGGATACCGAGTTGGAGTTGCGGATCTGGAAAGGGCCGGGCGTCGTAGTGAAGTCAACGACTTCGTCGCCGGTCGAGAGGATGGCGACGCTGGCCTTGCGATAAACGGTAACTTGCGACGCGCCGACCTGGGCGGCGGCGGCGATTTGTGCGAAGCCGAGGCGGGTGCCTTTTTTGAGTACGGATGTGCCTGCTGATTGTTCGCTGGCGCGTGCGACGACGTGCTGACCGGATTTGATGGCCCGATCGAGCGTGATGGTGTCGGCATCGTGTTTCGTGTGCTCGATCATGATGACAGCGTCGGCACCGGGAGGGAGGGCAGCGCCGGTCATGATCTGGATGCAGCTGCCAGGCTGGACGGCGGTGGATGGGCTGTCGCCGGCCTTTAGTTCACCAAGGCAGCGGAGCGTTGCGCCCGGGTGCGTATCCGCTGCGCGAACGGCGTAGCCGTCGCGGATCGAACGGTCAAAGGGCGGGTAGTCGCGGTCGGAGAGGATTTCTTGCGCGAGGATGCGGCCGGGGGCGTGGAGGAGCGCGATGGATTCGGGTTGCGGTTCGCGTGTGAGTGCGCCGAGGCGGGAGACTACAATCGCGCGGGCTTGTTGGTAGGAGAGCACGGTTAGAGATTAGCCGAAAATTGCTTATTGCCAGCTGCAGGCGAGTTTCCGCTGCACGCTTTCCATCCGTTTGAGGATATGCCATCTGTCTTCACGAGTTTGCTCATCGTCACCACCACTCCAACCAACTGAAACAGCATGCACAGCTTGGCGTTGCTAAAACGACGGTTCGTCACCTGTAGAGGTGCCAGGTCGATGTTGTCTTCTGTAACATTTCCTTGCAACCCCACTTCGACACTGCGACCTGGATTTATGTCGGTCATGTCGCGCGCCGCAGAAGACATTTCTCTCGCCACGTGCTGCTAGAGCCAGCGGGAGAGGAGGGTGGCTTCGGGGATGATGGTGGCGTCGCGTTCGGGGCCGGTCGAGATCATGCCGATTTCGATTTGCAGGAAGTCGCTGATGAAGCGCAGGTAGTCTAGAGCGGCTTTGGGGAGCTTGGCGGCGTCTTTGACGCCGTAAGTATCCTCGGACCAGCCCGGGAGAGTTTTGTATTCGGGGACAACGTGTTCGTACTCTTCGGCGAGGGCGGGCATTTCGTGGATGGGCTTGCCTTTGTACTTGTAGCCGGTGCAAATCTGGATTTCGCGCTGGGTGTCGAAGACGTCGAGTTTGGTGACGACGAGCGAGTCGATGCCATTGATCATTTTGGCGTAGCGCAGAACGGCGAGATCGAGCCAACCGCAGCGGCGCGGGCGTCCGGTAACGGCGCCGAATTCCTTGCCGCGTTCGCGAACTTCCTGCGCTTCCAGGTCCGGCATTTCCGTTGGAAACGGGCCACTACCGACGCGCGTGGTGTAGGCCTTGGAGATGCCGAGGACGTGCTTGATTTTTGTGGGAGGAACGCCGGCGCCGGTGGTGGCTCCGCCGGACGTGGCGCTGGAGCTGGTGACGTAGGGATACGTGCCGTGGTCAATGTCGAGCATGGTGCCTTGCGCGCCTTCGAACAGCACGGACTTCCCTTCCGCGAGAGCGCGGTTGACTAGTTCCGCGGAATCACAGATGTAGCCACGGATTTTCTCGCCGAGTTTTAGGGTCTCGTCCACTTCGTGAGAAAAGTCAATGTTCGCGCCGTAGGCTCCGGCGGCAACACGATTCTTTTCGGCGACGACGCGGGCGGCTTTTTCGCGGAACAGCGCCGGTTCGAGGAGATCGCACATCCGCAGTCCGCGGCGGGACATTTTGTCTTCGTAGGCGGGACCGATGCCCCGTGAAGTGGTGCCAATCTTGTTTGCGCCGCGAGCAGACTCGGCGGCTTTGTCGAGTTCGCGGTGATATGGAAAGATCAGGTGCGCACGATTGCTAATGTGCAGACGATCGGTGACGTCGACGCCGGACTTGGCGAGCATTTCGATTTCTTTGACCAGGGCGACGGGATCAACGACCACACCCATACCGATAACCGCATGCTTCCTGGGACGTAGAATGCCGCAGGGGATGAGTTGGAGGACGTGCTTGGCTTTGCCGATGATGACGGTGTGCCCGGCATTGTGGCCACCGGCAACGCGAACGATGTAGTCGAACGAGCCGGCGAGGTAGTCGACGACCTTGCCTTTGCCTTCGTCACCCCACTGCGCGCCAACGACTACGACTGATTTCATCCGCGACCTTTCTGTCCGTGACACTGCGTGGCACAGACCGAAGTCTGTGCTACCAAGCTTTACGCCACACACTGTTCCCAGCGAGACTTAGGGGGAACGAAGTTTCGGGGAAAAAAGAAGAAACAAAATGGTAACGCTGGACAATGCTCCGACGCAAGTGAGGCCACCGTCAACCGACGGGCAGCCGATTTGTGGAAACGAGGGGTCCGATGGGAGAATGAAGCCTATGACAAAACTCTTTTATCCGATGATGGGAATTCTGACGGCCGGAATCCTGTGCGCCGGAGCAGGGCAGGCGCAGCAGCCACCAGCCGATGCGAGCAAACCGGCAGCGACAACCGCGCCAAAAAGCTCGAGCGGAGCACAAAGTCCGGGAGCAGCGAAGAGCGGACAGGCGTCCGCGGGGGCCAAGAAACCGGCGGCGACCGCGGGAACGACCGCTCCTCAGCTGAAGACGACAAAAGACAAGCGGAGCTACGCGATTGGATTGAACATCGGCGCGAAGGTGGCCAACGAACTGAAGAACGGGGGCGTGGACATGGATTCAGCCATTCTGGCCAGGGGAATTCGCGATTCGTTGACGGGCGGGAAACATCTGATGACCGATGAGGAAGTGAAGACTGCGCTGACGGCGTTGGAAACGGAACTGCGCGAAAAAGCGCGTGCTGAATACGAAACGATGGCCGCGGCAAACAAGAAGGAAGGAGACGACTTTCTGACGGCGAACAAGAGCAAAGAAGGTGTGCAGACGCTGCCCAGCGGGCTGCAATACAAGGTGTTGACGGCGGGGAGTGGACCGAAGCCAGCGGCAACGGACAAAGTGGCGTGCAACTACAAGGGAACGTTCTTGAACGGAAAGGAATTCGACAGTTCGGAAAAACACGGCGGAAAGCCGGTCACGTTTGGCGTGAGCGACGTCATCAAAGGTTGGACAGAGGCGCTGCAGCTGATGCCGGTGGGTTCGAAGTGGCAACTGTATGTGCCGTCAGACCTGGCCTACGGACCGCGCGGCGCCGGACAAGAGATCGGGCCGAACACAGCGCTGATCTTTGAAGTTGAGCTGGTAACCATTGAGCCTAAGGCGGAAGCAAAGCCTGACGCAGCCAAGCCTGACGCGAAGCCCGAAGCATCCAAACCGGAAGCAAAGCCCGAAGCAAAACCGAATTCGAATTGAGCGGCTTTTCTAGCTGACCGCATTGTAGCGGAAGCAGACCGTGGCATGGTCATTCACCATGCCAACGGCTTGCATGAACGCGTAGCAGATTGTCGAGCCGACGAAGCGGAAGCCGCGTTTTTTCAGATCTTTGCTCATGGCGTCTGACTCGGCCGTTTTTGCGGGGACTTTCCTGTATTTGGTCCGGTTGTTTTTCCTGGGTTTTCCGCCGACGAATTGCCAAATATAAGCATCGAAACTGCCGAATTCCTCCTGAACCTTCAGGAAAGCACGAGCATTGCTTACCGTAGCCGAAATTTTCAGGCGGTTGCGGACAATGCCGGAGTCTTTCAAGAGTTCGCGAACCTTTTGGGCATCATAGCGGGCGACGCGTTGCGGATCGAAATTTGCGAAGACTTCGCGGTAACGGGCGCGTTTGCGGAGAATGGTGTCCCAACTGAGGCCGGCTTGGGCGCCTTCTAAAATGAGGAATTCGAACAGCGCACGATCGTCGTGAACGGGCACGCCCCACTCTTCGTCGTGGTAGGGAATGTTCCACTCATTGGCAGCCCAGTGGCAGCGCGTCGCGGTTTTTGGTTTTGCGGTCATGACAATTACCTCTTGGCGGAATCTCAGTATTTGAAGGCCTGGCCGCGGCGGTGCAGCGGGCCTTCGAAATAAATCCACGACAACTTGGCGATAGCGTAGGCAATCAACAAGGCCAGCAGCGTAATCAGAATACCGCTAAGCGTTGAAAT
This sequence comes from Candidatus Eiseniibacteriota bacterium, assembly GCA_035607085.1. GTDB lineage: Bacteria > Acidobacteriota > Terriglobia > Acidiferrales > UBA7541 > Acidiferrum. The sequence continues at coordinate 38,160 of DATMZI010000179.1, read as the reverse complement.
GCGCGGTGGTTGGCGAAGCAGCAGCGCGTGCAGGCTCACGTTTACGACCAGATGGATGAGGTAGACACAATAGGAGACCGAGCCGAGCTCCAGCAACAGCGGGTTCCGCAGAAATCGGGCGAGCCAGCCAACTCTATTTTGCACGGCTAAGAGGAGTACAACGGCGTAGAAAGCAGCCATCCAGGTGAAGCCGATGGACTGCATGCCGCGATTGATGGAGCCGTAAGAAAACAAGAAGAACATTACAACGCCGACCGCGAGAGCCACGAGGAGAAAGCGCAACTCACGCAAATGCCGATCGAGCCAGCGTCTGCCGGTTTCAGAACGGACCAGGATGGCGGCCAGCACACCTACAGCGAGCGCATCCATGCGGCAGACGGTGCGGGTCGTGATAGAAGTAACCGGCACGTGCAGGATAAAGCGAAAGTAGATGCGGGCCAGAATTGCGAGTAACACGATGGTGCCCAGAATCCACTTCAGATGACGCGGGGGAATCAAGCGAACCACCAACGGAGCAACCAGATAAAACTGTTCTTCGACCGCCAGCGACCAGAGATGGCCGAACCAGGCACCGGATAATCCGTAGAGCCGGAGATTGAACGAATTTTGCAGAAACAAGAAATGGGACCAGACGGAAAAATTGAGCGGAGGCCGCAGCCCGGTATTGGAAAATTTCACGACCTCGTCGGCTGCAAAGGTCACCAGCAAGACGTAAAGCAGCACCCAGGCGAAATACACCGGCACGATGCGAAAAAAGCGGCGAGCGTAGAAGGTTTTGAAGTAGCTGGGAGAATCCCGCGCGTCCATGAGGATCCCGCCGATCAGGAAGCCTGACAGGATGAAAAAGAGGTCCAAGGCGGTCCAGCCCATGGCGACGGAGCGTTGTAAGTAGGCGAGGAACGTGCCGGCCGGATACTCGCCTTCCTGAGAAACAGCGTGGAAAGCGAGGATCATGACGAGAGCAAATCCCCGCAAACCGTCGAGCTCGATGAGGCGCTGTTTGGGAAAGGAGCCGGCCATTCGCGTCTGGGCAAAGTAGCAAGAGGCAAGCAGCGGGTCAAGGAAGGGAGGTCGCGGGGCAAAAGAGTTGATTCGCAAAAGCGCGGAAATTCACGCGCCAGAATGCGCAACGTTCGCAGACCGCCCGATAGCGGCAAGCTTTCGCAAGTCTTAGTGGGTGCTAGCCGACGTGGCGATCAATGGCCTTGGTAATCTGGTCCTTGGGGACCGCGCCCACGATCTGCTCGACAACCTGGCCGGCCTTGAAAACGAGGATGGTCGGAATGCCGCGGATGTTGTAGCGTCCGGCGGAGTTCATCGCCTCGTCCACGTTGAGCTTGGTGACTTTAATCTTGCCCGCGTAGTCGTGGGCAATTTCCGCGACCGTGGGGGCCAGCATGTGACACGGGCGGCACCATTCCGCCCAAAAATCGACGACCACCGGCTGCGCGCCGCTGGCGGTAAGAACTTCGGCTTCGAAGTTTCCGTCATTCACCGACTGGATGTTGTTGTCTGCCATGTTCTTTGCTTTCAGCAGGATACCGTTTCTGTTGGCGTCCCGCTGGTCTCCTTGTCCGTTAATTAGATGTTGTAACAGGTATTTGGTTTCCTGCCGGTTGGCCCAGCCCCCGGGCGGCACGCGCCGCTCCGTATAGTTTGGCATATTCCGCAGCGGGAGCTTTCCAGGAAAAATCCTTGGCCATTCCGTTGAGTTGAATGCGCCTCCAGATGCGTTCGTCGGCATAGTGGTGCAAAGCCTGCTTGACAGCATAGAGGAATGCGGCGCCGGAGTATTCGCTGAACTTGAAGCCGGTGCCGGTGCCGTGTTCGAGGTCGAAGTTTTCAATGGAGTCGTCGAGTCCGCCGGTGGCGCGCACCACCGGGACCGTGCCGTACTTCAGGCTGTACATCTGATTGAGGCCGCTCGGTTCATAACGCGATGGCATGAGGAAGATGTCGGAGCCGGCTTCGACCTTGTGCGCCATGACGTTGTCGTAAGCGAACTTGTAGCCAACCCGGCCGGGATAAGCGCTGGCCAGGGCGCGGAAAAGATCTTCGTAACGGCGTTCGCCGGTGCCAAGAACTGCGAGCATTACGTCTTCGCGGAGCATTTCGTGGGCGCGGTCGGCGATGAGATCAAAGCCCTTTTGATCGGCCAAACGGGAGACCATGCCCATGAGCGGACGATGAAGATTGTCGGCTGCTAAACCGTAAAGCTGCAATAGCTCCCGCTTACACAATTGCTTGCCGGCGAGATCCTTCGCTGAATACTTCGCCGCGATGAGCGGATCTTTGGCGGGGTTCCACGCAGAGTAGTCCACTCCGTTGAGAATGCCAACGATCCGATCAGAGCGCCTGCGTACAACCCCATCGAGTCCGTAGCCGAATTCGGAAGTCTGAATCTCCTGTGCATACCGGCGGCTGACTGTGGTGAGGTAATCGGAATAAATAAGGCCGCCCTTCAGAAGATTTACGTTGCCGAAAAACTCCAGCGCGGCGGGGTTAAAAAGCACCTCGGGAATTCCAGCGCGAGCGAGCACGTCGCGGCGGAATTGTCCCTGATACCCCATGTTGTGGACGGTAAAGACGACTGGTAAATCCTTGACCACAGCGTCGTCGCCGTAGGCAGTGCGAAGCAGGACGGGCAGGAGGCCCGTCTGCCAATCGTGGCAGTGGAAGACGTCGGTCGGCCAAGCGTGCTTCGACAACTCGATGGCAGCGCGGCAAAATTCGCTGTAGCGCTCGGCATTGTCGGGATAATCGCCTGCCGCTGTCCCGTAGAGAGAGTCGCGGTCAAAGTAAGCGGGGTCATCTACGAAGAAGTAACACACATCATTGAGCTGCGTGCCGTCAACGATTGCAGGAAAGCGGAGGCGCCCGCCGAGAGGAATGGTCAAGCTGGGAATGATTGGTGTGTCGGCGTTGGTGCCGCGATAGCGGGGAAGGACGACCGCAACTTCGTGTCCCAGCGCGGCGAGCGATTTGGGGAGGGCTTCAATCACATCGGCGAGCCCGCCGGTTTTGGAGAAGGGCAAACCTTCAGAGGCTACGAAGAGAATTCTCATGCAGGATCGGCGCAGGCAACTCCGCCTCTGTACGCTACCGAAGCGGCTGCGACGCGTCAAGCGAGGGGCCCTGCTTTGATACAATTTTGGTTTCCATGGCCAGACAAAGATTAGGGCAGCACTTTTTGCGCGACGCGGGCTGGCGCGAGCAAATTGCGCGCACTATCCGGGTATCGCGCCACGCAAGAGAGCGGCACGAGGGGGAGCCGTATTGCTGGATCGAAATCGGCGCGGGCCACGGGGAGATGACCGAGTATCTGGCCGCGACAGGGGCTCCGGTGTATGCGGTGGAGTTGGATCCGCCACTGATTTCGAAACTGCGAGAACTGGCAGGCAGGTTTCCCAATTTAACCGTGCTAGCCGGCGACGTGCTGAAAACGGACCTGGCCGAGATTGCCGCGGGAAGAAAGATCAAGCTGTACGGAAACCTGCCGTACTACATCACATCGCCGATTCTGCACCGCTTTTTTCAGCTTGCCGCGGTGATTCAAGAAATTCATATCGTCATACAACTGGAAGTGGCGCTTCGTTTGGTCGCGCGACCGGGCACGCGCGATTACGGGTATTTATCGGTTCTGACGCAATATTATTCGCGGCCTTCGATTGAGTTGCAGCTCCCTCCCGGTGCCTTTCAACCGCCGCCGGAAGTCGGCTCGGCTTTGGTTTCCATGAAGTTACCTGGGGAGAACGAAAAGTTGCAGCTGGCCGACAGCGAGAACTTCCTCGATTTTGTGAAGCTATCCTTCGCTCATAAGCGAAAAACGCTGGTGAACAATCTGCGCGACAGCTTTGCGCCGGAACTCATCAAAGAATCGCTCATGCAGCGAAAGTTTCGAGCATCGGCGCGGGCGGAAGAATTATCCGTAGGAGAACTGGCTGATCTGTGCCTGGCCCTAAGTTCGTCAGGAACCTGACGCCCCCTCCTTTCGCCGGGCCAGTTCGAGCAGACGATCGGGGTAGTCTGAGATGATCCCGTCCACGCCAGCCTCGACCAGAAGCCGCATGTGCGCGGGATGGTTGACGGTCCAGCAAACCACCTGCAGATCGCGCTGGCGGGCATCGCGAAGCAGGCGCGGCGTAACCAGGTCGCCGCGCACGGCGACCTGGCGGGCGCCTATCTCGATGGCCTTCTCGAGCGGTTCAGCGATTTGTCCTTCCACGAGCAGTCCGGTCATCAAAGTAGGCTCAATTTTGCGAACGCTGGCCAGAATTCCCGGGTCAAACGAAATGATGACCGTGCGCGCGATTTCTCCGGCTTCGCGCAAAGCGCTGATTAAGGCGTGTTCTCCGCCCCAAGAACCAAAAGGTTTCAGCTCCAGGTAGAACACCACGTCATGCTTTTTGGCAAACTCCAGAATTTCTTCGACCGTCGGGATGCGTTCCCCGGCGTACTCGCTGCCGAACCAGGAGCCTGCATCCAGTTTGCGGAGCTCTGCGAGTGTCAGGTCGTGGACGGCGCCCTGGCCGTTAGTAGTCCGGTTGACGGTCGCATCGTGAATGGCCACAAAGCGGGCATCGCGTGAGAGTTGCAGATCCGTCTCAATAAAGCCGGATCCCATAGCCACGGCTTTGCGATAGGCCGCGAAGGTATTTTCAGGCGCGTAGCCGGAAGCGCCTCGGTGAGCTATCGCTAACAATCGTGTGGCTCCAAGGAGAACAGAAATCAGGATAGACCTGGCGGCGGGCCGAATGCCGAAAGCTATCCTACCATCCCTCATCAGCAGAAACACCTGTTGCAGATTCACACGTTCTCCAGTCGCTCCGCCTGCTTACCAGAAACGCCTTATCGCTACACAACAAAAATTCGCATTCAATGCAATTATCCCAGGGCTATACTTTCGATCATCCAGTCGCGGAAAGGACGCATCCATGCGAGCCAAACTTGTGCCATCTTTTGCATTCGGTGTGGTACTGACCCTGCTGGCAAGTCTCTCTGTGTTTGCCACGAATTTTCAGAACGAAAACCGGCAGCACAACGAAAAAAAGATGCAGGAAAACCTGACCAAGGAAGTCCGGCATCAGCTCCTGTTACTTCCCTACTACTCTGTTTTCGACAATTTGATGTTCAAAGTTGATGGCGACAATGTGACGCTGCTCGGACAAGTGGTGCGTCCTACCTTGAAGAGCGACGCGGAAAGCGCGGTAAAGGGTATCGAGAGCGTCGCCTCGGTCAACAACCAGATTGAAGTCCTGCCCGTTTCTCCGATGGACGATCAACTGCGCCGGGCCGTTTATCGAGCGGTCTACGGAGACACTGCGTTATCGCGATATGGGATGTCCGCGCTGCCGTCCATCCATCTCATCGTAAAAAATGGCCATGTTACGCTCGAGGGGGTAGTGGATTCAGAATCTGATAAAAATCTTGCGAACTTGCGGACCAGCGGCGTGCCGAATGTTTTTTCGGTCACGAACAACTTGAATGTCTCGTCGAGCGAGGCAAAGAAGTAGCGCCAGCCCACATTTACATTTCACCAGACTTTGTATATCTGGCCGGTCTGCCGACCCTCGACGCTCTTGGTGTAGGCAATCGCTACCTCGGCTGCGGCTACCGGCTGGTAGCCGGGAAAAAACGGCCCGTAGTCGTGCATGGACTCCCGCAACACTGTGGGGCTGACGACGTTGATACGCAGCCCGCGTGGCAGTTCAATGGCTGCGGCGCGCACGAAGCTCTCAAGCGCGCCGTTCACCAGCGAGGCGCAGGCTCCGAACTGAATCGGATCATCGCTGAGAATACCGCTGGTCAACGTAAACGATCCGCCGTCCATAAGCGTGTTTTGTCCCGCCAGAACCAGATTCACCTGACCCATCAACTTGTCTCGCAGGCCGATGTCGAACTTCTCGGGCGTCAACTCGTTCCACGCGCCAAAATGTACGCTACCCGCGGCGTTTACAATGGCGTCCACCTTACCCGTCTCCTGGAAAAGAGCGCGCACGCTCTGTAAATCGCGAATATCGTGATGGAACTGGCCGCTGTTCCGGCCGACGCTGATTACCGTGTGACGAGCTGACAACTCGGCTAAAATCGCTCGTCCCAACGTGCCACCCGCTCCAATCAAAACTATTTTCATGCCTTCTCCCGCGTTTTCGTAAATTCCAGTACTTCACGTTATACTTTTTTATGCGCTTTCGCACCTCGCGGCTCTTTTTCGCAGCATTTTCGCCTGGAATTTTTCTACTTGCCGTGCTGGCCGCCCCGGCGCGATCGCAGAACCAGGAGTGGGTGAAGGAGGAGCTCGCCTGGCGAACGCAGCACGCAACGGATTTGCAGAAACCGGATGGCTGGCTTTCGCTGATTGGCCTGGAGTGGCTACAATCAGGCGAAACAACAGTCGGGTCCGCTGCGGACAACAAAATTCGACTGCCGGCTACTGCCCCCGCTCATCTGGCCATTTTGAAACTGGAAAATGGGTCGGTGCAACTCCTGGCTCCCCAGAGCGGGTTCCCGTCCGGACTACAGGTGGACGGTTCGCCGGCCAAAGAGCAAACACTGCGCGCCGACCCGGATCACGACAAGTTCAATTCGCGCATCACTTACAGCACACTCAACTTTTATGTAATTCGGCGCGCTGATCGCTTCGCGGTACGCTTGAAAGACGCAAAGTCACCTTCGCTCGCCGAATTCCACGCGCTGAAATGGTATGCGCCCGCCGCAGCTTACAACATAACCGCAAAATGGGTTCCCTACACTCCTGCCAAAAGCGTTTCGCTAATCACGCTGGTGGGAACGAGTTATGACCAACCGGTGCCCGGATATGCGGAGTTTACGTTGCAAGGGAAGACTTACCGGCTCGAACCAGTCCTCGAGGACCCGCAAAGCGCCAGACTGTTCTTTATCTTGAAGGATTCGACCAGCGCGGATGCCACGTACCCAGCATGCCGCTTCCTGTATTCGCCATTGCCGGATCACGGTGTGAACCGTGCAGGCGAGCTCGTACTGGACTTTAATCATCTGGAAAATCCGCCTTGCGCTTATACGCCTTATGCCACCTGCCCTCTGCCACCCGCGGGCAATCGGCTGCCGGTCGCCTTGCCAGTCGGCGAACAGCGTTACCATAAATAGATGGCCTCCGGCTCCCCCAACACCTTGCATCGCGAAGGCGATGACGACAGCGCTCGCGAAAGGCTGGTCGCACTGCGCGGCGCACTGCTGCGCCTGCATAAGGCTCTGCTGGATATGGAACGGCGCGACTATGAGCGCGAGCACGGCGTGGTAAACGTTGGAGAACTCTTTCGACTGGTGGTGGACGATGCACAGTTCAGCTGGCTACACAATATTTCCGAATTTGTAGTGCGGCTCGACGAGACACTAACGGGAAAAGCACCTGTCACCGGGTCGGACGCGGATACGGCGTTCGACCTTGCCCGAAAGATGTTTACACCCACCGAGGCGGGCGACACTTTTCAAAAGCAGTATTTTGATGCGATTCAACGGGATCCATCGGTGGTTATGGAGCACGCCGAATTGGCGCGCCTCTTTGCGCAAACTTTACCCTCGGAAACCAAGGACTAGCTTTTGCATCACTTCCGCAGGATTTATCTACCATGAGCGGATCCGATTCCTTTGAATCTGCGCAGGTCGAGCACAATTCATCGGCTCAGCAGTTTGAATTGCAGGTTGGCGACAGGCTCTGCCTGTTGCAGTACCGCATCGCGAACGGGAAGATGATTATCTTCCGCACGGAGGTTCCCGAACCCATTCAGCGCTGCGGTTTGGCCGCCCGCATGACAAGAACTGCGTTGGATTTCGCGCGCACGCAAAATCTGAAGGTCGAACCGCGCTGCCCCTACACGGCGGCGTATTTCCGCAAGCACCAGGAAGATTCTGACCTCTTGTAGACATAACGCGAGCCGGTCGATTCGAACTAGCCGCCCATTCGTTGTCGTTTGCTCGTTCATCGCGCCCGCCGTCGAAATGATCCCGCGAAGCTCTGTGCGATACTCAGTTGGATTATGGTCCCGCACCCCGGTCGCACTAAGGCTTACCTCGCGCTCACCACGGGTATCGTGTGCATCGCGTGGTCCGCAATATTTGTGCGCTGGACCTCTATTCCCGGTCCGGCCTCGGCATTTTACCGGCTGCTGATTCCTGCGATTGTACTGCTGCCGACCTGGCTGCTTCCTGGAAAGCGTAGCAGGCTCGGCGCCCGCAGCTACGCCATCATCGCGATCGGAGGACTTTTCTTCGCGCTGGACCTAGCGTTCTATAACACCTCCATCCTGCAAACCAATGCCGCCAATGCCACCCTTCTTGGCAACAACACGCCGATTGTGGTTGGGCTACTGAGCTGGCTGCTTCTCAAGAAACGCCCCAGCTGGTCGTTTTGGATTGGACTGGCACTGGCTGTTGCAGGCGCGCTCGTTATCATCCGCAGCGACCTTATCCGGCATGCCCGTTTTGGCCTCGGCGACGTGATGGCACTCACTGCTGCGGCGTGCTTCGCGGTTTACCTGATTGCAACAGAACAGGTTCGCGCTCACACCGACACTCTCGAATTTTTGCGGCTGGCGACACTGTTCAGTACCATCTTCATGTTTCTCTTCGCCGTGATACTTCGCGTGCCGCTGGCGGTTCCCGATCACCGCTCATGGTTTGCCTTGATTGGGCTAGGACTCGTCTCGCAATTGGGTGGCTACCTTGCTTTGACCTACGCCCTCGGCCTTTTGCCCGCCACCGTCACCTCAGTGAGCTTGTTGTCGCAGGGGCCATTGACGGCGATCCTGGCCGCGCTGCTGCTGGGTGAACCGCTAACCAGCGCACAGATCCTGGGCGGAGCTTTCGTATTGGTCGGCGTGGGGCTGGCAAACCGTCTCGAGCGACCTGAAGAAGAGGCCAACCCGGTCTTCTGCGAGGCAGCTGAAGTCGAAAGTCCAGAAACGTCTTCGTGAGGTTCGCGTCTATATTGAGTAACCGGCAGATTCGATGGGCGATTCACTACAAACCGGTCAGTTCTACGGCCAGCCGCAAGCGCGAGTCGAGTTAGACGGCATCGTATTAACGGAAGTGAGCCACCGCATTGGGCGGAAGCTTCCTCGCCACACGCATGAGTCCGCCTATTTCGGCCTGCTGCTCTCCGGAAGCTATTCTGAGCGCTGCGCTCGCAGGGATGCGGAGTACCGCCCTTTTTCCATAGGCTTTCACCCCCCGTCGCTCACTCACTCCGACGAGGTCGGCAACTGCGGCTCGCGCATGTTCTGCATCGAGCTGCGCGATTCATTTCTGCAACAAGCGCGGCCGTTCCTGACGTCACCCGAATTCACGCCGGACCTTTGCGCTTCTGAAATTACCTGGCTAGGCCTGCGCCTATTTCGTTCTTTCGCCGGCGGAACGGTCTCGCTTCTGCAGGCTCAGGAACTTTGTGCGGACATGCTAGAACGCGTTAGCGGCGCGGTGTTGCGCGACGAATCGCGCGATCCGGCGTGGCTGAAACTCACGATGGAGATGCTGCATGGCTCATTTTGCGATTCCCTGACACTAGAAGGTATTGCGAATCACGTGCAGATCCATCCTGTTCACCTTTCCCGGGTTTTCCAGAAGCGCTACGGCTGTACTATGGCGGACTACATGAATCGGCTGCGCGTGCAGTTTGTCTGCCGCGAGCTTGAGTCCGGTTGGGCCGATCTTGCCACCCTCGCCACTGACGCCGGATTTGCCGACCAGAGCCACATGGGTCGCGTCTTCAAGTCGTGCACCGGCCAAACACCGGGCCAGTTCCGCAAGTTTTTCCACTCCCGCGTGCTCGAATAGAGCCTCGAATCGAGCCGCAGCCGGATGTTTGTTTTGTTCTATACGTCTCCAGGCAAGTTAGGCAAACTCATGGGCAATCAGGTGGTAGAGGAGTCAGATCCATGCGCCGGACATTCTCCTTGACAGCGTTGTTTGTGGCACTCGCGGTTTTCGCCCTTGAAAAGCGTACCAGCCTGGCGGCGAACTCGCCGCAACCGGTAGACGGCCCGCAATTCAGCGCTGACGGTAAATTCGCTCGACCGACGAACTATCGTAAATGGGTTTTTCTATCTTCCGGCTATGGCATGAGTTATTCGCAAAAGGCGTCGAACGATCCCGATCACTTGATGTTTACCAACGTCTTCGTTCCGCCGGCCGACTACGATTATTTTCTGCAGCACGGCCGCTGGCCTGACAAAACCATGTTTGTGCTGGAAATGTATGGCTCCCAATCAAAGGGTTCATCAATCAGCATGGTCATTTCCAAACCGAGTTCATGGGACTGGATGTGGAAGTGAAAGATGCGGCGCGCTTTCCCGACAAGTGGGCTTACTTTGCCTTCGACAATAACCAGCCATCGAGCGAACCCATGTCTCCCACCAAAAATAATTGCTGGAAGTGTCACGAACAGAATGCCGCGGTCGAGCATTCTTTTGTGCAGTTCTATCCGCAATTGCTGTTGATCGCCAAGGAAAACAAAACCATCAAGGAAGGCGTGAACCTTCCCTAAACGGCTGGGCAATCGCGAGGTAATTCACAATCACACTAGGACTTCGCTGCCCCCGGCGCAGGCACGCCCAGGATCTCCACGTTATTTCCGTCGGGATCCTTCAAATACAGGGACGACGTCCCGTCGCGATGCCGCGTTGGCGTCCCATACACGGTCGGATCGCCCTCCACCGCGATGTGCGGCGGGTGTTGCTCTTGCAGGACGAATGCTAGCCGCACATTCGCAAACGCGAGCATGGCCCAAGTCGCATCCTGGTATTCCACTTCGCACTTAAAACGCTGCGTGTACCAATCTACTGCCGCTTTCACATCTTTGACCCTCAGTGCGGCGTGGTGCAGCGCATCCAGCTCTGAGTTCTTCCCTGTCATGTTATGCCCCAATTTTTCGCTGCGAAATTGCTCTGCTCCATCGCAAGCCCGCAGAATCTAGTGTAACTGTTTCATTCATTCACTAAGGCCGATTTATTGCTCGACTCATTGCCAGTAGAATGGTTCGGCCCGCCGTGTCCCAAAGCCCGAGGGGGCCACGATGATTCGTTTCTTTCGATTCATTTGTCTGTTGTTATGTTGGCATCTCTTCATCGAGAACCGTGCAGTAAAGGCCCAGGAGAAGCCATCCGGCGGGTCCGCCACAAACGCCGAGTCAACCCCGCGCCCCCGCCCCAAAATCGGCGTCGCTCTCGAAGGCGGTGGCGCTCTAGGACTCGCCCACATTGGTGTCCTGCAATGGTTCGAAGACCATCACATTCCGGTGGATTACATCGCCGGCACTAGCATGGGTGGCCTAGTCGGCGGCCTTTACGCCACCGGCAAAAGTCCCCGCGAACTTGAACAAGTCGTAGCCGCCCAGAGTTGGGACATCATCATCGGCGGCCAAACCCCTTTTGAAGACCTTTCCTACCGCCGCAAAGAAGACTCCCGCGATTATCCGACGTTTATTCAGTTCGGCCTCAAGAAAGGACTCTCGCTTCCGGCCGGACTGAACGCCGGTCACAAAATCAACCTGCTCATCGACCGAGAAACTCTTCCTTACTCCGAACTGAAATCCTTCGACGACTTGCCAATTCCGTACCGGTGCGTGGCCACCGACCTGGTCTCCGGCCAGGAAGTCGTTTTCAGTGACGGCAACTTGCCGCTCGCCATGCGCGCCAGCATGTCTATTCCCGGGGTCTTCAAGCCCGTGCGCAATGGCGATCAAGTACTCGTCGACGGAGGCCTAGTCGGCAACCTGCCGACGGACGTGGTCCGAAAAATGGGCGCGGACATCGTTATTGCAGTGCACCTCGAACTTGCTCCTGTAAAAGCCGACGAAATCCAGTCTTTCTTCAGCGTTCTGGGCCGCTCCATCGACGTTATTGTTCGCGAAAATGAACTGCACGGCTTGGCCGCCGCTGACCTGGTGGTCAAAGTGGACTTGCACGAGTTCACTTCGCTGAACTACGAAAAGTCCAAAGCCATCATCGAAAAAGGACTGGCCGCCACCGAGGAGAAGCACTCCGTCCTTCAACCGTTCGCTCTCAACGATTCCGACTGGCAAGCCTACATTTCCGCGCGCAACGCCCGGAGACGCGCCACCATCCTCACTCCCCAATTCGTTCGCGTAACAGGCACCAGCACGGACGCGGCGAAACACCTCGAAGATTTTTTGCAGCCCCTCGTCGGCAAACCTCTGGACACTGCCGCTCTCGAAAGGCTGCTCACGCGCCTGACCGGCATCGGTAAGTTCGATTCTGTCGGTTACGCGCAGATTCAGGAAAGCGGCCGGACCGGCTTGCTCGTCGCCGTCAGCGAAAAAGCCTACGCTCCCCCCACTCTGCAGTTCGCCTCGGAGGTCGATGGCTCCGAACCGCTCGATGTTACCTTTACCCTCGCCGGTCGTTTAACGCTCATGGACGTCGCCGGGTATCGCTCCGAATGGCGCACCGACATTCTCTTCGGCAACACTTATGGAGTCTCCAGCGAAGTTTACAAGCCTCTCACTGCCACCAGTAAGTGGTTCGTCGCGCCGCACGCTTCGCTCAGCAGCACGCAATTCAAAATTTTCCAGCGTTCCGACCCGATTGTGATCTATCGCCTGGGCACGGCTCATATAGGTGCCGACCTCGGCTATGGCTTCGACCGCTTTTCCGAAATTCGCTTTGGCTACGAGGTTGGCGACCTCGACGCACGCGTCCGTTTGGGCCTCGCTGTTTTTCCTTCGGTTTCCGGCCGCACCGGCAACGCCAAGCTCCATTTCCTGATAGACCACGGCGATGATCCAATTGTTCCACGCCGCGGCTACACGGTTGAAACGACTTTCCGATGGTTTGACAACAGCCCCGGCGCGCCCGAAGGCTTTCCCGCCATGCAAGCCCAGTTGCAATACTTCAAACCGATCACTCGCCCTGCTTCACTATTTTTCGCGGCCGAAGGCGGCACCACCTTCGGAACGCGTGACACCGGCCCGGTTCCGCAATTTTTCCTCGGTGGTCCGCTTCGCCTTAGTGCCTACGGCACCAACGAACTCTTCGGCAATCAGTACTATCTTTTCCGCATTGGCTATCTGCACGACCTCTTCACGCTTCCGCCTTTTCTCGGCAAAAAAATCTACGCCATCGGCAGTTATGAGTTCGCGAAAATGTATGGATTTCCCCTGCAAACCGGCTTTCCCAACGATGTCACCGCCGGTGTACTCGCCGAAACTGCCTTAGGTCCGCTGGTCATCGGCGGCAGCTACGGCGACAGCGGCCATCGCAAACTGTATTTCCAATTAGGTCGCGTCTTCTAGCACCCGCTAGCTCGCAAAGTGTGCGAACAGGTTGTTCAACGACTCAGCCAACGTAGGATGTGCAAACACGCCATCTTTCAGCGCGGTGTACGGCAGCTTCCCCATCATCGCAATTTGCAGCTGCGACATGATCTCCCCGCCTTCAATTCCCAGCACGGCCGCTCCCAGGATCTGTCCGCTCTTCCTATCCACAATCGCTTTCATAAAGCCGCGCGATTCATCCATTTCCAACGCCCGCGCCACATAGTTCATTGGCATCTTCGCCACGCGAATCTCGCGCCCCGTTTTGCGCGCCTCCGTCTCGCTCATTCCAACTCGCCCCAGTTGCGGGTCAATGAACACGGTGTAAGGAACCAGCCGGTCCGCGATCGTCGCGCTGCCCCTTTCGATCACGTTCGTTCGAATGATCCGAAAATCATCGTAAGAAATATGTGTAAACGCGGGCCCGCCCTTGATGTCTCCCAATCCGTACACACCTGCAACGTTCGTTTCTAGCTTGTCGTTAGTTCGAATGAACCCGCGCGCATCGACCGCAATTCCGGCCGCATCCAGCTGCAGGCTATCGGTATTCGGCACGCGCCCCGCCGCCACCAGCAATTGGCTGCCTCCTATCTCGCGCGACTTGCCGGCACTCTCGGCCGTCAGCTTCAATTGCCCACCGCTTCCACCTACGCTCTTGGCTCTCGAATTCAGCAATACTTCAATTCCATCTTCTTGCAAAATCTTGAGTACTTCTTCGGCGACGTCTGCATCTTCCTGCCCCAACAGCTGCGCGCCAGCCTGAACAATCGTCACTCGCGCCCCAAACCTCCGGAACATCTGCCCAAATTCCAGCCCGATGTACCCGCCACCTAACACAATCAAGTGTTCCGGCACTTGATCCAATTCCATGATGCGCGTGCTATTCAGAAACGATACGCCGCTCAGACCTTCCAGCTTCGGCACTGCGGGCCGGCACCCCGCATTGATAAAAATCTTGTCCGCGCCCAACGTGGCTTCGCCTCCGTCGGCTTTCCGCACCCTTAGCGTCTGCGCGCCCGTGAACTGAGCCGCTCCAAAGATAAGCTCCAGATTCTTCGTCTTCTCGATTCGACCCTGGCTCCCATTTCGAAAACTATCCACAATCGCGCGCTTTCGCTCGCGCACTTTAGCCAGTTCAATGGTTAGCGGACCCGTCCGAACGCCATAATCCGCTCCGCGCCTCGCCAGATACGCCACTCGCCCACTCGCCACCATGGTCTTCGTCGGCGTGCACCCTTCGTTGATGCACGTCCCGCCCACGTGTTCCCGCTCGACGAGCGCGGTTCGTATCCCCGCCCCCGCAAGTGCCTGCGATAGCGGCACTCCTGCCTGTCCTGCGCCAATCACGATCGCGTCGTATCGCGTTTCTGCCATCGAAGAGCCTCGCTTCCAAGAAGTCCGCCGCATCCGGGCCGGCCTGCGCGCCGGGCTGCGTCTAACGGTGCGCTGTGCCGCGCTCCCCTGTCAAGAAAACAGCCCGGGAAACGGCTCATCGTGAACAAACCGCCACACGACATTCACTTCGTCGTAACCAGGCTCCCGTATAACTTCCCGAAACCTCAGGTCACTTCGTAAGGAGCCCTTATGGCCACCGTCGTAACATCCGCCGCCACACCTGCCGTTCCGGGCCCTTCTGCCGTCCACGAAAAATTCGCCAAAGGTCCTGGTTTGATCGGCACGGTGATTTTCGCCATCGTCGCCGTCGGTGAGCCGTCGGATACATAGGCTGGAACCTGACCCGCGACTTGTCCGAGATGCGCACCGGGTCGGCCTCGCCTTATATTCTGCTCGGCGTCGCCCTGCTCGTCGCACTCGGCTTTGAATTCGTGAACGGCTTCCACGACACTGCCAACGCCGTGGCCACTGTTATTTACACTCACTCTCTCGATCCCCACATCGCGGTGACCTGGAGCGGCTTCTGCAATTTCCTCGGCGTAGTCACCTCAACGGGCGCCGTCGCCTTCGGCATCGTCTCGCTGCTGCCCGTCGAACTGATCCTTCAAGTCGGCAGCAGCGCCGGTTTCGCCATGGTCTTCGCTCTCCTCGTGGCCGCTATACTCTGGAATCTCGGCACCTGGTATTTCGGCCTGCCCGCCTCCAGCTCACACACTCTGATTGGCTCGATCATCGGTGTCGGCATCGCGAATCAGCTTATGGCCGCCCGCACCGGCACCAGCGGCGTCGACCGGGCGCAGGCGACCAACATCGGTAAATCTCTGCTCATCTCTCCGGTCGTCGGCTTCATTTGCGCATCTCTCCTTCTGCTGCTCATGAAGTCTGTGATCCACGAAAAGAAACTCTATCAGGCTCCCGAAGGTACTGAACCTCCTCCCTTCTGGATTCGCGGCCTCCTCTGGCTCACCTGCACCGGTGTCAGCTTTTTTCACGGTTCCAACGACGGACAGAAAGGCATGGGTCTGATCATGTCATCCTGATCGGTACCGTTCCCACCACCTACGCCCTGAACCATGCCGTCACGCCGCGTCAGACCGAGGACTTCATTGCGGTCTCCCAGCAAGCGGCTCGTTCCCTCGATAAATACGTCGAAGCCAGTGCCGTAATTGGAGACCCCCGCGATGACGTCACTGAGTTCATCCGTACCAGAGAGTTCAAACCCAACACCATGCTCGCCATGCGCACGCTGGTCAATGACGTGGGCACCGAAATGGCCCTCTTCAAGGACCTTGCCAAAGTCCCCAACGATCAAGTCGCAACTTCCGTAATGACATGTATCTCGCCTGCGAAGCTTTGCGCATCATGCAAACAAGCGGCAAGGCACAGCTGGCTGCCGCCGATGTTGCTGTCCTGAAAAACTACAAAAGCCACATCGACCGCGCCACCCGTTTCATTCCTCTGTGGGTGAAAGTCGCGGGTTGCGCTCGCTCTCGGTTTGGGCACTATGGTCGGCTGGAAGCGCATTGTTGTCACGGTCGGCGAAAAAATCGGCAAGAACCATCTCACTTACGCGCAAGGAGCCGCCGCGGAACTCACCGCAATGGCGACCATCGGCGCCGCCGACGCATTCGGACTCCCGGTCAGTACGACTCACGTACTCTCTTCAGGCGTCGCCGGCACCATGGCCGCAAACCGCTCCGGCCTTCAGTGGTCCACCGTCCGCAACTTGCTGATGGCCTGGGTCCTCACATTGCCCGTCGCCATGGTGCTTTCGGGCATCTTGTTCTGGACCTTTCGCAAAATCTCTTAGCTGTAGGTATTCAGATCTGCCGAGAAAGAATCGTGCGCACAGGGTCGGCTAAAGCTTTACCCAGCTTGACATGCTGATCCACGTCCAGATGCACGCCATCTTCTACGCTGCTGCTGGTGACGCTTTCCGCATCGAAGAACGGACATCCCAGATCCGCTGCCATCTGCCGGTAAGCGTCCGCGAGTCCAGCGCACCTAGAATCGGCGCCCTTGAATTTGCGTGCAATGCTTCCCTTTGGCGTGCGGATCAGCGGCGGAGCTACGACCAAAACAGGCGGCACCGGCATCCCCGGCTCAATTGGCGCCCTGCGAATCTCATTCACTAAGCTCGCCATTCCTTGCGCCGCGGCCCAGGCATCGTTATAGGGATGGCAGAACTGAAAATCATTCGTTCCCAGCATCAGGATGACCAGCGACAAAGGCGAATGAATCTCGATCCGTTGCGCCAAACCTTCCATCCCGTTGCGCCCCGGTTTGAACGGATCTTCCCACACGGTGCGCCGGCCATTTAAACAATCTTCGATGACTCTTACCCTGAGTCCCGCGGCATTTAGCCCGATCTCGAGCACCCCCGGCCAGCGCCGGTCAAAAGTCAGCCGCTCGCGGGTGTTCGGGATGATTCCCCAGGTTAACGAATCGGCATACACAAAGATCTGTTTCATCTAAGCCCGGTGGAAGTATAGTCTCTGCACCCGCTCCGCCGGGCACGTCGAGTGCCAACTTCTGCCATCCGCGAATGCACGTTACGACACCGGCGATCGGACCAAGCGTGGCAGTGAAAGAATCTCGCAGCACCCCGCCCAAGACGCGTGCGCGGCACGCTAACGAGAGGCAAGGGATCGAGACTGCTCTTGCTCCCGGCCTGCGAGGCGGCCGGTGGAAGGGCTCCGTGCCAGGCAGTCGGCCACAACCTACATCTTGTAGCGGCCCATGTCTTCGTCGTTGAGGCCTTCGAGCCAGTTGCGGAGCTGTTCGTTAGTGGTACGTTCGGTGAGCGCGCTGGAAACTTTAGAATTCTTTAATACTTGTTCGTCGACGAAGATGGGGCAGTCCATGCGCAAGGCCAATGCGAGGGCGTCGCTGGGACGGGAGTCAATGGTCATCATCTGGCCTTCGCGTTCGACGCAGATCAGGGCGTAAAAGGTGTCGTCCTTCAGGTCGTTAACGATAATTTTGTCTACCCGAACGTCGAAACCCAGAAAAACGTTTTTCAGCAGGTCGTGGGTCATAGGGCGAGGAGTCTGGACCTTCTCGATTTCAAGCGCGATGGCGTTGGCCTCATAGACGCCAACCCAGATGGGCAGAACGGCGTTGCCCTGCACGTCTTTGAGGACCACGATGGGCATGTTGGTCACCGGGTCCATCATCAGGCCACGAATCTTCATCTCGAGTTCCATCGTGCCCTCCTGTGGAGGTTGTATCACCGTGGGCGCACCAGGACAACACGCATTTTTGTGTACTAGCAATCGCCTTCTTCTTTGGGCATTCTGCGCCCTCGCCGGCAAAGAACTTATCCGAGCCTGGCTCGGCCCTGCCCAACTCGGCGAACCTACAACGCCGGTGTGTGTTCGCCAAGCAGGCTGTTGGGGGTGCAGCCGGTGACGCGGACGGGAACGTACTGGCCGAGCAGATTGCCCTGGGTCGCGCCGAAATTGACCACGCGGTTGCAGGAGCTGTGGCCGTACCAACGGTTTTCTTTTTTCGAGTTGCCGTCCACGTGCACCTCGAACATTTCGTTCTTCAGTTTCCCGAGCGCGTCCACTTGGATCGCACGCTGCCGTTCCATCAACGCTGCCAGGCGGCGGCTCTTCTCTTCTTCCGGTATCGCATCCGGCATCGAAGTCGCCGGAGTATTCGGTCGCGGCGAATACTTGAAGGAGAAAACACCTTCATATTTCACTTGGTCCAATAGCGAAAGGGTCTCGTCAAAGTCAGCTTCCGTTTCGCCGGGGAACCCGACGATGATGTCCGAAGTGATAGAGATTGCCCGTTTTGCGCCCCGTATCATCGCTATTTTTTCGAGATATTCGGCACGCGAATAGGTGCGCTGCATCGCCCGCAGCACGCGCATGGACCCGGACTGCACCGGCAGGTGCACGTGATTGCAAATGCCCGGATGCGCGTCAATCGCTTCCACAATGTCCGGCGTGAAATCGCGAGGATGCGAAGTAGTGAAACGCACGCGGCGGATGCCGGGAACCTGCGCCGCTTCGATGAGTAGTTCGCTGAAACGCATTTTGCGCGGCGAGGGATCGGCGTAGGAGTTGACGGTCTGCCCGAGAAACTGCACTTCGGAGTAGCCCATGCCGGCGAGGGATCGCATTTCGGCGAGCACGCGAGCGGAATCGCGGCTGCGTTCTGGACCACGCGTGAACGGCACAACACAGTAGGCGCAGGCTTTGTCGCAGCCTTCGATGATGGTGATGTAAGCTCGCCAGGGATTATCGCGCCGCGTCACTTCAGTCTCGAACGTTTCGTCGGTGTCGTTGTCGAGGCCGGTGATGCGCTCTTCGCCCGCTTCCAGGCGAGCCAGCATTTGCGGGAGGTTCCGGTAGCTGGCGGATCCGCAAACCAGGCTCACCCATGGTGCGCGGGAGAAAATGGCTTCGCCTTCCTGTTGCGCGACGCACCCGAGGACGCCGATTTTCTGGTCCTTGAGCCCTTTGCCAAGAGAGTCCCGGTAGACGCCGAGGCGCGAGAAAACTTTTTGCGCGGCTTTTTCGCGGATGCTGCAGGTGTTGTAGAGGATCAGGCTGGCGGCCTCGGGCGTTTCGACTTGCTGATAGCCACGGGCCAGCAGGACTCCAGCCACTTTTTCGGAGTCGTGCTCATTCATCTGGCAGCCGAACGTTTCCAGAAAGAACGTGCCGCGGACCTCGCCGGCGGCAGCCTCGGACAAACCCCGTCGCACTCCGTTCGAAACGGCCGGACGGCAGACCAGCGCCTCCAGGCGGATGTCAATTCCGTCGCCCATCGTTGCGATTTTATCATACGAGCAGTCCTGCCCTGCATGGATGATCATGCACAGCCGCAAAGGGAAACGCCGCCGCAGAGTCTGTCCGTTGAAGCCGGACAATCGTGCGGCGGCATCCTCGAACTGCAGAACAGTTACTGCTTGTCGTAAACGGCGGTACTGGTGACCTTTTTGCCGTCAGCGGTAGTCTGGGTCGCTACGACCGTACGCGTTTTTCCGTCAGCGGAGACGGTGATCTTGGCGGTTAGCACTACCTTGTCGCCCTTTTTCCCCGTCGCCTCCAATGTGTGGTCGTTGATTTTCTTGTAGGCCCGCGTATCGGTCATGGGATTGCCGGTCACGGGATAATCTTTTCCGTCAAACTTGCCGGTCCACTCGTCATGAGTGGCCTTGCCATCGGCGGCTACTCCGTCGAGCGTAACCTTGATGCTGTCGCCGGTCATTTCATAGGTGACGGTGGTGTTTTTGACTGTTCCCGCAGCAACCTTGGATTTGCCCTCATTCAATTTCCACGTGCCCGCGAACGGATCTGCCGCGAGGCAAACTGCGGCAGTCGCCAAGCACACGACCAGCGTGGCAAAGATGGCTTTCAATTTCATGCACTCCTCCTGGAGCAAAAAAACGGTGGGCCCGATTGCGGCGGATTCTAGCCGGACGGTTGGTATTTGGCAACCGAAAAGCTGGCCGAAAAGCTGGCAGCGGCGGCAGAAATCCGCCGCTACAAGGACGTTACGGAAACAGCACGGAAAGCGTGATTCGTTGATTCGACTCCGAGCGTGTGTTACGTTGCTAAAGACCAGCAAATTTACTCAAACTGAGGGGCGAACATTTCCTTTTTTCTGATTGCAGCCTTCGCCGTCGATCTTGGAAAGATTCTGGAACAAACGACCTGGGTCGCGCGCGGCGTTTTGGGCCTCCTGTTATTTTTCTCCGTCGTTTCCTGGGGCATGATCTTCCAGAAGCTTGGCCTCTTCGGCCGCGTCCACCGGCAAAGTGATCAGTTCTTGCGGATTTTCAGAGCGACGCGCGGAGTCGCCAATCCGCAAGCACTAGCTACGGCGGGCTCGCCGTTTGCGAACGTATACGCGGCCGGCTACCGCGAGCTGCAATTTCAGGTAGGAACGCATCCCGGAAATCCGGAACCGCCGAAGCTGAAGAGCCTGAGTGCCGTGACCGTGGCGATGCAATTGGCTTCCGCGGAGGAAGTGCGCCGCGTGGAAAAGGGCATGTCGTGGCTGGCTACGACCGGGTCAGTGACACCGTTTATCGGATTGTTCGGTACAGTTTGGGGAATTATGGACGCGTTTACCGGACTGGGCGACGCCGGCTCGGCAAGTTTGCGCGCCGTGGCTCCTGGCATTGCGGAAGCTCTGGTGACCACAGCTATGGGCCTGTTTGCAGCAATCCCCGCAGTGATTTTCTACAACAATTTCGTGGGTGACATCCGCGACTTGGGTCAGCGGATGGATACCTTTGCACTGGAAGTGACCGCGCAGATTGAAAAGACATTTGTAGCGTAGGGCGTCGAATTTATGCCGCAATTGATGGGGAAAACGCAATCGTCGTTGTCGGAAATCAACATGGTCCCGTTCATCGACGTGGTGTTGGTGCTGCTGATCATTTTCATGATCACGGCGCCGATTCTGCAATCCGGGATCGAAGTAGACGTGCCGAAAACGAAGACCGTCAAGGAGATCACCGAGCAGCGGCTGGTGATCAGCGTGGACAAGAACCAGTTGATTTATTTGGGGAACGACGCGGTGAACATCCACGACTTAGGCGCTAAAGTGCAGGCGCAATTGAAGAAGCCCCAGGATGCGGTGTTTCTGCGCTGCGACGAGAAGGTACCGTTCGGGGTTTTCGCTTCGGTGATCGACACTTTGCGGCAATCCGGCATTAATAATATCAGTATCGTGACGCAGCCGCTGACCGAGCGGAGCCGCGGGCAGTAGAATATGGCCAGTGCCGTAGCCAATTCGGAAGATATCCGGTTGACGCCGTACTTGACGGCTTCCGGAGTCCTGCACGGCGGACTGATTCTGCTGATCGGACTTTCCGCCTATTTCCACTGGCAAGGCAATCGCTGGGCGGGACCGGGCGGCGGAAGTGACAGCGCGGTTCAGGTGAAACTCGTTGGCAACAGCGGATTGCCGATGCCGAAGACACCGTCGTTGAACGAAAGCAATGTGGTCGACCCTTCAAAGAGTTTGTGGAAAAACGACATCAAGCCGGAACCACCACAGCCAAAGAAAGAAGAGATTGTTCCGCCGGATCTGAAAAACGTTCCCGAATTCAAGACCCTGGAAAAATCCAGCAAGAAGCCACCTCCACCGAAAAAAGAAAATAAGGCGTTTCAGCCCAAGCAACCGAATCCGGACAATGCGGTACCGGGGCACAACCAGGGCGCGATGAACGTGCCGACGGGGGCCGGCAGCACGCCGGGCTCCTCTACCACGCCGGGAATGGCGATCAAGGCCGAAGGCGGAGGTGATTTTGCCTCGCGTTATGGCTGGTACATCGAGGCGGTGAAGCGTCGAATTCAGACCAACTGGCTGCAGAACACGATCGATCCCGGCGTGCGCGCGGCGCACACCGCACATGCGGTGGTGGAGTTTACGATTTACAAAGACGGAACGGTGAAGGACATCCGCATTTCACAAACCAGCGGGAATCTTTCCATGGACAATTCGGGGCTGCGGGCGATCATGTCGTCAAATCCGATGCCGGGCCTGCCCCCGGACTATTCCGGTTCAAACGTAAGAGTGATTTTCGATTTCGACCTTAGTATGACAAGATAAATGGCGAAATTCCCTTCCCAGCCGCCAGAGACCGAGTTCATTGGAGGAGCTAGTGTCTTCGTCCGCGTTGCGTAGAGCTTTGTTCACGCTGTTTATATTGGCGGCGATGGTTGCCGGACGTCCAGCTACGGCACAGCAACAGGACTGGTTTCGAATTGGCACCGGCCTTGGCGTGGAAAAGCCGCGGGTGGCGGTGGCGGATTTTGCGCCCCGATCGGATACCGCCAAACCGCACGGCGCTCTGTTCACCCAGGTGGTGCGCGACGACCTGACGTTCAGCGGGATCATGGACATGGTGAGCCCGAGTTTTTATCCGCAATCGCAGCCAAGCACGCCAAACGAACTGCGCTATGTTTCCTGGACGGATTCGCCGGTGAACGCGCATTTCCTGGCTTTCGGAAATTTGACGGAAACGACGGGTGAAGTGGCCATCGAGGCCTGGTTTTATGACGTGACCAATCCGTCGTCGCAGGCAGTCATCGCCAAGGTGTATCGTGGAACGCCGACAGACCCGCAGGTACGCAAGTTCGCACACCAGTTTGCGGACGAAATCATCATGCGGCTTTCCGGCGGACTACCGGGGCTCTCTTCGACGCAGATTGCGTTCGTCAGTTCGCGTGGCGGTGCAAAAGAGGTCTGGGCGATGGATTATGACGGGGCAAACCAGCATGCCTTGACTTCCCTGCATTCAATCTCGCTGACGCCGCGTTGGTCGCCGGATAGCTCGCGCATAGCGTTCACATGTTACGCGTCGGGCGGCGGGGCGCCGGCCAGCCCGCAGATCTGCATGTACTCGATGGACGCGAATCGGGTGGTGAGTTTTCCGCGGTATCGCGGGACCAATAGCGCGCCGGCGTGGTCGGCGGACGGATCGCAACTGGTGTTCTCGTCGTCGATGGGCGGCAACCCGGAGCTGTATTCGATCGGCGCGGGCGGCAACGGGTTAAAGCGGCTTACGTTTTCGAACGGGGCCAGCACTTCGCCAGCGTGGAATCCAAAGACGAACCAGACAATCGCGTTCGTGAGCGACCGGTCGGGGGTGCCGAAGCTGTACTTGATGAACTCCGACGGCACGAACGCGCAGAACCTGGATTTGCCGGACAAGGGATATCTGATCGACCCGGCGTGGTCTCCGAACGGACAGTTGCTGGCGTTCAGCTGGCGGCGGCCTTCAAACAACTACGATATCTACATCATGGACGCGGCGACCCGGCAAATTATCGAACTGACGCACGATATGGGACGGAACGAGCGGCCCAGCTGGGCGCCGGACGGACGGCACATCGTGTTTGAGTCCACGCGCTCCGGGACCCGGCAGATCTGGACCATGCTGGCGGATGGTTCGCAGCCGCACCAGCTGACCAACAGCGGGCACAATGAATCGCCAAACTGGTCGGCGCGCTGATTCGATTTTTATAGGTTTGTTCAAGAAATATATCGTAGTGCGATGTTTTATGGGACTCCGAGTGGTGGTACCATGTTGTCGCTCGAAAACGTATGAATTCATGGGATTTACACTGAGGAGGAAATCTAGAATGCCTGAGGTTGCCCGACCGTTTTACCGCGCTTTTCTCTTGACTGCATTTGCCGCCGCCGCCCTCACCGTGGGATGCGGAAAGAAACCCGTGGTGAGCCATGAGCCACCGCCAGCTGCGCCGCCCGCGGCTCGGCCAACCGTCACTCTGCAAGCCAATCCCACCACCATCAACAAGGGTGATGCGACGACGCTAAACTGGTCTTCGACGAACGCCACACAATTGACAATATCACCGGAAGTGGGCGCCGTCGCGCCGGAAGGCTCGACAAAAGTCACGCCGCCCGAGTCGACGACCTACACGGTTACGGCGAGCGGACCGGGCGGCACGGCGGACTCCACCGTGCGTGTGACAGTCGGCTCGGCACCTCCACCACCGCCGCCTGCGACGAATGCTACGCTCGAAGAGATGTTCATGAAGGAAGTGCAGGACGCCTATTTTGACCTCGATAAGGCGGACATTCGTAGCGATGCCCGCGCCGCCATGGCCAAGACCGCCGATTTTTTGCGCAATTACCCGCAAGTGAAGGTTGTGGTTGAGGGGCACTGCGACGAGCGCGGCTCGACCGAATACAACCTGGCACTAGGCGATCGCCGCGCTGCCGCCGTGAAACAGTATTTGGTTTCTTTGGGTATTGGAGCGGACCGCATGAGCACGGTCAGCTACGGCAAAGAGAAGCCTTTCTGCACGGAAAGCAACGAAGACTGCTGGCAGAGGAACCGCCGCGGCCACTTCGTCATGGCTAAGTAAGCAGGACGATTTCGACGGCATCGCAACCTGGCGCCGCACTAGGGGTTTCTCCTTATACCGAGCGGCGCCGCTCTTTTAGACACTGGGTTCATGATAGAAGGAAAGCGACGCGGGCCAGGCGGAGGCAGCCTCTTGCTACCGTACGGCGCTCTCGCTACAGTGAAGTGAGAAGCTTCACGCGCCGAGCCGGGGTAGGTGCGTCTGGCGCGCCACTGAGGAGGAGCTTTATCCATGCGTTTTCGTAATATTGCGGCGTTTGGAATTGCCCTGGTGGTCGGGGCGGTGTGTGGGAGCCTAATCGGGCCGCGGCCAGCGCGGGCGGTGGCTCGCGAAATTATCGAGTTGCAACGCGACGTGACTACCTTGCTGCAGGGCCAGAAAGACCTTTCCACGCAACTGACCCAAGATCACACGGTGATGCGGACCCTGCTGGAGCAGTCGAACGATTCGGTCGGACGGCTGAATGGCACGATGAGCGGGCTGCAGAAGTCGGTACAGGACGTGCAGGCAAATTCGGGAGCGCGGCTCGACACGATGTCCACGCAGGTACAGGGGCTTTCGGACAATTTAGAAGAGATCAAATCGCGGTTGGGCAGGTTGAACCAGCAGCTGGTGGACTTGCAGAACACCGTGCAAAGCCTCGACGCGAAGATTTCCGGCGGCGTGGCACCATCTGGCACTGCGCCTGCCAGCACCAGTCCGACGGGAGCGGCGGCTACGCAGCCGCTCGGTGGTGGTGGAGCAGCTGCGAGCCCGAATGGTCCAGCTCCCAGCGCGGACACTCTTTACTCCAACGGATTGCGGGACATCACCAGTGGAAAATATGATCTGGCGCGGTCTGAATTTGGAGACTACCTGAAGTATTACGGGGATACCGATCTAGCATCGAACGCGCAGTTTTATCTGGGTGAGATTGCATATTCCCAGCGGCAGTATTCACAGTCGGTCAGTGAATATGACAAAGTGCTGACGAACTATCCGAAGAGCTTCAAGTTGGCGCCGGCGCGCTTGAAGAAAGGCATGGCGCTGCTGGAGATGGGCCAGAAGAGCCAGGCCATCAAAGAGTTGCGCGAAGTGGTGAAGCGCTATCCAGGCACTGAAGAAGAACGGCGCGCGCGCGCGAAGCTAAAAGAGCTAGGCGTCGCCGCAACTGCCGCCTGATTCACCGTTCTTGTGCTTCTTACCTTACTGCGTTCAGGAGGCTGCGTTCTTCATGTCTTCACGCGCGGCAGCTTCCGCTTCCTTTGCTCCATTCTTGGCGTCGGCATCAGATTTCAGCAAACGAATCGTTTTCATCAGGCTAAGTGGTTTGTCGTCAGCGGGCATGCGGCAGGCGCTGGCGCCCACGTCCGTACGGACACCCGTCATACTGGCCTTGACGCACTCGAAGCTGATCCCAAGGCTGTGGCTGGCGTGAAGGGCAGCGACGCAGTCGACGCGCTCTATAAAGTTATGGCAGGCGTCCTTCAGCGAGGCGTTCGGCGCCAATACCTGCGCCGCGCGAAGTTTCCCTTCCAGCCTTTTGTCCAGTTCATCCTGCGAAAGATTGTCGTTGGCCGCGGCCTTGCCATCCTTCTTCCCGAACCATTTCGTCGGATTGTAGGAGTGCGAACTGGATCCGCCACTCACGGCTTCCGCCGCGCCATTGCCGGCAGGTCCTTGAGCCGCGGCCCGCCCCGAACTAAGGAAAGCCCCCAAGATCAGGATCGCCAATCCACGAACCAATCGCTTAATTTGCTTTTCCATTGAAGCTTCCTCTCGGCAGCCGGGTATGTTTCCGCCGCCAGACGTTCGAACCGCACCTTCCACTACGCCATGCCGCGCCACGCATCTCCACTAGCCAAGACGAAGTACTCCCACAAAGGGTGACGTTGCCCCGAGGTACAGGTGTGGTTTGGAAGCGGCAACTCCCTTCAGCTATCATCAAGCGATGCAACTTGCGCTCACACCCGTAGAAGCGCGCGTCCTGGGCTCGCTGATCGAAAAAGAAATCACCACACCGGAGTATTACCCGCTATCGCTCAACGCACTAACGAACGCTTGCAACCAAAAATCGAACCGTGAACCGGCGATGCAGCTGGAAGAAAGCGAAATTCGCAAGGCGCTGAATCATTTGGAATCCCAAGCTTTGGTACGGTCCATTGCGGAAAGCCGCGCGACAAAGTTTGCGCACCGGCTGCAAGACGCTTTTAACTTCTATCGTCCGGAAGTGGCCATCATTTGCGAGCTGCTGTTGCGAGGCCCGCAGACTCCCGGAGAATTGCGTACCCGAGCGTCGCGCATGCATCCCTTCGAGAATCTGGAGAGTGTGCATTCGGCGCTGCAGCGGTTGAGCAAGCGCGAACCGCCACTGGTAACCATGCTGCCTCGACAGCCTGGCACGAAAGAAGCGCGCTACAAGCACCTGATGGGCGACCCGACGCCAGTAGCAGCCGAGCTGGTCCTCGCCAGTAACTCAGAAGAGCCTGAACGCTCAGCCGACTCCGCGACGCGGTCGAACCATTCAAAGGATGTGGCGGACTTGGCGCAGGACGTGGCCCGACTTCGCGCCGAAGTTGCCGATTTGCGCGCGGAATTTGGCATTTTTCGCAAGCAGTTCGAGTAGCAGGGCCCAAATCCAACGCTTTGTCCCTCCGCCACATCGGGCTGTACGGTAATCACTGCAAGAAGATGGGCTCGCAGCTGGCTACGCGGTCGATGCACATCTGATATGGCTTCGCGCAGGCCAGTTGGAAGACCAGCACAAAACTTACCCTGACCCACTCCTGCCAGTGGTCCTCATGCAAGGTCGATGCGATCCGGCCCTTCATGGGCTTCGGCTCGATTCGGCAAACCGACAACGTCGCTCGCTCCATGTACAACTCTTTAAAGGTGTCATGAATCGCCGGTTTGCGGCGGTCTGCAGTTCAATGTTGCTTATACGTACTCGAAGAGTGTGGACAACGGTTCGAATCAGCGCGACGTCGTATCCGACACCTACAACGTCGCCATGTTGTGGGGGGCCTTCTGAATTTGATGCGCGCCACGTCGCTGTGATCAATTACCTCTATAAGCTGCCGTTCTTCCGCCGTCAGAAAGGATTCGTGCACCAGCTCCTGGGCGGCTGGCAACGGAGCGGCATTACGCAATTTCAGACCGGATTGCCTGGCAGCGTCGCGGCGTCAAATGACCATGCCGGAGCGGGCTTAGACGCGAACCTTGGCTGTGGGGGTGAACGGGCAGTATTTTGTTGTGAACGGTGATGCAAATCATCGGAACTTTCGGTCCAAACGGCCCATGGTTCGCTACGACCAACCCCGACGGAACGCCGATATTCACGCTCCGACTCCCGGCACCTTTAACACCCAGCGTGTCCGCACATCATCTATCAGCCCGGCTTCTCAAACTGGAATACGGGTCTTTTCAAAGCGTTCCCGATCACCGAAAGCGTGGGATACAGTTCCGCGCGGAGTCCTACAATGTCTGGAATCAACCGAACTGGTGCGGTGCGAGCGTCTGCAGTGGCACGACCAACATAGGCCTGGACCCGAACAACCTTTCTACGTTTGGCAAAGTCCCGGTCAAGGGCGGCGGCTCGAGCGGTTCGGGAGAACACAACCTGCAACTCTCCCTGTGCCCCTACTTTTGGGACCTGCAGAGAGTTCGCCCCGAAGGCCCGGTGTTCGCATGGGTTCTGTAGCCCAATATCTCGTCACAGCGAATCTCTCCCGGGCGGGTCAGCGATTTTCTTTTTGTAACGCTTCGTGTTATCTTCGCCCACTTAGGAGAGAGCTCTCATGTCCGTCAATAAAGTGATTCTTGTTGGCCGTCTCGGCCGCGATCCGGAAACTCGTTACACCGGAGGGGGCCAGGCGGTGGCAAATTTTTCCCTGGCCACCGACGAAACATATAAGGACAAAAACGGCGAACGCCAGAAACGCACCGAATGGCACAAAATCGTGGCGTGGGGTAAACAAGCGGAGATCGCTCAGCAATATCTGAAGAAGGGCTCGCTTCTTTTTATCGAGGGACGAATTCAGTCACGCGAGTGGCAAGACAAGGAAGGCCAGAAGCGGACCAGCTTTGAGATCGTTGCGACGAATTTCCGCATGTTAGGAGGACGCGGCGACAGCGCGGCCGGCACGGGTGCCTCATTTGGCGCTGGATCACGCGGCGAAGAGCACGATCAGTCTGGCGCAGGGGATGATCTTGGCGGTGGCGGAAGCGGGCCGGAGATTTCCGACGAAGACATTCCCTTCTGAGGCCCAACAGGCGCAATACGATCGATTCTCGAGAGAGGGTTACTGGCCCAGTCGCTTTCGTTCTTCATCCATCTTGCGGATGAATTCTTCAAACTTGGGCTTCTGGTCCGGTGTGAGGATTTGGCGGATCTTGTCGCGGCTCTTTTGCCGTACAGCATCAACCTGCGGATCGCTGACCGCGTGGATAGCTTTGTACTCGGTTTG
Organism: Candidatus Eiseniibacteriota bacterium; assembly: GCA_035607085.1. Classification (GTDB taxonomy): domain Bacteria; phylum Acidobacteriota; class Terriglobia; order Acidiferrales; family UBA7541; genus Acidiferrum. The sequence continues at coordinate 9,148 of DATMZI010000179.1, read as the reverse complement.
CGCCTCGTCGAGGAAGGCGTTGACCTGATTCTGCTGCTCGGCGGTCAAACCCACATCTCGGACCAATTGTTCCCGTTTCTGTGCGCGGCGCTGCTCAACGGTCAACTGCGTGGGCGGTGCAGCATAGCTGCGGTGCGCGAATGCGTAACCCAAGACTGCGCCCAGCGCAGTGCCTAGCACAAACACCAGCGCCAGCCACAATGTAGCTTTTTGCTGAACCGTGGTTTCTGTCATGTCTACTTGTCCGCCGGGCTGACCAGCAGATCATCCTGAACGCTGGTATCTACGAGGCCTGCCCATTGCTGCGAGTTCCAACCCGTGACGCCGGCAGGAGCGGGCATCTGATATACCCAACTCGCAGCGATCAGCAAAACTAACGAAGCCACCACAGTGAGTCGGGATGCGAGCCGCGGCACGGCTGCCCAAGTTCGCGCGCTCGTCAAAAGCTCGGCTTCCCGCGACGCAATCGAAGCCATCACACGAGCCAGGAAGAACGGCCCCGGCTCCGCTTGGATTGCCTGCGCGCTCAGAATCAATCGCGCCTCCACCAATTCCTCGGCAAACGTCCGGCAAGCCTCACAGGAATAGACGTGCTCGCGCATGCTTGCCGGCAGCTGTGCCAAAACCGTGCCAGCGGCGACAACCTCGCCGCGCGCCTCCGGAGCCGCGCTAGCCTCCAGTGCGTCGCAAATACGCTCACACTCTGGGTTTGCCTTATGCGTCATTCGCCACATGAAATATACCTCCCACCGCTACAACCGCTGGCTTAAACTTCGCGCCTTTCCCGCCTCGTATATTCAACGATGCGCCGGCGCGCGCGAAACAGCCTGACCTTCACCGTGTTTGCATTCAATCCTAACGAGTCTGCTATCTCCTCGACCGAAAAACCCTCGACCTCTTTCAAAATCAGCATAGCCCGATCGCGATCATCCAGTTGCGCCAGCATGCTATCAAGGCGCTGACGCATGGCCATGCGCTCGCTGGTGTCCGGGCCGCTGTCAGCTTCCCGCGCACTTGCGCTGAACTGGCGGGATTGCTCTTCGCTAAAATCCGACTCGTAGACCAGTGGCCGCGCTTTGCGCTTGCGCAGCAAGTCCCAGCACTCATTTACGGTAATCTTATACAGCCAAGTGCTGAATGCCGCACGCTGATCAAAGCGCTTCAGCGAAAAATATGCCTTAACAAACACCTGCTGCGCGATGTCCTCCACGTCTTCCTGACGCTTCAGGATTCCGCGGGCCACCGCAAAGACCCGGTGTTGGTGACGCTGCACCAGGATTTCAAAAGCGCCCTTCTCGCCTTTCTGCGCCCGGCGTACCAACCGCCGTTCCTCGGCAGCCGCTGTCGAGGGAGCGCCACTCGCCAACTTGGGAGCGGAGCTGTCCGCTTCTGCTATCTTTGTGACGCGCGCCATCGTTTCCTGGTTTCGTGGTTCCTGCCGCCGGTGCTAGGTTGCGGCTACAGCTGATACGGATGTTTCACTTCGTCCATTTCCAGTTTATGCTTGCTTGGCTCTTATCTATATGGAATAATGCCAGCATGATTATCGGTGACCGCCTTCGCGCTCTGCGCGAAGAAAAGAAACTCTCCCAGGGCGACATCGAGAAGCGAACCGGTTTACTCCGCTGCTACATCTCACGCGTCGAAAATGGCCATACCGTGCCGGCTATTGAAACGCTGGAGAAACTTGCTCGCGCTCTTGAAGTGCCTCTCTATCAACTCTTCTACGACGGTGAAGAACCGCCTCAATTGCCGAATCTCCCCAAGCGCAAGTCGGGTGACGACATCGCTTGGGGCAGTGCCGGCAAAGATGCGCGTTTTCTCAACAAACTTCGCCGTCTGTTGAGCAAGACCGACGAAGCAGACCGCAAGCTTGTCCTGTATATGGCCCAGAAGGTGGCCGGCAGATAAGTTTTCGTACTTCGCAGGTTTTGCAAGCATTTTGTATCGTTCTCATCGAGGCCGTGTCTCCGGACGCGGCTTTTTTTTATTCCCACTCAATCGTGCCCGGTGGCTTTGAGGTGATGTCGTAAACGACGCGCGTGACGCCGGTCACCTCGTTAACTATCCGGGTCGAAATTCGTTCGAGCACTTCGGCAGGCAGGCGCGACCAATCCGCGGTCATCGCGTCATCGCTGTCCACAACCCTCACGGCGATCGTCAAGCCGTAAGTGCGGCCGTCGCCCATCACTCCGACGCTGCGGACCGGCAGCAGCACAGCAAACGCCTGCCAGGTGCTTTGGTATAAACCGGCCCCTCGTATTTCCTCCCGTACAACCGCGTCGGCGTCTCTTAACATTCTTAACAACTCGGGGGTTACCTCTCCCAGTACTCTCACTGCCAGCCCTGGCCCCGGAAACGGATGTTTCAGCAATATCTCATCCGGTAAACCCAGTTCCCTGCCAATGCGGCGCACTTCGTCCTTGAATAGATCCCGCAGAGGCTCGATCAAAGCGAAAGGCATTTTTTCGGGCAGCCCCCCAACGTTATGGTGGGTCTTGATCGTGGCCGAGGGGCCTTTAACCGACACGGATTCAATCACATCCGGATAAAGAGTGCCTTGTACCAAAAAAGCGATGTCTTGGCCGGACTCCCGCTGCAACCGTTGGGCCTGTTCGGCAAAAACGGCAATGAACTCCCGGCCAATCCGCTTACGCTTTTCCTCGGGGTCGGTGACTCCCGCCAGTTGACCGAGGAAGCGGTCCGTCGCGTCGACACCGATTACGTGCAACCCGAGTCGCTCCCGGTACATTTTCAAGGTGTCTGCAAACTCGTCCTTGCGGAGTAGCCCGGTGTTGACGAATATATTGGTCAGCCGGTCGCCGATCGCGCGATCGACCAGTACTGCCGCGACAGTCGAGTCCACGCCGCCGCTGAGCGCACAGATGACCTGCTTCCCACCGACCTTGCACGCGATCGCGTGGGTGGTTTCTTCAACAAACGCAGAACCGCTCCACTTCGGTTCGGCATGGCACACCTGAAAGAGGAAATTGCGCAGGATGGCTGTCCCCTGCTCGGTGTGCTTCACCTCGGGATGAAACTGCACCGCGTGAATGCGCTTTTCTAGATGCTGAATGGCCGCTATAGCGTTTTCGGTCTTTCCCGTCGTGCGGAACCCCTCCGGCACCGCCAAAACGTGGTCGCCGTGGCTGTTCCAGATTCTTAGTTTTCCCGGCAAGCCGCGGAACAGTTCCCCGTCTTCCGCGGTTTCACTGGCAAACTCCGCGCGGCCATACTCGCGGCGGCCTGCAGGTTCGACCTTTCCTCCAAGCGTCTTGGCGATCCACTGCATGCCATAACAGATGCCCAGCACCGGAATTCCGGCGCTGAGTACCGCCGGATCGCACTTGGGAGCCTCCGCGTCATAGACCGAACTGGGCCCGCCGGAGAGAATGACGCCCGCGGGTTCGTAGGCGCGGATTTCGTCGAGGCTCGCCGTACACGGTAAGATGGCACTGAAAACCTGCTGTTCGCGGATGCGGCGAGCGATCAACTGCGTATATTGACCGCCAAAGTCCAGCACCACCACTCCGCCCAGTTCCGACTTTGGCTTGGTGTAGTCTTTTTTCATGGCGGCCTCGGGGGACATAGGGCTCCTAGGCGACGACGAGATTCAACAATTTGTTCGCGACGTAGATAACTTTGACCATGCTTTTTCCGATTAGGTGTGCGGCAATCGCAGCATCGGCTTGGGCAAGCTTGACAATGGCATCCTGGGCGATTCCTGTTGGAACTTTGAGCTTGCCGCGCACCTTGCCGTTGATTTGCACCGGAATCTCGACGTCGTCGTCTTTGGCAAGTTCGGCGTTTGCGGCGGGCCAGCCGATGCTCCAGAGGCCGCCGGAGTGACCGAGGATCTCCCACATCTCTTCAGCGATGTGCGGGGTCATGGGCGCGAGCATGAGCGTCAAGAGTTCCAGTATTTCTTTCTGGATCTCCGGACGCACGCCTTCTGGCAGCGGCTCGCAAAGGTAAATTTCGTTGGTCAACTCCATGATCAGGGCGATGGCGGAGTTGAAGTGCCAGCGCGTTTCGAAGTCGGAGGTAACGCGCTGCAGGGTCTGGTGCACTTTGCGGAGCAGCCGTCTCTCCTTGTCGGTAGCGGCGGTTGGTGCGGAGGAATTGGCCGCGACGTTTTTCAGTCCGTCGGCATGCCGTTCGATCAAGCGGTAAACACGATTGAGGAAGCGCCAGGCACCGTCAATGCTTTCCTCACTCCACTCCAGATCCTTTTCCGGCGGCGCAGCGAACAGCATGTACAGGCGTCCAGTATCCGCACCATATTTGTCGGCCATTTCGTGCGCGCCAACGACATTGCCCTTGGACTTGGACATAGCCGTGCCGCCCTTGAGCACCATACCTTGCGTGAATAGGCGCGAGGCCGGTTCGCTGTGTTGAATCATGCCCAGATCGCGCATCACTTTGCACCAGAAGCGCGAATAGAGCAGGTGCAGGATCGCGTGGGTAATTCCGCCTATGTACTGGTCGATGGGAAACCAGTAACCGACTTTCGCCGAATCATACGGCGCTCTATCGTTGTGCGGGTCGCAGTAGCGGTAAAAATACCACGACGAGTCAACGAAAGTATCCATGGTGTCGGTATCCCGGCGAGCCGGGCCGCCGCATTTGGGGCATGCGACGAGCAGGAATTCGGGAGTAGTCGCGAGTGGTGAAGCGCCTTCACCAGTTAGCCTCACATTTTCCGGCAGGACCACGGGCAACTGATCGTCGGGCAGCGGCACCATCCCATCTTTGTCGCAATAAACCACCGGAATTGGCGTGCCCCAATATCGTTGCCGCGAAATCAGCCAGTCGCGCAGTTTGTAAACGATCGTGCCTTTGCCAAAGCCTTTGGCTTCGGCGTCGGCAGTCATTTTTTCGATCGCCGCGTCAGGCGCCAGGCCATTGTACGGTCCTGAATTTACCAGCTTGCCGCCTTCGTGTTCCTCAAAGGGAGCGGTTATCGTCGCGCCAGCGAGTGTTTCGCCGCAAAGCGGCTGAATTACTACCCGGACCGGCAGGTTGTATTTGCGGCAAAACTCGAAATCGCGTTGATCATGCCCAGGGACGGCCATGATGGCACCCGTGCCGTAGCCCATCAAAACGAAGTTGCCGACCCAAATCGGCAGCTTTTCCCCATTGAACGGGTTCAATGCATAGCGCCCGGTGAAGAAACCGACTTTTTCCATCGTTGCGAGGTCGGCAGTCTTCACCGAAGTCTGCCGCATTTGCGCCAGCAACGTTTTCGCGGTGGTCTGCTCGGCAGAGCCCTCCAGCAGCGGCTCAACCATCGGATGGGTCGGAGCAAGAACCATGGCGCTTGCGCCGTAGATGGTGTCAATGCGGGTGGTAAAGATTTCGATGGTCTTGCCGCCCGGACAGTCTGCGACCGCGAAGTTAACGTTTGCGCCGTGTGATTTGCCGATCCACTCGCGCTGCATGGTGATAACGCGTTCGGGCCAGCCCTCTTCCAGCAACTTGAAACCTTCCAGAAATTGTTCCGAGTAAGCCGTCGTCCGCAGGAACCACTGCTCCAGGTCACGCGTCTCTACAAGCGTGTCCTCGTGACGCCAACAATAGCCCTTGATGACCTGTTCGTTCGCCAGCACCGTACAACACTTCGGGCACCAGTTCACGGGAGCCTTTTTACGAAACGCCAGGCCTTTTTCCAGCATGCGCAGAAAAAACCATTGGTTCCAACGGTAGTATTCCGGTTCGCACGTCGAAATTTCGCGCCGCCAATCATAGCTGAACCCGAACCGCCGCAGCGTGCGTTGAAATTCCGCGATGTTGTTCTTCGTCCACACCCGCGGGTGGGTGTGGTTCTTGATGGCGGCGTTTTCGGCCGGCAGGCCAAACGCATCCCAGCCCATCGGATGCAGCACGTTAAATCCGCGCATGCGCTTTACGCGAGCGACTACGTCGCCAATCGCGTAATTGCGCATGTGCCCCATGTGCAGTGTGCCGCTCGGATAGGGCAGCATTTCCAGGACGTAATATTTCTTTTTGGCGGGGTCGGCCTCGCACTCAAAAACGCGCGCTTCTTCCCAGCGCTTTTGCCATTTGGCTTCGATCTTTTGCGGTTCGTATCCTGCTTTTGGACTCTGCTCCGCCACTCGTCTTATCCCTTTTTCGTTTTTCGGATGCCCTTCGCGCCCTTTCTGGCCTCTGCAATTGCAATTTTCCGTTGTGCCTTTCTTTGCGCAACAATTTTCTTCTTCAGCGCAGCCGTCAGCATGGAATAGCCCTTTTCCGCGGCCGGCCCGTCCACCCCGGAAAGTTCCCACAACTTGGCCACGTTGCGGCGGTCATCGCCCGGATCTTCAATCGGTGTCTCCAGTAGAAACACGCGTCCCGGAAGCCCGGTGGCCGGATCGCTCCCCAGTCTCGGATGCCGCAAAATTCGCGCGAACGCTTCGGACTTGATCTTGCCTTCGCCAATCTGCGCGTGGCGGTCGACGCGACCGCCCAGGGGAATCTTCGAATCATTCACGTGAAACACGAACACGTTCTCCAGTCCGATCGTGTCTTCAATCTTGGAAATCGTTGCTTCCAGCCCGGCTGCGGTGGAAATGTCATATCCCGCAGCAAAAAGATGGGCGGTGTCCAAACAGGCGCCCACGCCAAGCGACGTCAGTCCCCTCACAATAGTTCCGACTTCTTCCAGCCGCGAACCCACTGCCGAGCCCATACCCGCCGTGTTTTCAATCAGCACGCGGAGGTTACCCAGCGGCAGCCGCTTTGCCGCCTGTTTGACACTTTCAACGATCGTGGCGATGGCCGTTTCAATTTTCGCCTCTCCGCGCGCTCCCGGATGCACCACCAGAAAATCAGCGCCCAGCGCAATTGCCCGCACCAGTTCATCGTGAAATGCCTGGATCGAGCGTGTGCGCAGCATCGGCTGCATAGCGGCCAAATTAATCAGGTAATTTGCGTGAACCACCAGCGGCCCAAGCCCCAACTCCTCGCGCCGCGCGCGAAATGCTGCAGCGTCCGCATCGGGAATGCGCGCCGGGCCTCCCGCCCACATCCGCGGGCTCGCGGAAAAGATCTGCAGGGCGTTGCAGCCCAGTTTGCGCGCCGCTTCGAGCGCGTTCAGGTAGCTTCCGGAAATGGAGGTATGAATGCCGACGCGCAGGCTGCCGTCCAGCCAGGCCGGGGGCACCGGCTCAGGTTCAGGTTCCGGCCGGTATTCGTCTTCCGGATCAAATTGTGTGTCTAGGAGGATAGGCTGTTCTGGCATGCTCTCTCGAAAATTGCTGAGTGTATTAAACTGACTATTCTACCACACCCAGCCGACAGCCATCACCAGACGGGCGCACTGCTTCGCGCCGGTGGATTGCCCCTTTTAACGTCCGAAAATCGAATACGCCACGCGATGTGCTTCTTCGCTCGCCGGTACAGCTTCGGGTGCCGTGTCAGCCGGCGTGCCCATCTTCTCCGCCGAGCGCCGCGCGGCCTCGCGAATTGAAAAATCTGCTGGCTGGTTGGCGATCCTTTCCAGGGCACTGGCTATTCGCCCTAGATCGTCGGCCAAACGGTCGGTAACCGTGGACTGCCTCAACGTCGCTTTCAAATCGCGCCGGTAGCCCATCAAAAGGGCCGCTGTGCACAGTAGCAGCCCTCCGGTGATCAACAATTGAAAACTCGTCACAACGTGTCCGGCAATATTGATGCCCGGTTCGGCAAACATTTTCTTTTTTCTCCCGGACTGGACTTTTTTTCGGCTGGGCAACTAGGCGGTGACAACCACAGGTCCACTATCGCGACACCCCTGGCGCGGCGCAATGGGGCAAATCCCTAACACAAACCCGGTATGCGTCTTTTTCGCTGGCCATACCTGCAAACCATGGTGTAGGATGTTGGAACAGGGGACCAGAGCTCGGAATTCCGGTCCGCGCCACCGTTTAGCCACAAAGGACGTGAACATGTTCAGCCCCCGCATTACTGTTTCGCTCTAATTCGCGTCCGTTTTTTTTCCTAACCCTTTTCGTTTTCTCAAATCAAACTGCTTCGCAGCCGCGCAGAGCGCCACCCGTTTGGGTGTGCTCCCGCAGAAATACGTAGGTTCATCGAGATGCAGGAGAACACCACTATTGCGACGCAAGCTTCGTCGCCGACGTCCTTCTGGAGTTCCGTCCGCGAAGCCCTGCGCGGCTCGCATCAGGACTTCACTGCTGGCAATCTCAATCGCGCCATCCTCCTGCTCGCCATTCCCATGGTTCTGGAAATGGTGCTGGAATCGCTCTTCGCCGTCGTGGATGTGTTTTGGGTCGGCCGTCTCGGCGCCGACGCAGTCGCCACCGTTGGCCTTACGGAATCCCTGCTAAGTCTGGTCTTCGCCATCGGACTCGGCTTGAGCCTTTCCACCACCGCCATGGTCGCCCGTCGCATCGGCGAAAAAGATCCGCAGGGTGCGGCCGTTGCCGGTGTCCAGGCCATTATCATCGGCTTGAGCATTTCACTGCTCGTCGGCTTACCCTGCGTTTTCTATGCGCCCGAACTGCTTAAGCTAATGGGCGCGTCGCCACAGGTTGTGGCCACAGGCTCCGGCTACGCTCGCATCGCCCTAGGTGGCAGCGGTGCCATCATGATGCTTTTCCTCAACAACGCCATCTTCCGCGGGGCCGGCGACGCCGCCATTGCCATGCGCCTCCTCTGGGTTTCCAACATCATCAATCTGATTCTTGACCCCTGTCTGATCTTCGGTCTTGGCCCGTTCCCCAAGCTGGGCGTCACCGGCGCTGCTCTCGCTACGTTTACCGGCCGCAGCATTGGTGTTGCCTACCAGTTCTACCGCCTGTTGCGCGGCAGCGAACGCATCCGCATCCTGCGCCGCCAGCTCCGCGTCAACTTCTCGGTGTTGTTCCGTCTGCTGCGCGTTTCGCTCACCGGAATTCTGCAATTCGCCATCGCCCACACCAGCTGGATTGGTCTCGTGCGGATCGTCAGCATCTTCGGCTCGGCCGCTCTTGCCGGCTACACCATCGCCATCCGCATCGTCATTTTCATCATTCTGCCTTCATGGGGATTGAGCAACGCCGCCGCCACGCTGGTCGGCCAAAATCTCGGCGCCAAACAGCCCCAGCGCGCCGAATCTGCGGTCTGGCGTACCGGCCTCTACAACATGATCTTCCTAGGAATCGTC
>DATMZI010000154.1:0-8718 GCA_035607085.1 Candidatus Eiseniibacteriota bacterium | reverse complement strand
TAACTACGACTCCAATCGCGGATGCCAGACAGAGCCACAACGTATCTTCGACATTCGTTTCGGCCGAAACATGGCGGTCCCAAAGAGGCACTCCGACGCAAATCATGATCGCGAACGTGGAACTGGCACCGAAGTTCTTGAAGGTGCTGATCGCGTAAAATCCCACAAAAAATGAAGCTATGACCCAGAGAAGATGGAGGGTTGGTATGCTGATGACAAACCAGGCCGAAGCTAACAGATACGCCGCGCCGATTCCGGTTAATGAGAGGATCGACGCCGCCGACTTGAACGTGGCCTGAGAGCTCTCTCGAGAAACGATGAGCGCGTAAATCGCTCCTTGGAACGCGTAGGGGATACGGAATACCATGCAGGTCATCATGACCAGGGTCGCAGCAATAACCATTCGTACGACCAGCGCTGTTCTACCCTGATACGGTGACAGTTCGTGTTTAAGAAACTCTCCTAACCACGACAGGGAGGAGGGCGTCCCAGAGACACTTTGTGCGGAAGTGGCCATGCTCAATTCGTGCGAATCGTCACAACCGCAGATTCGCCAACCCGAAAGAGTTCTGGCGTGGGATTCTCCACCCGCACGCGAACCGGGTACCTGGATGCCAGGTGTACCCAGTTGAGCGTTCGCTGCACGTCCGGCAGGCCTTTGTCCAGCTTTCCGATGACATCAGGATCAGGAGTAACTCCAAAACCTACGCTGTCCACGATGCCCGTGAATCGGATACTGGGCTTCGACAGGACGTAAACATCGGCTCGCATCCCCGGCGTGATGTGCGACAGCTGGCTTTCACGAAAGTTCCCAATGGCCCACCACGTACGCGCGTCAATTAAAGTGAAGACGTCCTGTCCCACATGGGCGTAAGCCCCTTCCGAAATCGTCAGATTTGTGACTAGGGCATCAAACGGCGCGTACACTTTGCAGTTGTTCAGGTTGTAACGGGCGTCCTTCACGGCTGATTCACGCGCGCCTCGTTGGTTGACAAGAGGCTCCAGTGAAGTGACGGAGTTATGTGCTTGCTCGTGTTGCGCCTTGCTCTGTTCGAGTGCCGCCTTGGAGCGGTCATATTGCGCCAGGGCGGATTGGAGGCCTGCCTGAGAAAGCCGCAGTTGCGAATCCGCTTGCTTTAGTCCTTCCGACTGCGCGATTTCAGAGGTCTTTGCACGGTCCACCTGATCGACGGTGACGAATTGCTTTGCCAGAAGCGGCTCAAGACGGTGCAGATTGTTGCTGGCGTATGTCCATTCTGCTTTTGCCCGGCTCACCCCTTGCTCCGCATTAGCCACGTCCGCCCGCGCCTGCTCGACGGCCGCCGCCCAGCGTGCCATGTCGGCTTGGGAGCTGGAAACATTCGCTTTGGCAACGGAGACGCCGCTCACCAGGGCATTGATCCTCCGCTGCTCGTCCGCGATCTGTCCTTCGAGGCCGCCCTGCTCCGAAAGAGCTCTCTCGAGCGCGTACTGATACGGCCGCTCATCAATTTCGTATAGCAATTCGCCCCTCTTGACGAACTGGTTGTCTCGGACGTTCAGGCGGACAATGGGACCCTCGACTTGCGGAGCGATCCCGATAAAGTTGGCGAATACTTCGGCATCGTCGGTTCGCGGAGAGTGGTTAATGTGGTCGAGCACGGCGAGGCCCAGGACGATTGCCCCTATTAGGATGCCGATGGTCACCCAACGGCTAAGTTGCTTTGTGGTTGTCGTGGCAGAATCGAGTTCCATGGTCTTTGCGCCTCGCTGCTGAGAATTGCAGTATGAGAAATTCAATAACAGTCGCTAATAGAAAAAGATGAGCCACAGTACGAAGGTCAAGAGTGCAGCCAGGCTCGGGTAAACCAGCAACGGTAATGCTGCTTTCACCCGCAAGCGCAACAATGCCAACCTGGCGAGGGCCGTCAACACAATCGCAACAATGAAACACACCAGCCATGCCGGGAAAAACGAACCTAGTACCTCTATGGACGGCGCCCGCGAGCAACTCGATAGTAGCGGCGCCACCAGCAAGAGGAACAGAAGTCTTACAAAGCAGGAGTTTTGAAGGATGGTCATGGTCTGGGTTTCATTGCGTTCGATTGAATTGAGTCCCCCGCTTTGAAAGCCAAAGCGGCCAGAGTCGAAAGAACCTGCGCGCGGGCGAGGACGTCGGTCGAGCGAGCTTGCGCGAGTATTCGTTGCGCTGCGGTCACGTCCAGCAGATTGCGAAGCCCATAGTTATAGGATTCACGGGCGGCATCGTAGGAACGGCCAGCGGCTTCGAGCAGCGCAGTCGCGGCTTCGCGCTGGCGCAAGGCAGTATTCAAATCAGAGTATGCCGCCCAAACTTCGTTCGTGATCTGATCGCGCGATACCTGGATTTGAGCCTCCGCCTCATGGACGTTGGCTTTTGCTTGCGCGAGCCTATTTCTTCGTGCCTTTCCATCAAACACAGTCCAGTTCAATTTAAAGGCCATGCCACCCGCCAGACCTGCCGTTTGTCCCCAGGGAAACTGCTGTTGCAACCCGTATAAAGACTCTACGGTTGGACTGGCGGTAAAATTCAGAGAGGGATAGTAGGCCGCACGCGCTTCCTTGACCCGCGCCTTCGCTGCCTGGACGTCGGCGACCCGCTGAAGGAGGTCCGGACGCTGCGCCAGTGCCCGATCAATCGCAGAGTTGACGGAGTCGTCGATGGTGCTCGGAATTGTTAGCTCCCGTAGAGGCTGGACGCGTATGGCAGTTTGTGGAATCGTTCCGAGAGCGGTCGCCAGGTTCCCGTGAGCGATCTCCTCGGCTCCCAGCACGGCCTGCAGTTCGTATTCTGCCTGCGCCGTTGCGCTACGGGCTTCGAGCAGGTCCGGAAGAGTGGCTAGGCCATTGTTCAAACGCTCTTCGGCCGCTTGCTGCACGGCCTGCGCGTTGGAGAGATTCGCGCGGGAGGCTTCTTCCTGGCCAGCGGCATTCAGGAGTTGGAAGTAGGCCTGCTCAACTCGGTAAATCACATTGCGGTGTGTGTCATTGAACGCGAAGTTCGCTGCCAGGGTCTCGGCTTTGGCAGCGTTGATTCGGCCGGCCCGCGCGCCGAAGTCAAAGATCGTGTAATTCAGATTTATCACGACCTCAAAGTCGCCGATTGTCTGACGGAAGAAACGATTCGACTGGTAAGCTTGGTCGCGGTCAACCCCAGCGAGTGCGGCTGCGGCTACTGTGGGATAAAGCTCGCTGCGCGCAACACCCCACGCGGCGGCTTGTGCGCGGGCGCGTTCCCAGGCAACGCGAGTCTCCGGATTGTGCGATTCGGCGAGATCGATAAGCTCCGGCAAGGAGTAGGTCTTCTCCTCGTCGAAGCTGAGTCCGGGTTCGATGAAATTTCTCGCGTCCGCTTCGATGCGTGCTTCCTCAAGTCCATGCCAAGGATGGTTAGGTGACTCAGGTGCACGCTGCGCGAGAGCGAGACTTGCGCCCTGCGAAAGAATGAGTGCGATCAAAGCACGAACTACCGCCCGCGCAACGCTTGGTGGGAGTCTTGACTGACGTAACATGAGTCCCGCGTGCGTAAGAATCAGCGCTGCAGCGAAGGATGAGCACGTTCATCCTCCACCCCAACCATTTCTCGGTCGAAATTTAAATCTGTGAGCGTGGGTGCGGCAGCAGAGAGGCCACGGTAACCCCCGCCTGTGATGACCGCCTTCGCGGGTCCGTTCACGGCTTTCCTCTCAGCGGATGCGTCATTTCCTCCGGGTGAACCCACGAATCAAACTGTTCCTCCGTGACGAAGCCGAGCTTAAGAGCAGCCTCACGCAGACTGATGTCTTCGCGGTATGCCGTCAGGGAGATCTTCGCCGCCTTCTCATATCCAATGTGTGGATTGAGAGCGGTCACCAGCATCAGAGAGTTGTCGAGATGTTCTTTGATCCGTTTTTCGTTCGGCTCGATGCCGATCGCGCAGCGATCGCAGAATGAACGCGAGGCCTCGGCGAGGAGTTCGATTGACGCGAGAACGTTGTGCAGCATGACCGGCTTATAAACGTTGAGTTGAAAATTGCCCTGCGAACCCGCAAACGCTACGGCGTGATCGTTGCCAAACACCTGAACTGCGACCATGGTGAGGGCTTCGCACTGAGTGGGATTGATCTTTCCCGGCATGATGGAGGAGCCCGGTTCGTTTTCAGGAATTTTGAGTTCGCCGAAGCCGGCACGCGGACCACAAGCGTACCAGCGGACATCGTTCCCGATCTTCAACAGTGCCCCCGCCAGTGTGCGGAGCGCTCCGCTCACGCTCACCATGCCGTCGTGTGCCGAGAGTGCGGCAAATTTGTTGGGAGCTGAGACAAAGGGCTGGCCGGTTTCTTCCGCGATGCGCCGGGCAGCTACTTCTCCGAAGTGTGGATCAGCGTTGAGCCCAGTACCAACTGCGGTGCCCCCGATGGCCAGCGCGTAAATCCCGGGAAGAGCCCGGCGAATGCCGTCGAGCGCCTGATCGATCTGCGCTGCCCAACCGGAGATCAACTGCCCTAGCGTTAGCGGAGTCGCGTCCTGCAGGTGCGTGCGGCCGACCATAACCACATTCCGATACTGTTTCGATTTTCCGTCGAGTACGTCTCGCAGGTGGCTGGCCGCAGGAAACAAGTTGTGCTCGATTGCCTCTACTGTCGCGATGTGCATCGCCGTAGGAAATGTGTCGTTGGATGACTGGCTATGGTTGACGTCATCGTTCGGGTGTATGGGCTTCTTTGAACCGACGACACCGCCCGCAAGCTGGATCGCACGATTGGCAATAACTTCGTTGGCATTCATGTTCGTCTGCGTGCCGGAACCTGTCTGGAAAACGACCAGGGGAAACTCGTCGTCCCAACGGCCGTCGATCACTTCCTGGGCAGCACGGACGATCAGTTCGACTTTCTCCTTAGGAAGCTGGCCCAATTCCCCGTTGGCCAAGGCCGCACATTTTTTCAGAATGCCAAGGGCTCGAAGGACGGGCCGGCCCCAGCGAAAACGCTCAACGCCGATGGGAAAGTTCAAGTGAGAGCGCTGGGTTTGTGCGCCCCACAGATGCTCCGCCGGAACCTGCACGTTCCCTAAGGCGTCCTCTTCGACACGAAACTGATTGACGGCTGCCACGGTCATATTTTTAACTCTCCTAAAATTCATTTTCCCCAGAGCAGCGACGCCCAGGGCACACCAATTCCCAGGAACAAGACGAGAAAGAGCGCTCCAAAAATCGTTCCGAGGCGCCAGTAGTCCTTAGCTGGCAGGTAACCGCTATTCGCGTAGATCGGGCTGGCCGCATCTGCAAATGGCGTGATGACCCCCATGATTCCCAGTTCCATGCACAGCAGCAGGGCAAATTCCTTTACGGGAATGCCGGGAATGGCAGCTCCAGTCAGCAAGATCACTGGCAGCAATGCGGTCGTGTATGCGTCCACGCTGGCGAACACATAGTGGGCCACGAAGAACAGGCCGAGCAGGATGAACATTGCAAGGCGAGGGGAAAATCCGTGCATATGTGCTGCAATACCATCAGCAAACCATTTGACGAAGCCAACGCGGTTGAGCCCGTCACAGAGCGCAATCAGTGCGCCAAGCCAGGCGAACGTCGTCCAGGCACGTTTGTGCCCCGCGATGTCATTCCAGGTCAAAACCCGGGTGATCAGCAGCAGGGAGACGGCAATCCCCGCAACGGTTGCGGCGCCGACGTAGGTACCTCCTGCAACCCACAACACGAGCGAGAGGACAACCACGGCTGCCAAAATCATTTCGTTTCGCGAGAGCGGTCCGATCTTTTGAAGTTGCGTCGCTGCCCACTGTGAGACTTCTGGCTTCTTCTTCACTTCTGGCGGATAGAGCCAATAAGTCAGCACGGGGACGAGAACGAGAAGCGGGAGTATGGCCGGCGCGGCGGTAATAAACCAGTCAGTCCATCGCAAATCAATGTGCGCAAGCTTTTCAACAAATCCAGCGGCCAGCAAATTAAATGATGCGGCCGTAAGAAACAGCGAACTTGTCACGCATGTGGTCATGATGGCAACCCACATGAGATAAGACCCGACCCGGCGTGAAGTGGGATCGTTTGGCTTCGAACCATAATCAAGAGCGAGATCGCTCGCGATGGGGTAAATGATTCCTCCGCTGCGCGCGGTAGGAGAAGGTATGAATGGCGCCAAGATCGTATCGGCAAGAGCTATGCCGTAACCCAGCAGAAGAGTGCTTTTGCCCATACGCTTGATAATGACAAGCGCAATCCGATGTCCCAGTCCTGTGTTGGAGTAGGCTAGCGCGAGTATGAAAGCTCCGAATATGAGCCACACCGTCGAATTGCTGTACCCAGATAGCCCCCAACTGAGGGCAGCACTTGCCGGACGAAAACCCGGCTCGGCTAACTGTTGCGGGCTAAACAACGCGAATGGTGCGAGCACGGTGACCAGCGTTATCCCGATCACTGCGACCGCGGCGCCGGGCAATGGTTCGAGGATCAGGCCGACGATTACGCCCACAAAAATGCAAAAGAAGTACCAGGCATGGGGAGCTAAGCCAGAAGGCACCGGGAACAAAGCGAGGACGATGGCAATAGCAACAGGCGCTAAGGCCTTCCATACAGGAATCGTCGCCTTGACTTCGGGGTGGCCGCTCGGCATCGCGACGCTCCCGCTGGAAGCGGAAGACTGGGTAAACCGACTTATGGTTGTATCGCCCATTTCATTCCTCTCAAATCGATTCGGTTCTCAAAACCTCATATCCAGCCATCCGGTCCAATAATTGATGTTCTTGCCGGGTGTGGACTGCTTTAGGAAATCGCCTGAAAAGAAGTGGCCATACTCCGTGAACCAGGTCAGGTTGCGAGTCATCCGCCACTGCGCTTGAGCAGAAACCTGCGTAGCGATATATCGCGCGTTGCTTTTAGAACCCGAGACAATCACTGCATTGCCAACGCTGTATAGACCGTCACTGGTGCTCTCCCGCCAGAAAAAGGCCGGGTTAAAGATCAAAGAGACGGAGTTGCTAAGTTTTAGTTCCGCCGAGGGTTGCAACGCGACCAAGTTGCGCCGGGCGAAAAGCTCTGCGTAACTGAAGTAAGGGCCCTTCTCGTAGATGGAGTTGAATGTGCCGACATTGTGGCCGGATGGATTTTGATCGCCGCTGAAGGCAACTGCTCGAAGGCCGAACCGCGGGCTCAGAGGAGCTTGCTCAATGCGATAGCCGTGCTCGGTCGAAATCGCCCACGCGCGAATATCGCCAGAAGCGAACCATCCCCATTGGAACGTGAACTCGTCATTGTAGTCCCAGTGCTCGGTCGTTCCCCACAGGCGCGTACCGATGGTTTCTCTCTGCTCTCGACCTGCTCCCTTTCCACTGAAGGCCACGTTCTTGTTATCGAGTCCCATGTAATAAAGATCGATGTTTCCACGCGGCAGAAACTTGAATGGATGGACTGCATAAGCGGTCCAGAAACTACTCGTATGGTTGGGTGGATTGTCGAAGTACTCCGCGTTTTCTAGTGTTGGCCTCGCGGCAAGCAGATCAATGGTCCAGTCTCCCTTTACCCAAGTAAGTCGTGCCCCGTCAAGGCTGCGGCGGATATTGCGGCCATCACGAGTCGAAACGAGAAGTTGTGATCCAAGCGCTACTTCTTGCCGTCCAGCCCGCAATGTCAGACTGTTCTGCCCGGACTTCCAAAGACCGAGATCGACAAAACCTTGATGGACGTACATCTTTTCCTCGTCCAAGCTCGTTCGCGGTCCTCCGTTCCTGCCGTCCACGAGGCTACTGGCAAGTTCACCGAAGAAGCGGAAGTGTTCCCCCAAGTGAAGATCGGTATGCAGAAAGTAGCGCTGCATCAGGTACGCATTTCCGGAAGGGTGATCTGACCAGTTTGGGTTGCTGACGTATTCGCCGCGTTCCCGAATCCAGAAGCCAAAGGAGAGATAATTGCTTTCATTTTGGCCGAGTGGAATGTACTGGATCGGAGCAAGCAAGCTGGTTCGACAATCGGAGTTTGCGAGGTACCGCACGTTCTCGTCGTAAGTCATTGACGGAAAATTGGAGGATACCCTGGCGCAAGCGAGTGTAGGGTCCGAGGTCGTTTGGGCCCAGGCGGCGCCGGTCGCGAAGAGCACGAGTAGGCTAAGACAGCGAGCGGTTCTCGCTAGACTCGGCGACGATAAATTCAGAACCGTGAACATGACAAACTTGCTTTCCTTTCCGATTTTTGCGCAAAATGCGCGCTGTGTTTGTGAGGCTTCTAGCTGCGGTGCCAAAATTCAGCTTAGGGCTGAATCAGCGACCGGTGATGCGGATCAATATTTCCTGTCCACTGTTGAGCGTGATTTTTTGATGCCCGTGAAATGCAGTAGTGCCCAGCCCACCAACGCCGCCGATGATGGACCCGATTCCCGCGCCCTTGCCTCCGCCAAATATTCCGCCCAGCAAAGCACCGGCACCTGCTCCGATCGCTGTATGCTCGATGCTCTTGCGGCCTCGACCACCTGACTCGATCGCACCTTCCACATCGACTTTCTCGCCAGAAGGCGCGTGATAGAGCTCAATGATTTCGGCGTGAATTGGGGCGCGCCGGCCGTCGGACATAGTCAGTCGGTCGAAGCGAAGGACCATACTGGTATGACCCTTGATCTTGCCGGACACGTCGATTTCCGAGACGTGACCGTACACTCGAGCATTCCGGTATTCGCCCTGATCAACGACGGTTGCACTGAACGGATCGCCCACTTTCGA
>DATMZI010000147.1:0-3865 GCA_035607085.1 Candidatus Eiseniibacteriota bacterium | reverse complement strand
CGACCTGGCATCAGGGCGAAAGCGCCTAAAAAAGCCTGTTGTGAGGCACAGCGTCGTCCCGCTCCTCACCCGCGCTGTTGCTATCTCATCTGTGTGCCGAGATGTTCTGGGGCGGTGCGCTGGGCTTTCCTCCCAAGGTTAGCTTTAGATAGCAATTTCATCCGACCTGGGAGCTTGGTTTCCTTTGACTCTTTGTCGAAAGGACGCCGAAGGTCTGCGTCCAATTGGATTCGGGAACGCCGAATCCGCGTCCCAACTGCATCCAAAGCCGACGGACTGCTCGGGCGCCAAGTTCGATGCCTTCGTTCGCGAGTTTCCCAGCAAGGGTACCTTCGCGCCGTGAGCGAGGTGCCCATATGCCGCGCGTAGTCCCCAGCCAGGTCCGCGCCTTCATCGACCAGCTACCATTGCGGACAATGACCGATGCCATCAGCCACAATCAGGTCGGGTCGGCCCGACTCTCTGCGCTCCTCGACCTCCTGGAAGAAATACCCGAGCAGCTACTCACGATGGACACAGACCAGTACGCTGACTTCATCACCGCCAAAGCGCAAATCCAGGACATCCTCGACGTCTGGACCAGCAACCGCAACGCCGGGCACCAGCTCACTACGTCCCTTTTCCACGCCAAGACCGACCCTGTTGGCCGAATCCGCGCGGCGCTCGATCAATGCCCGGATGAGTCGCCCGCTCCCGGAACAGCAGAACTTCGATTCATCACCGACGCGGACTTGAGGGCAAACCTCCGAAACGACCTCGGGGCCATCAACGTCGCGCTCTCCAACGGAATCGCGACCACAACACTGCAAACCGCATGCACGCTGACCAGCACGGTTCCCGCGGACCTCGAGGACTGGGTGCTCCACCAGTACACCGAAGTCGCCCCCCACCTCGGCGCCATCGGGCCCACCACAGCAACCGAGGTAAGACTTGCTAGAGGATTCCGCAACCTGATCCACCCGGGGCGCGCCCAGCGTCTCGGCCAGGCGTGTGATCGAGGAACCGCACTCTCGTGCGTCGCCGCGCTCGAACACGTCGTCCGCGACCTGAGCTAGCAAAGAGCTATACTGGTGGCCCTTCCTCGCCGGAGCGAACCTGTGAACGACACCACGCGCAAGCAAGCCATCGCCGCAGCCATCTTCGCCGTCCGCGATCTCGCCAAGTGCAAAGACCGCGCGAACCTGCTGCCGCTCAAGCGATCGAGGAAGCCATCTCTAAAGCCCGCTACGTGATCGACGTTATCGAACGCAAACTCGATTCAAATTGAGGGGTCACGTTTCCGAGTGCAATGTCGGCAGATGAAGGTTATTCCCGGATTCCGAATCGCCAAGTTTGCCGACGCCCCAATGCACAAATTGAGGGATAGCTGATGAGCACGGGCAGCCGAATCACTGTGAATTTTGCGGAAGTCTGGAGCGGGCGACTGGAGCGGGCGATGGGAAACGAATTGTATCCCGAATTTCTAAGCCTCGCCGAAACAAGGTGTTACCAGCCGCTCTGGGAGTCAATTGTTGCCAAATGTTGCCAAGGCAGGATGCGGGCTGGTCACCTGCCCTGGAGTGGCGACGCGCGCGCATCCATGGCCAACACCTGCTAGTCCGTACCGGCAGTCTCGTGAAGCCAACCTAGCATTACCCGGGATTTAGTTAGCTATCACGAACCATTCTGCGGCATAATCCCACGCGCCCGCTCCTTCATGACGACGAACCGTGCGCTTCGATTCCTTCGTTCCGTCCTTCCCGCCGATCCTTTTCAGCTATGTTTTCTTGTGGGACTGGTATGTTTGACGATAGTGCCGCACTTGGACTGGTGGCCAGTAGCGGAGCGCGCTGATTGGTCAGCCAAGCTGAATGGCTCGCCGGTTGGGATGGAATACTACGTTGTGCGTGTCGCGGCGACGCTTGGGTTCATTCTTGCTTCAAGTGCGGGATATTTTCTTTGTCTTTGGCCAGGAAAACGGACTAACGAAAAGGTTTGGCTGGTGGTTTTCCTCCCAGCCGTCGTTTCGGTTGTCGTGACAGCGGCGAAATTCATTAGCATTCGACGCGGAGCATATTCGGTCCTGACCCAGGCACATGGGTCAGGCACGGGCCTTGTATGGTTCGTGACAGAATTGTGGCAACAAGGGACTGGGATCCACTTTGCGGTCCTAGGAATTGGTCTAACAGCACTTTTCGGGTTACGGCTGCTCCGCGGGGAATCCCATTTACCATTAGAACTGGCCAGCCCTCCTGCGATTGGTGTTTCGCCGCAAGAGAAGGGCAGCCCACGTCTCATTTGGTTTTCCCTGGCGTCAAGTTCGTCGCCGATTATGGCCGCTTTGAGTTTTGGTCTTTTAAGCCCCCTAATGCTGACGCCGGCTTACAAGAATCTGCGAGCCTGGATGGGCTTTCTGCAAGCGGGTGCCGGGGCTGCAGTGATGCTGGTGCTCGCGATGTGGCTTGCGGGAAGGGAGAACCGGAAACTGGTGTACCGCTTGGTGCGGTTGCCGAACCCCAAAATGATTCTGGTCGGAGCGGCTCTTCCTGCGCTAGTGTCGCTTGGGCCTGCGATCGTGCGGTATCTCATAGACCGCGTCAGCTGGGCAGCAAACGATTTTGGTAAGTACTCACCGCCTCAACTCCTGAGTTACTTGCCGCTTCCGGAGGTTTGGACGCTGAGCCTTCTCTTCGCCGCGTTCGCCGAAGAAGTCATCTTCCGCGGAATCCTGCAACGGTACTTTGTCAGCCGCTACGGAGTGTGGAGAGGAATATTTCTCGTTGGAATTGTTTGGGCATCCTTTCACTTCTTTACGGACAAATACGCAACATCCGACTTAGGAGTCGCACTCGATCTGGTACATCGAGTTGCGCAATGCGCCATTTTTGGGTTTGCGTTGAGTTGGCTGACGCTACGGTCAAGCTCTCTGCTTGCTGCGACCATGGCCCATTGGCTCTCGAATGTCGGGATATATTCAGCCCGTGATTCGGGTTATCCCGGGCAGGGCTTGGTGAACACGTTGCTTTGGGTGCTTGTGGCGTTTGTTTTGTTCCGGTTTTGGCCGGTCGAGCACGCTCAGCGGGCGGCGCAGGTTGCCGAATCGATTGCCATCGAGCCTGAAAGCCCGAGTGCCAGTAATCGGGGCACCAGCGATCGTCCAGTTCCCGAAGGGTAGGGCTAAACCCCTGTATTACGTGACTGAGGACCGGGAGGAAGTCCGGACACCGAAACTGCGTGAACAGTTATACTTTTGGTCCGCGTCGCGGACCTCAGAACGGCGGCCGCTACAGATTGCACACAGGAAGTGCGTTCTTCCCTTTCGGCTTATAACCCAGAGGTCATCAATGGAGAAATCGGGGACTGCTCCAAAGGTGGGGAGCGGCCGATGGGAACCGAACGCATGTCCGAACTTTGAGATACGACCCATACCTCTGCCGATTTGCGCCACGTTCGCGCTCAAGTTCGGGAGGAACTTCGGCTTGAGCCCAAGTGAGCCTCTTGATTCGCATGCTTGTCTAACTGGGTCACTTCGGATCGAGACTCGGGTGAGGACAATTGGGGCCTCGCCGCCACGGCCACTGGTCGATGCGGCCGCGGCATATCCAAAATTATATACTTCACGCCATTCAGCTCGGTGGGAGGAGCCATCTGGCTCGGCTTTCCTTCCGCTCGCGGTTTTCCCATGCCGCTCTGCAACCGCTCAAACTCCGCGCGCACGCGCGGCTTCCAGATTCTCTGTTTTGTGTTCTCGGCCACACTCACGGAATAACCTGCGGCAAGGGCCGCCTCTTTGTCGTTCAGGCCGCCCAGCTTCCCAAACAAAAACAGCCGCTGCATGTCTGTTAAGCCGTTCCTAAGTTCCGACCTGAGCTGTTCTAACTCTTCC
>DATMZI010000138.1:0-114417 GCA_035607085.1 Candidatus Eiseniibacteriota bacterium | reverse complement strand
GAGTGTTCCGTAGTTTGTATAGCTTTCTAACATTGCGTCGCTCCTTGTTTTCAAGCTCCCGCGTGAATAGACTGCCTCACGCTAGCGCGATCTGTGATGTTCTTGGAGACTCCATGCGTAAGTTCTCGTTCCCGCTTTTATGTTTTATCCTGCTGCCCTCTCCTGTTTGGTCCCAAGCAGCCTCAAAGCTCTCGCCGCGTGTGCGTCCGTTCGTGCGCGAAAACGCGCCTAAAATCGCGCTCACCCACGTCCGCGTGATCGACGGAACTGGGGCCGCCGCGCGAGCAGATCAAACACTGTTGATCGAAGATGGAAAAATCGCTGCCATGGGAGACGTGGCAACTACGAAAATTCCCGATGGCACAAAGACACTGGATCTAACCGATCGCACGGTCATCCCCGGCCTCGTCGGCATGCACGATCACATGTACTATCCGTCGCCCGGAGGATCACTTCCGCTTTATCCGGAACACGCGTCAAGCTTCCCGCGCCTGTACCTCGCCGGCGGTGTCACTTCCATTCGCACGACTGGCAGCGTCGAAACGTACACGGATCTCGAACTCAAGCTAGCCATCGACCAAGGGAAAATGGCCGGTCCCAGGATTCACCTCACTGGACCATATCTGGAGGGCAAAGGCTCGTTCACTCCACAAATGCGCCAACTCACAGACGCCGAGGACGCCCGGCGCACTGTCGAATACTGGATCGCGGAAGGTGCAACCTCTTTCAAGGCCTACATGAATATTACGTCCGACGAGCTTGCAGCGGCGATCAAAGCCGCTCATGGTCATGGGCTCAAGGTCACCGGTCACCTCTGCTCCATCGGTTTTCGCGAGGCCGCTGCTCTCGGCATCGACGATCTCGAACACGGCCTATTCGTCGACACCGAATTTTTCCCTGGCAAAAAGCCTGGTCAATGCCCCGACGATCCCTCCGCCGCCGAAAAATCCCTTCTCGCTCTCGACATCGCTGCCGGTCCAGTTCAAGACATGATCCGCGATCTCGTCGCTCATCACGTCGCTATCACTTCGACACTACCTGTGTTCGAGACCTTTGTGCCCAATCGTGCTCCACTCGACGCACGCGTCCTCGACGCCATGCATCCTGAGGCTCGCATCGAATACCTGGAGCGGCGCTCCTCGATCTCCGATCAAGCTGCCACGTCGGCTTGGCCCGCGCTCTTTAAGAAGGAGCTCGAGTTCGAACGCGAATTCGTCAAACGCGGCGGTTTGCTCCTCGCGGGACTCGATCCCACAGGATACGGCGGCGTGCTCGCCGGATTTGGCGACCAGCGCGAAGTGGAACTTCTCGTCGAGGCAGGCTTCACGCCGCTCGAGGCCATTCACATTGCCACTTCGAACGGCGCCGAATTCCTTGGCGAGCTCGACAAAATTGGCACGCTGGCTCCCGGCAAAATGGCCGACATCGTCGTGCTGCAAGGAGACCCCTGCGTCGACATTAAAGACATCGAAAAGGTTGACATTGTCTTCAAGGACGGCGTCGGCTACGACTCTGCGAAACTCATCGAATCCGTGCGCGGCCAGGTCGGCCTTCACTGAGCCGCCTACGCTCTCGCAGCGAAAGAACAAGCCGCGTGAGCCAGTTTCCGCACGCGGCATATTTTTGCGAAATGCCGAAGCCTTTGTTCGCTACATTTCCTTCGAGCGATGCTTTCTCGCAGCACTTCTCCGGCGAGATTGCCACGAAGTTTCTTGCGGTACTTGAGGTAGTCAGCGATTGTCTTTGCCACGCGGCAGATACGAATTGGAACGCCATCAATTCTTCTTTTCTCGACTCCCCGTTATCAGGGCTTGGTCGGAGAATCGGACGAAGTGCAATCGCAGGCCACGGGTCACAGGCTTTTTCGCTTCAAAAGTCGATTGCCATCCAAATCGAGGCAGCGTCAACTGGGAGACGTTGGCTCGTCATATTGCCGTTCGCGATCTTGCGATCTCTTTATCGGAATAGCGGTATATGCGAAATACATTGTTATTCTGCGCTTTCGCAGTTTTGCTCGCGGGACCGAAATACGGATTCACGTACTCCCAAACGACATCACCCGTCGATGTAACCTCGAAAAAGCGCCCGAACCACCCTTCGTTGATCAACGTATTTCCGTTCGGCAAACGTTGAGCATTGGAAATACGCGGGCTAAAAAAATTCGAAGGGATCTCCTCTTGATATTTCCACAGAATCTCGTTTGTGAGGGGATCTACCTCTATGACTCGGGAAAAAGGAAAGCTCTCGTCCAACCGGTGAGCGCCATTGTCGAAGATCAGGATGTTGCCATTTGGCAGTGGCGTGGGCGCGTGCTGGCCTGAAAGCGGCGGCGCACCCAGCTTCCACACAATACGTCCGGTTCGCCGCTCGATCTTGATGATCGTCGAAATCTCGCGGAAACTCACAAGCAGGTCGCTGTCAGGAAGTTCCATGACCGCGTTGCCATGAGTCCACTCCGAACGATCACCTTGAATCTCCGTGATGATGTCTTTTCGGGGATCGAGATGCTCCCAGCTGCGCCATTCCCAGACCGTCCGGCCATCTTTGGTGATCTCCACCAGATAGTCAGCCCAAATCTTCCCATTCTCCTCTGTACCCGGTCGCCCACCCCCTACTTTTCTTGCGATCTCATCCGGCAGCTCAGTTGCACACAAGAGAAGGACATTCCCGTTCTTGAGCAGCCTGCCATCATGATGATGATTGGGGTGGCGCACCTCCCACAGCACCTTGCCATTCCAGTCAGCTTCCAAGGCCACGCCCCCTTTGAACGGCGCTTTGCCCAGGAACGTGTCGTTGGGTATTTTCCCGTTGTAGAAGAGAGTACCTTCCTCGGTTAAGTAGCCGTAAAGGCCAGGAGGGTACGGCATCTTCCAAGTGTGGACAAGCCTGCCATCCAAAGAGATGAGATAGACAACGCCGTCCCCTGCCAGCGGCGAAAACAGCGTCAAGCCAGGGCAGGCGCGAGCAATATCTAGCGCACGCAAGCCGGTGCCTCTGCGCCGAATGGGATTCTGGTCAATGTCACCGCTTCCGGTCGGTGTCGAGATCGCTTGACTTTGAACTTGCGAAATAGAATCGAACGCGCTGGCGCCCGCGGCAGCTGCGCCGACGCATATTCCAGCGAAGTTGCGCCTCGTTATCCTTGTTCGTAGCCTATGGACCATGCCGGCCTTCTTTAAAGGGATACATTCTAAGCCGGTTTCACGCTCTTAAGTTGTGAAAAGCACGCGTTTTTGAGCACTTTCGGGGTCCACAGCAGAGCCTGGAGGGCATTGCTGAGACTGGAGGTTTGCGTTCACCGTCGAATTGGAGAAGGCGCGTGTGAATCCTCGCTCAGCAATTCAGCTATTCGCGCGACCAAACTACTTCGGGTAAAAGGCTTTTGGATGAAAAGTGCGTCCTCTAGGAACTCATTTTCGCTTCGCTGATAATCGAGATAGCCACTGACGTAGATGATCCTGATCTGCGGCTGCAAGGCCTGCAATCTCCTGGCGAGCTCAGGGCCACGCATCCTGGGCATGACGAGATCCGTTACCAGCGCGTGGATATGCTGTTTAGACGCCGCAGCCAAAGCCAAGGCTTCGGACCCGTTGCAGGCACTCAACACCTCGTAGCCAGCCGATTTAAGGAATTCGCAGGTGAGCTCGCGAACCGCTTCCTCGTCTTCAGCGACCAATATGGTCTTGAGCCCTTGGCTGGTAGGAATTTCCTCGTTCTCAAGGGACACCGACTCCGACCGCTCCGGTACGCGGGGGAGATAGATTTCAAATCGCGCGCCCCAGCCCGGTTCTGACTCCACCCAAATAAATCCGCCGCTTTGTTTCACAATTCCGTAAACGGTTGCGAGCCCTAAGCCGGTCCCTTTTCCTTGTTCCTTGGTCGTGAAGAAGGGCTCGAAAATGCGCCCTTTGGTCGCCGCGTCCATTCCCATTCCATTATCGGTAACAGACAGAAGTACGTATTGACCCGGTGTAAGTGGTGCTCGCCGCGCAGCCTCTTCTGTGCTGACAGCGATGTTCCGCGTTTCTACGGTAAGAGTGCCTCCCTCCGGCATGGCATCGCCGGCATTTACCACCAGATTCATGATGACTTGTTCGATTTGTCCACGGTCCGCCTTGACGCGTTCTAGTGATTCTCCGGCGCGAAAGTTAAAGGCAATGTCCTCGGGAACCAAGCGGCGGAGCAGCTTGCACATCTCCGAAACTAGTTCGTTGAGGTCGAGAATCCTCGGTTGCAAAACCTGCATTCGGCAGAAGGCGAGTAACTGGCGTGTGAGGGAAACTGCTCGATCGGCTGCTCCGTCTATCTGAGTTGTCAGCTTTATCAGGCGGTGTTCGGAGCCAAGACGCTCAGCGAGGATGCTGCTGTTTCCCTTGATAACGGTCAAAAGGTTGTTGAAATCATGCGCTACGCCGCCGGCGAGGCGGCCCATCGCCTCCATTTTTTGAGATTGGCGAAGTTGTCCTTCGAGTTCCTGCTTCTGGATTTCAGTTTGGCGCAGCGAAACGCGCATGTCGTCGAAAGCTCGGGTAAGTTGAGCGACCTCGTCACTGCCCATGTTCTGTTGAATCGGATAGGAATAGTCACCTTTTTCGAGAGCTCGCACACCGCGGGCCAGTGCTGCGAGCGGCCGCGTCAGTCTGTCCGCAATGATGTATACGAAAAGTCCTCCTAGCGCGAGGGCGCCGATGCCGAGAGCAATCAACAAATGCTTTGATTGGTCGAGCGTAGCAAGCGCATTTTCGTATGACTTGAGAACAGTCAGATTGATCGCAAGCCCGCCCTCGCCGTTGTTTATAGGAGCCGACCTGGCGAAGAATGGCTTGTCGCCAAGAGTAACCATACCTCGGCGGGAGACGTGTCGAAGCTCTGTGATGGCCGAGAGACTCGCCAGAGAGGGAACGGTGTTCAGGACAGTCGCATCGTTTGCTTTAACCACTATTTCGCTCGACGACATTACCGCCAAGTCTCCGGCGTCCTTGTCGGTAAACTCTCGACCGACCGCTACGGTACCCAGCAGACTGCCTTCTCCGTAGTAGGGCTTCAGAACGATCTGAAAAAGTCGGCCATGGTAAATTCCCCAATCGGAACTGCGATGGCCCTTTACCGAGCGTTCAACCAACTCCTTGGCGTTCGCGCTGGAGAAACCCACCGCCGTGGAATGTACGCTCAAGATTTTGCCTTTGGCATCAGCAATGGCAAACAGGTTGCAGTCGTTCGATTGCCAGGTGTTTTCACTGGCATCATCGACCGCAGATGGATCGCCGTCTCGTATGTAGGCAACCATCGCCAGTAGATCAGCTTTTTTGCCTAAAGTGACTTCGCGCTGATTGAGAGCCGCTTGAACAGTTAAAATGGCATTGCTCGCTTCCTGCTCTATCTGGGCTTGTGCCTGGGTTTCAACTAAGTGACGAACAACAAAAAGGGTGGCGCCGGTCAGGCCAGCGATCACGAACACAAGGGGCAGCAATAGCTTGGTCCGCAGGTTGAACTGGAAACCCCGCAGGAGCCTAGCCGTCTGTTGCGCATTGGTGAAAGCCATAGCTGGGACCGACCAATTGAATTTTGGGGAAAGCTGTGGCGGCACGGAATAGTACCGACGTTTGCGTGCAGCGAAAAGGCAAACAGGAGAGGACTGAAACCGATACCAAAGGACAGATAGGCAGCTCGGTTCCATCTCGCGAGTCGTAATACGCGAAGCCATCACAGCGGATCGTAAATCCGTATGTCCTTAATTCGCGAAAGCCATGGCGTGCGCCCGAGTAATCGAAGGAATCTTCGACGCTGCTCAAGAATGGCGGCCAAGCGCGAGCGAGCCTCCGTCGTTTACGGTTGGCGTGAAACGGGGAATGAATTGCAGACAACGAGCGCACTATTTCTTGAGCGAAGCCTCCAAGATGCGACACGCTAAAGGCAGCCGCCGGACACCTGAATATGGCCGAATTAAAAAGCGAATCCCTCAGACCCCCGAGGTTCGTGGTCCCGTCAGGAAATGGACAATAATCGAGATTACGGCGAGGATTAGCAAAACGTGGATCAAGAACCCCGCTGTGTGAAAAACAACAAAACCGCCTGCCCATAGCACGAACAGTAAGAACCCCACAATCAAGAACGGCCCGAATCTCATATCGCCTCCTTTGCAGATCGGCTGGACCACACGATAGCGTAGACGCGTCGGATAAGGTCGGCTATAAGGCCAACCCCCTAAATCGAGGTGCAGAGCAAAGTAGTCTTTCGTTTCCTCAGGGAGCCTGTTGGAAGCACCATGGCAAAGGCAGAGTCTCGAACCAAGCGTAACAATCGTCCACAGTGCAGCAGGTAGATCGCCATGCCAAGGCTGTACTGAACACCAGGAAGGTTTCTTCAGATGGCCAACCAGTCCTCATGCAGCTTCAGGCTTTGAAAGTCGCGCGCAATTCAAGCTTTGAGCTGCGCCATGCGCACGAGGCGAACACCGGGAAGGGTGGGTATTGGGCCGAAAACACAAGAAAGATGTAGCTGCCTTCAAGAACGCGAAGGGTCAAGATCCTGACACTATGCGTTTGATACCGAGGCGCTGCCCACTCTCGAAGAGCACCTTAAACGAGCGAGAGTGGGTCAAATCGGAAACTAGCGCATTAGGCCTAGTTCTTCTACCTCCTAGAGTATCGGATCGAAATCGCGCACGACGATCGAAATGTTGCATTATTGCTGCGAATTCACCGGGCGCGATGACCGCATTCCAGTATGCGGACAAAAAGGGCCGTATTCTCAGCGTCTTGTCGAAAGTGCACTCGCCAGGAAAAGTGCGGAAGCGAGCAGCATGACCACCGTCGCGATCCATCCTGCGATCCGCAGATATCGCGGAAGCCTGAACTGTTGGACCACTAGTGGATTTGAGGACATCAGCATAATTAGGAACATCAGTGGCACAGCCACCACACCGTTTACTACCGCGGACCAGAACAATGCGCGCATGGGATTGATGCCAACAAGATTTAGACCCACTCCGATCAGAGTGGCGACAGCCAACACCGAGTAAAACTTTGGTGCCCTTCGAGCCTGCTCTTCCAAGCTGGCTCGCCAATGAAAGAGCTCAGCCACGGCATACGCAGCGGAACCCGCAAGAACCGGCACGGCCAGCATTCCCGTACCGACAATACCTAAAGCAAACAAAAGGAACGCAAATCTTCCGGCAAGGGGTTCCAGAGCTTTCGCCGCGTCTGCAGACGACCGAATTGCATACTCACTTCCCGCAGCGTGCAAAGTGGCGGCGGCGGTCAGGATGATGAAGAATGCAACGAGATTCGAAACGGCCATTCCGACACGCGTGTCCAATGCAATTCGGCGAAAATGCTGAGCGGCTTGCCAAGGTTTTTTCCTGAGCGGCGAATCTTCTGCTCGAATCCGGATTTCTTCGGCTTCTTCCGACGTTTGCCAGAAGAATAGGTAGGGGCTAATCGTCGTGCCCAACACTCCCACCAACGCTATTAGATACTCCTGATCGAACGCGAAGGAAGGCAAGAAGGTCGCGCGAAGCGCTGCACCCCATGGCACCCGGACCAACAAAGCGGTGACCATGTAGGCCAGCAAGCTCCAGGTCAGCCACCGCAGGTAGCGAACATACTTTCGATATGGAACAAAGATTTGCAAGATCAGACTCAGAATTCCGAACAACACGCCATGCGCCGCCCCTGAGCCGCCCAAGACGAGCTGAGCGGCAGAGCCCATCGCAGAAATATCGGCACCCAAGTTGAACAGGTTCGCTAGACACAACAACAACACAACAAAATAAGTGACGTACTTTGGCTGGACCTTCTTAAGATTGGCCGCGATGCCGCGTCCCGTGATCCGCCCCAGCCTCGCGCAAATCTCCTGCATCGCCGCCATAAGCGGGAAACTGAAGAGCATGGTCCACAGCATCGCATAACCAAACTGCGCGCCGACCTGAGAATACGTTGCGATCCCACTAGGATCGTCATCGGCGGCGCCGGTAATAACGCCGGGCCCCAGAGATCGGAAGAAAGTTCTGGTCTGTTGCTGGTTGTTGCGTTGCTCCGAATGGTAACCTAAGTCGGTTGATCGTCCTGGCATACAGTGACTTCCACACGCACGTTTTTTGGGATTTGCGACATCCTATCTTGAGCAGGCCACGCACATTTTCGTGTCATGGGATCTCCATGACGGACCTTCTCTTTCCTTTTTGATCGGCGGCCTGGCCGATCCCTTCGCCATTTCACTCGGCCCGTTACGGGAGATTGCCCTTCAATTCGTTAATCGACTCGAACAACTTTCCGTGTAACGTCTGTTTCGCCACATAAAGGCCATAGCCAGCTACTTCCTTGGCTTCAATCCTGGGTGGTATGGCTAAGGCATCAGGATTCGTTGACACGTCGATAAGCGCGGGGCCCTTGTGCCGCAAGGCGCTCCAGAACGCGTCCTTCAAATCCGAGGAATTTTCCACTCGAAGCCCTCGAACGCCGGCAGCTTCTGCAATCTTCGCGAAACTTACCTGCGGTACGTCCACGCCAAAGTCTTCATAGCCCGCGACGCGCATTTCGAGTTTCACCATGCCCAGGGTGCTGTTGTTGTAGATGACCAGCTTTATGGGCAGTTGGTATTGCGCGATGGTGAGCAAGTCACCCATCAACATCGCGAATCCGCCGTCGCCGCTTAGCGAAATGACTTGGCGTTTCGGGAAGCTCAGTTGCGCCCCGATCGCTTGCGGCATGGCGTTTGCCATCGATCCGTGATTGAAAGACCCGATCAGCCGGCGGTTCTGTTTCATGCGCAGATGACGCGCAGCCCAGACCGCCGTCATCCCTGTATCGACACTGAAAATTGCGTCGTCATCGGCGATATCGCTCAGGAGAGAAGTTACCTGTTCCGGGGCGAGGGCACCGGATCGCTTTGTTTCCTCGCTTCGCTTACCGAGGGATCGTTGCGTCTCACGATGCTTCTCGAGACAGGCCTTCAGGTGTCTGTCGCTTTTCTTTTCCTTCAGCAGCGGGAGAAGTTCGCACAATGTTTCCCGCGTATCACCCATCAGCCCCAATTCCAGCTTGCAACGGCGACCAAGGTGCTCTGCCCGGATATCCAACTGAACGATTCTTGATTTCTTCGGATACCACGCGGTGTACGGAAAATCTGTGCCGAGCAGGAATACCAATTCAGCTTTTTCGAGAGAATAGTGTCCGCTTTCCGTCCCCAGCAGACCGGTCATCCCGATGGCGTACGGATTGTCGTACTCGAGGAACTCCTTGCCGCGAAAGCTATATGCGATGGGCGCTTTAAGCCGTTCCGCCAAGGCGACGACCAGTTTCTGTGCGCCAGCACAGCCTGCGCCGCCGAAAAGCGTTACGCGATCCGATCCGTTCAGAAGTTCGGCCAATTTTTCTAGGTCGCTCGCTGACGGCCTGACGGCAGGTTTAGGGACGAAAACGCGGTGCTCCAGGTCCGTCGAGGTCATCTTGGCCGATGCTACGTCCCCTGGCACGACCAAAACGCTGACTCCGCCTCGCGACAAAGAAGTTTGCATGGCAATTTGCAGCAGGCGGGGCATCTGCTTTTCGATCGCCACCAGTTGACAATAGTGGCTGCACTCGAGAAACAAGCGCTCAGGGTGGGTCTCTTGAAAAAAGTCCGTGCCAATTTCGGTGGAAGGTATTTGCGCCGCAATCGCAAGGACAGGCGCCAGCGTCTTGTGTGCGTCAAACAAACCGTTGATCAAATGGAGGTTGCCCGGGCCGCAACTTCCGGCGCAAACGGCAAGATTTCCCGTCAGTTGCGCTTCCGCGCTCGCAGCGAAGGCGGCTGCTTCTTCGTGCCGGACGTGAATCCAATCGATCTTCTTGTTGTGGTGGACGGCGTCGACAATACTGTTCAGCGAGTCCCCCACCACGCCGTAGACCCGGTGCACTCCAGAATTCACTAATGCTTCGACCAGATGTTCCGCTACTGTCGTCATGGTTGCTCCAGTCGCTTGAAACGAATATCGCGAGATGGACCTCCTGCGCGGACCAACCGCGGCAAGAAGTCCTTAAAAATAAGAAAGGCGCGCCATTTCCCCCGGCGCGCCCTGTCCTTCTCGACCGCCCCACTCGCTTAGTTCCGGCCTGCTGACCTCGTCCGGTCCTTCCCACTCACCGAACTTTCGCCGGTCGAAGAAATATCTTCTCCGCCCGTTGCTTTTAGCGCGTGCTTTGCCCGGTCAATCTCGTCCGACGTAGCGCAATGCACTGACAGCAGGATCCCGCCGCCTTTCTCCACAATTCCCGCGTACCGCTTGGCTTCGAATTCCGGAATACCCGCGCCAACCAGCGCTCCTGCAAAGCCGCCCACTGCGCCACCTGCGCCGATGCCCGCCAGCGTCGCCATAATGGGGCCCGCCGCGATCAGCGGACCAACTCCCGGAATCGCCAACGCGCCAATTCCCGCCAGCATTCCCAGAGTTCCACCTAGCAGCGCGCCCGTACCCGCTCCCGCCGCCGCTCCTTCCGGTGCCTTGGTGCTCTTCTCCGTCGCGATTTCCCGGTCGCCCAGGTTTTGCGGCAGCAGCACTGAAATATCCGCCGCGGCAAAACCCGCGTTGATCAATCCGCTCACCGCGCGTTCCGCTTTCGGCCGACTCGGATAAATTGCAAACACCGACGTCTTTTTGTCTGTCATATACTCCCCCTCTTTCTGAAAATCTTCCAAAGTCACGGCTTAACGCCAAATTGGTTCGTTCACACAGCTCTTTTTTGCTCAAGATTTCGGCGGCGTCACAACCATCTGGTCTGTCACGTTTCCTTCACCCGCAATTCCCATCGCTTTGCTCAATACCGCGATTTTCTCTTCGTCTGACCGCAGTGGGCCCTTCAGCGTCACCTTCCCGTCCTGCGCCAG
Organism: Candidatus Eiseniibacteriota bacterium; assembly: GCA_035607085.1. Lineage (GTDB taxonomy): Bacteria > Acidobacteriota > Terriglobia > Acidiferrales > UBA7541 > Acidiferrum. The sequence goes on along the minus strand of DATMZI010000138.1, from coordinate 103,551 downwards.
GATCTTGATGTTGTGTGCATAGGTCGAAAGCGACTTATCGCCTATAATCGCCGCGCGAATTTTCCGCGTCAATTCGCGGTCTTCTGGACTCATCTTTTGCTTGTCCGCGGTAGCTGACGATTTGTTCCGGTCCGGTTGGTTGGTTTTCGAATTGTCCGGGGCGGGCTCCTGTGCTCGCGCCATGTCCGAACCTCCGAGCAAGCCCGCTAAACCCAACGCCGCCGTTCCTGCCCACCGCAAATTCCAACCAGAACGCCACCCGAAGCGCCCCGCTGGGCCATAGTGCCGATCCATTGACATCCTCCCCATCCCGCAACCTCGTCATCCTCCCGATCCCGCAACCCCGCCTTGCGCCTGCACACTCAGCTGCTGCGGCTGCCCTCACGAAACTAAGAGCCAGCTCGCATCTTGGCAATCGGCTTTACGCGGTACTCTCCGCAAAATCCTCCGGTAAGTCTCCGCATTCGTTATTAGTCGCGCGAATTTGCACGCACTGTGCTTCGCTACGGTCAAGTTTCGTCGCATCTCCCAGATTCATCGGATAGCCGCCGGTACCGGGCCGGCGAAAGATGCGCCTAGAGGCTCGCGCTCCCGCCCAGCGAAGCGCCCGGCCTCGCAAGATCGACTCCCGAGCACGGAGAAGGAGCTACCAGTGGCGGGTAACAAAAAATGTGCGCATCCCAATTGTTCTTGTACCGTGAGTGACGGAAAGAAATATTGCAGCCCCCAGTGCGAAGCGATGGAAGCAACGCCGGACGTCGATTGCAAATGTGGTCATCCCGGTTGCCGCGGCCGCGTCACCTGATGTAGCGCAGGCAATCCTGCCCACTGACTTTATCGTCCTAGTACCCGGCAGGTGGCTCTTGCTACCCAGAACCGTTAGGTATGCTCCGACCGGGGCACCCCGCAAGCATCGAGAAAAACCTTGATTTGATAGGAATAAATCTAGTTTCCGCGTATCCCTATCTGGATTACTTCGGATTGCTGACGAACCGGACCCATCGGCGTCGCGAGAGCTGGTTTCGTCGCGCAGGACATTCCAGCTCTTGCTTCTGGTCTTGCGCGACGCTAAATCCCCTTTTGATCTTGGCCACCTTGACATTCTAGGGGAAGCTGCGTATTCTCACCTAGAATGTCTAGTAAAGAACAGGCGGATCGCATCGCGCTGCTGCAGGGCACTCTGGACCTGTTGATTCTGCGCACGCTGCTGCTGGGACCGGCCCACGGCCACGCCATCACCAAGGCAATCGAGTTCAACTCCGATGAGGTCTTACAGGTCGAACAAGGCTCGCTCTATCCGGCGCTGCACCGGTCGTTCGAGGATGGTACGTCCGAGAAAAACCGCCGGGCCAAGTTCTACCGGCTGACGCCCAAAGGCCGAAGGCAACTGGCAGCCGAGACAAGCAAGCGGGACGAGCTGGCAGCAGCGATCGCGCGAATTCTCCGGCCAGCCGGGTGAAGAACCATGAGACGACGCAAGAGAATGCTGGAAGACCTCGACCGAGACATTCGCGATCACATAGAGAGAGAAACTGAGGACAACATCGCGCGGGGCATGACGCCGGAGGAAGCGCGGTATGCCGCGCATCGTAAATTCGGCAACGTCACGCGCATAAAGGAAGAGACACGCGAGGTGTGGAGTTTCGTTTGGCTCGAGCAACTCCTGCAGGACATTCGCTTCGGCTTCCGCATGTTGCACAAGTCCCCGGGCTTCACGGCTGTGGCCGTCCTCATCCTCGCTCTCGGCATCGGCGCAAACACCGCGATATTCAGTGTGGTCAATGGAGTGCTGCTCAGTCCGCTTCCCTACAAGAATCCGAAGCAACTCGTCGTCATCAAGGAACACGATTCGCTCCCGAACGTGATGGATATCCAGAGACAGACGCGCGCATTCTCGCAGGGAGGCGGAATCAACGTCGAGAAGATGGACTACATAGGCGCAACCGAACCTGTGCAAGTCCGTGTCGGGCTCATCAATGCGGGGTTTCTCGAAACGCTAGGCGTGCAGCCGATGCTGGGCCGGATCATTTCGTCCGGGGAAGATGTGCAAGGTGGGCCGCGTCTCGCAATGGTCAGCAACCATTTCTGGCAAAACTACCTTGGCAGCGATCCACATGCGGCGGGCAACACGATTCAACTGGGCGGAAACTCTTATACGGTGATCGGCGTAATGCCTGCGAGTTTTGCTCTGCCAGCGGAGCATGCCGACGTTTTCGTTTCACTCGTGGTCCGCGACCCGCGGGCGGGTGCTGAGCGCGATTTGCACTTTATGCACACCTACTGGCGATTGAAGGCGGGCGTCACGCTCGCGCAGGCGCAGGCCGATATGGCCGCGATCGACCGCCGGCTCGCGGAGCAATATCCGGCCGAAGAAAAGGAACGGAAGAGCCAATTAGTTCCACTGCATGAATGGCTGGTAGGAGACGTGCGGGCGGCACTGCTGGTGCTCTTCGGAGCTGTAGGCCTGGTGCTGCTGATTGCGTGCGCGAATTTCGCGAGCTTGCTGATGATGCGGGCGGTTGCGGAGCGCCAGGAATTGGTTATGCGGACGGCGTTGGGCGCGGGACGCGGCCGGCTCGTCCGGAAAACGCTGACAGAGAGCTTACTGTTGTCGGTCTTCGGCGGTGCGGCTGGACTACTGTTCGCGAAGTGGGGTACGAGCCTGCTCCTGGCTTTGAGGCCGGAGGAGCTGGCGCGGCTGAGCGGGATTCACATGGATACACGGGTGTTGCTGTTCGTCATTGTGATCTCGGTGCTGACCGGTATCGTGTTCGGAATGGCGCCGGCATGGATCGCGGTCCGCTCGGACGTTGCCGAGGCTCTGAAAAAGAGCGGGCGGAGCACAACTGCGAGCCCGATGGGGCATAGCATACGGAAAATTCTGGTCACATCGGAACTGGCGGTTGCCTTGGTGCTGTTAGTGGGAGCCGGTTTGTTGATCAAAGGATTCTCACGGTTGCGCTCGATGAACCCCGGTTTCAATTCCGCGAACGTAATGACGATGTATCTCCAATTGCCCACGACGCGATACGGCGAAATCCCCAAACAGACCCAGTTTCGCCGTGAGTTGCTTACCCGCTTGAATTCTCTCCCAGGCGTGCAGGCAGCGATGGTGACTGATATACCGCTCGGCGGGAATTATGTGGGCCACCGCTTCGTCATCGACGGACGCCCTCCTGTGGCCGTGGGGGGCGAGCCCAAGGTACAAACTCTTTCGGTGATGGGTGATTACTTCCACGTGATGCAGATTCCCTTGCGCGTGGGTCGCGACTTCACCCCCTTGGACCGCGAAGAGCAACCACTGGTGGCAATTGTGAACGAGGAAATGGTGCGGGAATTTCTGCCGCACGAAAACCCAATCGGCGTGCGCATCCGCTGGGCGGGCGACACAGGGCCACCACAATGGATGACCATCATCGGCGTAGTGGCCGACGTAAAACATTCAGGATTGAATCAATCGACGGATCCCGCTGTATATGCCCCTTTTTCGCAGTCCGACGAAGCCTGGAGACGATTTATGACGCTCGCCATCCGGGCTCGGGATGCGGCTCCTGGGCTCGTTGAAGAAGTGAAGAAGCAGATCTGGAGCGTGGACAGCCAGATTCCGGTCAGCGACGTGCACGCCATGGACGAGCTCATAGCTGTGTCGCTTGCGCAGCAACGCTTCAACATGCTGCTCCTCGGACTCTTTGCCGTGCTCGCGTTGATCTTGGCTGCTGTGGGAATTTACGGCGCGATGGCTTGTGCTGCGACCCAGCGAACGCATGAGATCGGCATACGGACAGCGCTCGGAGCGCAGCGACGCGACGTACTGCGGCTGGTTATGAGAGATGGAGCCAAGATCGCGCTCTTCGGCATCGCCTCCGGGATTGCAGGAGCGCTTGCGCTGACTCGCCTAATGGCCAGTCTGCTTTTCGAGGTGAAACCGACGGACCCTGCGACATTCGCAGGTGTCACGATCCTGCTCGCATTCGTTGCGCTCGCGGCTTGCTACATTCCGGCGCGCCGCGCAATGCGCGTGGATCCTATGGTTGCCTTGAGATATGAGTAGTCCTTCGCGCGAGCGACCGGCAACCCTTTTTAACAAGCTGGCATTAACGTGTAGGGATTTCTGAAGCCTTCAGCCGCACGCATGTAGGCGCGCGCACTCCGCAAGTCTGATTTGTGGACTCTTCCACGCCGTAGCGAAGATTATCGGGTCGTGAAGATACCCAGTCCAAGCATCTGTGTTTTGCAGGTCGATCGGTATCGAATCTTTAACCGCTTCTGCAGCACGCAATTGACAACCGCACCATCGATGTCCGACCTCGAAGGCCTTCTCCAGGCCTAAGAAGTTCTCGAATGTAACTAGGGTAATGCGATTATCACTACCACCTTCAGTGGTAAGCTGAGTGCCAAGCCAGTGATTTTTGGAGTTACTGATAACGCCTACGTTCTGTTTGCGTCTACTCCAAAGACTAAACAGTTCGCTGGCAGTTCTTACAAAGAATCCGGAATGAAAAGTAAAGTATCCCCGGGAAAAGAAAACCAAGCCGCGCTCGCGCCTCTTTGCTTTTGTGACGGAGCCAATGAATACATCTGTTTCCCGCCGGCTAAGTGCCCGCAAGTCTTCGTCGACTGATTCATAGGGAACAACATGGACATCCAGTTGCGGCGCCTGTCCTTGATATCTATAGCGTCCGTCGGAGTCTGCAAGCTTGTCCATGTAAATTGTGATGTTAGCGTCGCACTGCTTGTCATCAAACCGTAACGGTGGCTGGATTCGTGTTACCGTTTGATATAGGGAAGATCTTCGCTAGGGAAAATCGCATCGGGCGTGCAGCCCCTTCAGGGCTACGGATCGCTTGCATAGCCCATTTTTCGAAAGTGGCGCGGGTCGCGGTTTATCAATCGTGCGATGGTGGCGAATAGAAGACAGACCGATACTCCACACATCAGCACCCCGGCCATGCTCTCAAGAGGTCCTAAGAGCCTCCACCTGCTAGGCAGAGTCACATCACCGTAACCGACGGTGGCATAACTGCTCGAGGAGAAATAAAAAGAGAGTTCCCACGAAGGAAAGCATTGCAACCGGTAGAAACTCGCCCACAGAAGGATCACCAGCCCGTGGAGAATAATGATTGCGATCGTTGATTTCACTACCAAGACGGCCGAGCGAACCGGACTAAATCCTTGGCCGCCCTCGGTGGTAACGCCCCGTAGCCACTCAACGAGCGCCGCAACCCCAGCACACTGCAAGCAGAGTGTGAGTATTAACAGAAGAACAGCGGCGGAAGCTTGAGGAACGAGTGTCATTTTCATTACATTCAGGTTGTTTGCGGAACGGCTTTACGCGCTTCAGGCACCTCGCCATGCATGGCTGGCTCTTTCGCTTCCCATCGAATGATCTTCAGGTCGAGCACGAAGATGCTGTAAAGGACAGGAACCAAAAGCAGAGTGATAAAGGTAGCGACGCCAAGTCCACCGATCTGCGCGTAACAAAGAGGCTGCCACAGCGGACCGCCTTCGAGAGCCAGCGGGAAAAGAGCCAGGATCGTTGCTCCCACTGTGATCATTACAGGGCGAATTCGCTGAATGCCCGCATCGGCCAGCGCTTGGACCAGTGGCTCGCCCTTTGCATGCATTTCCTCGATGAAGTCGAACAGCACGATGACGTGGCTGACAATCACGCCGATCAGGCTGGCGATGCCGAGAAAAGCCATGAACCCGAACGGCGTATGCATGATCGCGAGGGCGATCAGAGAGCCAATCACGCCATAAGGAGCTGCAGCGAATACCAAAAGAGGTTTGACGGCGTTATTGAATTGAACGAGCAAGGCCAAGTAAATCCCAATCAAAGAAATCAGCAGAACGATTTTGAGATTTGCGAAGCCGTCTATTTGTTTGGCCTTTTCACCGCCAATCCGCAACTGATATCCGGGCGGAAGGTTTTTCTGAAACTCTTGCAATTTCGGAACAATCGGGTCGAGTACCTCCGATGCGAGCACTCCTGGCTGTGGATAACACAAGATGGAAATGGTGCGAAAGTGCTCTCGCCGCGTGATACGGCCTGTTTGCAGGAGATGCTCCAAGTTTGCGACCGACAGTAGAGGCACGCGGTTATTCGTCTGTGAGCTGTACACATAAAGGTTCTTAATGTCGGCAAGCTGAGCGCGCTCCTGCATGCGAAGACGGCCCACGACAGGAATGTTCTTGTTCCCCTCCTTGAACATGCCTACCTGGGTTCCACTCATTGCCGCCGCGGACGCGCTTGCGACATCGGCGTTGGAGATGCCCACCACGTTCGCGCGGTCAGGGTCGATTTGAACCTGTAGCTGAAGATTGTCCGGAAACCAGTCATCCCGGAGAACGGAAATGCCCGGGGCCTGGGCCACGATCTCCTGGGCCTGGCTAGCGATCATTCGCAACCTGCGGATGTCGTCAGCTTCGTTTTTCGCGTCCACGTCCGCCTGGCCGGAGATCATCAGCTCCACGGGATTCTCGACCGGGTTTGTTTGCAGCTGCCGCACAGTGATCCATGCGCCTGGGATCTGTTTTGCAACGGCGTCCTGTATCGGGCGTTTCAGCTTCGGAGTGGCTTCCTTGTCCGTTACTTCAACAATGATTTGCGCGTAGTTCGTCTGCGGCATTTCCGGTGCGACGGAAAACCAGAAACGCGGTCCGCCGCCGCCTGTAAAGGTTGTCAGTGACTTAAGAAGATGGCCACGCTCGTCCTTCGATCCAAGCTCGGGCGAAGTTTCGATCACTTTCCGAACCACTTCTTCAGCCTGGACTGCGGCATCGTTGGTTGTACTCAAAGGCGTGTCATTTGGCAGCCAAACGTCCAGATAAAACCAATACTGAACATCCTCAGGGAAGAATTGAGTCTTCAAGCGAGAACCAAAAAGTCCTCCACCGATGAGAAAAACAAGAGATCCGGCAAGAACAGCCCAACGATGTTTTATGGCTCTTTGGACAAGCCGGTTGTAGAAACCGTAAAAGCCTCGTTCGCGTCTTTCCTCGATGGTAGGTTCTGGCTTTGCCGGGGCACGTTGAATGTAATAGCCCAAAAATGGGACGAATGTCATTGCGACGAATAGCGCGGACAGTAGCGAGGCCGTCATAACGATCGGTAGACTCTTCAAGAACTCGCCGGTATTTCCGGTTAGCATCAGGAACGGGAGGTACGCAATGATGTTCGTAATCGTCGCGTAGAAAATCGCAGTCGCAAGCTTGGTTGGACCGAGCCAGGAAGCAATCTTGCGGGGCGAGCCTTCCGCCAGCTCGCGCTTGATGCCGTCTCCCGCCACCACCGGCACGTCCACGAGAAGCCCCAAAGCGATGATGAGTGTTGCAATCGAAACCTGTTGAAGATCAATTCCCAGCACATAAACGATTCCGAATGTCATGGCCAGCGTAATTGGTATGGCCAGTGCCATGATCAGCGCGAGACGCCACTCCCAGAAGCCGAGCAGCGCAATAATCACAACCAGGATGATCGCTTCCCCGAGTGCGCGGATAAAAAGATGGATGTTCTCCTTAACCTGAAGGGGTTGATCCGACGTGTGTGCCAAAATGAGGTCCGCAGGAAGAATTTGATGAAGCTGCGAAAGCTTCGAGTTTACCGACTCTCCGAAACGCGCGATTTGTTTCCTGTCGCGCATGTAGACTGCCAACGTAACGGCACGGCTGCGCTGCCAACGCCCACTCTTGTCCTGCCAGGTGTAATAGTTCAGATATTGCGCAGGGGCTTGATAGCCGCGGCTAATCTGGACCAGATCTCGCAGATACACCGGGGCACCTTCTGGTGTGGTCGAAACCGCGAGATCACCAATGCTCTTCGCCGTATCGAATTTTCCCGAAGGGATAAGTGCGACTTTGCGGTCGGCCGTTTCTATATTTCCGCCAGGCGCAATAATGTTCCGGGCGGATAGTACCTTGGATAGATCGGCGGGGCGTAAACCATAAGCTGCAAGCCGATCCTGCGAATAGTCCAAGTAGACAGCTTGCGGCAAAACACCCCGGGTCTCGACTTTCGAGACCTCGGTAGCGCCCTGAAGCGTACGGCCGATCAAGTCGGAAAAGTTATCGAGGTCGGCGTAACTGTATTTGTCGCCGGCAGCGCTGGCCAGTTTCTCTCTTGTTTCGCTGGGATCGCGGATGATCGCCAGTTCCCACGCATCCGGATGCAGCTCGGATCGTTTCAGTCGGTCCGACAGAAAACGTTGGATGAAGGCCCGAATCGCACTGTCATCGGCTTCGGAAATTCCATCTAAACCGATAAAGCCACTACCCTGAACGATTTCCGAATCTCGAATAATCCCAGCACTCTGGGCTTCCTGTTGAAATAAATATCCGGCGTCCAGAACTTGCCGCGCCGAAATGGATTGTGGAAACGAGTCCACCACCGTGACGCGCTGGCCCGGTCGATTCTGCGGTCTCGGGTTGCGGACTTTGCGAATCGCCGCTTCAACGGAATTGGCGCGGGCTGCTATTTCAATGTCGTCCGCTTTCGGGCTCGCAACCGTTAGCATCAACGCGGCTGTGTCTCCGAAATCACTTTGGAAAACGATGGGGCCCGCGCCCTGCGGTAATTGAGCATTAAGCGCATTCAGCTTGAGATTGATATCGCTGAATTGCCGCTTCGTATCCTTCACACCCTCATCCAGCTGTAGGTACACAAACGAATAGCCGGGGAGAGAGATGGATTTGACGCCATAGTCGGCGTCCGTGCCGGGATGAATCGTTTTGTTCTCCGCGGCAACGTCTTCAATGCGCCGGGTAACGAACTGCTCGATCTGCTCTGCTGTCGCTCCGGGCCAAGGACAAGCCGCCACGGCGACGCGCACGGGGATTTCCGGGTCTTTTCGCTGCGGCATGGATGTGTAACCGAACCAGCCCCAAACAAGCACCCCAACGAGCATCATCCAGGAAATGTGTGGATGCTCAACAAAGAACCGAGTGATATTGCGACGATTGCTGATGTCTTGATTTTTCTCGTGTGCCATTTTTCTATGCCTCTATCGGAGAACTTGAACCAAATCGCTATCCTTCAAATCGGCGACTCCAACTACGACGATCTTTTCCCCTAGTTCCACCCCTTCCACTGCTACGTCACTCTCGTGGGTCTCACCTAACGTCACCGCTCGCAAATGCGCAGTCCATTTGCCGTTCACTTCGCTGGCCACGAAAACGCCATAGCCTCCAGATACGGATGGGTCAGCGACAACAGCCGCCACAGGCACGGAAGGTGCCGGAGCCTTTTCAACCCCAGCGAGAGTGAGGGAAGCGATCATTCCCGGCTTCAAATAACTCTTGGGATTGGGCACGGTCACTTCGACTGCGAAAACACGATTTTTCTCGTCAGCGCCCGCGGCAATACTTGTCACCTTGCCTTTGTACTGTTTCGCGTCGTCTTGCAAGTGAATGTTGAATTCCTGGCCCAGGCGGAGCTGCTTAACGACGTACTCTGGAACACCGAAACTAACTTTTACCGCGCTGGTGTCAGCGATCGTGAAGGCGACCATTCCGGGAGACGCAAGATTCCCGAGTTCGATATTGCGGGCCAAAATAAAGCCGGAAAAGGGTGCGCTTAAATCCGCGTCAGCCAAGGCCAACTGTGCCTGTCGCACGCTGGCCTTTGCCTGGTCCAGAGCACCTCGGCTTGAATCGAATCGCGCTTGAGTTTCGTCAAGCTCTGGCTTCGTCAAGCTGTGCGTGGAGTAAAGCGCATTAGCGCGTTCGTAATCCTGAGAGGCTTGGAGATGTTGTGCCTCGGCTTGCGTGACTGCCGCTGCGGCCTGGTCAAGCTGGTTTTTTAGATCCTGGTGGCGAATCTGTGCCAGCAATGCGCCACGAGCAACATAGTCGCCTGGTCCAATCTCACGGCGTCTTCCATCTGCGCCTACGGCCTGTTTGATCTCGGTAACGTATCCCGAGGACTTGAAGGACAACGCCGCCTGCGCGAACGGTAAAACCGAAGCCGAGTAGCGTAGACTTTCTGAAGAAGAATTGAACGCAACATCCACTACGCGAACAGGCGTTGGAGATTTCGCCGCTACCTGCGTCGGTTGCTGACATCCGCTTGCACCTGCGATTAGCGCCAATAGTCCGGTTGCTGCTTTCAATAGTCCTATATTTGATTTGCTTTTCATGCTTTTACTCCATCCCTATAGCTTTTTCGAAATTTGCCCGTGCCGTCCAAAATCCAGCCAGCGCTTGCTGGTACTGCGCCTCTGCCTGCGACACCGCAGCTTGTTGCTGCGAAAGATCGGACAAAAGTGCTGCTTTCTGGTTGTAGCGGTTTTTCACTTCGCCAAGCTTCGTCTGTTCTGCCTCACGCTGATCCGTCAGGGCGTCCAGCAGGATGCGCGCTTCCCCGAGCTTGCGAAACTTTTCTTCAACGTCCAGCAGAACGCGCTGTTCAACGTCGCGTTCCGTTGTTGCCTTCTGCTCTGTCGTAGCCTTGAGTTCTGCGATCCGGTGCTTCTTGTATCCCCAATCGAAGGGCTGCCATTGAAAGGCGAATCCGACAGTGCCAGCGCTCTGCGGGAGGAAATTGACGTTTTGGAATCCCAGGTAGCTGACCTGAAAACTCAGATCAGGAATGTATTTCGCATGCTCGCGACGCACATCCAGGTCGGCAATCTTGGTCTGTAGCCGGGCCCCACGGAGTTCGGGCCGCTGCTCGAGTGCCAGCTTACGCGCCGTGTCTAGGTCCCAGTCAACGAGCTCGCCGAACGGGAGCATTTCCACTGAAAAGGGAGTGCGCAGCGCGCGCCCCAGAAGGCGATTCAGGTCCTGCTTCTGTAGCTCAAAGGCGTCTTCCGCAGTAAGCAACTGGTAGCGTTGTTGTTTCAACTTAGCCCTTACGGTGAGCGAATCGGAGAGCAACACGGTCTCCTGTGCGAGCCGCTGCTCCGTTAAGGTGGACAGCTCGGTCAAGGACTGAACAGCCGCTCTTGCACTGGCGACTTGCGCCTGTAGCTGCGCCGCTTGGTAGTACGCTTCCTTCACCTGTCGCACTGTGTCTTGACTCTGAGCGCGCACTCCTTCCTTAGCGAGGTCGATTCCGAGCCGAGCCTGCTTGACAGCAAGATTTACTTTGAAGAGTTGTGTGAGCGGTTGTGCCGCGGAGGCATTCACGAACGCGCCGAACCGCACCGGTGAGTGAATGTTGGAATCGGTCGCCGGGATAGGACCAGTGGCTGGGTAGGTGCCGAAGCTGCCAGCGGGAACTCTAAAATTCAGCGGCTGCAGGGGCGCTCCTGCAAGAACATTCGCATCCAGCTTCGGGAAGTAATTTGTTTTGGCCTGCGCCACTGTCTGTTGCGCCTTGATAATTTCAATTTTGCTGATGTGGATGTCTCGGTTAGTACCGCTGGCAATCTGGATCGCTTCGTCCAAAGTCAATAGCGGCGCGGTAGCGGTAGACGGCTCCGGCGTCTGTGCCCAAGCAACCGAAAAGAGTGTGAGCTGGAGCCACAGAATCAGAGGCACGCGGGATAGAAGCGTTTTTAGGGTCCGACGTTTTGTCGGGGTCTGTGTGGTTTTGTTTCTTGAGGTCAGTCGATTCATCTTGGGTTCCTGATCGTGAGTAATGCAGACACCATGCCAACCGGCGCAGCTCGCAAGTCGTTGGATTTGTTAGGGGCTGATCTATCCGGCTCCAGCTGACGTGCCCGAATGCGGGCAATGCCGCCGCGAGTGACTAGCGTCGGCGATGTTCGCAGACACAATCCCAAGGCCTCGTCCAATTCTTGTTTCGACAGGCAGACATCAGTCGGCACGGATGATCTGCTGCCGATGGTGGAGCTGGTGATTCAGCAGATTGCTGCTGCCGGCCATCTCGAAAAATAGCCAACCTGCCTTCTTGCTTTTAGAAAAGGTCACAACGTGCCCACATCGGGGCTTTGCCCGCATGAGGGCAGGTTCCATCCGAACGCATTCCGCAATATCCGTTGATTCGAACAATTTAGCCGGGCCGCCTTCTGGCACGAGACCTGCTGTTTGATCGGTCGCTAGTTCGTAGGAGACGCCCGTTGAAACGGGCATGGCCAGTGATTTTTCCGGCTACTCACATGCTAAGGAGGAGTGATGCTCCGCGTCGAAATACGCGATTCGGCTGACACTTTGATCTTAAGACTGGAAGGCCGATTCACTGGCGATGATGCTGGGCACACTCGCACACTGGCAGCGCGCTTCGCCGGGCGCGGAAAGCTGCTCGTCGATCTGACGGAAGTGGTATTCATCGACGCGGTAGGGGAAGAAGTGCTGCGTTTCCTTGGCCGGTTCGGAGCGGAGTTCGTCGCCCCCAATTCTTATGCGCTCGATGTATGCGAGCGTCTGAATTTGCGTGTGGTTCCAAACGGCAGCTCGTATCTGAATGCGTTGGGGAAGCCTCCCACAAACGGCGACCAATCTCATCCCAACAAGTCCGAGCCGCGGAAAAGGGTAACGACATCGGAGCCTACACATGCCAACGACTGAAAAGCTTGATACTCATCGCAAAGCGCTGACTTTGAATCTCGATGCATCCACATTCGGTTCTTTTGCCGAAATCGGTGCCGGGCAGGAAGTTGTCCGTTGGTTCCTTTTCGTCGGTGGTGCCTCTGGCACCGTTGCGAAGAGCATTTCCGCGTATGACAAGGAGGTCAGCGATAGTCTCTATGGGACCGGTTCTCGCTATGTCTCCAGGGAGCGGCTGGAGGCCATGTTGGAAACCGAGTGGACTCAGTTGCTCGGCCAGTTAGACAAGAGTCGCGGCAAAGACAAGCGATTCTTCTCTTTTGTCGATACAGTGTCCGCGCGAAATTACGCCGGAACAAATGACGCCCATGGCTGGCTTGGACTTCGGTTCCAGTCGCGTCCTGGCGGAGAACCTAGCGACATTCTCCTGCACATCAACATGCGGGACTCTTCCAACGTTCTTCAGCAGGAAGCCATCGGTATTTTGGGCGTGAATCTCCTCTACGCTGCTTTCTATCAGTTACAGACAAAGGAATCCTTTTTTGAAGGGCTCGCTCAGGACCTTGTAAGGGAACGTATAGAGATTGATTGCGTGGATTTTCGCGGGCCGGCTTTTGCCAGTTGGGATCGCCCCACGCTCCTGGCTTATCTGGTGCACACGGGACTTGCCGAGGCTGTGTGCTATTCGCCTTCGGGTGCCGCTCTGCCCCCTAACGAATTTCTGCACAAGAAAGCGGTTGTACTCGCACCAGGATACTTCGGCCATGTGGATCCCGTTCATGCGCAAATTCATAGGCAAATGCTGGCGGCCGGCATTCAAGAGCTTCGTAGGGAGTTGGCAGAATCCACTTCTGTTCCTATTGGCTGCTTCTGCTTGTCAGCGGCTCCAATCGCTGCACAAGAGTCAGCCCCAGAAATCTCCGACTTGCTGACCCGGATTAATGCGCTCCTGGCACAGGGCGCTGATGTCCTCTTATTCCGCGAACGCGAGCTATACAGTATGACGGCGCTCGTGAATCGATACACAAAAGCTCCACTGCGCTTTATCGCCGGTCTTTCGCTCTTGATCCGGGCTTTCGATGACCCCTACTACAATCTGGAAGGCAGACTGCTTGAAGCTCTCGCGCGTCTCTTAGCTCAGAACGTACGCATCTACGCTTATCCCATGACTGCTGCAGATTTACGGCAGGCGAGCAAAGTTTTTTCAGCAATCGATTTGGAATGGAGTGAAACGAACGGTTACGTCTCCGCTGAGCAGCTGCGTTTCACGCCTCCTCTCGCACACCTCCATGCCTATCTTCTCGCAAGCAATTTTCTCGTTCCTATGCGCGTTCCGCGACAATCCCCGAATCGCACACGTGCCCGTGATAATGCAGGCCCCTCTCTTCCAACCAGAAGGGAACAACTAGGCTGCGGTGAGGTGCGCGGTGCATAAATTTCGCTATCCACCTCAAATTCTTCTTCAATCATTTGTGCCACTCCTTGGCGTCAGCCTACTGGGGTACATGGTCTTTCGAACCGGTCCCGGGGCCGTTTGCAAGCAAGTCCAGGCAGTCGGCTGGGGCATGGCTGTGATCATCATTCTGGGAGGCCTTTCTCAGCTGATTAAGACATGGGCCTGGCGGCAGACTTTTGCATGCGATATCAGCACCCTCTCCTGGTCGCGCAGTTTTGGAGCGCAACTTGTCTCCGATACGGTCGGACAACTCGGTTTTGCCGGAAAGCTTCTTGGGGAGGGCCTGCGCGTATCTATGCTGAGTTCTGGTGTGCCACTGGCCAATGGAATATCGTCTTCCGCGATTGATGGGGGATTGCATGCTTTCACAGCAGTGGTCGTCACAGTATTGGGAATCACCGCCACTTTATTGCTCGCTCCTCTTGATGGTCGGTGGCGAGTTTACGCATTGCTGCTCGCCGCCGTCCTCATTGCAGTAGTGGTTGTGTCAGCTGTGGCCGTCGTAAGGCGGTGGCAGCTGATGGGAAACGCGGCTAGAGCGATTGGGCGATTGCCTCGGCTTCACACGTTGGTCAGCAGCAAGCTGTTGGTTATCGATTCAGCCGAACACAACCTGCTCAGCTTTTGTCGCGAAGAGCCTGTCGCGTTCTGTGCGAGCCTGATGCTTAATCTCCTATGGCACGCGATGGCAGTGTTGGAGGTGTATCTCATCCTGCGATTTATGGGAGCAGGTGTTGGCGTGGTTGGCGCGATTGCGATGGAAGGCTGGACCAAGGTGATCAACCTTGTTGGCGTGCTGAGTCCAGGCAACGTGGGGACCTACGAAGGTGGGAATATGCTCATTGCAAATATGTTTGGTGTGACAGGCACTGCGGGATTGACGTTGGCTTTGTGCCGGCGGGCGCGGGCCATCTTCTGGGCAGCAGTCGGGGCCACCTTCATGGCAGTCATAAAGAGAGGCGGGTCGACAAGCGCAATGGAGGTAAAGGGCAATGATAAGGACCAGTTTTTGCATCGCGATTGCAGTCCTGTTGCTGCTGATGGCACCTGTCATTGAGGCGCAGGGAACGGACGAGCCGTATAGATTCTTCCGAGAGTTTGTTGGCTTGAGTGAAGACCAGATAGGAGCGATCCGCTCAGGGAAGCCGGTTGCCAAGGTTATTGACTCGCGCACTCCTGACGAAGTGTTCGTGTTTGGCTCGGTATACGTACAGGCAAGTCCAGAGAAGTACCTCGAGCTTGCCTCGGACGTCGACGCGTTGCGCAAGCTCCCGGCTTATCTGGCAATTCAAAGCTTCAGCGATCCGCCACAGCTTTCGGACCTTGAGGGTTTCGCCCTTGAAAGGCAAGACATCGATGAACTGAAAAACTGCAAGGTGGGGCACTGCGAGGTTCAACTGCCAACCGAGGCGATGGACGACTTTAAGCAGTCCATAGACTGGGCCGCGCCCGACGTCGCCAACAGGGCGAATCATCTGGCCCGTCAAATGGCGTTGCAGGCGCTACTCAATTATATGAATGGGGGCAATACGGCCCTCGGAGTCTATCGTGACAAGAACCATCCGGCCGCGGTGGCGGAAAGCTTCGAGGCGCTGATAACACGATTACGCGCACTTCCGGTGTACCTCCCCGAGCTCAACCAATATCTTCTCGAATATCCGAAGGCTAAGTCCGACAAAGTGCAAGCTGGCTTTTACTGGGAGGAGGTTAATTTTGGATTGAAGCCTACGTTTCGGATCATCCAGAGAGTCGTGTATCGCGGAGCAAGCCTATCGGACCCTGCTTATGCATTGGCTGAGAAACAGCTCTACGCAAGCCACTACTTCGAAACGGCACTCGATCTCACGGTCTGCGTCAGAGATGCGCAACGCCCCGGTTTCTACATCATTACCGTCAAAGGGTCGAAGCAGGCGGGCCTTACTGGACTAAAAGGAGGCATCGTGCGTAAGGTGGCCGTGGACAAAGCCCGATCCTCGCTCGGACGGGTTCTCATAACGATAAAACAGAGATTGGAATCGCGCCGCACTCAGGACGAATGATCGGCTTCCCAATTTTTGTTTCCACGCGAGAACGGAATCCTTATGTGGAATATTCGGCGCGAGCAATGTTGAGCTTGCGCATCTTGTTTTGGAGCGTCGTTCGTTTCAGTCCGAGGCGCTCCGACGCTCCACCTTTGCCCGATATCCTTCCGGACGCGGCCTTCAACGCGTCGATAATTACCTGCCGCTCCGCTTGCTCGAATGTCGATGGGGCTGATTCGACGCCGCGGCTAGCTGTCCTCTTTAGCTGGTTGTGAGGAACATTCAACTCGTCCCCTTGCGTGAAAATCACGCAGCGCTCAATGAAGTTCTCAAGTTCCCGAATGTTGCCAGGCCAGTCGTGATTCACCAACGCCTCCATTGCCTGCTTCGGGACAGACTTAATGCACTTTTGCATTTGCCGGGACAAGCGCAAAACGAAGTAATGAACCAGAAGAGGAATGTCCTCACGCCTTTCGCGAAGCGGAGGGATCTCAATCGGGCAGACATTCAACCTGTAAAAAAGGTCTTCGCGAAATTGGTTGCAGCGTATCATGCCCTGCAGATCGCGGTGCGTTGCGGCAATCAAGCGAACGTCAACTCGGATAGTTTTCGTACTTCCCAAACGTTCAAACTCGCGTTCCTGCAAAGCGCGTAAGAGCTTTGGTTGCAGGTCAAGACTGATATCCCCGATTTCATCCAGGAAGAGTGTGCCGCGATCGGCCAACTCGAACCGACCTCGTTTCTGCATAAGTGCTCCGGTGAACGCCCCTTTTTCATGCCCAAAGAGTTCGCTTTCCACCAATCCGGAAGGAATGGCGGCACAGTTCAGTCGAACGAAGGTACGCTCGCGACGCGGACTGCGATTATGAATGGCCCGAGCGAGCAATTCTTTTCCGGTGCCGGTCTCCCCGTGCAGGAGCACTGTCGACCCGGTGGGAGCGACAATCGCAATTTGATCTAGCACTTTGCGTAGCGTGGCGCTCTTGCCAACTATGTCGTCGAAGTTGTGCTCCGCGCGAATCTCCGATTCAAGGTAAAGGCGTTCCTCTTCCAGACGATCTGCTGATGCATTCAGACGCCCGTACGCGAGCGCATTGTCCAACGCGAGGGAGATCTGAATACTAATCTGCGTCAGCAGATCCAGGTCGTCTTGCCCGAAAGCATCTGGCTTCCGGCTGCCGATCGCCAACAGACCCAGCGGTCCGCTTCCGGTCGCAAGCGGCGCAACGGCGACCGAGGTTATGGATTCGGCTCGCAAGGTGTCGGCAATGGTCGTCGGAAGTCTCTCGATATCATCGACTGACCATATTTCGGACCTTCGGGAGCGAATTTTCTCATAGTCCGTTTCAGTCAGATCAGTTGAGCCAACTTCCGCCAGCAGTCCTTTGCCGTCAGGAAAGTCCAGCGCCACACTTTGCAGGCGATGTGAGTCCTTCTCGAGAAGCCAGAATCCCGTCAGATGATTGCCGAAATACGAACGAATCGAAGCCGAAGCCGATCGAAAAAGAAAGTCCATATCCAGTTTCGAAACGACGTGATTGTTGATTTCTAGGAGCAGCCGAAGGCGGTCGCGCTCGGCAGCGAGTTCCCGCTCATACTGTTCTGCGGAATCCCTGGCCAGCGCGCATTCGAGTGCAATCGCAACGTGCGAAGTCAGAGAGCGGAGCAGTTCGACATCTTCGCGCGCAAACTCCTGTCCCCGCTCTTTAGTCACAGTCAAAAGCCCGTACTGTTGCTGGGCGGTCAACAAAGGAAAAACGTAAGTGCTCCTGCCAGAAGATTGGGCCGCAAACGGAGCCAACTCGGGATGCTTCAACATTTCCTGGGATACATCAGGCAGGAAAGCCGGCTCTTTCTGGTCCAGTGCTTGTGCTGCCGCGCCAATCCGCGAAATCTTGGTGCCAATTCTGATGGCGGGAGCGTCCGCTGCTCGATCAAATTCCAGAAGATGCAAAGTTTCTCGACTGCTGTCCAGAAGATATAGGTCGGCGCCATGGAGACGAACGCTGCTGGACAAAACCTCGCGCAGGCTATGGAGGACGGCTTTCACCGTCGGCTGCTCGACAAGGGCGGTGGACACATCGAGCAAGGCTCGATACCTACTATGGGCGGGCGCCTCGCCTACATCATCTTCCGGCATGTGCATCAGACTAGCACCGACCGGTTCAATCGAGAACCATGACGAATACGTCAGCCAGAAGGACCCAGGTTGTTGTCGAAAGACGCGTTTTTTGTAGAAGGAGTGTCGAACAGGCCGGTCGGAAAGCTTTCGTTATGGTGATCAGTTTCTTGAGCGAAATAGCGGTCGCACAATAGTTGCACAAATGCCCCCGAATGGTGGCACTTTGCCCCAAAATGGGGCATCGCGTCCGACGTTAACCTATTGATTCCGAACAACAGCGTGTGACGTCGGGAATTTGCTAAACCGTTGTACTGGCTAGAACCGGTACCGGAGCCGCTCTCGATGGGCGCTCCACCAGTCATCATAGGAGAGTACAATGAAACGATGAACTGCCAAGTGAAGGACGAGTTGGTGAGTCGGCTCGTCGCTTTGAATAACAAACTCAATCTGCTCAGTCCTGACCTAGTTCACGGGGACGAAGAACGCGCGGAAGTGCAACAACAACGTGAGAACTTATACAGCGAGATCAAGCACCACAGGGCGAAGGGACACGAAGGCAAACCGTGCCCAGCGGCAAAACAGGTTTAGGCCCAGTCATCTCTCGTTCGCTTGGTACGCAACTTAGCGCAGAATTCGCCTCCCAGGGGATTCCAAATAGCCGCCATCAGTATGGCTCTGTCTGTTCAACGGCCACACGGCTCTCGAGTCGTTTGTTGCACTGCAGCTAAGTAACGATTGTCCTTGATCCTTGCTAGGCCGATCGCGACGCCTTCCACTGGAGGGCTGGTAATTCAACGTTCGCCACTCGCTTGAGGTATTCCCGGGCATGAACTTCCGCTCGTTCCTTCCCCTGCTCCAGATCATCTACAGATTCCGAAGGGGCAATCCAGGTCTTGGAGCTTACGTTGTAAACAGAAGCCTGCACTCCCTGCGCGTTGTGTTCCGCGAACAAACGTAAGTGTTCGTTCCCCACTTTGACTTCGGTCCACACACCTTCATCCAGCATGGAACACCTTCTCCTCCAGAGTTCTCTCTGCCGCCAATCATCCGATACGTCTTTCGCTCGACGATCTTTCGCGTAGCGCGATTCCAAGCAGATTGCCGATCTGCTGATTGCTGCTCGTATGCGTGACCAGCCAGCCGTTACTTACCCAGTCGGTGAAGCTTATTCTCGTCTCCGATCACGAAGAGTTTCTTTTCTTTTGCTACGGTCCACAAAAAGTGATTCTTGGTGAAAAGCTTTTCGCGAAACTCTCGGGGCCCGTGTACGGTTGGATTTGACCTCCCGTCCGAGCTTCGTTTCACTGTCGCCGAGGGCGGTGACCACCTCCACGAAACTTACCTCGCACACGACCATCAGATCCACGTCGCTCGACGCTGCTTCTTCGCCGCGTGCAACCGATCCATACGCGAACGCAAGCTTAATTTGATCTTCGAGAGGAGTTAAACCTTCGTGGAGAATGTCTCGTAGATCGCGTTCTCACGATTCGCCAGGTCGCAAACTTGATGACCATGGCGGACTCTGTGAATGCGTCCGGCGTCAGTTCGTTGCCCGAGTTCGCGTTGGGTAGCTCCTATGCCCGTTCCGGCCGTACCATTCAGGGTACACTTGTACCTAATACGGGCACAATCGCGAATGCCACCACACAGTTGCTCCTCGTTGCCAACTTTATTTTTTCAACTGGGCAGTCCAATTCGTGATCATATTTAAGGGCAACGAACTCGAGTCTGGCGCAGTACTTCCGATAAAGCGCCGGCCATCCTTCGGATCAACATCAAAAACGGTGTTCACGGGGCCGGTTAGGAATGGGGATCGGAATAATGGGCGCATATCTTGAATCGCAAAGCTGCCAGCGGATTCCCGCACCGAAACAGCAATCATGTTTCCATCCTTCGCTATGAAATAGAGTTCCTTGGTATCTGCTTTCCAGGCTTCAGGGTAGGCCGCTCCGCCCGAACTAATTTGCCACTTGCCGACGCCGTTCGGAAATGACGTGACATAAAGCTCTATTGCTCCAGATTCCCGAGATGCATACGCAATCCACTTTCCGTCCGGCGAGACCCGGCCAGCAAAATGGTCAAAGGTGGCATTCGGGAAAAGCGGAAAGGGTTTTCGATCTCCGAACATCGGAACGACCCAGATTTTTTGAGAGCCTGCAGAACCGCGGGTGATCACCAAATATCGTCCATCCCGCGTCCAATCTTCCGGAGCGTCGATTTCATCAGCAGAAACCAGCAATTCCGGCTCACCACCACCGTCTGCGCGCTTAATATACACGTTGGTGTTGGTGCTGCCTGCCTTCATCGCTGAAAATGCCACCCTCTTGCCATCTGGCGACCAAGCAACATACCAGGCATCCTCGCCAAATGTTATTTTGGTTTGTGCGCCGCTTTTCAGATCAAAGACAACTACCTGGCCATGAGCGCCAGAGAAACGTACGGTAGCAGCCCGAGTCTGATCCGGCGAAAGGTGCAAATCCACCAGTTGGTCGGTGATTGGCACCGGACCGATGCGGCGTCCGTTTCTGTCAGTCCAGATGACTGGATAACTCACCTCACCAGCGCTTTGGTAAAGCAGGACACCATTCTGTGACGCGGACGCAATGATTCCCCAGTTGCCGCCCTCGCGAAGGACAGATCCGATCGGTGTTGCTCCTCCGCGCAATTCGAGTCGATCCGGATCAAATTCTTGCGCCATCAAACTGCCTTCCCTGAAGTACAGCAGATTGCCAGACGAAAAAAGGACACTGCCACTCGAATGAAGAATCAGTTTCGCCGTTCCTCCGTCGATGCTCGCGGCATACACCTCGGCGTTTCCCTCTTGGCTGCCGGTGTGCCGGGCCGCAAGATAGAGGAAATGTTTGCCGTCTGGAAGAAACAAGGGCCAGCGGTGAGTTGAGTGTTGCGAGCGATCCACCTTTGTGACAGTAACTGCCTTGCCGCCTGTGGCCGGCACGCGATAAATGCCTTCGTAAATATCAGGCGCAAAAAGTATGACTTCTCCAGCCCAAGATCCTCCCCGGCCGTCGCTTGCAGGCGCCAGGCTGACCGGTGGGCCTCCGGAAAGCTCGAGCTTCTTGAGCTGTTCGTCCGCAAAGAATCCGAGCGATTTTCCATCCGGAGACCAGAAGGGAAACTTCCCGTTTCCCGTACCGGGAAGCGGCTCCGTCGTGCCGGCATCCAGGTGGCGTAAGAAGAGCATCTGTTTGCCATCAGCCATACCGACAAAAACCAACTTAGAACCATCGCGCGATATAGCCGGAGCACCGGCGTTGTCGCCGAGCGTGAGAAGCGTGACCTGAGGCGGTGGCAAGATGACAGACCGCACGAGCGGAGGGCTATTTAGCCGATTCGAGGATATATAGGTAATTAATGCGGTGGCTGTCGCCAACAACAAAGCTCCAGTGGCTAAGAGAACCCCGTTCCGCCATCGAGATACAGTGACCCTTGGTCGCCGGCGTATCGCCGCTTCGCCCGACGACTGCGAGATCCATAGCAACTCACTCTTTAGGTCGCTCGCACTTTGCCAGCGCTCCTCCGCGTCTTTCGCCAAACACTTACGAATGGTATGGTCCAGCGCAGGGGGCGTCATCGGTTTCAGTGCGCTGAGCGGCTCCGGTTCCTTCTCCAAAATCGCCGAGGCCACGCTCAGCTGGCTCTTCCCTGCAAACGCCCGTCGTCCCGTCAGCATTTCATACAGCACCGCGCCGAGTGAAAAAATGTCGCTCCGCCCGTCCAGTTCTTTTCCTTCCACCTGCTCCGGCGACATATACTGAAACGTACCGACTATCGTTCCTTGCTCCGTTACAGGCGAGTCCGGTGTTGCAGTGACCGTCAACGTAACCGAAGAAGAGAGCGCCGGAGTGGGCTTGGCAAGACCAAAATCCAGCAGCTTAGCGCCCGTGGCCGTGAGCATGATGTTGCACGGCTTCAAGTCGCGGTGCACGATTCCCGCTCGATGCGCTTTATCCAATCCATCCGCAATCTGCGCCCCGTACTTCAGCGCCTGCTCCTGTGTCAGCGGCCCTTTCTCCAGCCGCTTTGCTAGCGTTTCGCCTTCCACGCACTCCATGACCAGATAGTCCACGCCATTCTGGCTACCTACATCGTGCAACGTGCAAATGTTCGGGTGATTCAAACTTGAGATGGTCTTTGCTTCTCGCTCAAATCGCTGTTTGCGAACTGGATCATTCGAAAGCTGCGCCGGCAGAATCTTGACCGCGACCGTGCGGTCCAGGCGCGTGTCCCGCGCACGATATACCTCGCCCATTCCGCCAGCGCCAAGCGGCGCAAGGATTTCGTAGGGGCCTAGCTTTGTGCTTGGGGCGAGGGGCATAGGTGGCCGCATTATAGCCCAATGGCTTTCGATCAAAGGCTGGCACGGACTTTCAGCCGTTTCGGAATTGAGCGGTTCACGTTGAAAATGTGGGCTGAACCAGTTGGCTCCGTGGGTTTCTGGATGTGCCTATTTTCGACTGATGAAGTCCCAGGCACAAAAGTCTTGAAACGACGATGATCTGTCTCGGTGTCACCGACTCGGAAAAACTAAGAATTTCCGCTCCCTCAAGTCCCCGCAGTTGCGGCCCCTGTGACGCCCAAACGGGCCGCAGTCTTTGGCCTCTACTTTGCTGGGCGCGAACGCTGGAGAAACTTTCTACGGTTCGCGTCGGGGTGTGCTTCCCCGGAAAGTATTGTTCCTTGGCTTGCGCGGGCGAACTCGGCACGGCAAATTACAAGGTTGCTTGCGGATCTAAGCTGGTCAGCGCGGTATTGGGAAAGTAGTGGCTGATGATTTCCCGGAAGCTGGCGCCCGCTTCGGCCATGGCTTTAGCGCCGCGCTGGCAGAAACCGACACCGTGTCCCTGTCCGACACCTTCAAGAATCACTGCTCCCTGTTCGGTTCGTGCGGTGAAATTATTGCTCGGCACCGCGTTCCAACCGAGCAGTCGGTCGACGGCAAGACGCCCCGCTTCGCCTTTGCCGAGCAGGCGCACCGCCTCATGTTCAGAAATCCGCCGCGTCCAGCGCGAAGGATTCTCATAACAGTAGCCGCAGCGAACCGAAAAATAGGGATATCCGCTGCTGCGAATGCCAAGTTCTGCCGGAGTGCGCGTGTGGCCGCCGCAACTGCGCGTGAACATCGCAGCGACGGGCTTCTCCTCGAAGGTAATCACAAGACCGTGAGTCGCTGAAGATGCGACGCCGGCCGGACTTTGCGGATTCGGGGGATCACGCAGAAATTGGCAGTGCGTAAGATCGCAGAAATCGAAATCGTGATGGCGGCCTTTTCCTGCAATGAAGTACGAGCGCGTGACGACCGCTTGGGCCTTTAGCGTTTCCACAGGAGAACCAGGTGCGGACTCCGCCGCGACAACCGAAGCCACCGCCGTCTCCAAGTCCATCGTAACAATAGGTACGATCAGGCCCTGAATCGCTTCGATGGAAAGTATGCCGCGGTACCGGCGGTTGATTTCCCCAGGGACTCCGAGGACAAAGGTGGTGGCCTGGCCGTCGCGGCCACTGGCACGAATTTCGGCGGCGCGAACAGTACGGCCGCCAATCTCTAATAGCAGCGTGCCGCCGGCGATTCGAATCTGTGCAGTGCTGGGACGGGGACCTGGCTCCAGCACGAAGACGTGGCTGTCAGCATCAAGCCGGAGCGCTTCTTCGTTGGCGATGCTCAGTGTGATTTGGCGAGGATGAAAGAGGCCGAGGACACCGATTTGAACTCTTTGCGCAAACGCAGTGGAACTCGCAATAAGAAAGAGAAGAGAAGCGACCGTCCTGCGGGACACGCGGCTATTCCTCGATCCGGCGGAGCATGCGGCCGGCCATGACAGAAGCTTTTGCGCCGGCAGCTCCGTGGACGCGAATCATCAGAAGTATCTCGGGCTGATCGGCGGGAACCATAGCAACGACGAAACCGTCCGCCGGAGCGGAATGCCGATGAGTGCACAGAGCGGTTCCGGTCTTCACCAGGGCGTCGGAGTGCTTCAAAAAGCGGCCGACCCCGGCGCCGGTCCCGTGTTGGGCCGATAGCGCCATACCCGCGAGGATTTCCCGAACGCCCGGTTGGTCGCGCCGGCGATCGAGCTCGAGATAAGCGCGCGCCATGCGAAGGGGAGAGATCAGCCAACGATCGCCGAGCCCCATGAGGTCCGGCCCTGCCAAATTTAAATCCGGAGATTCCAAAGCAAACCTATTGGTGGTTCGAAGCAACTGTTCGGCTCTTAGGTTCTGAGCCAGATTGCGGAAGTAGGAATTGCACGATATTGCGATCGCAGAAACGATGTCCAGTTTGCCGTGGGGACGCAGCTGCCAGCAACCGCTCGCTTCTCCCTTGCAGACATACGTCGGATACTGAAAATCGTGCGTTTCCGCATAGGCGAGGGCCGTGAACGGCTTTACCAGCGATCCGAGCGGAATAGGTGATGCGGGATCGTCCCAACGGGAAGAAAGCAGATTCGCGCTTCGAGCGTCGAACAAGAGATAGGAAACCCCGCCGTCTCTGAATTCACGACCGAGAATCTGGACCGCCGATTGGGCAAATAGGGATTTCGGCGGCGGGGCCGTTGGCTGTGCGGTAGCGGATTGCTCCTCGGCCCTGCTCAGCGTGCCTGGAAAGAGAAAGACTCCAAGAAGAGAAACGGCAGCGAGTTTTGTTAATGAGCCCATTCGTAGGTGACCGTCTGCTTTACCTTATCACCAGCGTCGCGAACTATGATTTTTTCGGAAGACACACCGGCTAACATTGAACTCAAGCTGGCGATGTTTTCCGAAAAGAATTCCGGAATATGCCCGGCATTTGTAGCGGTGCCAACTTCAACTCCCGGGCGGTCAATTAGCCCGGTCAGGCGGGCAAAGCTGCCGCGCTCGCGTCCGTGATCGAATCCCGCAGTGAAGACCGCTGGCTTGGCATCGGCCTTCTGCATCATTTTGGCGAGAAGCTCGTTCAGCAAAGCGGATTGATCGGAAATAAACAGATACTTTCCACGAACCGCGGTGACGAGATTCCAGAGTCCGTTGAGCTGGTGGGAACCGGCAGTGGATTGCCAGTCGACTCCCAATTGGCCGGCAGTTAGGCCGGGCCGGACAGATTCGACGAGCGCGGAGCGGACAGCCGCTTCATTCCAATCGGAGTCCCCGAGCAATGCGACCGCGGCGTGAAGGCGGACGAAGACGCCGTCTTTATCCGGCTCCGTGGATTGAATTTGCAAGAGCGCGTGGACTCGATTCTCCTGAAACAGATCGCCTAGCGAAGTGGATAGAGTGGCAGAAACAGATTGCTGAACTGGCGCTTGATCGATACGAGTCTCCAAGTCCGAACTTCCACCGGTCTCACCGTTCCTAAGTTGCACCTGCGGCGCGAGTTTCTCTGCCACGGAGGGTCCAAGATGCGGCGCCAATATTTTGGTTTCGAGTACCGCCCAGCAATCTGAGGCCGAAGGATTGGCTCTGACTTCATAAACACCGGCCTGGGCGGGGACGAGACGAACGAGCTCCGCGACGGCCGCGGGGCCAGCGTCGGCCGATGCTTCTCCGGTGGGCGGAGATTTTTTAACTAGCACGCGCTCTTCTCGATATTCCTGGCCTGAGAGAAACAAATCTGAAACCGCCGCGCCGTACTGTTTCATGTCCGTGATGTTCTGTTGCACCCAGTACGACCGGAAATACGGACTGCGCACAATCTTTTCAAGATTCAAGACCATGCGCAGATCGCCCGCCGCACCCGCCGCGGCCAGAGACTGCGACCACCACGGTTCTGCCTCAACTGAGTGGTCTTTGCTCCCTGCCATCAGCTGCAGGGCGCCGGCCATCAGATCCTCGCGAGTCGCCAGCAGGAGGTAGTCTCCGTTCACAGCGAAGGCGACCTCCCTTTCCGATTCGGGATCGCTCCGGTAGAAAAAAGGAATGCCGCCGGCACTTCGTGTTTCAAATTTTGAACGTGTTTGCCAGAGCTCCGATTGCGTGGCATTTGCCGGCGCCAACCTGGTGATGTAGAGGAATTGCAGCTTGCCGATGTCGTACAGTGCCACGGCGCTCTGTTTTCCCGCGACTTGTTTAAGAAAGTTCAGGTCCGTAGGCAGACCGGCCGCTGTGGCAAATTGATCGCCTGCCCCCTTTAGCCGGAGGAAAAGGCGGGAACGCGAAAATACTTCGTAGTTTGCGCTCTTTATCCACAGTCGCCGCTCTTGGGAACCGTTCCAGCCCTCGACCAGGGAGGCAAAATCCTTTGCTTGAAGGTAGAGCAGCGCACCGGATGGAGCAAAACGCGAAAGCGATGGCTCCTCGACGGCAACCCTCTGGTACGCCGCCCAACTAGCGACCAAACAAACGGCACCCGCCAACAGGAAAACAATCAAGCGTTTCATGGCTTTTCACCTGCTTTGGCGTTGCCCCTAGTGGGAGCCACGCTGCTCGCGACGAGTCGCGGGCGAACTACGCGGTCCTGCTCCAGCTCCGCGTGCAGCAGCGGTTGGCGCGCGGCGTTGACCTGCTGGCGCCGCAAGCGGGTGTTCACACTCACGAGTTCCACGCCAATTTCTTTTTGCCGCGCGGGAGCTTTTTCTAGCTTTTGCGCAAGTTGCAAGTAAGATTGCGCTAGGTTGAGTCGATTGAGCCGGTCCAGCACTTCTCCGACGACGCGAGAGATCTGCGCCTGTTGAGAAGGAGAGAGTTTCGTCCGGATAATCTCAGGCGTTGAAGATTCCTCCTCACCGGATTCCGCGTTGGTTTGCCCGGAGTTGAGAATTTCTTCTTCCTCGTCGCTCGCAGTTCTCGTGGGGCGGAGAAGAAGCTGATCGCGCAGAAGCTTCTCGATGGATGCAAGTGCAAATTCATCCGCGTGCTGGCCGGCGGCCACGTTGAACAGCGGAATACGCGCTTCGTCGCGTGCCGCAGTACCCGCCAATGCCTCTTCGAGGAGATGAAGTTTCGCATGGGCATCGGAAGCGTTCTGGGCCGCCTTCAAACGCGCATCATAAAAAAATGGCTTGTCAGCTGCAGCGGCGGCAATGCTGCCTGAATCCCCGGCAAGTAGTTGCAGCTCCTCGCTTCCGAAATCCGATTGAGGGTGGACGCCAGCAAGAGCCAGCGCGGCTTCCACCCTCATGGCGTAGGGCGCTGGAGATGCTGCCGCGATGTTCGCGAGCATTTCTTGCGCCGATCCTGTGTCATGCGCCGCGGCAATCTTGGCTTTCGCGAGACGCAAACGAAACGACGGCTCCCAGGGCGTGGATTTGACCAATTGATCGAGAAAAGCGACGGCTTCGACGTGGTGACCGGTTTTTTCCAGAAGTGCCGCAGCGGAATCGAGATTTTCGTAGGGGCTCCCCACCACGGTGACGAGCCGCCGCAACAAATCGAGCGCGCCCGGCGTGTCACCCGCGGCAATGCGGATCTCGGCGAGGCCGAGAAAATTGGCTGCCACAAGCCGGTGTTCTTCAATTTCCCGCGCAAACACAAACTCGAGAATCTTTCGCGCGGATTGTTTGTCGCCAGCTTCAAAAAGTTTCCGGGCCGAAGTCCGCAAAACTTCCGCGGGCGGCACAGCTTGCAGATCGGAACGGTAGCCGCCAATCTTAATGTCCAGGGTGCCGAGCTGCGCGGCAATCTGCATTTCGAGCGGCACCAGGTCTCGAACCTGTGTCTTCCTCGCTTCCAGCGGGAGGGCCGCAATAAAGTCTCCAGCTTGAGCAAACTGCTTGGTCTGAATCAGGTAATTGGCCCAATGCAGTTGCCAGAGATTCCATTCGCTCAGGGCCTCTTCTTTCCGGAGACCCTCGGCCTCCGCGAATGCCCTCTGTTTGGCTTCCAGAATCCGTTGATAGATCGGGCCGCGCTGGGCAAGAGGGATCCACCGCACAAACGCGATGTCGGACAAAACGGAGATGGGATCCGGTGCGGCGGATGACAGATCGAGAAGCCACGCCGTCGCCGAGACCGGATCACCGGCGGCGACAAATACGCTGTGCAGCGGCGCGTTGGAGCGATAAGTGCCATTACGGTGGAGATACGCGCGAAGGAGTGCATCCACATCGGAGCTGAGTGCGGGAAACAGATGGCGCGCTCTTAAATGATCGCAGGCGCGCCCGAAATCGGACCAGAAACTTTCTGGAACATGCCCGCTGCTCACTTGTCCTAAGAGGACTGAGAAGAACAGTTTCCACTGCGCAACGGCCTCAGCGCGTGCGCCTTGCCTGAAGTAGGCAACCGCAAGACGGTCGTGAATATCAGCGCGCCCGGGTGCCAACTCGAGTGTGTGATTGTAATCGGCGATGGCTGCGCGCGTGTCGCCCATCTCGGCGTAATAATCCGCCAGCGCGAGGTAAGCTGAGGCGGACGCCGGGCTCTGCTCCAGAGTCGCCGCGAGGAAATCTTCGGAGTTGTCCTGCTTGGTGGCGTCCAGGTATTCGCCGTAACGCGAACCATAGTAGTACCAGATGTCACCGGCGAGTTGCTTATTGCGGTCCCCCTGCTTGCCAAGGCGTTCGGCGATGGTCTGATGCCCAAGCGCGCCAACAAAAGCGCTCTTGATCTCGGGCGCGGACTCGTCCAGATACAGCCCGGCAAGGGCCGAATACGAGCTCAACCAGACCGGTGGACGCAGGCGCGCACGTGCCGCGATGGTTGCATGTACCAGGGCAGCGTCACCGTGGGCAACGACAAAATTGGCGGCTTGTTCTCCCCAGGGATCCCAGTTGGAGGCCAACTGCACGAGCTGCTGGGGATTCTGGAACAGCAGAAGCTCCAGGTATCGTTGCTGCCGTTCTGCCACCAAGTAAGCACGCGGCACTCTTGACAGCAGACGCAGCTCGCTCACCCTATCGTCCGCAGCGCGAAACGCTTCGGCGGCGGTCAGAAAAACAGAAGGTTGTTGAATCGGCCGAACCCGCGGAGCGAACCGCTCCAACTGAGAACCGAGCTCGGTGAATTTCAGGCGGCGGCGCTGGAGATCGACAAAACTGGACATTTCCGCCAGCAGTACATCCGGTGGTTGCACGGCGTTCATCATCAGGTCGTATCGCCAGCTGGCTTCCAGTTCGGCCAGACCAGCCCTTTCGACGAGGGGAAGCGCAAAGAGATTCGCGTCCGCGAAGTTCATCGGAGCGCGAATGGTCTGCGCATATTGCGTGAATGAGATTTTTTCCTCCGGCGTGAAATAACGCGACACCGTTGCTCCCATTTCCGCCAAGGCATCGTGCATACCGGCGCGTGCATTCTCGACGCGCATTTGCCGGGTACGCTGGCGCCATTCCTGATCGGTGACCGCCGCTATTCCCTGTTTAGCCAGCTGTTCCTTGATAACGGGGAGCGGCGAAGAAGAGGTGGTCAGCGCAGCTTGCAAAGCGGAATAAGCCTTGTCCTGTAGGCGCAGGCGAGTCATAAGTCGCGCGTAGAGCTTCACACCTTCACGATGGTCGGGTGAAGCGAGGAGCTCGGTTCCGGCAAGGGTGACACCTTTTTCCGCGAATTGGCGAGCCTGCGCAAGCATGTTCCAGGTCTCCAGGCGGCGCGCGACTTCGAAGTAGCTTTCCGCTCGCTCGGGGCCTGCGTCGATAAGCGCAGTTTTCAATGCAGTCACGGCTTCTTCTGTCCGGCCCTGACGGGCGCGAACCTCGGCGCTTTTCTCCATCCACTTCGGGTCCTTGTACGCCAGCTGGTAGATGCGCTCGTAATCGCTAACCGTATCGTCGAAGCGCATCAGCCGCTCCGCGAGCCCGGCGCGGGCAATACGCAGGTCCATTCGATCAGGCCGTATGGCGATGGATTTTCCGTAAGTGTCGATGGCAGCGGGAAACTCTTCGAGGCTGGTCTGAATGCGCGCTAGAACCATGGACCACCGGTAGTCCATTGGAGATTGCTGGATGGTCTTGCTGTAGAAGTCCAAAAGCTGCGGCCGACGTCTATAACGCAGAGCGTAAAGAGCAGCTTCGTTCACCAAGCCCTCGTCTTCCGGATAAACGTTGATCACTTCGATGTACTGGTCGACGGCGCCGGCATAGTCGCTCAATTGCGTCAATGCGGGTATCAAACTGCGTCGGAGTGTAGCGATTCTCGCCTTGCGGTCCTCAACAGAAAGTGGCGCATTGCGGAATACTGCGATCTGGTCCAGATAGAACTGCTTCAATCCCTGTTGGTCGCCAGCCTGGGCATAGGTGTCGGCGACAGCCGCGAGGTATTGGCTGTCGTATGAAGAATCTTTCAAAAGTTGCGAGAGCAGGTCGCGAGCCTGCTGAAATTTTCGCGCTTCGGTGGACTTGCGCGCGGCTTCAAACGTGAATTGGCGGCCAAGCTCGGGATAGGCGTCCTTTCCAGCCTGCAGCAGAACCGCGATGGCTTGCGGATAGAGTTTGACGCGCCAGTAGAAATCCACCGTCGAGCGAACCACGCCGAGAGTCCGCGGATTTTCCCGGTAGAGTGTTTCGATGTTTTGTTGCGCCGCCGCGAAATCCTTGCGCCTTTCGTAGAGATGAACGAGCTCATAGCGCAACTGCAAGCGGGTGACCGGATCGCTGGCCAGCGCGGCCTGCTTTTCAAGCGCGTGTTGCCGCACGGTTTCCAGTGACTTCTGCTGGGCAAGGCTTTCCATTTCCGCTGCTTGCTCGATTGTCGTGGCATGGTTCACGACGGAATCGAGAAAACCCGCGAGTTCCGACTTGCGGTTCTGTACTTCCAGCACGCGGACGCGCAGATGGACGGCCAGCGTCGCAAAATCGGAGGCCACCGTCATTTTGTCGGTTTCCCGATCCACCAGATCGCGGAATTTCGGCCGTATCGCCAAAGTGAGTAGCCGGTTTGCGGCAGGGGATTCTCCACCCGCAATCAGAGCCGCTCGGGCGTATTCATGGATGGCCTCGGGATACTCACGCTTGCTTTCAAGGATGGCGCCGGCTTCGTAGCCATAGAGAGAATCGTCGCCGAGCTTCTTTCTGCCCTCTTCGAGCAGGCGCTGGGCATTCTCGAAATCGAAATAATCCCAATAGATGGTCGCGGCTTCGAGATAACCACCGGCTTCTCCGGGAGCAACCTTGGAAATCCGCTCCCAGTAGGGAGCTGCTTGCGCGAACATCTCGTGGTCGGAGTAGATGTCTCCGATGCGGGCGAGAATCTCAGTGCTGCCGGGATTCGCAGCCAGCAGGTTGGATTCAATCTTCACGGCCACGTCGGTCTCGGCGATATCGAAATAGGCCAGGGAGCGGTGCACCGACGATCCGGAGCGGCAGAGCTCCACTTCGGCGGGATATTCCTCGGCAAGAGCCTCGAGAACCGGCGCGCTGTCTTCAAAATGAGACCGCCACAGATCGGCGCTGGCGAGGAGATTTCCCGCCGCGGGATTGTTACGCACGAATTCATCCCACGAACCTTTCCCGCTATTCGGGGCGGTTTGTTCTAGAGCGCTTAGTTCGGCGCCGAGCTTGCCCGAGCTGGTAAGAAACTCGAAGAACTGATTGCGGAGGTCCGTCTCCTCGAACCAATGTTGGCGCAGAACTGCCTCCGCCGCCGCGGGGTTCCAGGTTGCGGGATTGCGGTACGCAGCGAGCAGATTGCGCACAAACACGGGGTTGTGCGGGAATCGCGCGTTGGCATACTGATTCAGGCGCAGGTAGAGCTGAGGCGTGCCGCCAACTACAGACTGGAAGTAGCTTTCGAGTTCTGTTCCCTGGAAGACTTTGACAGCGTCCTCGGTGAGTTTCTCGAATTCCGCGTTCTTGCGCTGGCGAAGATAGAAACGCGCGAGTTTGTGATACCAGGAGCGATCGGGAAACTGCCCCATGGCCCGGCGGTATACTTCCTCTTGCTCCGTTCCGAGCTGGTTCTGCTCCAGAAAAGTCGCGAGCCGCTCGTACAGGCCGGGATCGTCGGGATTGTGATCGATCTCCCGCCGGAGCACCGCAAGCGCCCCTGGAATTTGTTTCAGCTCCACCAACCGCGCCAGATAGCGTTCCAGCACTCGGGCATATTCCGGTGAGCGCGCTCCAAGCTGCCTTTCCGCCGCCGCTAGATTCACTTGGAGCGCCGGGCTTTTCTGGGCCTGCTGCACGCGGGAATTGTTTGCCATTCCCTCGCCCGCGTTGGGCGAATCCTCTTCTACGTTCCGCGGTGCGGCACCGGGGGAATACTCATCCGTGCTCGAAACGCGGAGACCCAGCGGCATCTTGTCCGCCCTGACGGCGAGTTCCTGCAGGACCGCATCGTAGATCGCGAATTCATCCTGCATCCGGCGGGTGCGCGCGTCGGCGTCGGCCATTAGCAGCGCCACCGTGGTCCGCTGCTGTGCGTTCGGGAAGGTCGCCAGAAATTCCCGTCCGCCCTTGAGCACGGCCTCGCTTTCTCCGCTGCTCGCGTAGAAATCCAGCAACTTCGCGTGCAGTTCCGCGCGATGCGGAGAGTCCGGAAATTTGGCGTCGAGAAGAGCTAGCAGTTCCGCGGCGCGGGATCGATGGAAATAGGAAACCGCCCGCTGTTCTTCCTGCGCGTATTCGCTGCTGGGACTGGTGGTATTCAGTAGCAGCGAGAGGATTCCGTTCAGATAACCCGGGCCCTGATCCATCGTCGCGATATCCTGGTACATCGATAGTTCGCCGGTTCCCAGCCGGATGGGCGTTTCTGGGGCCGTAAGCAAAAGATCGGCAAGGCCACTGATCGCTCGCTCCTGCGCGTCATTCATGCCTTTGCTGTTGTAGAGTGCAAAATAGTAGCGTGCAGATTCTGGATAAACGTGGATGTCTTCTAACAAGCGCGCACAGACGTAGAGTTCCCGCGCGGACCACCCGGCTTTGGAAGCGTCCTTGTGCAGGCGGAAACTGGCGACGGCCTGCTGGGCAGCGTCGAGTTTCCCTTGCTGCTGGTAATAGTAAAATACGCGCGCCGTAGCATTCAGGTCCTCAGGGTTTGCGTCGAGCGCGCCGCGCGCCTGGTCCAGAAACTTCCGCAGGCCATGCGTCTCCGCGAGTAAATCGAAATAACTTTTCACCAGCTCCGGAGCCCACAGCGGCTCAAAAGTCTTTTCATAGACCGCTAAACCTTGCTGTACGGAACCTTGGCGATATTCCACAAGGGCCTTCGCTTTAACCGGAAAGATGTCGTCGCCGGGAAACCGCTGGCGGTACTCCGCGATGATCTGCTTGGCGGCCTCATATTCCTTTTGCGAAATCAGAAACTCGAGGAAGCGCGCGTAGAGCGATTGTTCCTGCGGATATCGGGTAATCCAGGCCCTATACTGCGAGATGGAAACGTCTTTCGGCAGCGCTTGCGCGTGAATGATGGAAAAAACACGTTCGAATGCCAGCCAGGATCGCTGTTCCGGTGCAGGAGTAAAGCGTTCGGATGCATCAGCGGGCGCGCCGGCGGCCTGAGCGAGGGCCTTGATTTCATCTGCGGGCCTCAGTCGACGGTGATAGAAATCCGCGAGAGTGATTTGAGCGGCACTTTTGTTGGAGGAATGATCGGTATAGAGTTTCCAGTCCGATTCTGCGGTTGCGAAGTCGAGCTGCTGCTCGTCTTCAAGTGCGCGCAAGGAGTACAGCTCCGCATTCTGCGGCTGCTTCTTGATCAATTCGCTGAGCGCGGGGCGCGACTCGCGGGGTGGCCTCCGGAACAGTACTTCGCCGCCCGGTAGCGACATTAACCGGAAAAATGCCGCTTCGATTTCGGTGCGAGCCTCGGCATTGCGAATCCAGTCGGGCAAGGCTCCGCTGGCCGTCACAACCGAGCCTGCGGCAAGAACTGCGAACACCACCGCGCCGTGGGTGAATAGCGCACGGCCCGGGACTTTAGGGAACAATTTCAATTTCCACCCCCTGCGACCCGGTATTGTGGGCAATGTCTTCGGCTGTGACCGTGAGCTTGTAGGTGCCGGGAATCGCCTGCGAGGGAATGAGCAGCTGGCCCGCGTTGAGGCCCGCTCGGGGATCCCACTTCAGTCCTACTGGCGCAGCCCCTTCCAATCGGGCAACCAGAGTGCGCGTGCTCTGCGAGGCAGATACTTTCAGCTCCAGGATCTGGCCGCGCCGGTACCGTTTTCGATCCAGCTTGATCTGCACGACCGGGGACTTGCTGGCGATCACAAACGTTTTTGCTTCTCGATAGGTATGCCCGCTGCGGTCGCGCAAAATCAGCCGAACGGTATAGGTGCCATCCTGCATATCGCTCGGGGCAAAGAAGCGGGTCTGCCAGGTGTCTTCATCGGAAAGATAGCGAAGCTTCTGGACCAGGCCGAAGGGAAAGAGCGCAACCACGGAAACGATCGAATCATCGGTCTTCACTCGCAGCACGGGATCGCCCGGGCGGATCACGCGAGGTCTCAGCAGTGCACGGGGCACCGCTAAAAAGGACGTGTACGGCGTAACGAATTTGTACTGCCGGGCGAGATGAATGATCTCATCGATGGTGGCCTGGTCTTCGCCGTCGCGCTGGATCTTTTCCAGCAGCGCATCCACCCGCGCTCGTGCCCATAGTCTCGGCAGTTGCGGGTGCTCGGCAGATTCACGCGGAAGATCGGCCTTGCTCGTCATCTCCATCGGCGTTCCCCGCACGCCGTAAACAGTGAAGGCCACTTGCTGCTGGGGTTTCTGGTACCTGCCGACCCACGCCGCCAGCGAGCCGGAAAACACGGAGTCCTGCAACGCATAGACGCTGTCAACTGCAGCACCTGGCGAAACCTCCAGCCGTAGCTGGCCCACGGGACTGCGCCCAATTTTCGAAAGGAAGGAAGTTAGCTTGAAGTCCATCGGTTCGGTGGAAAGCACCTGTTCGAGCAAACCATCCTGGCGAGCGAGCAAGCGAAGCAGCGGAAGGTTCGCATCATCGCCCACGGCAAAGATGTAGGTCTTCGGCCGTTGCGGTGCGGGAAGTCTTTTCCAGGCTGCTTCGTACCACGCGGCCAGCTTGCCATTCTGGATCGCGCCGCGCGTTGCTCCGCCATCGCTGAGCAGAATAAGGTAGGGATTCCCGGTCCTGGCCGCTGAGCATTGTTGTAAGCTGGCGTCGAGTGCGCGCTGAAGATCAGTGCCGCCTCGGAGCCGGCTGGCACGGACAAAGTCCAGCGCCCTCTGAACGTCGCCGCCATCCGCGGCTAGCGGTGAAGGCTGAAACGACTGCGGCTGGTTATTAAAGAGGATCAGATTGAAGCTGTCCGAAGGCGGCAAAGTGCGCAGCAAGGTTTCAAGTGCCTGGTAGCTGCGCTCCAGCTTTTCCCACTGCATGGACAAAGAAGTGTCAAAAAGGATGATGAGTGTTTTCGCCGGGCCGGAGTTGTGCACTGCGCCGCTCGCTGTGCTCCCCGTGTCCGTGCCCGTGCCCAGCAATGCCTCGGCGGCGAAGAATCCGGGCTCGTTGGTGCTGCGCAGCGGAGCTATTTCCGTCGGGGATGGCGGTCCGCTGACCTGGTTCCGGTGGGTGAGCACTTGCAGCGTGTCGCTCCCGGTGTGGTCCATTTCGTACGTGGCGACAAAATCTTCCGCAAGGTTGAGATCCTGCCCTGCAAAATGACCCTTCACCACGTGCGGGGTGTGCTCGTCGAGGATCAGGGGAAATGATTTCGCCGCAGCCTGAAAGTTCGAAATCGCGTGCGCGGAACGCAATTCGAAGTTGATCCGCAGGCGCCGCGCAGCCTGCGCCTGGTAGGCATCCGGCCGGAGCGGGATGGCAAAGTAGGACTTAAGATTCTCGACCGGGACGGCCTCGTGGTACTCGAATTCCAGGCGCTTAGTGCCATAAGCCGGAATAGGAACGATGCGTGCGCTGAACACTGCGCTGCGCTTGGCTTCCTCGACCCCTCGCTCGCCCATCTGCAACAGCCCGGGATCGACCGACTGTTGCTTCAGCTGGTTGTAGATTTCCTCAGCGCGCTTGCGCTCCAAAATTACCGCGGGGATACGCGTGGGGCCGTCCCAAACGGCAAAATCGGAGACTGTGGCGCGCGTGGGAAGCGCGAAAACGTAGTTTCCTTCCTCGATGTGCGGAGTGTGATTGGCAAACACCTGTCGTACGTAAACGCGCGCGTCCCCGTTGTCGATGCGTATGGTGATCTCCATCTCTTCGAGGGACAGAATGGCAGGATCGGGCTGGGCCTTATCGCGCGGAATCAGTACCCCGCCGTCGGCCAGTAGCATCGCCGGCGCAGCGAGCAGCAGGAGAAATACGCTGATGGTTTTGTTCATGGTTGCAGCTTCTGTTCTTGCATTCGAAGCAAGCCGTTGTCCGTTCCCACGTAGATGTTGCCGTTGCTTTGCGCCAGTGCCGTGACGTTCGGTGAGGGCAAACCCTCATTCATCGTCGTCCAGCGTTGCGTCTCCCGATTGAAGACGTACAATCCGTTTCCGAGAGTGCCGGCGAAAACGTGATGTGGTGTAACCAACATGGCATTGGGATTGACGATGATGTCTCCCGTAGCCTTCTCAAAACTGCGGAAATGGCCCGAGCGGTCCAGCCCCATGACCCCCGCGCCGTAGGTTCCGACCAGCCATTCGTCGCCCACGGAAACCACCGCGGTGATCCAGTTGTGCTTAAGGCCCGATCCGCCGGAAGTGTAGTTCACACGAACTTCTTCACTGCCAACCACAGACAAACCTCCGAGGGTACCGACCATTAGCTCGTCCCCAGAAACACCGAGAGCATAGATGTGGTTGTTCACAAGCCCGTGAAAGGCGTACATGCTGCGCGCGCCCGAAGCATCCAGAAACGTCAAACCCGCCGGCGTAGCAATCGCCAAACCTTGACCATACGGCACCACGTCCGTCACGTGATCGGCGATCAAGCCGTCGCTGCGCGTCAGGACCTGTTCCTGGCTGCC
This sequence comes from Candidatus Eiseniibacteriota bacterium, assembly GCA_035607085.1. Classification (GTDB taxonomy): domain Bacteria; phylum Acidobacteriota; class Terriglobia; order Acidiferrales; family UBA7541; genus Acidiferrum. The sequence goes on along the minus strand of DATMZI010000138.1, from coordinate 66,709 downwards.
GGAAGCGGTGAAACGAACCAGTCCGTTTGCTGTGGCCACCGCAACTGTTCCCGTCTTCGCGTCCGGCGAGATTCGATTTACGCAGAAGACGTGCTCGTTTTCCACGTGGGTCGTCCGGCCGGAATCCGGCTCCAGGATGTCCAGGCCACGGTCGAAATACCCAATCCAGAGACGCCCGCTGCCGTCCGCGGCAAGTGCCGAGATATTGCGGTCACTAAGCGCGGCCGGACCGGGCTGCAACACCTGCTGCCAGCCGAATCCTCGGCCGCTCATGCGAAACAATGCCTTCCGGGTGAGGACATATACGGAGTTTCCGGACGCCAGGATTTGGCGGACTTCCGACAATTCGGAGGAGACTTCCGAAGTGGTATTGGGGCGGCGGCCCGAAAGCGGAATGGAAACGACACCTTGATCCTCGGAGCCGACAATCAGGCTGTCCTGGTTTCTCAATAAAGAAGTAACGAGAACGCCCGGCGCCAGCACGCGGGAGAACCGCCCGCCTGAGAACTCCGCTACGCCGAGCGCCGTGCCGACGTAGGTCTTGTCTCGAGAGGTCTCAATCGCCTGCACTTGCCGGTCTGGGAGTCCCTCGCCCTCGCTAAAGGATTCGGTCACACCGGCATGCCAGTGGAGCACGCCTCGGTTCAATGTGCCCACCCAAAGATCCGATTCATCACCGGCTAGAGTCTGAACATAGAGATTGCTCAGCGTTGCGTGCAAGGCGGCGATCTGCTTCCCGTCGTAGAGCAGCACGCCCCGCTTTTTGGTCCCGATCAGCAGGTGTCCTGCAGTCAACGGGAGGATCGCAGTGATGGCCCGGGCTTCGGCGTCTTGTGGATAGATCTGGCGAAAGCTGCGGCCGTTGAATGCCACAAGTCCATCCTGCGAAGTGGCAACTACCAGTTCCGGTTCGCGCGCGTCAGCAAGAACCGCCGGGGCCAGCGCTACCAGGGGAGAGGAGGGAAGGTCGCGTCCCGCCGCAAATTGCCGGAGAAGAGTTCCGCCCAGATCGTATTCCCCGAGCCCGGCTGGACCTGCGATGTAAAAATGATTCCGAAAACGCGCCATTTGGAGAAATACGGCCGGCGCGTTGACCGTCTCAAAATGCACATTCGCGCGGACTGCCAACGGGCGAAGCAAGAAGCGGGTCTCCCGCTCCGAATGGACTGCGTCGTTAGAGAGTCGCAAGGCCCGCGAAGCCTGCCAGCCGACCCTGACGGCCGCAAGCACAAGAAAAGCCAATGCCCCAACCGCAATCCACCGCAGTGGAACTTTCCGTGATTGGCCCATTGCCTTACCTCGAGCGAGAGTCACCATAATGTGGAAAACGTCAAGCGCCAAGGAAGCAGCTAGCGGTCCAATCTGATTTCTCAGAAATAGCGCGGAATTTTGACGAGCCTCCCCTGCCCGGCTCGTGGATGCCCACACACAATGTGTTCGGCCGCCCACATCGAAAACCAAATCGAACCAAGGAATGTGCTTTGAGTAACTTTGAAGTCGCCCTTCTCGACCAAAGTCATCAAGTTTCTCGAATCAAATGCGCCCAATCTAATTACTCTTCGGTTTCTCTTTCTGTTCTTGCAGAGTGCCTCGAGGAGGTATTGGACCGATGCGCATTCCTGGATTATGGCCTCCAACTCTGGGTCATAGCTAAATCCTTATCCCCGAAACTGAGGCGAAACAGGAGGTTGAAAGCGTTCGTATCGAGGTGCGAGCGTGCAAGTGAAGAACTTGCCGTCGCTCATGCGTAGCTCACTGATGCGCCTGTGTTTCTGGCGCGTCGTTCTGCCGTAATCTGCTCCAGATAACCACTTTGCCGGAAGGCTTCGAGCGGGTTTTCGGGTATGCCTTTGGATCTGCGCCACTCTCTTACTGCGCCTCGCGTGTCCTCCCAAAATGCGCCGCGAAGAGTTTCTTCGGCGTCCACCAGGGAACACTCTTGTTGCGATTTGGCGAGCCGTTCGTGATTCACCAGAGCGGCTCGAGCGTAAAGTTCCTGTGCAGTGCAAACTGTCTGAATCATCGCCTCGATTTTTCCTTTTAGGTTGTGGCTCTGGTCCACCATGTACACAATATCGGCGACCGAGCCCTTCTCCCATTCGTAGGTGTGAATTTCGTGGAAAATGCGAAATACCTGATACGGATCAATGGAGCCGAGCGTAAGGTCGTCGTCCGCATAGCGACGGTCATTGAAATGGAATCCTCCGATCATTTCTCGATGCAGCAGCCAGGCCACGATTTGTTCAACATTTTGCGCCTGGTAGTGGTGTCCCGTATCTACAAGCACGCGCGATTGCGGACCCGCCTGTTTTGCCAGAAGGTACGCCATACCCCAATCGGCGATGTCGGTGTGATAAAACGCCGGCTCAAAGGGCTTGTACTCGATGAGTAGCCGTTGGCCGGGCTTGAGCGCTTGGTGAACTTCCCTGAGCCCTTCTTCGAAGAACTCGATTCGCTTGCGAATATTCTGCGAACCCGGATAGTTGGAGCCATCGGCGAACCATGGCGAAATGTCTCTGCATTGCAGTTGGTCTGCAATCTTCACGCATTCCAGAATGTGGTCGAGCGCCTTTTTGCGAATCGCGGCATTTGGATTGCCGATCGATCCGTATTTGTATTCTTGGTCCTGGAAAATGTTCGGGTTGATCGAACCGGGGCGGATCGCGAAGTGGTCGCTGAGCTTTCGCACTTTCGCCGCGTCTTGGAGTCCATTGGGCAAATCCCATTGCACATGTAGCGCCAGTGTCGGGCAAGCTCCGGTAAAGTGGTGGACCTGCGCGGCATCGCTAAACTTCTCCTCGATGGAAGTCGCGGCCGCCGGTTGAATGAACTTCCCGAAGCGAGTGCCCGTGTTTGCAAAGCCCCAGGAAGGAAGCTCGATGTGCAACCGGTCGAGCGCTTTCCAGGCCCTGTCAAAGTATTTTTCATTCGTCATCGTACCTTCCTCAAAGGCCGAATACCTCGCGTGGCTGTTACTCCATAAAATCCGTAAAAGTTACCGCCGACAAAGTACTCGTCCACTTCGCTAGATCGGCTGTGCCCGCACCGGAACGGCTTCCATGGTTGCCACGGAAAGCCGCCATTTGAACCGCGAAATTCCCAATCGTAGATGCCTCGCTCGATCCGCAATGGACCTCAAGTCCGGTCCGCTCCGCGGTCAAACGATTTAAGTACCGGTTTCGCCCACCTCCGCCAACGATGAACAGCCGCCTCAGTTTTCTGCCAGTGACTCTGGCCGCTGCGGATAGAACCTCCGCATAGCGCTGTGCAAGGCTGTGAAAGATGAGGTTCGCCATTTGCACAACGCCACGACGGTTAAACGGCAATGGAGCGTGCTCCGCTTCGTTCAGCTGGAAATTGATTCTGTCCGGCAAATCGCCGGGAACCATCAATTGTGGATCGTCGACATCTATCAAGAAAGCAGGCGGAGGCAGCTTTTCGCATTCGCGCAGCAGTTCCCCTACTGACCAGGTTTGCCCGTTTTTCGCCCATTCGTCCATACACTGGCGCAAAAGCCACGTACCGTTCACATTTTTTAGAAAGCAGAACGTGCCACCCACTCCGCCGAGATTCGTGAAATTCAGTTTGCGCGCTTCGTCAGTGGCACAGGGTCGCCTGAGCACTGTCCCTACAAGCGACCATGTTCCGGAACTGATAAACGCCCAATCATCGCCAACTGCCGGAATCGCAGCGATTGCTGATGCCGTGTCATGGCACGCTGGCACGATCAGTTGGGTATCGCGGAAGGCAGGGAGATGGCGCACTTCTCCTGCCAGCGGACCAACGAACGTACCCGTATCCACCAGTTCCGGAGCCGCCGAAAGCTCGAGGTCGGTGGCGCGAAAAATTTCCCTGCACCATTCTTGTTCTCCGATCGAAACAAGCTGAGTGTGCGTTGCGTTTGTATACTCGGCGACGGGCCTGCCGCCCAAAAGATGCGTAACGTATTCCGGGAGGTTAAGCCAACCAGATTCGGCCTCCACACCTGCAATCTTGTCCGCGTACAGCTGGAATATTGAATTCAAACTGAGCAGCTGAATACCGGTCAACGCATAAAGTCTCTCTGGTGAAATCAGCCGGAGGACTTCCTGCATTGCCTGCGCGGTGCGCTCGTCGCGATAGCAGAATGGATCACCCAGGGCCTTGCCATCGCGACCGATTCGCACGTAGTCAACCGCCCACCCGTCTATTCCGATCGAAGCAATTCCTTCTGGCGCCGATTCCGCGCACTTTCGCAAGCCGTTTAGGATACCTGCAAAAATTCGTTCGATGTCCCAGGTGAGACCGCGTGCAGATGATACGGGCGCATTCGGAAAACGGTGCGTGATACAGACTTCCGCCACCTCGTGTTTCCAGCGCAGCAGCGACACCCGGCAACTCTGCGCGCCCAAATCCACCGCGACGATGGCTTTCTCACTCACAGCGATTTCCCGTTCAGCCGGCTCACAACGTTATCGGCGAGACTCTCCACCGCATGAGCACGCTTATCTCAGAAACGCGTCGGTCAGGCCACCATCCACCGGAATGAGATGGCCGGTTGTGCAACGCGACCTCGGACTCGCCAAAAACAGAATCGCCGCGGCGCAATCCTGCGGATCGATCGCTTGACGGGTAAGTGTGCGCCGGGCATAAAAGTCCGCGAGTTGCGTGCGAAGCTGCTCGTCGGAAGCGGTGCCATCGAATGCGATGCCATACTTGGTAAGCGAAGCAATCACTCGGTCCCTCGGAAACATCGTCGAGCCCTTAACCACCGTGGCGGGGCTGATACCATTGACGCGAATCTTCGGCGACAAAGAGATTGCCAATTCGCGCACCAGATGACTCACCGCCGCTTTGCTGACGTCATACGCTTCGCTGCCTTGCTTGGCGACGACAGCGTTCGCCGAGCTGGTCAGTACGATGCTCGCGTCAAGATTCTGCTCGAGAAGCAGCTTTGCCGCTTCCTCGACGAGGCGGTGGTTCGCGGTCACATTGACATCCAAAGTGAGCGCCCATTGATCGTCATTGATTTTCCCGTCAGCGGACGACGGGAAAATCGCAGCCGTGTTTACGACGATATCCACTCCGCCGAACGTAGCCAGCGCCTCGCGTAACGATCTCTGAATGGACTCCCGATCGCGAATGTCTACAACCACAGCCAGCGCGGCTTCTTTCCCCGCAAATTTCTGAGCTTCGCCGGCCACGGCGGCCGCAGCATCGGCGTCGCGGTCCGCAACAATCACGTGGGCGCCGTTCTCTGAAGCCAGGAGCGCCGTTTCACGACCGACCCCATTACCTCCGCCGACCACCAAAACCACCCTTCGGCTAAGTTCCTTATCGGGCGGCTGCCTGCGAATCTTTGCTTCCTCGAGCTGCCAATATTCGATGCGAAACGCCTCCGACAGCGGAAGCGCCACGTAGTTCGAATGGATGACAAACTCCTCGGTCTTCGCGGCCGGCCCAGCTTGCGGCAGGATTCGCGGTGTCGCGCATCCTTCGCCCAAAGCGGTGGCGCCTTCCATCACATGAATGGCGTTGGTATAGAACTCGCCGGTGATTCGCGCTTCTGTTTTTGTCTTCCCAAAGCTGAACATGCCGAGGCCCGGCACCAAAACAACAGTCGGATTGGCATCGCGTATGTTCGGTGAATTCGGCTCCGCAAATGATTCGTAATACTTTCGATAGTCGTCGCGATAGTCAGTCAGTGCGGCGTCGATCTGTTCTTTCAAGGAATTGAGGTTGGCGGAAGGTTCCCAACTCACAAAAAGCGGCCGTATTTTGGTCCGAATAAAGTGGTCAGGACAGCTGGTCCCCAGGTATGCCAGCCGCTGGGCGCCCGTGGAATTTACAAACCGCAGCACCTCCGGCGAATCGCTGAAACTGCCAATCATTCTTTGCGTCCCGGAAATGCGTCCACGCAGGAAAGGGAAAACGCCCACAGCCACATCGCGATAGCCGGCAAGGACAGCAAACCTGTTTCCCGCAAAAAGCTTTGACCCGCAACGTTCCACGTGGCCCACGACGAATTGCCCCAGCTGATCAATGATGGTGACGGTGTTGTGGTAACACTCGTGCTGCGTATCTCCCCAGGTAAATAATCCATGGCCTCCCAGCACGACCCCGTCGCAGCCGGCGTTGTCTTCCACCGCTTTTCGTAACATCATCGCCAGCTCAAATCCAGGGCGCTGCCACGGCAGCCAAATCAGCTTGTGCCCAAAGGCACGATTGAACTCCTGCAACTTCTCCGCGCCATTTGCTGCCGCGGCGAGCGCGATCGCCCAATCCGGATGCAGATGATCAATGTGTGCGACAGGCAAAAAGGCGTGCAGCGGCGTATCAATGGAAGCGGCCACCGAGTTGTTTCCAAAAATGCAGAGCGGATACATCTCGACCATTTCGTCTTCATGCTGCACGCCGCGATAGCGGCTTTCGAGAGCGTGTAGTTTCTCTAGATACAGCGTCGCAAAACCCTTGTCCTGAATACTCCCCATATCGCCGCCGCTTCCCTTGATCCGCAAAACGGATTTCTTCGAACCATCGAGCGGATCCAGCTCCTCAATCTTGGAACTGGTATTGCCACCGCCAAAGTTGGTAATCCTCAAATCGGATCCTAGAAGGTTGGAGCGATAGCGTAGGAGTTCTGCTGGCGCGAGCTTGCCTGCAACACCGTCGTCCCACTTATCTTCGAGAAAACGAAGGTTTTCCTGAGTCTGCATCGGAAATTCCAGGCCAGTCCGAAAAACTGCCGAACGGCAGACTGAGTATATAGCAAGCCTTTCCCTGCGCTCTAACCAGCGGCACTCGGGATTTGTGTTGACTGCCTTCGCCTTTGGCAATACATTCGCGCGGCGTTTCAGCAATAGAGCACCGACTCTCGGCCGAAAGGGAAATTCTCTTGGTGGCGAATCCACTTTTGGGTGTTTTCTTTCACTGGCTCGGCGGCCTGGCCTCCGGCAGCTTCTATGTTCCGTTTCGCAAAGTGCGTGTCTGGGCGTGGGAAACCGCTTGGCTGGTCGGCGGATTTTTCAGTTGGATCATCATGCCGTGGATTCTGGGCTTTGTGATGACCAGAGACTTGCCCGCCGTCCTGCGCGAAACGCCCGGCTCCAGCATTTTTTGGACTTATGGCTTCGGCGTGCTCTGGGGCCTCGGCGGCCTCACGTTCGGCCTCACGATGCGCTATCTCGGAATGTCCCTGGGTATGGCTGTGGCGCTCGGTTATACCGCCGCTTTCGGTACGTTGATGCCGCCGATTTTTCGCGGCCGGTTCATTTCCGACGTCCTCGGGACCGGTTCCGGTCGCGTCATTCTCTTCGGCGTGGCGGTTTGCATGCTCGGAATTGTTTTTGCCGGCTCCGCGGGAATTTCCAAAGAAAAGGAAATGTCAGACGAACAGAAAAAGGCCGCCATCAAGGAATTCAACCTAAAGCGCGGACTTTTGGTAGCGACTTTCTCTGGCGTAATGAGCGCCTGCTTCGCCTACGGTCTGGTGGCCGGCGATCCTATTAAGGCGCTCACGATTCGCCACGGAACGTCAACGTTGTGGCAGGGCCTCCCCGTCCTGGTTGTACTTCTTCTCGGAGGATTTACCACCAACTTCATTTGGTGCGTGATCTTGAATATTCGCAACAAAACTGCCTTCCAGTATTTTCGCTCCACGCCAACGAGTCGCACCGCCCCGCCGTCGCTGCCAGCAGCCGCAGCCCCTATGGTTTCGAACTATCTGTTTTCCGCGCTTGCCGGAACTACCTGGTATATGCAGTTCTTCTTTTACACCATGGGTGAGACGCAGATGGGCCGCTATAAATTTTCCAGTTGGACCCTCCATATGGCCAGCATCATGATCTTCAGCACCTTGTGGGGTATCGCCCTCAAGGAATGGAAAGGTGCGGGCTCCCGCACCAAACTGCTGGTTGCGCTAAGCCTCTTCGTGCTCGTTGCGTCTACCGTAATCGTCGGTTACGGCAATTACTTGGGGACCCGAGAGAAGATTCCGGTTGCTTCTCCCGCAGCGCCTTGGCCAGCAGCTCCGCTTCACGGCACCTGTATTTCGAACTGGTACGTCCCGGCAAGCAGTTCAAACGTCTCTTGCTTGTCGTCATGTGCAATCGACCGAATGGCCGCGTTTTTCGTCAGCGGTGTTCCATCCACCGTGGAGTGCCGCGCTTGTTCCTGTGTGAGTGGCAGCCGTCCCGCGGCGTTGGGCGGAATCGTGAGTTTCCAACTCGCCGTCTTGCCCGAAATGTTCCACGAGGAACGTATCGTGCCGTACCCGGACTCATAGGAAAAATCCAGCGAACCAAGTCGAGAGTCAAATGTCGGATGCAATGCAATCGTGTGATACCCGGCATCGGCGGCGTCCGCGTCAATCCCCGCCGCGTAGCGATACATCCAGTCTCCCACCGCGCCATATGCGTAATGGTTGTACGAATTCATGGTCGGGTCGTCGCGCTTCTGGTCCCCGTTCCACCGCTCCCACATCGTCGTTGCGCCATGTTCCACCAGGTATCCCCACGATGGATACTCCGTGCTCAGCAACAAACGATACGCGACATCGGCGTGACCGGTATCGGTTAAGACCTCCAGCAAGTAGGGCGTTCCAAGAAATCCGGTTCCCAGCCTCCACTGATTTGCCGCCAGCCGGTCCACCAATCTTTGTGCCGCCACGGGTCGCAATGCGTCGGGCAAGAGATTCATTTCTAGCGCCAGCACGTAGCCCGTCTGCGTCTCCACTGGTTTCTCACTGAGCGGTTTTTCCGTTCCCGAAGCAAAAACCGGTGGCGGCGGCACTCCGCCCACAAACCCATCCGGCTTTACGAATGCCTCATGGAAAGCCGCCTTGATTTGCTCAAAGAGTGCGCCGTACTTCTGTTCCTCCGCGGACTTTCCCGCCGCTCGTGCCATCTGCTTCATCAGCGTGACGTCGTATGCCCAATAAGCGGTGGCAATCAGGTCGACGGGTGTAACACCTTCCGGCGCCAGCCAGTCCGCAAAAGGGATTCCGTAGTTTTTTCGCCAAAGATGGTCCGGGTTCGCGGCTTCGATCGCGGCAAGATAGTTCTCCATCGCCGCCCAATTTTCTTCGATCACCGCCTTATCGCCATTCTGAAGCCACGATGTCCACGGAATAATCACGCCCGCGTCGCTCCAGCCCGTTCCGTGGCCGGGACTCGCCGTCGAAGTCCCGGGCGCGAAAATCCCGTACATTTCCGTGCCCACTTGCGTGCCGCGCATATCCGTGCTGAATTTTCGCGAAAATGTCGCCAGGGCCATGTTGTAAGTAGCCGTCCGCCAAAACACTTGGGCGTCGGCCGTCCATCCGAGCCGCTCGTCGCGTTGCGGGCAATCCGTGGGGACTCCCACAAAATTTGACCGCTGGCCCCACAGGATGTTGCTCCAAAGTTGATTGAGCATCGTGCTGCCCGTCTTCAGCTCCACCGTAAATGGAGCATCGGTGTGAAATACCACCGCCTTCAAGTCTCCGGGTTCCGGCTTCGAACCAAGCCCCGTCACTTCCACATACCGGAATCCGTGGAACGTAAATTTCGGTTCGAATTCTTCCACGCCTTTCCCCGACAGCACCCAGTGATCCGTGGCTTTCGCCGTCCGCAGGTTCTCCACGTACAGCGTTCCGTCCGCATTCAGCACTTCCGCAAATCGCAGCTTCACTTTTGTACCCGCAGGCCCGCGCGCGCGTAGCCGCGCTACGCCGGCAAGGTTCTGGCCAAAATCGTAAATGTATACCCCGGTCGCCGGACTTGTGACGCTCTTCGCCTCCAGCACCTGATGGGTCCGGATGGGCGGAAAATATTGCCAGACAATTTCCGGCTCGTGCGGTTGAACCACTTCCGCCTGCTTCCATTCCGCTTCTTGGAAAGGCGGCGTATCCCATCCGTTTTGTACTTTGCGCGCATCGTAACTTTCACCGTCGTAAATTTCTGCGCTCGAAATCGCTGACATGTCCGCTTTCCATTTCTCATCCGTCACCACCCAGTCCACCGAGCCGTCCCGGTACTCGATGCGCAGCTGCGCCCGCAGCGCCGGTTGCGTCTTGCCGTAGTTGTTTCCCTGCCCGTACCACTGCAACGGCGTCGAATACCACCCGGGAGCCAGCAGCGCGGCAATCACGTTCTTTCCGGCCCGCACATCGGTCGTCACATCGTATGTTTGATAAATCACCCGCTGCCGGAAATCCGTCCAACCTGGAGCAAGAATCTGATCGCCAACTTCTTTTCCATTGATTGCCAGCGAATATGCTCCGAGGGCTGTGGCGTACACCCGAGCGGAGGCGACCGGTTTCGCAACCTCAAAGCTCCGGCGCAGCGACTTCACGCCTCCCGTCGGCCAGGCATCGCCGATTTCCGGGCTCTCAAAAGAATTTGCCGGTGATCGGTATGGAACAGCGTCTTTCCACGATCCGTCGTCGAACGCGGCGTCCTGCCACTTCCCGCTCCCATCGAGTTTCGCCTTCCAACCGCGCGTTCCGCTGGCAAAAACTTCCGTCGAGCCGTCCACCCCTTCCACATATAGAGTAGCGCTCATGGGCGTCTGGCTGTCGTCACTCACTCCACGTCGCCGCTCACCGGCGTAGTGAATGATGTCCACCGCCAGAACGTTCTTACCGGTCTGCAGTAGGTGCGTGATGTCGCGCACCGTGTAGGTTTTCCATGGCATCTGCCGCCACGGCGGAAGCGGTTGCGGTTGCAAAACTTGTTTGCCGTTCACCCACGCTCCCGCGGTATCTCTGCCGGTCACGTACAGCACTCCGCGTCGCGCGCTCTGGCCCAGCTCAAACGGAAAACGGAAATTGTGGTGGGTGTCCCCATTCAGTTCCGGCGCATTTGTTTCCGGGTTGGTGATCCAGACTGCGCCGGCTTCGCGAATCCGATGCAGTTCCGTTTCTTCATAGCCGATCCATTTAGCTTTCCAATTCTTCTGGCCCATCAGGCCCGTTTCCCACCAACTGATGCCGCTCGGCGGGTACGGCTTCCCATCCTGGTCCCACGCCCGCACGCGCCAGTAGTAGCGCCGCGATGCCATCAACGTCGGTCCGGCATAGGCGACACCCAGTGAGGCGGCTGATTCTATTTTCCCGCTATCCCAAACGTCCGCTTGCCCACCGGCTAGCGTGGCCTCCGAACTCGCGACCTGAATCTCGTACGACGTCTGCCGTGCACCACGCCGGTTGTCGGTCAGCTTCCACGACAATCGCGGGTGGGTAGCGTCCATCCCCAGCGGCTCTGTCAGTGATTCGCAGAGAAGCCCCTTCGGCTCTCCCACCTCCGAACCTCGAGTCCGGCTTCTGGCGGGCAGCGTCAGCCCTGAGCCCGCGAGCATCACACCTAGCGTGGCGGCGCTCACAGCAAACAGCTTTGCCATGCGCTTGCTCATAACAGAGCCTCCCGATCGCGAAAGTTTGGGAATTGTAGTGATTTAAAGGACCGAGCACCAGCACAGCGTTTGTTAGAACGCCATCCCGGCCGAACAGAATTGATATACTCGCGCCGCACCGCTTTCTCGCTGCACTTTTTGCCCAGGAGGTAATGGCATGAAGAAATGGATGGTTGGTTTCACAGTGAGCGTGGCTTTAGCAACCGCAACGCTGGAAGCGCAGCAGGCCGCGGACAAAGCGCCGCTGTTTCAAATTCAGGAAGTAATGATCCCCATGCGCGACGGCGTTCGCCTGCAAACGGTAGTTCTCGCGCCCGCAGATCAAAACCAGCCTCTGCCGATTCTCTTCCGCCGAACGCCTTACGGTGTTCCTGAAAAATCGCCGGAGCAACTCCCGTCAAGCTGGAAAGAACTTGCGCAGGACGGCTACATCTTCGTCATTCAAAATCTTCGAGGGCGCTTCAAGTCCGAGGGCAACTTCGACCTTACTTCGCAGGTGGATCTTACCAATCCAAAAGCCACCAACGAAACCACCGATGCCTACGACAGCATCGAGTGGCTGGTCAAAAACGTGCCCCGCAATAATGGCAAAGTCGGCATGTACGGGGTCTCCTATGACGGCCTCACCACGGCCCTGGCTCTATTGCACCCGCATCCAGCTCTCAAAGCCATGAGCGAGCAAGCTTCGCCCGTGGATCAATGGATGAATGACGATGACCACCGCTATGGCGCATTGCGCGAAAGCTACGACTTCGAATACGCCGTGATGGAACAGGCCGATAAAAACAGCAATACGCACTTTGCATTCGAAACCTACGATACCTACGAGTGGTATCTGAATCTCGGGCCGCTTTCCAACATCAACGCCAAATATCTCCGCGGAAAAATTCCCTACTGGAATTCCAGCGTCGAACATCCCGACTACGATGATTTTTGGAAAAAAGAAGCCTGGGTCAGCCAGCTCCACGCTTCCACGGTTCCCAATCTCAACGTTGCCGGATTCTGGGACCAGGAAGATCCCTGGGGTCCTTGGCAAATCTTCCGTCACGCCGCCGAGCACGATCCCGAACACACCAACTTCATCGTCGCCGGCCCCTGGTTCCACGGCCAGTGGCAGACTGCGAAAGCCGACAGCATCGGTCTGATTCCCTTCGCCGGCCACGAAACCGCTCGCGAATTCCGCGAAAATATCGAAGCGCCGTTTTTCCGCTACTACCTGCATGGCAAAGGCGAAAAACCTGCGTGGCGCGCCACCATTTTTCAGAGCGGTTCCAACGCTTGGCGCACCTACACGGCCTGGCCGCCCGCCGAGGCGCAGCCCACCAACCTCTACCTGCACGCCGACGGTACTCTTTCCATCACCGCGCCGACCGCGGCTGAGAAGCCGTCCTATCGTGAATATGTTTCCGATCCCGCCAACCCCGTGCCGTATCGCCAGCGCCCCATTTCGCCCACCTATCCCGCCGGCGACTGGCGCACCTGGGAAGTTGCCGACCAGCGCTTCGTCGATCACCGCCCCGACGTGCTCTCCTTCGTTAGCGCTCCCCTCGACCACGACCTCACCATCACCGGTCCGGTCTCCGCCACGTTGTTCGCTTCTACTTCCGGCACCGACAGCGACATGGTCGTGAAACTCATCGACGTTTTTCCCGACGACGCACAAAAGAACAATTGGGATGCCGACGAAGGCCCCAAGCCCGGCCAGTTCGCGCAATCCTTGAATGGATACCAACTGCCGATCGCCATGGAGGTTCGCCGCGGCCGCTACCTGAAGAGTTTTGAGCATCCCGCGCCGCTCAAGTCCAATGAACCGACGCAATGGGAAATTCCGCTGCGCGACCGCGATCACGTTTTTCTCAAAGGCCATCGCTTGATGGTACAGATTCAATCCACCTGGTTTCCGCTGATCGATCGCAACCCGCAAAAATTTGTGCCCAGCATTTATCAAGCGACCGCTGCCGATTTTGTCCCTGCGACACAGCGTGTTTATTGTTCGCCTGCAATGGCCTCGCACATCGTTTTGCCCATCGTTACAAAGTGAGCCGTGATGCCAAGCGACTTAGAATCCATGTTGCAAGTAGCGTCAGAGGAGGCGCGCAAGGGCCTCGCCGAAGGGGGCATCCCGATCGGCGCTGCTATTTTCGATGACGCCGGAAAGCTTCTTGGCTCCGGGCACAATCGACGCGTGCAAAACGGTGATCCGTCCATGCACGGCGAAACCGACGCCTTTCGCAATGCGGGCCGCCAGCGCAGCTATCGCAAACTCACCATGGTCACAACTCTGGCGCCCTGCTGGTATTGCAGCGGACTCATACGCCAGTTCGGATTTGCGCGGGTCATCGTCGGTGAAAGCCGCACGTTCCAAGGCGGCATCGGCTGGCTCCGCTCGCTCGGCATCGAGGTCATAGATCTGGACTCGCAGGATTGCGTCGCTCTTCTGACAGCATATATCCAGAAGAATCCTGCGGTATGGAACGAAGATATCGGCGAAGAGTGATTCGCAACTCAGTCCAGCGTCGCTGCGTAGGCCAGCAGCTTTGCATCGGCTCCTCGCGGCGCCACCAACTGCATTCCCGCTCCTCCCGCAAACGGCAAAGTAACCACCGGTGTTCCCGCAAGGCTCATCGGCACCGTATAGCGCAAGATCTTCATGCGCGTTTCCGAATGATCTGCGCCCGCCTGGAGCTGGCTGAACGGAGAGCACGGCAGCAGCAGGAAATCGTGCTGGTCGAAAAGTTGGTCCACTCGCAGGCGGAATTCCGCGTGCCGTTTTCGCTGCCGCTGAATTTCTTCCGAAGAAAGAGACGCGCCCCAGGCCAGCCGTTCTCCGATCGGTGGAGGAAAGCAGGAAAAATCGCCACCCGTATGCGGCGCGTGGATGGCAGCAGCCTCGCTCGCTTGGATTGGCGCGTAGATGGACAGGCCTTGATCCCAGTAGTCCGCTTCAAACGCACCGATCCCGGCGCCTGCTGTGGCGAGCCGGTCTTTGCTGGTCGCGAAAGCTCTTTGAACACATGCATCGCAGTCACGCAGAAAATTTCCGTCGAGCGCCCCGACGCGAACACGCGGTGAGGGTACCGCAGCCGCTTTCAGGCCGAACAGCCCTTCCGCCAGCAACGGTCCATCGCGCAAATCCCGGAAGATCCAGCCGAGCGTGTCGAACGTCTGCGACAAATGAACGCCGCCACTCCACAGCTTTTGCTCTCGCGCCAGTTCGATGCTCGCGCGATAACCTGCCAGCCCGCAAAGCGCCGCTGGCACGCGAATCGAACCGCCGGTGTCCGTTCCGATGGCCGCGACCGCCGAGCCTTCCTGCACGCTGGCTGCTCCGCCGCTTGTCGAGCCACCGGTTAGCAGCGAAGCATCGCTCGGTTGCGCGCAATCTCCGAAGTCGCGATTCTCTCCGGTAATCCCGTAGGCCAAGGGATGCAGGTGCGTCTTGCCGGTGATTACAGCGCCTTGTCCGCGCAAACGTGCTGCGACTGCAGAGTCCGCAGAGGCATTCTGATTCTTTTCCGCATAGAATTTCGTTCCGGCCGTAGTTTTGAATCCTTGCAGGTCAAAACAATCTTTCAGCGAAACCGGCAGACCAAATAGCGGCTTCTCGGCCGCGCGGAAGGCTTGCTCCACGTGCGCCGCTTCGCGCCGGGTCCATTCCCTATCCAACGCCAGGTAGACATTTCGCCCCGCGTTCTGATTGCCGTTCTGTAGCGCCTCCGCTGCAACGTGTTGTGGCGTAGTGTCGCCGGCGAAAAGCTCTTGGTGTAGCTTCGCCAGCGGGCTCGGTTCTCTGCTCACTCAGTTCCCGCTCGGCATTACGGTCGCCGCCCGCTCGGCCTTCCGCTTAAATTGAAACGAGTTCGTGCTCATCTTGCCTTTGTCGGTGTACGTCCATTCCTGCTTCAAGTGATCTTTGTCCAGCAGCGTGAGTACGAGCCCTACCATGTGTCCGGCGTCGGGCGACTTCAAACCTGAAACACTCACCAGGCTGAACGAATATTTATTCGCTGTTCCCGTGAGAGTTTCCGACTTCATTGCCGGCTGGTTTCCTTCACTGCAGTAGTGAGTCACCGCGATTTTGTCACCATCCGCGGAATACATGGTGATCATCTCCGCTTCGTTCGTCGGCTGCATCCGCTCCATCAAAGCCGTTCCGCCGGAGACCAGGGTGTAGGTGATCTTTACCGGCCCGTTTCCGTTGTCCCCTTCCCACTCTCCCACAAGAGTTTTCAGGCGATCGAAGGCGAGAGCTCCCGTAGTCTTTTCGTTGGCGAAGATGCTTGCCCCATCACTGATCACCACCGCGAGCAACAAAACACTTACTCGCGCAAATGTAGATCCGCTCATCACTTCCTCCCTAACCTGAGCCATCGTTTCGGCGCGACCCGTTACCCTCGATTTTCCTCCCAAGCGCCTGCGGAATTCCACCATTTTGCAAAAACCGCGGCCCTACGCCAGCGCCTGTTTCAAGTCCCCGATGAGATCGGCTGCATCTTCTAGTCCAACCGAGACCCGCACCGTGCCTGGTGTCACTCCAGCCACATCAAGTTCCTTTGTGCTCATGTTGTAATGCGAGCTGTAGACCGGGAGCACTACTAGTGATTCCACGCCGCCGAGGCTGGCGGCCAGAAGAAACAGCTGCACGCGGTCGCAGAACCTTCGTGCCGCGGGCAAGCCACCCTTCAGATCGAATGCCAGCATCGAGCCGAACGCCTTCATCTGTTTCTTTGCTAGGGCGTGATCGGCATGCGATTTCAGTCCGGGATAATGTACGCGCGCAACCTTGGGATGACGTTCCAGGAATTTCGCGACGGCCATGGCGTTTGTGCACTGCCGTTCGACGCGCACGCCTATCGTTTTCATCCCGCGAATCAGCAAGAATGCGGCGCCCGGATCCATCGAGCCGCCCAGGTAAATGACCATGTGCCGCACGCGGTCCATCCAACGCCGGCTGCCTGCCGCTGCGCCCGCAATAATGTCGGAGTGGCCGCCCAGGTATTTGGTCGCGCTGTGCACGACCATATCGAATCCCATGGTGATTGGCTTTTGCAATGCTGGCGTGGCAAAGGTGTTGTCGATGATGGAAGTCAGCTGGTGCTTTTTCGCGAACGATACCGCTCGCTCCAGGTTCACCAGCCGCAGTGTCGGGTTCGTCGGCGTCTCCACGTATAACACTTTGGTCCGCGGGGTCACCAGCGACTCGATTCCTTCAAGTGAAGTTCCGACGTGGCGCACGGTAATGCCCAGGTCCGGAAAAACGTCGCGCATCAGCCGGTAGCTGCCTCCGTAAAGCTGCGCAGTGGAGATCAACTCGTCTCCCTGCTTCAGGGCACCGAACAGCGCCGAAGAAATTGCCGCCATTCCGCTGGCGGTGACCACCGCGGCTTCGGCGCCTTCCAGCGCCGCAATTTTTCCTTCCGCCACCGTTAGGGTGGGATTGCCGTAGCGCGTGTAGATGTAGGCGGTGTTTTTTCCCTCGGCCCACTCCTTCATTTCCTGGGTGGAGGAAAAGGTGAAGTTGGAAGTCCGGCTGATGTTTGTTCCAACGCCGGCATTCACGCCATGGCGAGAAGGCTCGCCGGCATGAACCGCCAAAGTTTGTGGTCCTGTTTTGCGCGAGTGCAGCTGCGCTGCTGTTCTCGATTTCATAGAACGTCTATTTTAAGCGTCTTGTGGCGCAGACAAGAACCATTTTGTGCCGTTAGAGGAAGAACCAGAGTTTGCCAGGATCTTGCGAACCTTTCCCGGTAGTGGCGATAGGCGATGGAAAGTAAAGGAGCAGGATGAGGTATCTAAACCCGGCCTTTTTCACGAGTATGGCAAACCACGAGGTTACCGGCGGGGCTCGGTAAGTACGGGAAACAAAGGACTTATTCGCATCACGGTGGTGCAATTGAGGTTTCGGCACCCGGGCGGGAAAAGCAAGGTTTTGCGGGCGGAGTGTGCAGCGGGAAGCCGGCGAGCCGGGCTCCAAGTGGGGGGCCGGGACGTCCCCAGGGTGCTGGCTCCAAAAGACGGCAAACGCCTTGACGCACGAGCGTAGATAGATCAGTCTTGATTGTGTCATGCATGACCTAATCCTGTTGGCGGCTTTGCGCGAAGGGCCGAAGCACGGCTGGGCACTCAAGAAGCTGGCGGGATTTCTTTCCGGCTCCGGTGAGATGCATAACAACCTGGTGTATCCGCTGATGAAGAAGTTTGTGCGCGAAGGCTGGGTGCGGCGGCGCGCCGAGCCGGGCGAGCGCGGGCAAACGCGCAGTGTCTATTCCCTGACGCGGCGCGGGAACCAGCAGCTGATGCGACGGCTTGACGCGTTCGGCGAAAAGGAAGCATCGTCGGCCCCCGAGTTCCGGCTGCGCGTTGGACTTTTCGCCCTTGTCGATGCCAACACCCGGTCGCGAATGCTGGCCTTGCGCGACGCCTGGCTGGCGGCCCGTGAAAATCATTTTGCCGCAGTACGCGCCGGCCTCGGCGCCATGAATGCCACGGAGTGGGGCCGCCAGGTGGTTGAATTTCTGTTGCAAGAAGTTCGCCAGGAGCGCCGGTGGATCAAATCGCTGGACCGCCGATCGGTGGCTCCGTCTTCCAGAAGGTCTTCCTGGAGATAAAAGATGTTGTTTCCCAATTTGATCGGATATTCCACGAGTTCGCTTTTGATCCTCGGGTCTGGCTTGCCCGCGCGACTGTCTTTCAGTGCCCAGCAGGCGTTTTCGCTTGCAGGCCGCGCCTGGGCTATCTGGGCGCTCGGGTGGCTGGCCATGGCGTTCTTCAGCAAATCGACGAAGCGGCGCGAGAGTCCCGGGCAGAGACTGCAACACCTCATACCAGCGATGCTCGGTTTTTTCCTGATTTTTCGCGAGAGCTTTGGCGCGGCGTGGCTTACCCGCACGATCTTTCCGGACAATCCTGTGCTGATGTTTGTCGGCGTCGCGCTCACCATCCTGGGTCTGCTTTTCAGTGTGTGGGCGCGCCTGGCGCTGGGCTCGAACTGGAGCGGGACGGTTACCATCAAGGCCAACCACCAGCTGATCCGCCGCGGTCCTTACCGTTTCATCCGCCATCCGATTTATACCGGCATGCTGACGGCGCTTCTCGCCACTGCCGTTACCCAGCAGTTGCTCAGTGGTCTAGTGGGATTTGCGGTAGTGTTGTTTGCGCTCTACCGCAAAGCGATCCGCGAAGAGTCGTTCCTGTCACAGGAATTCGGCGAAGCTTTTGTTGAGCACCAGCAGCATACCGGAATGTTCCTGCCGCGCTTCACTTGATCTTCCCGCCCGAACGTCAGGCCCGAACGTCGGATAGGATGCGCGTCAGCCTCCGCTTTCCCTCTCCGAGCAGGGGGCCCAGGAGCGACAGGCAAGTGACAGTCGCAGTCGGGGGCCCTGGCTACCTGGGCCGTCCGAAGAACAAGACGTAGCCGTCGGGATCGCAAATCTCGAAGCCGCGCAGACCGTCGTGGGTATCCTTAAGCGGTGCGCTGAAGGCTGCGCCATGATCGGCAAATTCGGCGGCCAGCGCGTCGGGGTCCGGTACATACACAAAGGCGTCCCACCTCATCGAGGGATGACGTTTGGGGTTCGGCAGCGGCGACGCGTCTTTGTCGGATTTGACGAACAGTTGTGCTCCGTCGCGGCCGATGATGGCGAAAAAAGGATTCCGGTCCGGCTGCTGGAATCTCGTCTCAAAACCAAGCTGGTTGCAGTAGAAGGCGATGGTTTGATCGACGTTGCTGACGATAAAGAATGGTGAAATGCCCTGCGTGCTCGGTCGGGTCATAAGCGTGGACATGCTTGCCGTGGATCAACCGTCGGATATCAGCGCAGCGCGACGTACACCTCAAATAGTTGGGCGTCGAGCCCGGTCGTCACGCCACAGGTACGCTCTTGCGAGCTTCACCTTGCTGTTCCGAACGTGGTGGCTACGCTTCTTCCTCGACGAGTTGCTCGCCGTGCGCGGCCTTGTGCGCTGCGACGATTTTTTCGGCTAATTCGTTGGGCACGTAGTCGTAATGCGAATATTCCATCGAATAGGTCGCCCGGCCCTGGGTCTTTGAAGTCAAGTCGGTCGCATAGGAGAGCATTTCCGCCAGTGGCACCTGGGCCCTGATCACGACGGTATGTCCGCGCACTTCGCTGCCTTCAATCCGCCCCCGCCGCGAACTGATGTCGCCCATCAAGTCGCCGGAATACTGATCCGGCGCATACACTTCCACGTGCATTACCGGCTCCAGCAAGGCCGGTCGCGCCAGCTTCATCGCTTCTTTGAACGCCAGAGAGCCGGCAATCTTGAAGGCGATGTCCGAAGAATCGACATCGTGATATTTGCCGTCGTAGAGCGTGGCGCGGAAGTCGGTCATGGGGAATCCTGCCATAAATCCGCGCGCTGCGGCTTCGCGAATGCCGCGCTCGACCGAAGGAATCCAGTTATGGGGAATGGCGCCGCCGAAAATATCGTCCACGAAATCGATGCCTTTGTTGCGCTCGGCCGGTTCGAATTTGACTCGGCAAACGCCAAACTGTCCGTGCCCGCCGGACTGTTTCTTGTGTTTGCCTTCGACGTCGGCGCGTCCGCGAATCGTCTCGCGGTAGGGCACTTTCGGCGGCTTCAAGGTCAGGTCGACGTGATAGCGCTTGTGCAGCTTGGCCACGACGACTTCGATGTGCTGTTGTCCAGATCCGGCGAGCAGAAATTCCTTGGTTTGCGGATCACGGGAGAAGCGGAGCGCCGTATCTTCTTCCAGAATCTTGTGAATGGCCACGCCGATCTTGTCTTCGTCGGCCCGCGTTTTCGGTTCCACGGCGAAGGTAATGGCCGGCTCCGGAATCTGCGCCGGCCGGTAATACACGGGAGCACTCTTGTCGCCGAGCGTGTCACCCGTTAGGGTGTCTTTTAGTTTGGCGATCGCTCCAATATCGCCGGCGTGCAGTTCGCCGACCTCCGACAATGCTTTCCCCTGCACCACCTGGGTGTGCTGCATCCGCTCCGGCGTTCCTTTGCTGAAATTGGTCACTGTTGCGTCATTTTTCAAAACACCGCTTTTCACCTTGAAGTAGTTAATCCGTCCGGCAAAGGGGTCGGCCAGCGTCTTGAACACAAAAATCGAAAGGGGCTGTCCATCGTCGTATTTCCGTTCGACACGCTCGCCTTTTCCGCCCGGCAGCGCGTAACCTTCTTCGGCGTGCTCGTCCGGATGGGGAAAAACATCCGCCAGGAAAGTGAGCAAACTGCCGTTTCCGATGTTGTGGGCGGCGGAAATCATCAGCACCGGCACAATCTTTTCGGCAACGATCGCTTTGCGGACGCCGGGAATCAAATCCTCAATGGGGATCGTTCCTTCGCGGAAAAATTCCTCCATCAACTCGTCGTCGCCTTCCGCGACCATCTCCACCAGCTTTTCGTGGGCTTCTTTGGCATCGCCGGCCAGTGCGGCGGGGATTTCCTCGATTTTCGGCTTGCCGTCGCCGTCCGGCGTGTACAGGTGTGCTTTCATCGCGACCAGATCGATCACACCGCGGAATCCTCTCTCGGTTCCGATCGGCAACTGCAGCGCGACAACACTTCTTCCAAATGCCTGTTGCAGGGATTCCATGGAGCGTTCAAAACTGGCCAGTTCACGGTCCATCCAGGTCAAAACAAAGGCCCGCGGAATGTCATACTCCAGGCAAAAATCCCAATCCTTTTCCGTAGTGACCTGCGCGCCAACGTGCGCGTCCACGGTGATCAGTGCCGCATCGGCGGCGATCAGCGAAGCCTTGGTTTCATTGATGAAAGTTCCGTAGCCCGGCAGGTCCAGCAAATTGATTTTTACACTCGAGCCCGAGCAAAGCGTGCACGGCCACTCGGCGTACGCCAACCCGGTTTGCGTTGAAATTTTCCGCGCAATTTCCTCTTCGTCGAAATCAGTGGTGGCGGTCCCTTCCGCAACTTTGCCCCAGCGCGGCGTCATTCCCGCCGTGTAGAGTAACGACGACACCAGTTGCGTCTTTCCGGTGCCGCCGTGGCCGACAATGCCAACGTTTCGGATATCCTTGGTGAGATACGTGTTCATAGAGGCCTCCTGTCCTGCGCCGCTCGCGGCGTGCAGGCGAGGTCCGTCCTGAACAACTCAGGGTTTGTAAGTCCGACTGCTTTCTGTAAGGGTTGGTCAAACAAACCCTTAAACCCTGAAACACCTACGCTGTCAGGCGCGGGCCTGCGCCTGGGTGAGTTTTCTTGCTGGGGGAGGAGAGCGCGGCCTCGAATCGCGCCGCGAGATGGTTCCATAAACTCGCGCCGCAACTCTTTATCAGGGTCATGAAACCCTGGAACCCTGGGTCCCTTCACAGCGCGCAACTCGCACGTAGCAAAGGGGCGAAGGAGAGTCGAAAAATCCCCTGGTCCGTTCTCCTGTAGTGCGGAACGGTTTAGCCGCCCCACACGCCGCGGATGCTAGCACACCGGGTTGGGTTGCGCCAATGACATCAGCGCTGCTGTCGTCAGCGCTGCCAGCGCCGGCCGATGCAAAAAATTGCGGGCGGAAGTCTCCGCCCCCTTTCAGAGATTTTTGTCGGCGCAGAATTACGCGTTGCGGCGCTTGCGGAGACCAGCCAGACCGGCCAATCCGCCGCGCTTTACAGGAGGCCACGGGCCGGCTCCGGCGTCTGGAAGGTGCCGGTGCCGCGAACAATGGCGCCACGCGGGATGCCATCAAACTCCAAGGTATAACTTCCGCCCGTGCATCCCAGTTTGTTGTCGCTGTCGTTGTCGAAAGGAGCGTGCAAGCCGTCGCCTATGCCCTTGTCATCTATGACTGGTCCTGCCAAGAGTAAACTCAATCACAAGGGAGCTACAACGTCTAGTACTGTCTAGTATCGACCAACCCGAGTTATGCAAGGTCATCCAATTGGGGCCGCTGGTATGATGATGGCGTCAGACGGAGGTCGGCCATGCAAAGCGGCAGCGTGTTCAAGATGCTCTGCAAAACAGTGTGCGTCGTCGCGGGTTTCATGTTTTTCTCAGGTTCGGCGAAAGCGGACGACAAAAGCGCGTCGCTGTACAAGGCGAAGTGCGCGGTCTGTCATGGCGCGGCCGGGAAGGGCGATTCGCCAGCCGGCAAGAGCATGGGCGTAGTGAGCTTTTCCGATGCCAAAGTTGCGGCGAAGAGCGACACCGAGTTGAAGGATGCCATCGAAAAAGGCAAAGGCAAACTGCCCGCGTATGGAAAGAGCCTGAAGCCCGATGAGATTCAAGGGCTGGTGGCCTACCTCCGGAGCCTGAAGTAGTGAGCGCGGGGAGAGCACCCGGGGAATGCGGAGCGCCGCGCGCATGATTGAAGTGCGGATTTCACAGCAGCTGAAGGCAAAGTGCGCGAAAGCGGCGCTGGGATGGGTTAGAGCAGAAGTGGAAACCAGCGCGACGCCCGGCGGGCTGGATCAAGCGTTGCGCGCGTGCGAGGAGCGCATCGCGAAACTGGCCGACCCCCGCGCGATTCTGGAGGCTCCGGCGATACTGGCGACGCGGGCAGGATACAAGGCGCTGGGGAAGGATCCGGCGAGATATCGCGGATCAGCGGAGGCACTGTTGCGGCGCGTGATTGCGGGCAAGGGATTGCCGCGCATCAATTCGGTGGTGGACGCAATCAATCTAGTTTCCGTGGAGAGCCGGTTGCCGATCGGACTTTACGATCTGGCGCATGTGGAAGGCGCGATTGAATTTCGCGCGGGCCGCGCGGGCGAAACCTACAAGGGAATCGGCAAATACGATCTGAATCTGGAAGACCTGCCACTGTTCGCCGATGAGCGAGGTCCGCACGGCAGCGCGACCAGCGATTCCGAGCGAACCATGGTGACGGAAAGCACCAAGTGCGTGCTGGCGATTATTGTTTCGTTTGGCGGAACGAGCGGAGTGCAGCAGTGGAACCAGCGACTTGCGGAACTGCTCGCCGCATACGCTTCGGGCAAAGCGATCGAATCACAAGTCGTAAGCTAGGCGCGCCGGACACCAGCCGATCCACTGACCGGAACCGCTCGTGCCGATTTTGTAGTGAAAGTGGCCCCCAGTGGAGCGCTTGGGCCTTCGGGACGGTCCTCTAAACTACTGAAGCGAAAGACTTGGACTCGTGTTCAGCCGGACCGCAACGATTAGTTCCGGTTTTCTTGGCAAGGAATTCGGGCGCCGGATTTGCGGTACGCGGTGCCGATTCAGCCGGGCTTCCCTTTTTGTTTCCTGTTTCGCAGTAGCGGTTTACGCGAAACGAGACTCCGCCGTTCCAGATTCAGGGCGCGCTGGGCCTATGGCGCGACGGGTTGGGCGGCTTCGGCGGCGGAGATGCGGTTGCGCATGAAGAAACCGCGCGCGGCGAGGAGTTCGGCGTTGAGCAGGGCGGCGCCGGCGGCTCCGCGGAGCAGGTTGTGCGAGAGCAGAGTGAGTTTAACGTCGAGGAGCGGGCATTCGCGGATGCGGCCGACAGCCGCGGCCATGCCGTTGCCGGCGTTGACATCGCGTCGAGGCTGCGGGCGATTTTCCTCATCGAGGACCACGATCGGATTTCTGACGGCGGTCGGAAGCGCGGCGAGTTCATCGCTGACAGCGAAATCGCGAAGAACTTCGCGAACTTCGGCGAGGGTGGCCACTTTTTTCAGGCTCATGGAGACCGCTTCGAGGTGCCCGTTTTCGACCGGGACGCGGTTGCAGTGCGCGCTGATGCCGAGACCGGCTTCGACGAAGCGCGAACCGTCCCACTTGCCGAGTAGCTTTTGCGGCTCGGTTTCCAGCTTTTCCTCTTCGCCGCTGATGAAGGGAACGACATTGCCGAGAATGTCGAGGGATGGAACACCGGGATAGCCCGCGCCGGAAGCGGCTTGCATGGTGACGACAAAAAGCTTTTCCAGACCGAAAGCGTCGGCGAGCGGTTTGAGGACCAGGACGAGTCCGGCGGTGGAACAGTTGGGATTGGTAACGATGAAACCGGAACCGTAGCCACGATTTTTCTGCTGGAGCGGAATGGCTTCGAGGTGGGCGGCGTTCACTTCTGGAATGAGCAGCGGGACATCGGACGCCATGCGGTGATTTCTGGAATTGCTGACGACGGGATAGCCGGCGCGGGCAAAATCTTCTTCGGCAGTGCCGGCGACGGAGGAGTCAAGAGCAGAGAAGACGAATTCGCAATCGAGAGTCGGGTCGAGACCTTTGACGATGAGATCGGCTGCCCCGGCCGGGATTGGTTCGTTGAGGTGCCAGTTCACGGCCTCGGAGTACTTTTTTCCGGAGGAGCGCTCGGAGGCGGCGACTTCGGCGAGTTCAAACCAGGGATGACCGGCGAGGAGGTGGACCAGGCGCTGCCCTACGATGCCGGTGGCGCCGAGGACTCCGGCCCGGAGTTTCTTGTCGAATGGGGGTCGCGACTGGGGACTCATGCTTCACCTCGGACATTGGAATTGTGACAACCGCGCGGAGCGACGACAAGGGAATCGTTGAGCTGGGGAGGAGAGATTCCCCGATTGTGTTCGTCCGCTGCCGCGGACTTACTCCGCCCGGAATGACAATCTAAGGAAAGGGCCGGCGGACCCGCATGCGGTTCGGAATGACCAGCAACGGGCAAGACCTCTGGGGATGGTCCGATACGCGTGCCACGGGAGCGCGGGTTGAAGGTGTTGCGGACCCAGACGACCATTTCGGTTTCGGCGGCTAGCGGCAAGACCTTTGCATGAAGGACCTTGGCGCCGGATGCGGCGAGAGCATACGCCTGGTCGTAAGAAAGTTCGTGAAGCAAGCGAGCTTCGGCGGATTCATGCGGATTGGCGGTGTAGATGCCGTCGACGTCGGTCCAGATGACAAGTTCGTCGGCATCGACAACATGGGCGACTAGCGCGCCGGAAAAGTCGGAACTGTTGCGACCAAGGGTGGTGACTCGGCCATCGGCGGTAGAACCGATGAAGCCGGTGACGACCGGCACGAGGCGGTCCGTGAAGAGCGGCAACAGTATTTCGCGACCGCGGCGCCGGGTCTCTTCGATGTGCGGTTGCGCATGGCGAAACGTGTCGCAAGTAAGTACGAATTCGGAGGAGCTGACAGGAACCGACGCTATACCGGATTTTTCCAGCGCTGCGGCGAACAGGCGCGCGCTGAAACGCTCGCCGTACGAGGCGAGCAGGTCGTGCAAGGCCTCGCGCGAAGACCATGCCGCCCGAGCGCTCGCGGAAACATCGTGAAAGAAGTCCTTGCCGAGCAGGTGAAGGTCGCGGGCTACGCGCTCGGCGCGAAAAGGATCAAGGCGCAATTCGCGGAGCACGTCGAAATGCACGTAGCAGAGGTGATCGGCTTCGCGAGAAGCATCGGCGGCGCGCCCGTCGTCGAGAGCAGCGGCGATCGACAGCAAACTGTCGGTCACACCCTTCATCGCCGATACGACAACCACGACGTTTCCTCTACTGGCAGCGTCACGCACGAGGCTTGCGGCGTGCATCATGCGTTCGGCGCCCAGTAGAGAACTGCCGCCAAATTTGAAAGCAAGAACGTTGCGTCCGGTCCTTCGCCGCAGTTCCGACAGAGTGGAGCGAAAGGCCGCTAATGACGGATGGGCGTTTGCTTCTTCAGGCTGTGCTTGCGAGTTCATGATGACGGCTCCTGGGTTCCTTTTCCCTGGCCAACCGTCTGGAGCGTCACTTCTGATCAGAGTCTAAGGTTTGTAGAACCAGCCCTTAAGACCCTGCAACCTGAGAGGGGGCTAACGAAGAAACCCACCGCCAGGTTCGCTTCAGGCGGTGGGTTGGAAACTTGGTCTAGCTTAGCGTCAGTTTCTGCCCTCGCCGGAAGCGCCGGTAGTCTTAATAATGGTAGTGGACGTCCTCTTGGAAAGAGACGACATCGACCGCGTAACGGTCGAAGAGGCGCTGATCGAGATGGCGAGAGACAACATAACCGGAAGCCAGAATAGCACCGGAGGAGCTCGGACCAAATGCAAATTTTCGTTGCTGAGAAACGATTTGTTGAATGCTAGACCTGCCCGGCAAGAATCGGCTCCTGCAAAGATTGCCCTTGGTCTTTTGGGAAGTAAGAGAGCTTGAGTGTATCCGCAGTAAGTTGATAATGAGCAGAGAGTTAAAATGAAGCAGCGGCGACGAATTTGGCGAAGCGGGTGCAGCGGCAGTGCGCAAGATTCAAGCTAAAGAACCTTGATGAGGAGGCGACATGAACTTCGTGCCGGTGAGGGTAAGTTTGCGCTGGCGAAAAACGGCGGTAGCAATGGTGTGTGTGGCAGCGATGTGGTCCGGTGCGCGCGTGGCGGGCGCGCAAAACCAGGTAATGGGAGAGCTGGAGTTTGACGGCAAAACCAAGCTGGAAGAGAACGCCGGAGTGTGGGTGGACGGAAACTACGTTGGCTACATGAAGGAACTGAAAGGCAAAAAGAAAGTACTGCTGCTTCCGGGGCAGCATGAGGTGGTGGTACGGCAATCCGGTTATGTGGACAGCGTACAGAAGGTAGTGGTGCAGCCGGGAGAGAAGAGAGTGGTGAGCGTGATCATGCAATTGGCACCGCATGCGACCGTGCCCGACATTACGGCGACGTTGAAACTGAATATCAAGCCGAAGCGCGCGGCAGTTTTTTTGGATGAAAAATTCGTCGGACACGCCAGTGAATTTGGTGGGAGATTTCGTTCGATGAAGATCAGTCCGGGCAAGCACAAGGTGCGCGTGGAGCTGCCTGGCTACCGGACCTTTCTGACGGAAGTGGACCTACTGGCAGATCAGGAGACGGAATTGAAGACTGAGCTACAAGTGGGAAGCATCCAACAGAATACGCCGATCATCAAGAAGCCGGACTAGAGCAGCGAAGGAATAGGTACTCAGGGTGCGTCAAAAATCAAGCTAGAGCAGGTAAGGCCGGATTCGGCCTTTTGCAATTCAGAAATGTCGAGCGTGGCGACGCGGAAGCCGCGGGTACCGATGCGGGCTCGTGTGCGCGGGAATGAAGCGGGGAAAATAACCGTTCCGGAAAGCATGAGTGCGTTGCCCGCATGAGGCTCAGTGGGATCCACGTCCAGCCAGTCAAATCCGGGAAAAAATGAAGAATCGAACCAGGCGCGGTTGGCGAGCAGGGTGTGGCCATCGAGCGCGGTCACGGCGGACTTCAGGTGGAGGCAGCCGGGCACGGGAACGCCGATGACCTGGTAACCGTGGGGCGCGACGATGGCGGAGAGTTGCGCGATGCCGTCTGCGTTGCTGCGCGCGGTGCGCCCGACGAACAGCTGGTGGTCGAGGCGAAGGATGTCGCCGCCTTCGAGCATGCCGGGAAGCTTAACCTGTTGTAGTTTGCGAAAAGGCCGGAGGGCAGCGGCGATGCTGGGAGCTTCGCGGCGGCGGGTGGCGGTGCCCAAGGGAAAAATCACGGCGAGTTCATCGAGGACCAGAGCGGGATCTTCGACAAACATGGAATCGGGCAGGCCGGGTTCTGCGGGAAGTGAAATGACGCGAGCGCCGAGGTCAGCGAGAAGTTTTTCATAGGCGTGGTGCTGGGATTGCGCCTTGGCCAGATCGATGGGTTGGCGCGGGATGAAGCTGAGTTCGCATTGCGAAAGCGATGGACTGACGGCGCGCGTGATGGCGGTAACCATTCGGGAGAATGTATCAGACGAAGTAGGGATACGAAAGCGATCGCGGTTGCACAAGAGAATTGGTGCGGATAGACTCCGATGCGTTTCAGGACAGGAGCCATGGAATGCGGACTGAGAAACGCGTACGGATGGTTCGGTTCGTTGTGCTGTCGGCAATCGCGGTAGCGGAATTGTGTGTAACTACGCGCGCACAAGACAAAAAGAGCGCGGCGGTGGACGAAGTGTTCGCCGATGTGGCCAAGCCGGGTTCACCGGGCTGTGCCCTGGCTGTGGTACGCAGCGGAAAGGCCATTTATGAAAAGGGCTACGGGCTGGCGAACATAGAACAGAACGTGAGCATTACGCCGCAGAGCGTGTTCGACATCGGATCGACTTCGAAGCAATTTACGGCGGCCAGTATTCTGCTACTGGAGAAGCAGGGAAAACTTTCGCTGAACGACGACATCCGGAAATACTTGCCGGAGATTCCGGACTACGGGCACAGGATTACCATTTTGCACCTGCTAAATCACACCAGCGGGCTGCGTGATTATCTGACGCTTTTTGAGCTGGCGGGGATTAATACGGACAGCGTGACGACGGACGAGGACGCTCTGGCGATCATTGCCAACCAGAAGGCTTTGAATTTCGAGCCGGGTAGCGAGTGGCTTTACAGCAATTCGGGATTCTTTCTGCTGTCTGTGATTGTGCAGCGAGTGAGCGGGAAAACGTTGACCGAGTTTGCCACGGAGAACATTTTTGCCCCGCTGGAGATGAAGCATACGGTTTACCGGGACTCCCACACGCTAATCGTGCCGAATCGCACGCTGGCTTACGACTCCAAAGAGAAGGAAGCGGGATACTCGATCAACGTTTCGTATTTCGAGCAGACGGGCGATGGAGCGGTGCACACGTCGGTCGAAGATCTTTTGAAGTGGGACGAGAACTTTT
This sequence comes from Candidatus Eiseniibacteriota bacterium, assembly GCA_035607085.1. Classification (GTDB taxonomy): domain Bacteria; phylum Acidobacteriota; class Terriglobia; order Acidiferrales; family UBA7541; genus Acidiferrum. The sequence goes on along the minus strand of DATMZI010000138.1, from coordinate 37,817 downwards.
ACAGCGGCAAGCTGGGCGGCAAGGAATTTCTGGCCGAGATGCAGGAGCCAGGCAAGCTGAACAGCGGGAAGCCGCTGACTTATGCGAAGGGCTTGGTGGTGGAAAAATATCGCGGGTTGCCGATTGTGGAGCATGGCGGCTCGTGGGGCGGCTACCGCGCACAGTTGCTGCGATTTCCGGAGCAACATTTTTCCGTGGCGTGCCTCTGCAACGTGGGGAATGCGGGACCGGAAAAGCGCGCGCTGCGCGTAGCGGATATCTACCTGGCGGAAGAAATGAAAGAGCCGCTAGCACGCGAAAAGGAAGGAAAGAGGCGCGAGAAAAAAGAGACGGTTGCCATGGCGCCGGACAAACTAGCGGGATATGCGGGAAAGTTTCGCAGCGAGGAGCTGCGCGCGACGTATCGGCTGGAAATAGAAGACGGGAAGCTGATATTGAAGGGCATTCAGAGCGGCGACGGATTTTTGCATTCGCCAGAGCGTTTGGAGTTGCGCCCAGTAGGCGCAGATGCGTTTGTGGTGGATGAAGAGGGCTTGCAGTTTGCATTCCAGCATGGCGGATCGGGGAACGTGAGCGGTTTTCGCCTGGACGCCGGACGCACAAAGGGACTCGAATTTCAGCGGAATTAAGATTTCTAAGGCGCGCTCCCGCAAGCGTCGGGGCGCCTCAGTGGCGCGTCAGTTCAGTGAAGCTGGGGATTAAAGTGAGTTATCCAGAGGGCGGCCGCACCTGCGCCGAGAAGAATGCCCGTCAAAATCAACGCAAGGATCACCAGCGTGAGCCATTTCTTTGAACCGTCATCGGTTTGGCCATCGGAAGCTGCCGGCGAGCCAGCTACCGCTTTCTGTGCGTCGCCGGATGGCGCGGCTTCGGCGGGCTGTGAAAAGGGAACCGCGGAAAATTCCGCGGAACCGATAAAGCTGTAGCCCCTGCGGGGAATGGTCTCAATATAGGTTGGCCTCTCCGTCGATTCGCCGAGCGCCTGGCGAAGCTTGTTCACCGTGGTGTTGACGTTGGCGTCGTAGTTGACATGGGTATCCGCCGGCCACAGAGCCTGCTTAAGCTGTTCGCGCGTAACCACCTCGCCCTGATTGCGAATCAGGACCAGCAACACCTGATAAACCTTGCCCTGCACCCGCACTTTGCTGCCGCCACGGTAGACCTGCTGGCGCTGGCGATCGATATGAAAAGGACCAAATCGCACGTAACGAGCGAGCGATGCGATTTCCTGGAGGGAATCATTTTCCATGAGAGGGTCCAGGGAGGGGATGAGACTTGAAGTCATACACACGCCCTTGATAAGGGTAGACGTAAGGGAAACAAAATCGTTTTAAACCTGAATATACGGAACAGGAGCAGGAATTGTTTCCGGTCCGCCTGAACGGGGAGCGAGCGGCCCGAGCGATCTACGCAAGATGGGATGAGGTTTGAAAAACCGTAGATACGGCCGCGCCGGGCGGGCGCAGACTTCTAAAAACCATCTAATTCGCTTCGTGACTTCCTTGCTTTTAGCCCCTGCTCACGCCTCAACCGGCAACAAGTAAGCGAGTTAGGGCCTTACACACGCCAAAGACAAAAGTAAGGGACAAATTGGCTCTGCTGGCCGCAGAGGTGCCAGTACCCCGGCAACCAACTTGTGCGGGTCGGACCAGAAATGCTGCTGGCTGGTCATAAGCCGCACTAAACAAGCCAAATCCTGAAGGAGAAAGCAAAATGCGCAGACTGACAGTCATAGCCCTGGCGGCAACGTTGTGTTTGTTGCTAGGCAGCGGAGCCTGGGCACAACGCCTCGATGGGTCGCTTCGCGTTTCCGTCACTGACCACAGCCAAGCCTCGGTCGAAGACGCCAAGGTCACGGTGGCAAATGAAGCCACCGGCGTTGCGACCACCACCACGGCGTCCAGCGCCGGGACCTATGTATTTCCAAACCTTTTGGTGGGAACCTATACCGTCACCGTAGAAAAGGACGGTTTCAAAAAGGCGGTACAAAAAGGAATTGCGATCGCGTCAAACCAGACCGCGGACGCGAAGGTCGAACTGGAGCTGGGTTCCATCTCGGCTGTGGTGGAAGTGGAGGCCGGAGCGGACCTGGTAAATACGCAGTCTTCGGAATTGGGCGCCACGTTTAGCGGCAAAGTCGTGAACGATCTGCCCCTGAATACTTTGGGTGGCGACGTGAAGGAATTTGCAGTCTTTGCACCCGGAACGACCACTCAGCAAGGCGGCGTTCTCGGTTCCGGCGGGTCAATCGGCGGAACTCGCCCGCGCTTTAACGGATTTAACATTGACGGCGTCGAAGACAACAAGCTGGACACCAACGGGCCCACGCAGCCGGTGATTCAGGAATCGATCGCTGAATTTACGCTCCTCACCAACCAATTCAGCTCCGAGTACGGTCACTCCGCCGGAGGTATCTTCAATACCGTAACTAAGTCAGGTACCAACAACTGGCACGGCAGCGCCTGGGGGTACAACCGCAACCGCAGTTACAACGCGTTTGACAACCAGCAAAAGGAGCGCGTCCAAAGCGGACAGGCTACCGACAAAGACCGGTTCGACTACAACCGAGCCGGACTTACAGCGGGGGGGCCGCTCATCCACAACAAATGGTTCATTTTTGGCGCGTACGAATTTCAGAACGAAGGCCTGGCGGCTTCCAGCCCGCAAGTTACCCTTCCGACGGCCGACGGCCTCCAGACGTTACAGACGCTGGCGTTCGACAGCGCAGTGGTGGATATCTTGAAGCAGTTTCCGGTTGCGCCTGCCCAGAATGCTTGCACGGCGACCAGCAAGTGCACCGTGGATGTGAACGGTACGGCGATTCCCGTCGGTGACCTCACAACGGTAGCCCCGTCATACGTCAACGAGCACGATTTCAGCGTCAACTCGGATGTGACGCTAGGAAAGCACCAGTTCAGTACGCGCTATCTTTACGATCGGATCCGGCAGCCGGACTTTAATGCGTCCTTGCCTGCACCACAGTTTCTGGGAACACGGGCCTCGGGCAACCACAAAGCGATTCTTTCCGACGTTTGGACCATTTCGAGCCACTTCATAAACAACGCGAGAGCCTCGTATTCGCGCACGATTGGTCCGCAGCTCGTCGCGCCTTCGGGATTTGAGAACTTTCCCAACGTGATTATCGACGATCTTAGTACCGTCAATATCGGCCCCGAACAAAACGCTCCACAAAGCTACACCCAGAACGTGTATCAGCTGGCCGACACGCTCAACTACATACGCGGCAAACACTCTCTCAAGTTTGGTATCGAAGGGAAGAAATACATTTCGCCGACGAATGGCCTTCCCCGAGCACGTGGCGAGTGGGACTACACCACGCTGAGCCAGCTGGTGAATGACTTTGTTCCGAACGGTGCTCCGAACAAAGCGCTACGCGGCGCAGGTTCAGGCAGCGTGCCGGAGAACTATCCGGCCATCTACTGGTTCGCGCAGGATGACTGGAAGCTGACGCCCCGGCTCACTTTGAACCTCGGACTTCGCTACGAATACGTGGGCGTCCCGTCAGGTGACAAACGCCAGGCACTGAATTCTATCTCGGACGATCCCGCACTGGGGCTGTTTTTCCGCGCCCCCAAGGCGGACACCAACAACATCGCTCCTCGCGTTGGTTTTGCGTACGACCCGACTGGTCGCGGCAAATGGTCGATTCGCGGCGGAGCGGGTTTTGCTTATGACGTGATCCCCAACAACTTCGCGATCAACAGCTTGCCGCCGCAGCTCCAGACAGAGCAGAAACCGGCGGTCACCTGCGCTCTGCCAGGGCGGCCCGCGTGGTGCGCTACATGGGACCCCAGCCCCACAACAGTAGATTCGGGGCAAGGATTCCTAGCTGGCGGCGGGCTCCTGCAGACCAACGTTCCGCCGCCCACGCAGACTGAAGCCCGTGCGGCGACTTCCAGCCTGATCCCTGATCGCGTCTCTCCAAAGATCATTACCTGGACACTCGGCGTACAGCACGAGCTTTTCCGCGACAGCAGCATCGAAGTCCGCTACGTCGGAACGCGCAGTCTCGAGCTTCCCGGGCAAATGCGTCTCAACTCGGCCTCGGCATTCGATCCGCGCTTCGCAAGCCTGGGCGGAGGACTCACGCCCTTGCCAACATATCTCAATACGTCGGATGTTCCCGCCGTTGTCACTGCCCCCGCGAGCACCGCTTTGAACTTCGACAACTTCAACCCTGCACCTTATTCGGTGGACGGCTTCCTCGGGAGCATCACCACTTTTCCTCCGGCAGGCACCGGCATCTATCACGCCGTGACCGTTGATTTCATCCACCGTTTTGCGAAGGGACTGTATTTCCGCGCGAACTACTCGTTCTCGCGGAACATCGACGATGCAACGAACGAGCTCTTTAGCAGCATCGTGAACCCGCGTCGCGCCCAAGACGGCTACGACTTCGGAGCCGATCGTGGTCTGTCTGCACTGCACATTCCCCACAAGTTCACGGTGACCTGGGTGTACGAATTGCCGAACATACAAACTGAACATGCCTTCCTGCGCACTTTGGCGCACGGTTGGGAGTGGAGCGGATCCTATCTTGCCGAATCCGGTCAACCGGTCACCCCATTGTCGGACACCGACGCAAACGCGAACGGCGACGCCGCTGGTGACCGCACAATCTTTAATCCCGGCGGTATCAGCAACACCGGCACGATCGTGGATGCGGTTTGCAACTCCGGTCCGGGTGGCGCGACCTCGATCGTGGCTCCAGTCGCAGGCGCATATTTCTGCAATCCCACTCACGACGCGGTGGACGACGCGCACCTGGTGGGCTACGTAGCGGAGAATCCTAACGCCCGCTTCGTTCAGGCGCAGTTCGGAGCGTTCGCTACTGCCGGCCGGAATACCGTAACAACGCCCGGCATCAACGTCTGGAACATGTCCATCTACAAGAACACCAGGCTGAGCGAGCGCTTCTCGCTGCAGTTCCGCGCGGAAACCTACAACACCTTCAACCACCGGAACTTCAGCATTGGATTGCCGACGAATAACGGCGCGCTCGATCAAGCCAACAATCCCAATCCGCTGGCGGCGTCCTACGTCAATGTGGATGACCCCAACTTCCTGAATTCGCGCCAGTTCAATGGCGGCTCCCGCACCATGCAACTTGGACTCCGTTTGATCTGGTAAGGTCGAAGTTAGCAGAGCACACCTGGGGAGGCCTGAATAGGCCTCCCTTTTCTTTGTGCGCCGTGCATGTCCGGCCAATTTATTTGGAGCGTTTGTTCAGTCTGCCGCGTCTAAATTCGACCAGAGCGAAATCCTCCAATGGAGTTTCGTCGTGAACATTTTTCGCGCCAAATTGGTTTCTAGCTTGTGTCTGCTGGCCTTTAGTGCTCGGGCACTATGGGCGCAAGAATCCGTATCTGAGGTCGCGTCGTCCACACAGGCCAATGCTGCCTATGACGCGAAAGACTGGGCCCGCGCGGCGCAGCTGTATGAAGGGCTGGTTGGCTCGCACCCTGAAGTGGCGCGCCTGTGGTTCCGGCTGGCGGATTCGCTGCAGCAACTCGGACAGTTCGATCAGGCTCTGGCAGCGGCCCAGAGTGGATTGAAAGCGGGAGCGCCGCCGATTTTTGTCGAGTATCTGATGGGCGAGATCTACGCGCAGAAGAATGATAAGGAGAAGGCTTTCGAACACCTGAAAATTGCAGTGGACAACGGCTACAACCAGCCGGAGCAGTTTGATAAGGATAAGCATCTGGATTCCCTGCGAAGCGACGCCCGATTGGCTAGGTTGAAACTGCAAGCGCAGCACAACCTGAAACCGTGCGCGGATACTCCGGAAAACCGGCAGTTTGATTTCTGGATTGGAGAATGGAACGTCGAAACAACCCAAGGCGGAGTGCCTGCAGGCGAAAGCAAGATTGAATTGATTCTGGCCGACTGCGTCATTCAAGAAAACTGGCAGAGCAACGGCAATCCTTACTCCGGCAAGAGCTACAACATGTATAACGCTGCCCTAAGGCGCTGGGAACAATACTGGGTGGACAACAGTGCCGGCAATATTTTCTTTTACGGCGGGCTGAAAGAAGGAGTGATGGATTACTGGACTGACGACATTCCGCAGCCCAGTGGCCCGCCGCTGAAGCGGCATCTTCAATTTTTCAAGCTTGGTCCAGACAAAGTGCGGCAATTCAGCCAAGGATCCACCGACGGCGGGAAAACCTGGAAGCCGGAGTACGACTTCACGTACATCCGCAAGAAATAACCGCGGGGCACTTACTTTCCTTCCGGCAATATCATCACTTCGATGTTTGAAGCATGCTCCTTCGAGCGGTAAATGGTCTGCGTGGTTTTTTGATAGTCGGATTCTTCGGCCTCAAAAATATTCGGCACGAATTTTTGCGGATTGCGGTCGTAGAGCGGGAACCAGGTGCTTTGTACCTGGACCATGACGCGGTGGCCCTTTTTGAAGACGTGATTGATGGAGTGCAGGTCCACGGTGAATGGCGTGACCTGGTTCGGCGTGATGGCTTCCGGTTTTTCAAAAGAGTTGCGGTAACGGCCGCGAAAAATCTCGTCTGCGACCATCAGTTCGAAGCCAGAAAGCTTCCAGTCTTCTTCTACTTTTTCCGGATAAACGTCGATCAGCTTCACCACCCAGTCGGCGTCGCTGCCGGTGGTTGACGCGAAGAGCTTCGCAACCACATTGCCGGCGACCGTAACGTCGTCCTGCAACGTGTCGGTTTGCCAGGTCAATACGTCCGGCCGCCCGTCCACAAACCGCTGGTCCTGCACCAGCCAGGTGAACCAGGTGCCGGGATGGTCCTGCGGATAGGTCATATCGACGGGACGGTGGCGGTAGGGCACAGGATGCGCGGGATCGCTGATGTAGCTGTCCGCCGCCTCTTTGGAAGCGGTCACCGGTGCATCGAAGGAGAGCTTGCCGTCTTCGCGGAAATAAAGATGTTTGGTCTGCGCTTCCTTCGGTGGCCAGGAATCGTAGGAAGCCCAGGTATCGCTGCCGGTCTGAAACGTGGTGGCCTCTTTTACCGGCAGAGTACCCTTGTCGTGCAACCAGTAGGCGAACCAGGGCGCTTCAATTTTTTGGCGGAAATAAACGCCGGTATCGTTGTGAAAAGGAATGTCGCCGAGCGAGGAACCTTTGCCGCCCGCCCAACCGCCGTGGTTCCACGGACCTACCACCAGGAAGTTGTTATTTTTCTTGTCGGATTTTTCCAGCCGCCCGTAAGTCATGATGGGTCCGAAGAAATCTTCCTGATCCCACCAGCCAGCGACGTTTAAATTGGGGACGGTTGGCTCGTGCAGTGTGTATGCCACCGCGTGACGCTTCCAGAAATCGTCGTAGCTGCTGTGCGCGACAAAGTTGTTCCACGTGGGGATTTTTCCGTGGAAATATTTCTTGTTGGCGTTGGAAAGCGGGCCCATGCGCAGGTACCACTCGAACATGTCGAAGCGGTCGAACGGAAAACTGAAATTTTCATTGGAACTTTCTAGCAGCGCCGTGTATTCGAAGCCGTAGCTCAAACGGAATGCCCCATTATGAAAATAATCGTCGCCCAGCCAGGTATCGCCCATGCAGGCCTGCTCGGAAACCGCTTTCAGAGCGGGATGCGGATTCACCATGCCCATGGTCACCAGGTAGCCGGGATAGGAAACTCCGTTCATGCCCACGCGGCCGTTGTTGTGCGGCACGTTTTTGACCAGCCATTCGATGGTGTCGTAGGTGTCGGTGCTTTCGTTCACGCCCTTGGCGTCCGGCGCGGTGTGCAGCATTTCGAATTTGCCTTCGGAGCCGTAGCGGCCGCGGATATCCTGGAAAACGAAAATGTAACCATCGGGGAACATCTCCGAGTAGCGGAACAGGTAGCTAGTCATGCCTTTATCGGGAGCGGAAATGCCGTAAGGCGTGCGCTCCATAAGAAATGGCAGCGGTTCCTTGGCGTCTTTCGGAGTGTAAATTTCCGTGTGGAGTTTCACGCCGTCACGCACGGGAATCATCACTTCGCGCTTGTCGAATACTTGTGCCAGTTCCGCGCGTCGATCCTGTTGAGCTATGGTGCCGGTTGCCGCGAGGGCGAACCAGGCGACGACCGCAATGCCCCAAGCAATTCGCCGCGAGTGGTCTAGCGGTGGAAACATGCGTAAGACCTCCAAAAACGCCAAAAGCAGCGCAGAAGAATAACATGGACCAAAGCCTGGCGAACCATTGGGCTAGGCCCCATGCCGCGCATCTGGTAAAATATGATCTGCACGGCCACACCTGAGATTTCCTGTTGTCCCTGATCCGAGCTCGGCCGGATCCCGACTATCAGAGGAGATTCGCACGGCTGCTGGTTGTTTCAGCAGCCATTTTTGTCGCCGTTCGTGTCGTGACGGCGCGTGAAGGTATAACCAGCGCAGACTATGAGCCAAAATATTCGCAACATCGCCATTATTGCCCACGTGGACCACGGCAAAACGACGCTGGTGGACGCTATGCTCAGGCAGAGCGGCATTTTTCGCGCCAATCAGGAAATCGTCGAGCGTGTGATGGACTCCAACGACCTGGAACGCGAACGCGGTATTACCATTCTTGCCAAAAACACAGCGCTCTTTTTCCACGATACCAAAATCAACATCGTGGACACGCCGGGCCACAGCGACTTCGGCGGCGAAGTGGAACGCGCGCTGCGTATGGTGGACGGCGTGGTGATGCTAGTCGACGCCAGTGAAGGGCCGCTGCCGCAGACGCGTTACGTTTTGCAGAAAGCATTGGCTGCAAAGCTGCCACCAGTGGTGGTGCTCAACAAGATTGACCGCACCGACGCGCGCGCCAAGGAAGTGCTCGACGAAATCTACGACCTCTTCATCGACCTCGACGCGACGGAAGACCAGCTGGACTTCCCGATCATTTACACCAACGCTCGGGACGGGGTTGCTCACCGCACGCCTGGCGATGGCTCGCAGGATCTTCTGCCGCTGTTTGAAACCATCGTCGCGCGCATTCCCGCCCCCGCCGGCGACCCGGCTGCAAACCTGCAGCTGCAAGTGATGAATCTCGATTACAGCGAATTTTTGGGACGCATCGCCATTGCGCGCGTCTTCAATGGAACTCTGAAGCGCGGCACGGAAGTCGGCATCAGCAAGCTGGACGGCAAGCTGCAGCCCACCAGGATTACCAAGCTCTTTACGTTTCGCGGCCTCGATCGCGACGAAGCGGAAGAAGTCCATGCCGGGGACGTCGTCGCTATCGCCGGTGTTGAAGGTATTCAAATCGGCGAAAGCATCACGGATCTAGCTGATCCGCAACCGCTCGAGCCGCTCATCATCGATGAGCCGACTCTTGCCATGATTTTCACGGTCAACTCCAGCCCGCTCTCTGGCCGCGAGGGCAGCTATCTAACTTCGCGCGACTTGCGTGACCGCTTGCAGCGCGAACTGCTTACCAACGTGTCGATCCGCGTGGAGGACACCGACACGCCGGAATCGTTTCGCGTGCTGGGCCGGGGTGAATTACAGCTGGCCATTCTAATTGAGACCATGCGCCGTGAAGGCTTTGAGCTGATGGTGGGCAAGCCGGAAATTGTGGTACGCAACGAAAACGGCAAAAAGCTCGAGCCGGTGGAACGCCTGCTCGTGGACATTCCAGAAAGCTTTATTGGCATCATTCTGGAAACGCTGGGCAGCCGCCGCGGCGAAATGTTGAAGATGAACAATCATGGCTCCGGACGCGTGCGCATGGACTTCAAAATTCCTTCCCGCGGATTGATCGGATTGCGCAGCCAATTGCTCACCGATACCCGGGGGACGGCGCTGCTGCACTCGATCTTCGACGGGTGGACTGAATATGGCGGCGAAATGGCGCTGCGTCCGACCGGCGCTTTGGTTGCGGACCGCGCTGGAGTCTCCACCGCCTATGCGTTGTGGAACATTCAGGAGCGCGGCGAACTTTTCGTGGGTCCTACGATTGATGTATACGAAGGGATGATCGTCGGCGAGAACTCGCGCGAGCAGGACATGGAAGTGAACGTCACGCGTGAAAAAAAACTGACCAACATGCGTTCTTCCAGCGCCGACGAAGCCATCCGCCTGATTCCGCATCGCGAGCTCAGCCTGGAACAGGCCATCGAGTTTATTGCTGATGATGAATACGTCGAGATCACTCCCAAGTCCATCCGGCTGCGCAAGAAGGTCTTGCAGTACAACAAACGACCGCGCCGCTGGCAGGAAATCCGCGCCAGCCAGGAAGCCGCGAACTAGCCGGACTCTCGCGTTTCGACGAAGCACGAAGCAAAGCTGTCGGCACTCAAAGCGCAGGTGGAGTGCGCGGCGCTAAACAAGAAACGCTTCCGCTAAAAGCGAGCTCATTGCTTTTTGCGGGCTTTCTGTTGGCAAAACTCGGCAACCCGACCCAGAATAGGGTAGAGTCTATCGAGTTCGTCCGCTTCTGACTACGCGCCCAGGGGAACTTGGACAGAATGGGATCTCCCAATTTCTATGCTGTACCGTGTTTTGTCGCTGCTACAGCCACTGCTTTGCCCCCCCACGTCATCACTCGCGATGACGTGAAGTATTACATGGGCCGGGTCTTTGATATTGCGGAGCGCCGCCTCGAAGCTATGATGTCTATCGTGGACAACGCCCGGGTCCACCAACGCCACGTCATTTTCCCGATTGACTATACGGTTCAGCCGCGTTCCCTCGAACAAACCAATCAGGAATACATGGAGCATGCGATTCAGCTCGGGCAAAGCGCTGCGGAACAGTGTCTGGAACGCGCCGGAATGCGAGCCGACGAAATCGACCTCCTCATCACGGTCTCCTGCACCGGGTTCATGATTCCTTCGCTCGACGCGCATCTCATCAACCGTATGGGCTTTCGTTCGAACGTGCGCCGCATGCCCTTTACCGAACTGGGTTGTGCCGCTGGCGCGATGGCCATCGGCCGGGCCAGCGACTACCTGCAGGCATATCCTGGCGGAAATGTTCTGATTATTTCCGTCGAACTTCCTTCGCTGACGTTTCAGCGTAAAGACATTTCGCAAGCGAACCTGATCTCGTCAATTTTGTTTGGCGACGGAGCCGCCGCGGTCGTCATCAGCAGCAAGCAAAAAGGTGCCTATCCGCGCATTCTTACTTCGGAAACCTACACCTTCCCTGACTCGCTCGGTGCGATGGGATTTGATTTGAAAGATTCCGGCTTCCATATCCTTCTTGCGAAGGATGTGCCGGAAATGATTGGCGCGAAAATCGAGGGGCTTGTGGATGGATTTCTGTCGCGTCACGGCCAATCGCGCGAAACCATCCGCGGCTGGATTCTCCATCCCGGCGGTTCGCGTTTGCTTGGCAACATTGAAGTTGCTCTCGGCCTGACAAAGTGCCAGACGCAGCCATCGTGGGACATTCTCGGCAATGTGGGCAATCTTTCGAGCGCCACCATCCTTTTTATTCTTCAGGAATGGCTGGAAAAACGGCCCCTCAAGAAAGACGAAATCGCGATGGCCGCCGCCTTCGGCCCCGGCTTCAGCGCTGAATTTCTCCTCTTGCAATGGAATTAGCGATGCCGCTGAGCGTCATCCTGTTTCTGGTGCTGCTGCTGGCCGTAGCCGCTCTGCGCATTTTCGAATTACGCATTTCGAAGCGCCACCAGCAGCGCATGACTTCCCGCGGCGCTGCCAAGGTCAAAGATCCCTACTTCCGCTGGATGGCCCTGTTTCACACCGTGGTCCTCATTGGAGCCGCAGCCGAAGTAATCTTTTTTCATCGCCCGCTCATTCCCGCTCTCGCTATTCCCATGTTCGCGGTGTTCCTCGCCGCGAATCTTGTGCGCTGGTGGGTCATTCGAACCCTCGGAGAACACTGGAACGTCCAGGTCGTGGACTCCACCAAGCTCGGTTTCGTCGCCTCTGGCCCGTTTCGTTACGTTCGCCACCCGAATTACGCCGCCGTGTTTTTGGAGATGATCGCGCTGCCGCTGATCCATACCGCGTGGATCACCGCCCTGGCAGGCGCTCTCGCGCACATCATCGTGCTTTCACTGCGCCTCTCCGTGGAAGATCCAGTGCTGCTTTCCAATCCCGACTACGCCGCTACCATGGGCTCCAAGCCCCGCTTCCTTCCTGGCCTGTTCTGATTCCCGGTAGCCCTGACTTCAGTCTCCCGCCGGTTTCATCCGCACGCTGGCCTATAATGCGTGAACATTCTTGGAGCACAAGCTGCCTAGGAGCGTAACCTATGTTCAAAAATGACCTGCTGCAAGGTCGCGCCATCTTTCTCTCCGGCGGCGGCTCCGGTCTCGGGCGCTCAATGGCGCTCCATTTCGCTTCGCTCGGCGCAAAGCTCTTCATCATCGGCCGCCGTGACGAGCCGCTACAGGAAACCTGCAGAGCGATCCAACAAGCCGGAGGGGTTGCCGCCTACACGACCTGCGATGTTCGCGACTTTGCCGCCGTCGAAGCCGCCTCTGACAAGGCCGACTCAGCCGTCGGCCCGATCGACACGGTGATCAACAATGCCGCCGGCAACTTCATGGCCCGCACGGAAAAACTGTCGCCCAACGCCTTCGACACGATCCTCAGCATCGTGCTGAACGGCTCGTTCCATTGCACGCAAGCTTTCGCCCGCCGCTGGATCGCCGCCAAAAAGCCAGGCAACGTGTTGAGCATCACCACTACCTACGCCGCTGCCAATTGCGGTTCCGCATTTGTCGTGCCCTCTTCCTGCGCCAAAGCCGGCGTCCTCGCCATGACCACTTCCCTCGCCGTCGAATGGGCCAAATACAAGATCCGTCTCAACGCCATCGCTCCCGGCCCATTTCCGACCGAAGGCGCCTGGTCCCGCCTTGTTCCTTCGAAGGAATTTGACGATCGCGCGCGCGAATCTCATCCCATGAAGCGTTACGGTCGCCACGATGAGCTCACCAACCTTGCGGCATTTCTGATCAGCGATATGTCGGAATACATCAACGGGGAGTGCGTGGTGATTGATGGCGCCCAATGGCTGCGCGGCGCCGGCGAATTCAACGACCTGCTCGAACTGCCCGAATCCGCCTGGGACCAGATGGAAGCCGCCCGCGCAAGGAAATAGCAGCTGTTTCTGTCTGCCTCGGCGTAAAGGACCGTCAGTCCGAGCACAGCCGGCAATCTCTCTTCGCTTTGCTACGTCACTGCGGCAGCGCGCTTGCCCTCAAGAGTACATTCAAACGAATCTCTCCGATTGGTCCCCCGTCGGTGCCGACATGTACCACAATCTGCCGAAGCTCTTTTCCCAAATCCTCCTTCCTGAGTTCCGGCGTCTGCACGTCGACGCGCAGCTCACTGTCGTAACTGGAATGCACAAGGAAGGAGCCGGCGCCGCCCACGACCTTCCATCCGCCGGGAACTTCGGCGGAGACCGTGATGATCCGGTTTTCCCGAGGCGGAGGCATCAAGCAGAAGGGCACGCTAATCATACTTCCGCTCTTAACAGCTATTTCCGGCACCGCGGGAGTCGACCGCGGAGAAAGCGCATGCGCATCGGAGAACCCTTGGTAGTACTTCCAAACGCCACCGATCGCGACGCGCCCTCCGGACGGACCGCTGTAGAACGAACCCGGCTGTCGAGTTGTCCCCGGCTGCAGATTCGCGGCGTTCGGGACTTTCCGCTCAACGCGCTCGCTTACACGGGCATGCTCGCTGCTGCCTTCAAATACATCTGAACTCTTCGATTCTGCTCCGCCAAAGACCGCCTTCCCAAAAATCAGCGTCATCGGCTCGGTCCACCACATGTGCTGCGGATCTTCCATAAATTTCGTGATCTGCTGGTCGCTCATGGCGGTCATGCGGTGAATGTCCTCGGGAAACTGCGTGAGATGCGGCGTCGCCGCATCCAGTGCCAGCCGCCAATATGGTTTTTTCTGCGAAGGCGAAATCTCGCGAATCGAATACGAGGGCCCCGTCCCCACGAACTGCTTCTGATCCTCCGCGTCGCTGAAAAAATAGAGTTTCTTCGGTTGCCACGGGGTCAAATTTTCCAGATACACTTCCAGCCGCTTCGAAGCCCCCGCCACCTGAGCCGGAAATGCCGTCGGATCCCCAGCCAGGTCAAACGCCTCTGTCGCCAGCACTCCCGCCGCCTGATGGTCGCCGTGATTCTCGCCAAGGAAAATTCCCGGCAGCCATGTGATGATCACCTCCGGATGCGTCAGCCGCACAATCCGAACCAGCGCTTCCAGATTCGCCCCGTGCCCCCAGTTCGCCAGCGAATTCAGCACATTCTGCGAGGCGGTATCCTTGCCCTCCAGAAACCAAACGTTCGTAATTCCCAACTTCGCGCAGGCCTGCCGCGCCTCTTGCTCGCGAATATCCGCCAGCGCCGGCCCGTGCTCCCGCGAATAGTCGTTTCCGCCGCTTCCCCCGCGCGTCGCAAACACTACCGCCACCCGCTTGTGCTGGTCGTAAATTGCGCGCGCCAGGTACGGAGTCACTCCACCCTCATCGTCCGGATGCGCCACCACCAACAAAATGTCCGCCTTCATCCGTTCGTCCGGTCCTTTCACGCTTTGTTCCGGCACCGCCGTCTGCGCACACAGTAATCTCGGACCCGCCACCGACGAAGCAACAGCGGCCATACCCAAAACGAGCAGACATTTCATGCCTCACCCTTCCGTCCGGCAACCGTCTCAAAGGAATAGAGATTGTACCCGCTCCGATGCGGAGTCTGCACCCGCCGCTCGCAACGCCTTCTACTTCCGGCATCTATACTTGTCCAATGCCGCGAACTCTACTTGCCGCGTTTTTCGTGACGATCAGTTCGATGGCCCCGCTGTCTCTAGCGCAAACGGAAACCGATCCGCCGCTCCCGCTGGCCGTAGTGATTCCACGTGTTACGGCGGCGCAAGACCCGCAGCAAACTTACGCGCTCTACCTTCCAAAGCGCTATTCGCCCGAAACGCGCTGGCCCGTCGTCTATATCTTCGATCCTCTCGCCCGCGGTGAACTGGCTCTTCACCAATTCGAACACGCAGCAGAACTTCATGGCTTCATCGTCGCCGCCTCCAACAATTCGCGCAACGGCCCAGGGGCGCCGCAAATCACTGCCGCGCAAGCCATGGTCGACGACACACAGCAGCGATTCTCCGTTGACGCCAAGCGCATCTACTTTGCCGGCTTCTCCGGCGGCGCCCGCGTTTCCTCGCAATTGGCCATGCTTTGTAAATGCGCCGCAGGCGTCGTATTAAGCGGAGCGGGCTTCCCGATCGGTCTGCGGCCTTCGCCGGACGTCAAGTTCGCCGTCTTTTCGGCAGTTGGCAACGCCGATTTCAACTACGGCGAAGTGGTCCTTCTCGGGGAGCAATTGGAGAAAGTCGCGCTGCCTTCTTGGCTGCGCGCTTTCGACGGTCCGCACGAGTGGGCACCCGCCGAGGTTATGGACGAAGCGCTCGCCTGGTTCCGGGTGCAAGCCATGAAATCGAAGCTCGAGCCGCGCGACAATGATTTCATCGCTGCGCAGTTCACCGGCGCATACCAAGCCGCCGCCTCGCATGAGAAATCCGGCGAACTCCTCTCCGCCTGGCGCGAATATCGCCAAGTCGCAGCGACTTTCGATTCGCTGATAGACGTGGCCGCGGACCGCGCAAAAGCGGAATCCCTGGCCGAGGATAAAATCGTTCGCGATGCCCTGAAACGTGAGCGCGCAGCCTTTGAGGAACAAGCTCGCCTAAGTGACGACGTGCTCACCGCCGCCTCTCTCCGCGCGGACCCTGGGACCAACTCTAATCCATTCGCGCCGCCACAATCCGCGCCGCAGTTGGCCCGCGACCTTCGGCAGCGTTCGCTCGCCGAGAAGAAACCCGACCGCGCTCTAATTTTCAAACGAGCTCTCGGCGGCGTTTTCGTTGGTTCCATTGAATCCGGCAATACCGCGCTTGAGAAAAAAGATTACGTTCTCGCTGCGCAATATTTTGCCTGCGCTGCCGAAGCCGATCCCGAATCCGAAGGCGTACACCGCCAGTTGGCCATAGCCCGCGCGCTTGCCGGCGACCGCCAGGCAGCCATCGAAGCGCTGCTGAAAGCTAGACGGTTAACCAAGGATGCCAACGCCTTCGCAAAATGGGTTCAGGAGCAGCCTTCCTTGCTCCGATTCCTACCAGACGTAAACCGGGCACTTTCTCGCGGCAAACCGTAGTCGCGGTCAGCTGGCAACCTTGACCCTCCTTCTCGCCGCCGATAAGCTACTACCGAGCGCCCAGTTTCAGACAATGGACACCATCCACATCACTTTGCCGGACGGCAGCGTCAAAGATGTCCCCAAAGGAACCACAGCTGCCGACATCGCTCAAGGCATCTCGCCGCGCCTCGCCGACGCGGCGTTTGTCGCCAAGGCCTATTCCAACAATGGCCCGCTCCAGAATTTCGGCGAACCCGTCGACGACGGCGGCTACCTCATCGATCTGCGCCGCCCGCTCGAACAAGATCTCAGGCTCAAAATCCTTACCGCCAAGGATCCCGACGCGCTCTTCGTCTTTCGTCACTCCGCGGCACATCTTCTGGCCGCTGCCGTAATGGAGCTGTACCCCGATGTCAAGCTCGGCATCGGCCCGCCGGTGGACAACGGTTTCTTCTACGAATTCCTTCGCGGTCAGCCGTTCACCCCCGACGATCTCGCCAAAATCGAGAAGAAGATGCATGACCTTGCCGCTGAAGACTTGCCCAATGAGCGCAAGTACATGCCCAAGGCCGAAGCGCTAGAGTTCTACAAGAACTCCAACCAGATTTTTAAGTGCGAACTGGTCGAGGAAAAGGTCACTGATCCGATGGTTTCGTTTTACACCACCGGCAAGTTCATTGATTTCTGCCGCGGCCCGCACATTCCTTCCACCAAACGCATCCAGGCGTTCAAATTGATGTCCGTCGCCGGCGCCTACTGGAAGGGCCAGGAGGGCAATGCCCAGCTGCAGCGCATCTACGCCGCCGCCTTTTTCACGCAAAAAGAGCTCGACGAATATCTCCACCGCCTCGAAGAGGCCAAGCGCCGCGATCATCGCAAGCTCGGCCCTGAACTCGACCTCTTCAGTATTCAGGAGGAAGCCGGCCCCGGCCTGATTTTCTGGCATCCCAAGGGCGGCTTCATTCGCAACATCATTGAAAACTGGCTGCGCGACGAGCTCATCAAGCGCGGCTACGATCTCGTTTACACGCCGCACATCATGCTCCGCGAATTGTGGAAGACCTCCGGTCATGCCGGCTTCTACAAAGAAAACATGTTCGGCCCCATCGAAGTCGAAAAGGCCGACTACCAGCTCAAGCCCATGAACTGCCCGGGCCACATCCTCATTTATAAGTCCAAATTGCGCAGCTACCGTGATCTTCCGGTCCGCCTCGCTGAACTCGGCACGGTGTATCGCTACGAGCGCAGCGGCGTCCTGCACGGCCTGCTGCGCGTACGCGGCTTCACGCAGGACGACGCGCATATTTTCTGTATGCCATCGCAAATCGAATCAGAAGTCGAAGCCTGCATAGACTTCGCCTACGCCGTCATGAAAAATTTCGGCTTCGATAAATTTGAAGTCGAGCTTTCCGTGTGGGACGCCAAGCATCCGGAAAACTACGCCGGCAAAGCCGAAGACTGGGAACGCGCGGCAGCGGCCCTGGCCAACACCATGGATCGCCTGAAAATTCCCTACCAAAAAATCGAAGGCGAAGCTGCCTTCTACGGTCCCAAAATCGATGTCAAATTGATTGACGCCATCGGCCGCTCCTGGCAGCTCACCACCGTTCAATTCGATTTCAACCTGCCCGCGCGTTTCGACCTCGAATACGTCGGCGACGACGGTGCCCGCCACCAGCCACTCATGGTTCATCGCGCGCTGCTCGGCTCCGTCGAACGCTTCTTCGGCATCCTTATCGAACATTACGCCGGGGCCTTCCCGCTCTGGCTCGCGCCCGTGCAGGTCGAAATCTGCCCGGTCAGCGAAAAGGTAATCGAGTACGCCAAGCACGTTCTGGAAACGCTGAAGAACCACGGCATCCGCGTCCATCTCGACGATCGCAACGAAAAGCTGCCCGCCAAAATCCGCGACGCGCAACTCCAGAAAATTCCCTACATGCTGGTCGTTGGCCCCAAAGAAGCGGAAGCCGGCGCCGTCAGCCTCCGCCACCGCAGCAAAGGCGACCAGGGCCCCAAGCCCCTCGCCGACCTGGCCGCTTTCCTGCGCGCCGAATCCGACTCCCGTGCCATGGCTTAGACCTCTTCCATAGCACCGCGCAGCGGCCACAATACGGGCAAGAGACGGCCGGATGGCCCGGAACCCGTGATGGCGGGCCTGGAGCCGTTTGCGCTTCCGTATTTTCTTAGGCTTGTCCCGGTTCTCCCTGCCCTGTGCGCCAGCGCCCCTTTTTCTCTGCCTTAAATCTTTTTTCTTTCTCTTGATCAAAGTAAGCTTCTCCCAATGTTTTCGAGTCGCCGATCCTTTCTGCAGCTTGGCGCGGCCGCGGTTGCGGCTCCGGCGCTCTTGTTGGAACAGCAGCAAAAATCTGACGTGCCTCTGGTCGACCAGGTGCCGCCTATGCTCGACCACCTCCTTCTCGGCTGCAACGATCTCCGGCGCGGCATTGACTTTGCCGGCTACCCTACCGGCGTGCGCGCCCTATTCGGCGGAGTACATCCTGGCCGCGGCACACAGAACGCTCTGCTTTCCCTTGGTGCTTCCAACGCCAAGGAAAAAGGCCGGTATCTCGAAATCATCGCGCCCGATCCACAACAACCCGGCGGAACGTCTCCTCTGCTGCAAGTGCTCAAGAGACTCGCAGAGCCGCGCCTGGTAGGCTGGGCCGCGCATCCCAGAAACATCGTAGCTCTCGCTGCGCAGCTGAGACGCTACGGCATCGCCGCCGATGGGCCCACGCCCGGTTCCCGCAAGCGCCCCGACGGCAAGGAGCTTCACTGGCAAACTCTCAACCTGCAAGACGATGCGGGCGGTCTTCTACCGTTCTTCATCCAGTGGAGCGCCGACTCCCTCCACCCGTCCGTCGACGCGCCCTCCGGCTGCCAGCTCCTCCGCTTCGAACTCCTCACTCCCGACCCTGCCGCCCTAGCCAAACTCACCACTCAACTCGCTCTCGAAGCACCCATCGCTAAAGCTGCAACCCCTCAGCTCCATGCTGTCATCCAGGGCCCCGGCGGCACTCTTTCCATGACGTCCTAAACGGTTGATAACTGTTTGCACGCTCGTAGTACTGACGCACTAGTTTCCAGCCACGTTCCCCCTGTGATACTGTCCGCTCGCGACGGAGGCCCAATGTCCAGCCCTGGCACCCCTCAATTCGGCACCGCCGAATACAAAAACACCGGCGCAGAAGTCTGCGTCGGATGCAAAAAGCCGCTCACCGGCAGCTATTACCGTGTCAACGGCAAACTCGCCTGCGACGCCTGCGTGCAACAGGTCAAAATGCATTCGCCGCCGGACTCACACTCCGCCTTCGTCCGCGCCATCCTTTTCGGACTTGGTGGAGCGATCCTTGGACTAATCATCTACTCCGCTTTTGCCATCCTTACCGGAATCATGATCGGCTACGTCGCCTTGGCTGTTGGCTGGCTCGTCGCTACCGCAATGAAAAAAGGCTCGCAAGGAGTCGGCGGCCGCCGCTACCAGATCGCCGCAGTCGCCCTTACCTACGCCGCTGTCTCTTTTTCCGCCATTCCAATCGGCATTTCGTTTTATCTGAAGGAGAAAAAACCGGTGGCTCACGCCACGGCCACTCCCAATGCTTCGTCTGCGAATTCTCCCGACGGCGCGGGTCCATCTTCAAGCAATCCTGAGTTGGCCGCGTCGCCGCAACCAAAAGCCAAACGAGCCGCCGGCGCCATCATCGCTTCACTTCTCTTCGCTGGTCTGGCTTCACCGTTTCTTGAGTTGCAAGGCGGATTTTCCGGAATCATTGGCCTGGTAATTCTCTTTGTCGGCATTCGCATCGCCTGGAGAATCACTTCTGCGCCGGCGCTGGAAATTCTCGGACCTTTTCAGGCTACGGCGACTCCCACGCCGCCTCCGAGCGGCACATAAGATATCCTTTACAGCGGACAACCGCGTGTCCTGGCCACCACTGAACCTCGAGCTCCGGCAATGCAAAACGTGCGGGCTCGAACTCCACCCCGGCGATCTTGTCTGCTCCAGCTGTCACGCGCTCATTTATTCCGAGCAGCTGGCCATAATTTCAGCGCGCGCAACGCGCTTCGAGGAAAACGGCGAGCAGGTTCAAGCTCTGGCCGAATGGAGGAAGGCTTTACCCCTGCTTCCCGCGCACGTCACGCAAGCGGATTGGGTGCTCGAACGCATTCGCAAGTTGGAGCTTGCCGAACACGCCGCTCCGGGGGCGCCAAAAAACGCGTGGGCCAAGAAGCTTGGTCCGTTCGCGCCCATCGCGATCTTTCTGGCCAAGGCCAAATGGCTCTTGGCAATTTTCAAGTTCAAATTCCTGTTCAGTCTCGGCGCTTTCTTCGCTGTTTATTGGGCGCTTTGGGGCTGGAAGTTCGGCGTCGGCTTCGGCGTCCTGATTCTCATTCACGAGCTCGGCCACTACATTGACATCCGCCGCCGCGGACTTCCCGCGGACATGCCCGTTTTTCTTCCCGGCTTTGGTGCATATGTCCGCTGGCACGCGATGGGAATTTCCCTGGAGACTCGCGCCGCGGTAAGTTTGGCCGGACCCCTGGCTGGCCTGCTCGCCGCGGTCGCGTGTCTCCTTTTGTGGTGGAGGACAGGCGATCCGCTTTGGGCCGCACTCACCCGTGCCGGCGCGTGGCTCAATCTCGTGAACCTGATTCCCATCTGGGTCCTCGACGGCGGACAAGCGACCAATGCTCTCGATCGCAACGGCCGTTGGGCGCTCCTGGTGAGCGCGGTGCTGTTCGCATTGTTCTTCGAGGAGAGTGCTTTCTGGCTTGTAGCAGCCGGCGCCGCCTGGCGCCTCTTCAGCAAAGATTTGCCGCCGCTAGCGAGCTTTCGCACCGCTACTCTTTACGTCGGAATCATGGGGTTGCTGGGAATCGTTCTCCGCTTCGTACCCGGGCAAGGATTCTCTCCTCGATAATCGTCTCCTGTCCTCATGCTCCTTGCCAAAATGAAACGCTTTCGCCTCCCTGGCCACTATTTGCCAGCACCAACAACTCAGGGGCAGAGCCTGGTGGGTCTAGCCGAGTTGAAGGCGCCTGGGGGCACTGCCAGGGGTGAGCGGTCACCTCCTGGCCGGTGCCCTCTTCTGCCTATAGCCATTCCGCATCATATGCCGCGCCGTCACGATTTATCCGAGCCCTGCTAGGCCCGCGCGTCCTTTGCGATCTTCACTCTTCCGGTGCAGCGCACGCCGCCCTTCACGGAAGCTCTCGCGAAGGCGGCAAAGGTGTAGTGCATGAATGAAGGCGACCGAGTGCCCCAATTTCATCGCACCGTTTTTTGTGTTAAGCGGAATCGCTTTGGCGTGCTTCGCTCGCCAGCGGTTTAGCTATTAAACATCTCCCGCGTCTCCCTGGCCACTCCCGGAACGGAGGCCTGCGACGCCGGCGAACATCGCCGCCTCGGCCATTTAGATTACTTGCGACTTGCCCGTGATCCGACCGTGGATCGAGGACCATGAGTTATTCGTACCTCAGCGCCACCATCGGGTCCACGCGCATCGCCCGTCGTGCAGGGATGTAGCTGGCCAGGGCCGCCACGCCGATCAGCAGCGTCGCGACACTGAGAAGGGTCGTGGGGTCGTTGGCGCCAACTCCATACAGCATGCTGGAAAGGGAGCGTGTCAACAGCAACGCTCCGACTGTTCCTAGCGCCACTCCGACGATCGCTAGCATCATTCCGTGTCGCATCACGAGATGCAGGATTTCCCGACGTTTTGCGCCCAGTGCCATACGGATGCCAATCTCGTGCGTGCGCTGGTTGACCGTATAGGACATGAGCCCGTAAATGCCAATCGCCGCCAGCCCCAAGGCAATCGTGGCAAAAACAGCCAGCAGTGACATCTGGAATCGCCGACCCGCTACCGAATCCTCCACCACCTGTTCCATGGTTTTAATCCCAGACAAAGGCTGATCTTTGTCGACCGCCATCACCGCCTGCCGCACCGCCACTGTGAGCGCCGTCGGTCCTGCCCGTGTCCGCACGGCCAGGGCCAAGTAGGGCACGGGCACCTGCAGCAGCGGAGCGTAGACTTCGGGGCGCGCTAGTGCAACGACGCTGTCCTGCCGCACATCCCCTACTATGCCGATTACTTGCCTCCAGACCGGCGCACTACCGTCTTCGAGCTTCACCCGCTTCCCCATGGCGTCTTCGTCCGGCCAGTACTGCCTTGCCGCTGACTCGTTGACAATGGCCACCGGTAGCGAGCCTTCGCTGTCCGCCCACGTGAAGGTCCGCCCGCGCAACAATCGGATTCCCATCGCACGGAAGTAGTCAGGGGTGATCTTCGGTCGCTCTGCTTGAATCTCCGGTTCCATGGGGTGGCCCTCGATGGAAACTGGGCCAGTGTCATTGGTCAGCATCGGCGCCGAGTCTGCTCCTCCTGCACACTCCACTCCGGGAAGCGACGCTATGCGGTCCATCACTTCGTGAAAGAATAGGGCTTGGCGCCGGGGCTCCGGATATTTCGAAGGCGGCAGCATCACAAAGGCTGTCAGAAGGTTCCTCGGATTGAACCCAAGGTCAATCTGCTGTACGCGCACGAAACTCCGGACCAACAGACCGGCTCCAGCCAGCAGCATCAGCGCCAATGCCATCTCCGCTACGACCAGAACGCTACGCGCTCCAGCGCGCGTAGAGCCAATCGTCAAACGGCTGCCGGATTCCTTGAGCGAATCTTGCAAATCCGTGCTGGACCCATGTAGCGCCGGTGCGATGCCGAAGATCAGTGCCGTTCCTAGCGTCAGCACAACGCTGAAGATAAGCACGTGCGGATCAATGGTTGTCTCGTTGAGTCGTGGAATATCGGGGGCCAGCCGGATGAAAAGGTCCACGCCCTGGTAGGCCAGGAGCAGCCCGACGGCTCCGCCGAAGACAGCCAGCAACAAGCTCTCGGTCAGGAATTGCCGGATCAAGCGCGCGCGTCCGGCCCCCAGCGCCTGCCGCAATGCCGCTTCCCGCTGCCGCATGGCGCCACGGGCGAGCAGAAGATTCGCCACGTTGGCGCAGGCGATCAACAGCACCAGGCTGATCGCACCCACAAGGATCAGCAGCGCCGGACGGACCTCGCTCCCCACTTGTCGTCGCCAACCGACAACCTTCACACCCAGCTCGCGATCCTCGGGATGCTTCTCGGCCAGTCCATCATGGATGGCATCCATCTCGGCTTGAGCCTGCGCCAATGTGACGCCGGGTTTTAGGCGCGCGAATGTGTAATAGTTATTGCTGACACGCTCATTACGGCTTGGATCGGGTGCTGGCGGGAGCCAGGCGTCTACTCGGTACGACGCGGGAAGTTCGGGAGGAAATCGAAAATCAGAGGGCATCACACCGATTACGGTGTAGCTCTGTTGATCGACATCCACTGTGCGCCCGATCACGTCGCGGTCGGACCCGAACCGTCTTTGCCAGAGTCCGTAACTCAAAATGATCACATGATCGTGGCCGGGCTGATCTTCTTCCGGCAGAAATCCCCGCCCCAGCATCGGCTGCACCCGCAGCAGTTGGAAGATCTGCGACGAGGTTATTACTCCAAACAGCGACTCAGGATGATCACCGCCCTTGATGCTGATCAACCAGGTCCGCGCGGTGGCCATCTCTTCGAACACAGTGTTTTCGCGCCGCCAGTCTTCAAATCTCGGGTATGCCGTCCACATGCCCCAGCGGTTAGCTTTCGGATTCGTCGACCACATCTGTACCAGCCGATCCGAATCGGGATATGGGAGGGGCCGCAGCAGCACAGCATTTACCACACTGAACACCGCCGTGTTTGCTCCAATCCCCAGGGCCAGGGTCAGCACGGCTGTCGTCGCGAATGCGGGGCTGCGCCGCATCATCCGCGCTGCGTAGTGAACATCGCAGCCAAGCATTTCGAGCAGATGGCCGGCGCGAATCTCGCGGACTTGCTCTTTCACTTGTTCAACCCCGCCGAGCTCCAGGCGAGCTTGTCGCCTCGCTTGTTCGGGGTTCATGCCCGCGCGGATGTTTTCGTCCGCAAGCAGCAGCTCGTGCGCGCGCACTTCCTTATCCAACTCGCGCTCCTCGCGTTGTCTGTGCAGCAAGTTGCGCAACAAGCTTTTCATGCGAGCAAAAGTCATAAGGTTTCTCTTCACGACGCTTCGAGCGTCCGCGTAATCGCCAGCGCAATGCGCCCCCAGCGCTTGGTTTCCGCTTCCAGTTGCCGCCGTCCCGCGCCGGTCAGCTTGTAATACTTGGCGCGCCGATTGTTTTCTGACTCTCCCCAGTGGGACTCCAGCCAGCCTTCTTCTTCCATGCGATGTAGAGCGGGAAACAGCGAACCCGGCTTTACCTGGAATGTGCCCTTGGTGATTTGCTCGATGCGACGGGAAACGCCCAGGCCGTGCAGTTCGCCAAGCGCCAGCGCCTTCAGGATCATCATGTGCAGTGTGCCTTGCAGCAGATTGGTTTGATCGGGTGCCAAATGCCTCTCCTATAGACGCCCTGCAGGAAGATAGGCGCGTTGCTATAGAATGTCAATAGGAGGTGAGCGATGTGATCTCTGGTGGCCGCCACAAAACGGGGTTCTGAGTTTAAGAGCTCGGGGGAGTCAATTGACCCACGCCCCTCTTGCCGTATCCGCCGGCTGCCATGCTATACTTTGAAGTCCGTCCTCGTGTGGCATTTCGCCATGAGAGAGCGCTCGCACGTTTGGTAGTGCAATCGGGCCCCGGAGCCGGCTAGCCGTGTCTTTCGGCGCTTTTATCATCTTGAGGGGGAATTATCGCAGATAGGAATTTCCGGCCGCAGAGCGACCGTGTCCGCATCAATGAAAGGATCCGAGCTCGCGAAGTCCGGGTGATTGACGAAGACGGCGGTCAGCTCGGAGTCATGCAGCCTTTTGAAGCCCTTCGCGTGGCCCGCGAACGTGGATTGGATCTGGTGGAGATTTCGCCCACAGCGGATCCTCCGGTTTGCAAGATCACCGACTACGGCAAGTTTCTGTATCAGGCGAGCAAGCGCGCGCACGAGCAGCGTAAAAGCAGCCGTGGCTCGGCGTTAAAGGAAGTCAAGTTCCGGCCGAACACCGCGGAGCACGATTTTCAGGTTCGCAAGAATCAGATCATCCGTTTCCTCGGTGAAGGCCACAAGGTCCGGGCCATGATTTTTCATCGTGGCCGCGAAATGGCGCACCAGGAAGTCGGCCGCGCTAAGATGACTCGCCTGCTCGGTGAACTCGGCGATCAAGGTCAGGTCGAAACCCCGCCGCGCATGGAAGGCAACGTCCTGGTCGCGCTGCTCGCTCCCAAAAAAGGCGGCGGTGTGGCGCTGGCGGCTTCCAGACCGGCGAATTAGAGATGCGTCTGTAGATCGCTCATTTTAGAAAGTTCGTCGGATTTAACCGTTTTGAGCGGGTATCCGCAGCAAAAGGAAAGGTTTCGCAATGCCTCGCAACGCTTCAAAGCCCAAAAGAAAGCTCAAGACCCATCGCGGTGCCGCCAAGCGTTTCAAGCTGACCGCCACCGGGAAGCTGCTTCGCATGCACTCCGGCAAGCGCCACCTGCTCGGCACCAAGGCCGCCAAGCGTATGCGCAAACTTAAGAAGCTCACGCAGGTCAATCACGCCGACAGAGCCAAGACCCTGCAGATGCTTCCCTACGGCTTGTAGCAAAGTTTTGCGAAGCGAATTTAGGAAGCTTCGCGGAAAAAACGGATACAAATTCCGTCGCCGCTCTAGAACTTCAGAGCAGCGTTCGTGCCAGGCAGCGCTTCACGGGTGCCTGCCGGCCGAAAGCGCCGCGGATTGATTCGCGGCGCGCAGCACCGGAAACAAACCCGTTGCAGCGCGCGAATTCGCGTTCCGCGCATTTCGTGCGCCTGCAACCTGCCTTGTTTCCCAAAAAATTGAACCGCCGTTGCTTTCGCTTATGGAGCGCTGGGCTTTGGCCCGGCTCCTTCAGTTAGCTGGGGCCCGGCACAAGGAGACCAACCCATGGCACGCGTAAAACGCGGCACAAAACGCCGGGCACGGCGCAAGAAGTACCTCAAGAGGACCAAAGGTTTTTTCCTCACCAAAAGCAAGCTGTACCAGTCCGCGCAAGAGGCGGCCAATCGCGCCGATCGCTATGCTTTCCGCGATCGCCGTGCCAAAAAACGCCAGTATCGCCGATTGTGGATTCAGCGGATCGGTGCCGCCGCCCGGTTGAACGGCATCACCTACGGGCAGTTGATCCACGGCCTCAAAGCCGCTGGCGTCGAGCTGGACCGCAAAGTGCTGGCCGACATCGCGGTGAAAGACGCCGCCGGCTTTGCGCAGCTCGCGGAAAAAGCCAAAGCCTTCGCGCCCAAGCCCGCCGCCAAAAAAGCGTAAGGCCACGGCTTCCTCGATCCGCGGGCAGCGATCTCGGGCTCCCATTCCTGTTGAAGGGAATCGCTCTGCTGCGCTGTTTGCGATTGCCTTGATTGCTGCAGGAGGCGCGGGAGGTTGTGCCGTTCGATTTCCTTTATTCGTGGGCGCTGGCGGCGTCCGCACTCTGTCCTGTAATCTATCTGCTTCCTATGGCTGAAAATTCCCATGAGAGAACGCTGGCCGCACTCGGCATAAAGCGGCCAGAGCAGGTTGCGCCGCTGTTTGCCCAACTGCTTATGCAAGCCACGGCCGATTTGCAGGGCACAAATTCCGCGGAGACATTCGAGAAATTCCGCATCCACTGGCTCGGCCGGAAATCCGGCGTGCTGACGTTGGCCACCGACAACTGGTTGAAACCGGCGACTCTGGAGCTGAAACGCGCCGTCGGGCAGGAACTGAACAAATTCAAAGCGCAACTGGACGCGCAGATGGAAGCGCGCCGCGCGGCCATCGAATCCGGCGCGCAGGAAACCGTCGCCGCAAAAGATCGCGTAGATCTTTCGTTGCCAGGAGTCGTGCGGCCGATTGGTTCTAGGCACCTCATTCGTCAGGTGTTCCAGGAGATCGAAGATATTTTTGTTTCGATCGGGTTCTCGGTCGTCGAAGGGCCGGAAATCGAAACCCCTTACTACAACTTCGAGGCGCTCAACATTCCGGAATTTCATCCCGTGCGTGACGACATGGACACGTTCTATGTCGAGGCCGCTACCGAATTCGGCGCCAAAACCCCGCCGGGATCGCTGCTCCTGCGCACACACACTTCGCCGGTGCAGATCCGCACCATGGAAAAACAAAAACCGCCGGTGCGCGTCATTGTTCCGGGTAAGGTCTATCGCCGCGACAATCCAGACGCCACCCACTCCTTCATGTTTCACCAGATCGAAGGGTTGGCTGTGGATGCCGACATTACCTTCTGCGACTTCACCGGTACTATCGAATATTTCGTGAAGCAATATTTCGGGCCGACCGTGAAAACGCGTTTTCGTCCCAGTTATTTTCCATTCACCGAGCCTAGCGTCGAATTCGACGTTTCGTGTATTTTTTGCGGCGGCAGCGGCACGGGCGCGAACGGCGCGACCTGCGGCAAATGCAAGGGCGCAGGCTGGATTGAACTTTTCGGCGCCGGCATGGTCGACCCTGCCGTCTACGGCTTTGTAAACTACGACGCCAGAAAACTGAGCGGCTTCGCTTTCGGCATGGGCATGGACCGTCTGGCGATGCTCAAGTACGGCATCGACGATATCCAGGCCTTTTTCCAGAACGACGTGCGGTTTTTGAAGCAGTTTCCGTGAGAACGGTAGCCAAGTTAATCATCGCGGAGCGAGGGATCGCTTTTTAGAAATTTGATGACTTTTGCTGACGCCAAACAACGGTTCTCCTCGCGGGTGGCGGATTACGTCCGCTACAGGCCCGGCTATCCGTCTGCGCTCGTTGACGTGTTGCGGCAACCATGCGGACTGCGGAGCGAGGACCTGATTGCCGACGTCGGCTCCGGTACGGGATTGTTGAGCAAAGTGTTTCTGGAAAACGGCTGTCGCGTGATCGGCGTGGAGCCGAACCCAGAAATGCGCTCCGCCGGCGACGAATATCTGGCCGGGTACAGGAATTTTTCCAGCGTGAACGGCTGCTCCGAAGCCACGACGCTCGCCGATGCGAGCGTGGATTTTGTCTCCGCCGCGCAAGCCTTCCATTGGTTTGAGCCGCAAGCCACTCGCCGCGAATTCCAGCGCATTCTGAAGCCCGGCGGCTGGGTGTTGGTGATATGGAACGACCGGCGCATCGGCGAAACCGCATTTGGCAGAGCTTACGAAGACTTGCTGGTTCGTTATGGTACAGACTACGCCAAAGTCCGCGATGCGTATCCCGTAGCAGCGGAGATGGAACAGTTTTTCGGCTCCGGCAATTTTCAGCGTGCCGAGCTGGCAAACTTCCAGGAATTTGATTTCGATGGGCTAGCCGGCCGGCTGCGCAGCAGTTCCTATGCGCCCAAGGAAGGACACGCAAACTACACGCCAATGATGGTGGCGTTGCGCCAGCTCTTTGACGCGCATCAGAAATCCGGCAGCGTCCGCATGGAATACACCACGCAGATTTATTTTGGTCGGCTCGATGCTGCAAGGAACTCAGGATGAAGGTTGTTTACAACTGGCTGAAGGATTTTGTGGATGTCACGGCGACTCCGCAGGAGCTCGCCTCTCGCCTGGCGCTCGCTGGCACCAACATCGCCAGCGTCGAGCCGCAGCCGCTCGGCGGTGTCCTCGACGCCGAAATCACCTCGAACCGTCCGGACTGCCTGGGCGTTTACGGCATCGCGCGTGAAGTCTCGGCGATTTACAAACTTCCGCTCGAGCCAATCAATCCGAAGCCGGCGGAATCCTCCGCGGCAAGAGCCAGTGACGCTATTTCCGTAAAAATCGAATCGCCCGAACTCTGCGGCCGCTTCACAGCGCGCGTCATCCGCAACGTGAAGATCCAGTCTTCGCCCGCATGGCTGCGTGAGCGCCTCGAAGCCGCGGGCGTCGCATCGATCAGCAACGTGGTCGATGCGACAAACTACGTGATGCTGGAGCTCGGCCACCCGCTGCACGCGTTTGACTACGAGCTGGTGCGCAATCACTCGATCGTGGTCCGCGCCGCAAAGCCCGGTGAAAAACTTAAGACGCTGGACGGCACCGAGCGCACCCTCGATCCTTCCTTCAGCGTCGTGTGCGACGGCGACGGCTCACGGGCCGTGGGCATTGGTGGAATCATGGGCGGCGGCGAGACAGAAATTTCTTTCTCCACGAAAAACGTCTTGATCGAATGTGCCTGGTTTGAGCCGGTAGCGATTCGCCGCGCGACACGTTTCCTGAAATTGCATACTGAGGCTTCCACTCGATTCAGCCGCTGCGCCGACCCGGAAATGGCGGAAATCGCGTCGCGGCGCTGTGCGGAATTGATTCTCGAGCTGGCTGGAGGTGAACTGTTCTCCGGCGTCGTGGACGTGTATCCGGTCAAACACGGCGCCAAGAAAATCACCATCACTCGCGCGGAACTGCTGCGGGTCATGGGCGCGGACATTCCCGACCGCGAGATCGAAGCAATTTTGAGCGCACTCGGTTTTGCGCCCGTGCGCGTGGACCACAACCGCGGCCAGCTGGGCTCGATCCTCGCGGCGTGGGAATGCACACAACCCTCCTGGCGTGCCGACGCCGAACGGGAAATTGACCTGATCGAAGAAGTGATCCGCATCTACGGGATGGATAAGTTTCCGCCGCGGCTTCCGGCAGCGCGCCAGGGCGCGGCTCGCCTGCCGCACTACGAAGCCGAAACCCGCTTGCGCGAGCGCCTGATCGGCCTCGGCTATCGCGAAATCGTCACCATCCCGCAGGTGGCGGAGGAACGCGACGCGCTTTTCCGGCCGCAAGGCATGATTCCCGCGCGGCTGGCAAACCCGCTTTCCGAGGAAGCTGGCTTGCTGCGCTCGAACGGCTCGGTTTCCATGGCCGGCGCCATTGAATGGAACCTGAATCACGGTCAGCGCAATGTGCGTCTCTTTGAAATCGGGCGCCACTATCGTTTTGTGTGGCCTTCTGGCGAGCGCTCCGCCGCGGAGAAAGATGGCGTTCCGGTCGAAACGACTTTTCTGACGCTCGGCGCGACCGGCGAAGCCCGCTCCCAGGGCCTCTACAACAGCGTCCGCCAATTTTCCTTCGCCGACTTGAAGGGCGATCTTGACGCCATCGGTGCGCTCGGGGGCGGATTCGAGTGGCAAGATGGCGGGCGAGACTCGCTGCATCCGGCCAAGCGCGGCCGTCTTCTGCTGGGCACCAACGAACTAGGTTCCGCGGGTCAACTGTCCCGCCGGATCGCCGACAAACTCAAATTCCGCCAGGACGTTTTCCTAGCCGAACTAGTTCTCGGCCCGTTTTATTGCAAGTACTATGGGGTGAAGGAAGCGCGCCGCTACGAAGCACTCCCGCGTTTCCCCTCCGTAGAACGCGACTTTTCATTGCTGCTCGCCGATGGAGTCACATTCGCCGACGTCGCCAATACGATTCGCCGCCTCAACATTCCTGAAATAGCTTCCGTCGAAGCCGCCGACCTCTTCCGCGGCAAAAATGTTTCCGCCGGAAAATATTCGCTCATGGTACGCGTCACTTTCCAGAGCCGCGAAGCGACCTTCACCGACGCCCAGGTCGCCGATTTCTCGGCAAAAATCGTCACCGCCCTCGAATCTCGCCTCGCCGCCACGCTGCGGGCCTCGTAGGCTGAGAACATTTCCAGCCGCAATCGCGTCAAACGAAACGGTGCCGGCCACAACTTGCAATACTGGCCGATACATTTTTTGACGGTCCATCAATTTGTCGGTTGTTGCGGGCTGCGCCCGTACAAACTGGACGAAGGAATTCCCGAGCTGGGCTTCCATCTGCGCTCCAGATTTTGGGGCCGCAGCCTGGCTCCGGACCCGGCCACTGCCGTGATCGGCCATGCGGTCAGCACGCTCGGCGCGAAAGCGCTCGCTGCCGGGCACCATCCTGAAAACGCCAGCAGAAAGAAAGTACTCGGGAAGCTCGGCTTCCATTACAGTCACTACGAATTTTTTCCTGCTTTGGGAATGCACATTGCTTACGACTTGGCACCGCCCGGCCGGTCCATTCCGTCAGTCGACCGAACCGCCGAACCGGCATGAATTTGTAGGTTCGTCCGGCGCGGGATTTTGCGGCAGATTCTTTGGCCGGTAGCTCGGATCCACTGCCAGCTTTTCCCGCACCGACGCATGCAGCACCGAAGCATCGGGGATAAATCGCGAAGCACCAAAGGGAATCCTCCAGCGTTTCCTTTTCTCAGCCAGATCCCAGTACGAGTGCGGCAAAAGTTCCAGCAGCCACCACACCGGTGTCAGCGAATTGTGCAGTATTCCGCGCGGATCGGGCGGAACCGGCGGGGGCGGCTGCGACCTCCCGAGAACCAGGTCCGCGCGAACAGGATCGACCAGCAAGCCTAGCGACGCCGCTTCGCAAAGCATCCATTCGAGCGCGATTTTGGATAAGCCGCTTTCCGCCTCCCGGTAGGATCCGCCCACGTCCGAATGCACTCCTGCAAACCACACTTGCTTGACGCTTTGTCCCGGCAACTCCGCACCCCAAAGATTGTTCCGGAAATAGCAGCGCCGTTCGTCAATGGAAAGCGCGTGGCGGCCGTTCTGCATGTCCGGATTCTGCCCCGTATATGGCAGCCGCACCGGATCCCACACATAACCGACCGAACTCACCGTATCCCACACGCCGACCAGGTGCGGCGGACAATGCCGGCAGAAGGTCTTTTTGAATTGTCCGGCCACTTCGAAGGTGTGGGTCATTCCGTCCGCGTCGCGTGTTTTTTTCGCATACATGCGCAGGATGTATGGAATCAGTCCATCATTTCCCGGATGCAACAAGCCGAACATGTGCAGCACGCCGGCCAGCGCGCGAGCGGTATAAGCGCCGCGGCTGAAGCCGAACACATACACTTGATCGCCTTCCTGATAG
Organism: Candidatus Eiseniibacteriota bacterium; assembly: GCA_035607085.1. GTDB lineage: Bacteria > Acidobacteriota > Terriglobia > Acidiferrales > UBA7541 > Acidiferrum. The sequence goes on along the minus strand of DATMZI010000138.1, from coordinate 5,824 downwards.
TTGTCCATCAGGTAGCGATACGCGTCGCCCACGTTGGTTAGCAAGCCGGCGCCGAACGCCAGCCCCATCAGCGTGGACCAGGTTTTGCTCACCCAGTTTGTGGCGGTCGGTGCGCCCATGGTACCCACGCCGGGATGGTAGTAGCCAATCTGCGACGTTCCGTCGATCCGCAGCGCGCTGTACAGCTTCACCACGTTTGAGTTGTGGTCGCTGAATTCGTTACCCGTCCCGTCGCAACAAATTACAATATTTTTCGCCACGGCTGCTCCTACTTCGCCGGCTCCTGGGGCTTGATCGTCGAACGCACCACCGAAACCTTGTTCAGCACGTCGAACCAGAACGGCGCCCCCATCGAAACAGCGCATGCGGTTACAATCCAGCCGGCGATCGAAGCGAGGTAAATCCACAGCAGCGCGCGCCCTCCGGTCCCGGATGGCTTGCGGCCAAACGTCAGTCCCAGTCTCTCCAGCTCGTCGAGATCCTTTTTCAATCCGGGATCCAGCGCCTCAGTGGCCGCGTTCGCGCCCGGCCCTGGCGATTGTTTTCCGAGATAGCCCTGCGCTGCGGAAACCAGGACGTCGCGTTTCGCCTTGTTGGACCATAGATCCTTGGCGATGGTGATGGAATTGACGTTCAGCAAAATCGCCGCCGCAAAACCAAGAACAAAAATCACGATCTGCGCGCGCCGCTTATACCAGCCTGAGGCGCGCTCCATCGCGCTGTTGAACCAGCTCTCGACGTTGTTCCGGAACCTGGCGAGGTCATCGCCTGCGTCATTCAGCATGGCCACCAGAGCCGCCTTCACCCTTTGATTGTCGATCCGTGCGACCGACTGGCGAAGCGACGCGAGCGATCCGTCACCGTCGGGAGCGATGATATTGAGTATGGCCAGACAAAAATTGTGCGATGGAATGTAGGACGGCAGATTGCGTTTGCTCCCCGCCGGGCGGTACGAACCCTTGAAGAGGCCAAAGATCATCCCGTGGTTATAGAGTTTCTGCACCAACCCGGTTCCGTCGGGATCGGCCAGCAGTTCACGCAGACTGTTTTCCAGATCACGAGCACGGTGCTTCATCATCTGCTCGATCAGTTCTTTCACCGCGGAACAGATCAGGCTGAGCAGCAGGTAAACAAAGACCATTCCCAGCGCCACATCCAGAATGTCAGAGCCAAACATAAAATCTCCGCACTAAAGTCCGCATGCGATTCTAGAAAAGCGAGGGGCGCGCTGCTCCGCCGAGCAGCGAAGTGTTTACATTTCCAATCAAGTGCGTTCCCTCGCCGCTTCCCCAGGAATAAAGAAGGAAAACCTGCGGGAAGCCTCCTGCGCGCAAGGTAAGCCCGGCGGAATACGTGTGCCGCCACGGATTGGAGCCCAGGTCGCCGCGGTTCAGCGCAACTTTTCCCTGATCCGCGGAAAACGCCACGCCCAGCGGCAGCTTCCATATGGAATGCTCGAATCCTTCGTGCAGGAACATCACATTGGGTGCGCGAAACCGGTAGTCCTGATAGCCCGGCAGGGTTGTATTGCCGTTCAGATCGCCGCCACCCAGCGTGGGCTGGAAATAAAATGGCACGACACTCCCAGTAGACGTAAACGATTCGGCCAGGAAGAATCGGAAGTTGATGCTACCCTCCAGATTGCGCACCACCGGCGGGCACTGCGCGTCCGCGCCCGTTCCCACGGCGCAGGCGTCAGGCCCGTTCTGATTCCTTGGCAGCAGCGTTCGCGTGCTTTTGCGATACAGCGGAATCTGGTGGCCCAAGTCCACCGTCAACCGGCGGAACGAAAAGGTTGAATCTCCCGCTACGAATTGCTGAAAGTTGACGAAGTAATTCAGCCGCAGGTAATCGGAAAGAAGATGCGGCCGCATGCGCGCGCCCTCGCCGAACTGCGCAAATCCGGGTTGGTTCGTCAGGCCGGGAGCGGTCGCTTCCGAAAAAAGCGTTTCAATCGACGGGCTCGACTCGCCGTGGTTGCCGCGAATATCCACGAAGCGGCCGTTCACTTCGCCGTAAAGCGACAAGTTCAACTTCCCGAAAACCGGCCAGACAACATTCGTACCGACGATGCGTTCACTCATACCGAACACCGAGCGGTTCGCAAGCGTCGAGGACGGGCCTAGCCCGAAGTAATAGATCTTGTTCAGCGAAATGGCCTGCGCGTACACGTTAAAGAACGGAGCCTCTTCGACCGCCAGATCGGAGGCCGCCGCATCTGCAGCGCTGCCGGTAGTCACAGTAATCAAGTGGTGCGGTACGCGAATCGCCTTCATGTAGACGCCCGCCCGCCACGATCCATTGGGCGAAGCGACACCGTCCGCGTTCCAGTTCAGCCGCCACGTTTCGTTTGGCGTCCAGTGCGCAACGAACGCCGCTCCTGCGCCAAATCCGTTTTGTGGCGCGATGCCGCCTACGGCGATGTGCAGCGGATGATCTGTAAAGAGCACCTGCGCGCAGCTTCCGAGCGCCTTCAGGTCGAATGCCAGGCAACTTTTGTGAAAGCGTTCCCCTTCGCCGCGGAAATCGGCCTGCAGTTGGTTCTCCTGCGCGTGCGCCGAAACCGTTGCCAGCGCCAGAAGCATCACTAAGCGTCTAACCACGGCCTTTCCCCTTTTTCTTTCTGACCCCAGCTTGGCTTTTCTTTTTGCCCGGGCCCGGTGCGGTGTGCGGATGCAGGATGGACGTGGCCAGCTTTACGAGATCACCGGCCTGCTCTTCGGTAACCGGCTTTTGCGCAGCCCGATTGTCCAGAGTTTTCAAATGCGCGGCTAGCGCATTCGCGGTATGAATCATCTGGTCGAGTAACAATCGCGACGCGATCCGATCCTTATTAAACGCCGATCGTGGAGGCTTCGGCACGCGAACTACATTTTTCGGTTTGCCCGGCATCGTTCACCTCAGAAATGAAAAACGGGACAATCCGAATCGGGCCGCAGATTGTCCGAAAGCAGATCCAGAAACGTTTCCGCCGATTCTTCGCGCGGCGACCGCTGATCGTAGTTCCCGATAAATTGCTTGGTCACCGTCGCGGGGATGGAGGCATGCTCGAACGTGCGCCCGCCGCTTGTATCCTCCGGTCCCGCTACCACCGTCGCCCTGGCTATCCACGGCGAAATCAGCACCGCCGGAACCCGCACGCCCAAGCGATCGAATTTGAACGGCTGCCCGATGCCGGTATCCGCCGCCGACGCCTCGAATCCGTCCGCCATGCAGGCCGGAGGGGGCACATGATCGTAAATCCCGCCATGCTCGTCGTACACCAGGAGCATCGCTGTGCTCTTCCACAACGTGGCGTTTGCTCGGATCGCGTTGTAAATCGAAGCGATGAAAATTTCGCCCTGCTGGATGTTGTGATCGGGATGCTGGTCCGAAGCCAGCGCTTCGCCGCCGTCGCCTTCATGGTCGTTGTAATTCGGCTCGATAAACGAGTAGTCCGGCAGTAGGCCCTTCTTGCAGTCGTCCAAAAACTGCGGATACGTGGCGAAATTCTGCGGCTGATTTTTCAGCAAGTTGACGATTTCCATCGTCGAACTGGTCTGATCGAAGTAATAGATTTTTGCCGTGTGCCCCGCGCCCCACATCCGGTCGTAAATGTTCTTGAACGGAACATTTTCATAGAACAGGTCCATTCCGACCTTTCCAAACGACGTACCGTAGTGCGCAAACGCACGATTGCAAATCGTTGGGCCGGGAATCGACGAAAACCATCCGTTAAAGACCGCGAAGCTTCGCGCCAGTGTCGAAAGCACCGGCAACTTCTCCGGCGGGAAGTAGTACATGATCTTCCGCGCGTGGTCGGCGTCCTTTTGCTGTTGAAAATAGCTTTGGATGAAGCCATTCATCGAGGGCGGAGCCGGTGGCCCCGTCGTACCGAAATAGAGCTGCTGGTGCACGCCGGGAAAGTGATGGTCCGGATCCGGATCGAGCTGACCCTGAAACTGCGCCTTCGGCTGCACCTTCATCGGTTCATTTGTCGTGTCGAGGTTCGATTCGTTCCCGGTCAGCCCGTTGATCCGCGGATCCTGCTTCTTCAAACCGCCCAGCATGTGGTCAAACGAGCGGTTTTCCATCATCAGCACAACGATATGCTTAAGGTTATCCAGGCCTGCTGTCATGCGTATAATCCCCAGCTCGACCAGCTGTAAGTGGCGAACTATAAGTAGTGTAGGGAGATGGCGCAGCGTTTCATGTCACGAATTGGTTAGATTTCACTCGCTGCCGAAATGATGAATTTTCCGTTACGGAAATTGCCTCTTTGAGTTAATGCGCCGGTTGCGGCAGGTGTGCCCGCAGATTTTCGGTGGTTGTGTTCAGCTTTTTTAGCATGATCTGAATTTCCGGATTCGAATTGAAAAGTTTCCAGACAAGGCCGGTGCGCTGATTCTCAATCATCACGGTGATCGGCGCCTGGTTCAGTCCCATATATATCGGCGACCACCAGTTGTCGTCCAGGTTGTACGCGTCGAACGGTCCGTACACACCCCAGAGTTTGTCCCCCAGATCACGATAAAAATGTTTGAATGCGGCCATCGAAGCATCCAGCGCATACGGAAACGACGCCAGCGCGCCCGTCGGCGCCAGCGTTCCCAAATCATGTTCCGCATCCGGCGCCTCCGGCATGTAGCCCCGGGGCCCGTCGCTCGCTGTCAGTCCCCACGCCTCTGCGCTGTACGTCTTGCTCTTCTTCGGATTCTCCGTCGCATACGCGCGGTTGATCAGCGCCAGGTTCCGATTGTTCTCAAAATAATTCGTATACAAATCTGTCAGCGAGTGCGGATCAAATCCCATGTAGGAATAATGCGCAAAAAACATTGGCCCGCCGGTACCCACGCCCACATCCAGCTTCGTTCCAAAATACGTTGTTCCGTTCGCGTACTTCGAGCCCTCCGCCAGGCCCGACCAACCCTTGCGATAAAGCTGCGCCGCTTCCGACTGCCCCGCCCACCCGGTGTAGTATAGCTCCGGGCCTACGCCATGCGTCGGCGATGCAATCGCCAGCAGGTACACAATCATCGTTTCGTTGAATCCGGTCAGGCGGTGATTGATGAACCAACTCCACTCCGGTGTCCAGTGCCAGTAAATCGCATCGCTGTCCGCCGACTTGCGATACCAATCCCACTCCATTCCTTCCCACAACCGCGTAATCCGCTGTGTCAACTCCTTTTCCGCTGGTGTATCGCGATTGAAATATTGCCGCGCCGCCAGCAGCCCCTGCATCAAAAACGCGCTCTCCACCAAATCCCCGCCGCTGTCCACCATGTCAAACACCGGCAGCGTCTTCACTTCTTTACCGTCCATGAAGTGTGACCACACTCCGTGATACCGCGGCGCCTTCTCCAGAAATCTCGTAATCTTGTTCAATCGTTCCGCACCCTCCTCGCGCCTAATGAACCCGCGGTCCGTCCCCACCACCAGCGCCATGATCCCGAATCCCGATGCTCCCGTGGCAATGATGCGGTCGTCGCCCGGAATATTTTCCAGCGCCATCCCCGAATATTGGTCAGCGGCTTCCCAGTAGTAGCGGAAGCACGCCTCCTGCAGCATAGTCAGCAATTCGTCATCGCTCATCGCCTGCGTCGCCCCCGAAACCGCCGCCGTCGCCGCCGATTCGCGATACTCCGCATCCGAGGCCGCTACCTTGTAATGCGCCGTTTCCCCGACTTCGCCCAAAAAATCTGTGTAGCGATGTATCCCCGGCGTCTGTATCCCGATCGGCCGAAACTCTCTCCCATCCATCGAACGGTAAATCACCCAGCGCCCCACGTTCGCACTCGCCACTGCCGGATACTCCCATGACAAATCAATGTGTCGCTCGTACGCC
>DATMZI010000136.1:0-59264 GCA_035607085.1 Candidatus Eiseniibacteriota bacterium | reverse complement strand
TTTGTGGATCCATCCGACGCTCCCGGCGTTGGCACGCCGGTTCGCGGCGGTGTTACCTACCGCGAAGCCCATTTGGCTTGCGAGATGCTCGCCGACTCGGAAGCGATGGCTTCGCTGGAAGTGGTTGAGATCAACCCGGTGATTGACGAACACAATCGGACTGCACTTCTTGGTGTGGAACTTGTGCTCTCCGCTCTCGGGCAAAAAATTCTGTAAACGGTATCTGGAACCGCGGCCGCGCGTCCTCGCGAGATCGAACTTCAGGCAATCCCGCCAAAGCAAAGATATTTAATTTCCAAATATTCGTCCATTCCGTATTTGGAGCCTTCGCGGCCGAGGCCAGATTCCTTAACGCCGCCGAAGGGGGCGACTTCAGTAGAGATGAGGCCGGTATTGATGCCCACGATGCCGTATTCGAGGGCTTCGGCTACGCGCCAGACACGCGAGAGGTCTTTCCCATAAAAATAGGCAGCCAGACCAAATTCGGTGGCGTTTGCGAGGGCGACGGCGTCGGCCTCTGTCTTGAATCGAAAGAGCGGCGCGACAGGACCGAAGGTCTCTTCACGTGCGACCGCCATCGCCGGAGTGACGTCTGTCAGAATCGTCGGTTCGAAGAAGCGGCCTCCGAGAGGGTGCCGTTTGCCGCCGAGCAAAATCTTCGCACCTTTTTGTTGCGCGTCGCGAATGTGATCTTCGACTTTGGCGACGGCTGCGTCGTCAATCAGTGGACCCTGCGTTGCGCCGGCTTCGAGGCCGAAGGCAGGCTTAAGATTCTTGACGGCGCCGGCAAGTTTTTGCGCAAAGGCATCGTAAACACTTTCCTGGACAAGTAGGCGGTTGGTGCAGACGCAGGTCTGGCCGGTATTACGGTATTTGGAGGCGACCGCACCTTCGACGGCGGCATCGAGATCGGCATCATCGAAAACGATGAACGGCGCGTTGCCACCGAGTTCGAGAGAAAGTTTTTTGATGCTGCCCGCGCACTGCGCCATGAGGACTTTGCCGACTTCCGTGGAACCGGTAAAAGAGAGCTTTTTGACGATGGGATTGGAAGTGAGTTCGCCACCAATTTCCTTCGCCGAGCCAGTGATGACGTTGAAGACACCCTTAGGGACGCCGGCACGCTCGGCAAGTTCTGCCAGAGCGAGCGCGGAGTATGGTGTTTGCGTCGCCGGTTTGAGAACGACGGTACACCCAGAAGCGATGGCGGGACCGGCTTTGCGGGTGATCATGGCCAGCGGAAAATTCCACGGTGTGATGCAGGCAACGACACCGATGGGCTGCTTGATGACGACGATGCGCTTGTCGGCTTGGTGGCCGGGGATGGTGTCGCCGTAGACCCGTTTGGCTTCTTCGCCAAACCATTCGAGAAAAGCGGCGGCGTAGGCGACTTCGCCTTTCGATTCGGCGAGTGGCTTGCCCTGCTCCAGAGTCATCAGGCGGGCGAGGTCGTCCTGATTTTCTATCATCAGGTCGAACCAGCGGCGCAGGATGGCGGCGCGCTCTTTGCCGGTCTTTTTGCTCCAGGCGGGAAAAGCAGCGTTGGCGGCGTCGACGGCGGCGCGTGTTTCCTCAATTCCGAGTTTGGGAACGGTACCTAGGATTTCGCCGGTGGCTGGATTGTCGACGTTAATGCTGGAGCGGTTGGGTGAGCTGGTCCAGGTGCCGTCGATGTAGCAGGCTTGACGAAACAGGCGTGAATCTTTCAGAGCGACGCCGGTGACAGTGGAATTCGAAAAGGTCGTGGTCGACATTGCTTACTCCCTATCTGTTCGATGTGACGAGTTGCTTTGGGGGTGCAGCGGCGACAGAAAAGTCCGCCAGAGCAGCTTCGAGGACGTCGAGCCCTTCATTAAATTGTTCGTCGGTCACGATGAGCGGGACCAAAATACGCATGACGTTCCCGTAGGTGCCGGCGGTGATGGTGATCAGGCCGTGCTGGTAGCAATACTGCGCGACTTTTTTGGTGGCGTCGGGGTGCGGTTCTCTTGTGGCTTTGTCTTTGACCAGTTCAATAGCACACATGGCGCCGAGGCCGCGTACTTCCCCGACCACGGAAAATCGTTTTCGCCACTGTTCGCCGCGCCCTTCGAATTTACGACCGAGATGCGTCGAGCGCGCGAGGAGACCTTGCTTTTCAATGAGGTCTAGAGCGGCAAGAGCGGCGGCACAGGCAAGAGGGTTGCCGCCGAACGTGCCGCCGAGGCCGCCAACTGCGGCGGCATCCATGATATCCGCGCGGCCTGTTACCGCAGCGAGAGGCAATCCGCCGCCGAGCGACTTGGCGGACGTGATGAGGTCCGGTTCGACGCCGTAATGTTCGATGGCGAAATATTTTCCGGTGCGCGCAATGCCGGATTGCACTTCATCGGCGATAAAGAGGATGCCGTGCTTACGGCAGATTTCGCTGACGATCGGAAAGAACTCCTTGGGAGGAACGACAAAGCCTCCTTCGCCGAGAACAGGTTCCGCAATTACGGCGGCGACGGATTCCGCGGAAACAACGCGTTTGAAGGCATCTTCGAGGGCACTCGCACATGTGAGCTTGCAGCTCGGATAGGTGAGGCCGTAGGAGCAGCGATAGCAGTAGGCGTAAGGAAGGCGATACACGTCGCCGGGAAATGGTTCGAAGCCCGCTTTGTAAGGATGGGTTTTGCTGGTCAGGGATAGCGCCATCATGGTGCGGCCGTGAAAAGCGTCATTGAAGGCGATGACGGCGGGACGCTTGGTGTAAGCACGGGCGATCTTGACGGCGTTTTCGACGGCTTCGGCGCCACTGTTGACCAGCAGCGTCTTTTTTGCAAACTTTCCCGGCGTCAGCGCGTTCAACTTTTCGGCGACTGCTAGGTAGCCTTCGTACGGCGTGACGCTGAAGCAAAGATGGAGATATTTTTCGAGCTGCGCTCGGATCGCGGAGTCAACTTCGGGCGGGCGATGGCCGGTATTGAGGCAACCTATGCCGCCAGCAAAATCGAGATAGCGATTGCCGTCGACGTCTTCGATCGCGGCACCTTCGGAACGAGCTGCAAAAATTGGCGTGGCGTGATAGGGACCGAGCGGAACGGCGGCTTCGCGGCGTAGCATCAGCGCTCGCGACCTCGGCCCTGGAATTTCGGTACGCAGTTGAATGGTGTTCATATTCTTCTCTCAGCAAAATTTCTAGTACCAGCCAATAGGCGTTTCGTCGAGATTGACGAAGACCTGTTTGGTTTCAAGATATTCTTCGAGACCCCAGGGGCCGAGTTCGCGGCCGAAGCCGGACTGTTTGTAGCCGCCCCACGGAGCTTCGACATAAGTGGGCTGCATGTGATTGACCCAGATAATTCCGGCGCGCAGAGATTTGACGACACGGAAAGCTTTGTAGATGTCACGCGTCCAGACGGCGCCGGCTAGGCCGTACGGCGTGTCGTTGGCGATTTTGATGGCGTCGGGTTCACCTTCGAACGGAATGACGGAAGCTACGGGACCAAAAATTTCTTCGCGCGAAATGCGGGCGTTGTTGTCCACGTCATAAAAAATGGTGGGTTCGACGTAGTAGCCCTTTGCGATTTGCTTCGGGCGGCCGCCGCCGATGGCGGTTTTTGCTTCTTTCTTGCCGAGGTCGAGATAGCTGCTGACGCGGTCGTATTGTTCCTTGCTGACGAGCGGTCCCATCTTGGTTTCGCGCTCGAGTGGGGGGCCGAGCTTGATGCGCTTGGCTTTTTCGGTCATGGCCTCAACGAATTTGGAGTAGATCTTTTTTTCGACCAGGATGCGGCTGCCGGCAGAGCAGACCTCGCCTTGATTGATGAATACGCCGAAGAGCGCCCCGTCCACAGCAGCCTCCCAGTCGGCGTCGGCGAAGAAAACATTGGGCGACTTGCCGCCTAATTCGAGTGTGACGCGCTTGAGAGTATCGGCGGCGGACTTGGCGATGATCTTTCCGACGGCTGCGCTACCGGTGAAGGCAATCTTGTCCACGCCGGGATGCGCAACGAGAGCGGCGCCGGCGGTTTCGCCAAAGCCGTTGACGATGTTTATTACGCCGGGAGGGAGACCGGTTTCTTCGAAATAGTTCGCGAATTCAAGAGCGCTGAGTGGCGTTTGCTCGGCGGGTTTCAGCACACAGCAGCAGCCGGCGGCGATGGCAGGAGCGAGCTTCCAGGCGGCCATGAGCAGCGGATAGTTCCAGGGAATGATTTGACCGGCTACGCCGACCGGTTCACGCATCGTGAAGCTGAGCGCGTTGGCGGGAACTGGATTGACGTGACCGGTGACTTTGTTCGCGAGACCACCGTAATATTCGAAGCAGGTGGCCACGTCAGCGATGTCATATTCGGCTTCGACGATGGGCTTGCCGGTGTTGCGGCATTCGAGTTCAGCGAGCGTGGCAGAATTCTGGCGAATCTTTTCGGCGAGCCTGAAGAGGATGCGGCCACGGTCTTGTGCCGTGGTTTGCGGCCAAGGGCCGGAATCGAAGGCGGCACGCGCGGCTTTGACGGCGCGGTCCACCTCGGCGGCATCGGCGGCCGCGACGTGGGCGATTATTTCTTCCGTTGATGGATCGTAAACCGGAAATGTCTCGCCTGAAGCGGGGCTCTCCCACTTTCCATTGACGAAATTCTGATACGTGCGAACTCCTGTTGTTGCACCGCTCGACATAACCACCTCCTGCATCCTGGAGCCTGACTAAGCCGCTGCCTTTAGCGCTGCCTTACGCCGTCCGTAAACAAAAAAGAAAAACGCCGCCGCTCCGACAAAGAAGATCGTGCCACCCAGCATCCATGTTTCATAGGAAGCGATGGAAGAAATCTGCTGGGCGGGAAAGAAGGCCAAGCCAATACCCAGCGCTGTGGTTAGCATACCGCTCGCACCGGCAAGCAGTAACGTGGTCTTGCCATAGCGCGCGGGCTGAAAACCTTTCTCCATGGCAATTTTGAGAAGGGCCCCGAACATATAGAGAAACGGAACCAGTTGGAGCACGACAGCAAGAGACAACATGCGTTGGAAAGATTCCTGAACGCCGGAGCCCCAGAAATTCATGACCACCAGAACCAACGAAACACTGGCGTGCACCAGGAGAGCGGCGTACGGCGTGCGGTATCTGGAATGGATGCTGCCGAGCCAGCGTGGCATGTAGGAGTCCAGGCCCGCCACAAAAGGAATGCGGGCCGAGCCGCCGAGCCAGGCCGAACCGATTCCAGCAATGGACAAGCTGAGAAGGAAAGCGAAAGGCGCGACGACCCAGGTGACGCCGACGCGGCCGGCCATGCGTGTAACGGCTTGCACGATTCCCTGCAGCACGCTGATGTCCGACTTGCTGACCGCGACCAGCAGCGTGAGCGTTGCGCCGATATACAGGATGCCCGAAAGTACTCCGCCCCAAGCGACTGCGCCAGGCAGTGTTTTTTCAGGGTCCCGGATTTCGTCGCCCATGACGGATGCGAGTTCAAGGCCCACCAAGCCGAAGCAGATGACTCCGAAAGAATTCAGAACGAAGCGCGGGTTGGCGGGAATCTGGAAGTCCACCCAGCTGACGCCAGTGCCGAAACGGGCCCACACAACCAAGCCGAGGCCCATCAACAGCGCGGCCGCTACAAACGTGCCGATGCCTCCGATGTTGTTGATCCATTTGCCGACGCCGAGGCCCACGATGTTGAGGATAACCAGCACCGCCAGCAGCACCATGCACGCGCCGAGCGCAAAAATCTTGTTGTCGGCAAGCGCTTCATGGCCGGAACCAAAGGCGAAGACGGAAACGCCAACGAAATAAAGCAACACCGTAGGGACGTACATCATGTTGTTCGTCCAGTAGCACCAGCCGGACAGGAAGCCGTGGAAGTCGCCGAAGACTTCCTTAGCCCAAAGGTACACTCCGCCTTCACCGGGATAACGGTGAGCAAGTTCAATCACGGCGATACCCTGCGGCCAAAAAAACAGAAGCAGCGAAATGATCCACAACCAGATAGTGACGCCGCCGTTGGCCGCAATTGAAGGGACCACGTTTAAATTGAAAACGGCGACCACGAACAGCAAAACCAGATCTCGCCGGCCGAGAACCCGTTTGAGATGTGGGGATTCCGCGGTGTTTGCTTCCACTGTCAACGTGTTCTCCGAAAATGCTCCGCGGAATCTTCACTCGCGTTTCGTTATAAACCAAATCAACAGAGATTCCTCGCCCGCTTGGAATGACTGCGGTCGAGGTCAGCGTGACGGCGGCGCAAAACGCTCAATGGCCAGCCGCGGCGGTCACCATGCCGCGCTCGGCCTGCGCTTTGGCCAGACCAGGCGCGATCTCGTCAAACACCGCAAGGTGCTTATCGATATCCGCCTCGCTGTGCTGCACGGAAATGGTCCACTGCTCGTCCCACCAATATGGCTGAGCAAGCACGCCGCGGTTCACCATGGCAAACCAGTAGTGACGCCAGAGGTCCACATCGATTTTGGTCCAATCGCGATAATTCTTGATTTCCTGCGGATACAGCATGAGCGCGCCGTTGACTCCGGCGCTGGCGACGTAAGCCCGCAATCCAGCTTTCGCGACGATCGCGCGATAGCCTTCGGTGAGCTTTTTGCTGAGTTTGCCGACGTGCACATAGTTTTCGCGGGTGAGCACTTCACGGAATGCCGCAAGACCGGCGGACATGGCGACGCGATTGGTATTGTAAGTTCCACCGTGAAATACCTTGTGGTCGGAAATCAGGCCCATGATTTTTTTGCTGGCACCGAACGCGCCGAGCGGCAGTCCACCCCCGATAGATTTGGCCAGACAAATCATGTCCGGCTTCACGCCAAAATATTCGCTGGCGCCGCCCCAGGCCAGTTTCGCGCCGGTTTTTACTTCATCAAAAATGAGTAAAGCTCCGTTGGCGTCGCAGAGTTTACGCAGGCTTTGCAGGAAACCGGGCTCGGGCAGGCAAAGGCCCACGTTCATAAGAATGGGCTCGAGAATAATTGCGGCGATCTGACCGGGATATTGTTTGAAACGGTTTTCGACGCTCTTCAGATTGTTGAAGCTGGCGATAACGACGTTGTCGACCGCAGCTTTAGGCACGCCGCCGCCCCCCGGAACGGAGTTCGGAGCGTTTTCATCGCCGTACTCTGTATCTTTCGGCTTCACGCTGACCAGCGCCGTGTCGTGCAAGCCGTGGTAGGAGCCTTCGAACTTGATAATTTTGTCGCGGCCGGTGGCAGCGCGAGCGATGCGACAAGCGTGCATGGTGACTTCAGTGCCGCTCGAACCGAATCGAACCATCTCCACCGGGTAGCGTGCGCAAATCTCTTCGGCCAGCTCCCATTCCTGGTCGTGCGGCATACCGAATGTCGTACCTTCATGCAATTTGGTTTCGACGGCTTGCACTACAGCAGGATGGCAATGACCCGCCATGAGCGCGCCAAAACAAAGGTTGTGGTCAATATATTCGTTGCCGTCGAGGTCGTGAATCTTGCTGCCCTTTCCGTCCTTGACGAAAATGGGATACGGCTCGTAATGGCGATAGTTGCTGGCTACGCCAAGCGGGATACGCTGTTCGGCACGTTTGTGGGCGGCGGCCGATTTCGGCGTCCGCTTCTGGTAAAGCGCCAGTTCTTTTTCGAGTGCTTCGTACGACATGGTAGTTCTCCGAACCAAGCTAGCCCCGCTCCCGCGGAGCCTGCTCCTTGCAGGTCTCTTCCCTGCTGTCAGTGTGCTGCGAAATTCGTCCGTCTTGGCAGACATGCGGAAGCGCGGCCCTGCGAGCCGCGCCCGCCACATATTCATATTATTGTCCGCGCAGTCGCCCTAGAAATATAGTTTCAGTGCGAACTGCATCAAGCGCGGGTCGCGAGCGCGCTTTACGCGGCCGAAGTCAGACCCGTCGGTAACATTGCCATCAGGCTGGAAGAACTGCGCATAGTTGAACAGGTTGTAAATTTCGCCTCGGAACTGCAGCCGGTAACGCTCGCCGATCATAGTGTTCTTGAGTATTCCGACGTCGGTCTGGAAAATACCGGGCCCGCAACAGATCGTTCGCGGTGCATTACCGATGGTTCCGAGGACCACACCGCCAGGATCGTTTGAGCAAAGGAATTGGTCGTTGTTGAAGTCCGTCGGATCGATGCAGCCAGTGCTGAAAGAGTTCGGATTGAATCCCAGGTTTCCGTCGCCGCGGGGATTGAGTTTCTTAAAAGGGGCAATCAGGTTGGGCTGCCCGGAAGTTTCAAAGTCAAAACTCGAATAGAGCTCGTTGTCGTCTTGTTCGGTAATGCGAATCGGAAACCCCGACTGCGCAGTGAGTGTTCCGGACAGGGACCAGCCATTGAGCACTTTCCCGGCAAAACCCCCATACTTGCGCAGCGGCAGCTCCCAGTAATAGCTGAAGACGAAACGGTGCCGAGCATCAAAGAGCGACGGCGAACGGCCGATCCTTGGATCGAACGGATTGACCAGGCTTTCAAATGTTGACGCGAAGTCAAGCGATTTGCCAAAAGTATAAGCACCGGTGAATTGCAAGCCGTGCGAGAAACGTTTTTCCAAACTGACTTGCAGAGCGTTGTAGGCCGAACTCGAAATCGTCCCTTGTTGGAAGATGCTGGAGAAAACGGGGAGCCCGTCCACGGGGCAGCCGGTTCCCGTGCTGGGATCGCAATTCGGCGAAGAAAATGGCCGTAGTCCGACCAACGTAATGCCGTTTGCCCCTACTACCGTTCCCGCTGGAAGGACCTTGGTCGGACCGTAGGGAAGATGCAAATCCACCGGAAGCACCGTGCCCGGATCGATAAAGTATGAACTATCAGCGCCGAACTGAGTGCAGGTTCCGGGGGCAATAATCTGGTTCAAGTCCAAACACGTTTGTGGACTCCCTGGATTTATTTCTTGCGTTGCAAGCAACCGGTGGCCCTGGCGCCCGACGTAAGCGATTTGGAACACCAGGTCCTTCGCGAGTTCACGCTGAATGGTCAAGTTGTACTGCTCTGCGTACTGCGAACGAATGTCCGGAGCTGCCTGCCCATACAGCAAAATGGGCCGGAATAGTGACCAGTCAACCGGTTGGCCCCGCGGCGGATTCAAAATTCCGTTGAATGGGTTCGGGGCCGTCGTTCCGTCTTGAAACTGGAAGGGCAGGTTAAACATTGTGTTGTAAATGCTGGAACTCCCACCGAAAGGAGGTTCGGCGCTGAACTGTTCCATAACCAGCTGTTCGATTGGGTTATAGAAAATGCCAAAGCCCGCTCGGATGCTGGTCTTACCCGGTCCGCCAAACAACTTACCTAAAACTCCATCTCTTGCTCCCGGGCTCCACGCTAATCCAACGCGGGGCGCAAAAGACTTGTAGTAAGTGGCCGTGAGTCCAGTGGGGACGCCTTTGTCGCCGGCAACGACCAAGCCCGTGGGTATTACGCCGGTGTTGGTGCAATCTGGATCCGTCACACCCCAGTTGTCCCGGAAGTTGTCAATGCTAGGCTGCGACAGCTGGCACGGGTATATGCTGGTGTTCTGGCCCGGGCGATAGGTCTGTACTTTCTTTCCGATGTCCGCCAAAGGCGTGTTCAGCTCCCAGCGTAGACCATAATTCAAAGTTAAATTGGACCGCAGCTTCCAGCTGTCTTGCGCGAAGAGATACACCGCTTTCGAGCGAATCAACTCGTCCTGCGCGGAACCCTGAATGTAATTGTCATTCAGCCCCAGCAAGTAATCGGCGAAGAGATTGTCGGATGCCGTGTCATTCGGCCCGCCGCCGTAGAGGTAATAGGAGCCGTTGATATTGAAATACAACCTCTGATCGAACTGGTTCTCGCGGAAGTCCGCCCCAAATTTCAAGCTGTGGTTTCCGACAACTTTTGCGAAACTATCCGAAATTTGATAAGTGTTACCCTTCTGCGGCAGCTCGCCCTCGAAGTTATTTCCCAGCGAAAATCCGCCGGCGATGTTCACGTACGGTACGCCTTCTCTGCTGGCGCCCAGGTTTGGATGAATGCCCAAGTCGGCATTGTTGGGATCCGCGAAGCAGTTCGCCGTTGGCACTGTGGTGCACGAGTCCTGCACCACGGCCGTGTGTTGCGGATGCAGAAACGTGCCTTGCCCTTCGCGGAAGTAGGTAAACCTGAGTTCATTTACCGAAGTCGCGCCAATCGTCCAGGTATGGGCGACGTTCACCTGCTGGATGCGCTCGTCCGTCAAATCGCCAAATCCCGGAAGCGTAGCGCCTCCCGCCTGGAAGCGAGCGAAGGGCTTGGCCAGGTAGTGCTGGTCGAAATAGTAGTAGCCGGTGAGGTGCTGGTTCTTCGTGAGCTCGTGATCGATCTTCACCGTGAACTGATTGCCGCGCTCGTGCCCGAGCGGAACTCCCTGAAACGTGCCGTCGGCACGATTAGCCTGCGGCACGTACTTATTCAACAAGTCCAACGCCGTTTGATCCATGCAGGACTGCGGAACCACGCTATTAGGAAAGATTGCTGAGTACGGAACGACCCCTTCGGCTGTTGTTGACGGCATTGGTATATTCAGGCCGCAGCGACTATTCAGGGTCTGCGCGAAGAAATCAGTGGTGACGCCGCCCGAAAACGGAGTCGCCGAGAAATTTCCCAGCCGTTCATCCGCGGTCGGAACCGTGACGGTGTCCGAAGAAGTTCCTTTGCGCAGGCGGTCGCCTTCGTAGGTCACAAAGAAAAACGTCTTATCTTTCCGGATTGGCCCACCCAACGTCCCGCCGAACTGATTTTGGAGATAATCCAGTTTCGTGGAATCGAAGAAGCCTTTGGCATTCAACGCCTGATTGCGGAAGAATTCGTAGAGATTGCCGTGCAACGAGTTCGTACCTGACTTGGTAACGACGTTGATCACCGCACCTGAGTTGCGTCCGTACTCAGCGTCGAAGGTATTGGTGAGGACGCGAAACTCCTCGATGCTGTCCGGTGAAGGCTGAATGGCCGGCAGGTTGGCGAACTGGTCGTTTCCGTCGCCGCCGTTCACCGTGAAATTGTTGTCGCGGCCGCGGCCGCCATTCACACTGACTACTCCGGCGCGGTCACTTCCATATAGATTGTCCACGCCAAGCTGGGATTGAACACCCGGCTGCAGCTGCAACAATTGGTAGGTATCGCGCTGCGCCAGCGGCAATTCGCTAACCGCCCGCTCCCCCACCACAGCGCCCAATTGGGTGGAAGTCGTATCCACCAGCGCCGGCGCGCCCGTAACTTCGATAGTTTCAGTCGCAGTGCCGACCTGCAGCGCGATATCAATACCTACAATCTGGTTGAGATCAACGATCACTCCCTTGCGCACATACTTCTTAAAGCCGGTCTGATCAACCTCGATCTGGTAGGTTCCCACCGGCACTTCCAGAAAGATGAATTCGCCGTTCGGGCCGGTTTGTGAGTCGCGTTGCGATCCATTCGCCTGATTGGTGATCACCACGTTCGCGGCCGCAACCGTCGCTCCGCTGGGATCGGTCACCGTGCCGCGGATGCGGCCGCCGGTGCTTTGCGCGAGAAGAGAGGGAGAAAACAGTACTGCGATTAAGGTGAAGAAGGACACGTACAGAATGCTGTTCCACAACAAGGTGTGGAAAGACCGCTTCGATTTCATTGAACTCACCCCTGAAACCCCGAGCCCCAGAATTTGCACCGTGACTTCGAGGTTGAATGTGCCCCGTAAACCTTACTATAATCCTGTAAACTTATGGAAAGCGCTGGTTGATGTCAAGCGGAAAGAATTCATCAAAACGATCGGTTTCGCCGCCGGCTAGCGGCTTGCTGCGCATCAGCGAAGTCGCTAAGCGCGTGAGAATTTCTTCGTCCGCATTGCGCGCCTGGGAGACCCTCGGTCTGGTTACGCCGCAGCGTACCCAAAGCCGCTATCGCCTGTATAAAGAAGAAGATGTTCGTTTGCTACAGCGCGCCCTTTTTCTGCGCCGCGCCCGCGGCCTCAATCCCGCCGCCATCGTTCATGTCTTGAAACGCCAGGGTGTGGTCTCGGTGCCTGCCGAAAACGCCGCTTCGCCGGGCATACGTTTTCGCCGCCTACGGCAGCGACGGGGGCTTTCTCTTGCACAGGTGGCCAAAGCCACGGCCGTTTCCGTTGGCTTCCTAAGCGCCCTCGAACGCGGGCAGATGAGCGCATCTATTGCCACCCTGCAACGCATCGCCCGCTACTACCGCACCAACATTCTTTCGTTCTTTGAGCCCGCCAAGGACAATTCGCGCCTGGTTCGCCCGGCCGAGCGCAAAATTCTGGAAACCACCAAAGGCGTGCGTATGGAACTTCTTGCCTGGGGCAACACGGCAATGGAGCCGCACCTTTTCCGCATCAAGCCCGGCGGGAACAGCGGCGAATCCTACACCCACGAAGGCGAAGAGTTCCTGCACATTCTGCGCGGCCAATTCGAAATCTGGCTTAATCAGGACGAACGTTACCTCTTGCAGCCGGGCGACAGTCTGTATTTTCAGAGCTCCACGCCGCACCGCTGGAAAAATCCCGGCAAAACGGAATCATTGCTGCTTTGGATCAACACGCCGCCGACATTCTAGCGACGTCTGTAAAAACCGCGTCCCCCAGGAGGATTGCCGCGCATGAAGCTTGGTTCCCTAGTCGCGATGTCCGTTCTGACACTAGGATTCCTGACAGCCGACGTGACACCGGCACAGAAAAAATCTGCCTACGCGGACACCGTGGTCCTCCACGGCAAGATTTACACGGTAAATTCAAAGCAGCCGTGGGCCGAAGCTCTGGCTATTCGCGGCGAGCGTGTCGTCGCCGTCGGGTCCAATTCTGAAATCGCCAAGCTACAATCCAAAAATACACAAGTTATCGACGCCCAAGGCAGACTGGTTCTGCCCGGCTTCACAGACTGCCACATTCACTTCATCGAAGGCTCTTTCAGCCTCGGCCGCGTCAATCTCGAAGGCGCCAAGGACCCTGAGGGCATCCAGCAGCGTTTGCGCGCGTACGGCGCGGCTCATCCCGGCAACGATTGGATACTCGGTCGCGGCTGGAACTACGCCATGTTTCCCAGTTCGCTTCCCGACAAAAAATATCTCGACGAAGTTTTCCCCGATCGGCCCGCATTTCTCGAAGGCTATGATGGCCACACCTACTGGGCAAATTCCAAAGCGCTCGAACTTGCGCACATCACCAAGGACACGCGCAATCCTCCAAACGGCATCATCGTGCGCGATCCACAAACCGGTGAAGCCACCGGGGCCCTAAAGGAAGCCGCGCGATCGCTAGTCGCCGCTGTGCTCGCCAAGCCTACGCGTGGCGATAAGCTCGCTGCTCTGCGTGCCGGAATTCACTGGGCCAACCAAAACGGGCTCTCCCGTGTGCACAGCGCCGGCGGCGATTTCGAGGAATTCGATCTATACGACGAGCTGCTTCGCCACGGCGACCTCACGCTGCGCTTTTACATCGCCTACTTTCAGAGCCCTCCCGAACTCCGCCCGCAAGACATTGCCACCATAGAAGAAGGTCGCAGAAAATATACCGGCGACTGGCTCTCCGCAGGCGCCGTCAAATTCATGATCGACGGCGTCGTCGAATCGCACACGGCCGCTATGCTGCAGCCCTACACCGACGACCCGTCCGTGCAAGGTAAACCCTTCTGGCAACCGGAAAACTACAGAGCTGCCGTCACGGAACTCGACAGGCGCGGCCTGCAGATTTTCACCCACGCGATTGGCGATTCCGGCGTTCGCACCGTTCTGGACTCCTACCAAAGCATGGAAAAGGTCAATCACACTTCCGGCAAACGCCCGCGCATCGAGCACGTCGAGACCATCGCGGCGCAGGACATCCCCGGTTTCGGCAAGCTGGGCGTCATCGCCAGCATGCAGCCGCTTCATTCCTATCCCGACGATGACACGCTAAACGTCTGGGCTCGCAACATCGGGCCCGACCGCGCCTCACGCGCCTGGGTCTGGAAAAGTATCGCCAACGATGGCGGCCAGCTGGCCTTTGGCAGCGACTGGCCCGTCGTCACCCTGAATCCGTTTGAAGGAATTCAGACCGCGGTTACTCGCCAGACCGCGGAAGGATTACCAAAGGAAGGTTTCCTGCCGTCGCAGCGCTTGTCCGTCGCCGAAGCAATTCGTGGCTACACGTTGGGCGCTGCCTATGCCGGTTTCCGCGAAAAAACCGAAGGCTCGCTCGAACCCGGCAAACTGGCCGACCTGATTATCCTTTCGCAGGACGTATTTGAAGTAGATCCCCGCGCTATCAACCAGACAAAAGTTCTCACCACCATCGTCGGAGGCCGCGTAGTATTTGAGTCGCGCTAGCGCGGTTCCCGTTTTCCAGGCGCGCCGGTACCGCTGCCGGCTTTTTGCGAGGGCCTCATGAAACGCACGCTGATCTTTCTGACTATGTTCTGCGTGGCCTACGCCGCCGGCTCGTGCAAGAAGTCCGAGCCGACGCTCAGCCTGCTGGTCTGGGAAGGTTACGCGGATCCCTCCTTCGTCCACGACTTCGAGGTTTCGCGTCACTGCAAAGTAGTCGCCTCTTACATGGGTTCGAGCGATGAGCTTATCGCCAAGCTCCGCGGCGGCAGCGCTTCGAACTATGACGTCATCTCCCCTTCAAGCGATGTCGCCACATCCATCGTTAAAGCTGGCCTCGCGGCACCACTCGATCTCGCCCAGGTTCCCTCCTACGCACAACTCTCTTCCAAGCTGCGCGAATCCTCCTTGGTCATGGCCCATGGCCAGGTTTACGGCGTTCCGTTCATGTGGGGCCCTAACCCCCTGCTTTACGACACCACCGCGTTTTCGCGGCCTCCCGATTCCTGGACCATCCTTTGGGATCCGAAATACCGCGGCAAGGTTTCCCTATGGGACGAGCTCTCCAGCATCTACATGGCGGCGCAAATCCTCGGCTACGACAAACCCGACGCCAGCCAGCTCTACAATTTGTCCGACGAACAACTCGCCGCGGCCAGGAAGAAACTTCTCGAATTGAAGCCCAATGTCAGAAAATTCTGGTCCACCGGCGGCGAACTCACCAATCTCTTCCAGAACCACGAAATCGTTCTGGCCATGGGCTGGCCGCTGAACACCGCGCAACTCAGAAAGTTGAATTTTCCCATCGGCGAAACCATCCCCAAGGAAAACACCACCGGCTGGATCGACCATCTGATGATCACTGCCGCCAGCACGCACAAAGAGCTCGCCACGCAATTTCTCGCCTACATGGTGGAGGCCAAAACACAAAAACTCGTCACCGACATTACCCACTACACGCCCGCCAATCCCGGCGCGGCACAATTCATGACCGACGACGAAAAGAAACTCCTGCACCTCGACAATCCCGATGCCTACATGCAGCGCATCTACTTCTGGCAGGATGTTCCCCGTCGCGCCAAGTACAACGAAATCTGGAACGAGGTCAAAGCAGCGCAGTGACTTCCGTCGCACTGATTGCGCCGTCGGTAGCGCCAGGTGATACGCTCGTGGAAATCCGCGCCGTCAGCAAACGTTTCGGCCCACGCGAAGTTCTGAAAGCGCTTTCACTCGAAATCGCTGCCGGCGAATTTCTCACGCTCCTCGGCGAAAGCGGCTCGGGCAAAACCACCTTGCTCCGTCTCATCGCCGGCTTCGAACAACTCACTGCCGGCGAAATCTGGATGCGCGGCTCGCGCCTCGACGCGCTTCCTCCCTATCGCCGCCGCGTCAACACGGTCTTTCAACAATACGCACTGTTTCCGCATCTGAATGTCAGCGACAACGTCGCCTACGGCCTGCGCGCCACAGCAACGGCAAAATCCGAAATCGCCGCTCGCGTCAAGGATGCTCTTGAGATGGTCCGTATGCAGGAATTCGCCACCGCAAAACCCACCAAACTTTCCGGCGGCCAGCAGCAGCGTGTCGCTTTAGCCCGCGCTCTCGTGAATCGCCCCGAACTCCTTCTCCTCGACGAGCCGCTCTCTGCGCTCGATGCCAACCTTCGCAAGCAGATGCAGTCCGAATTGAAATCTCTCCAGCGCGAAGTGGGCGTCACATTTCTTTTCGTCACCCACGATCAGGACGAAGCCATGGCGCTTTCCGACCGCATCGCTCTTGTCCGGAACGGCACGCTCGAACAAATCGCTTCGCCTCGCGAAATCTACGCACGCCCCGCCACCGCCTATACTGCTCAATTCATCGGCCAAACCAACCTGCTTCGCGCGATTATTCGCGAAGGTGTAGCCGATTGCGGCGCATTCCACTTCCCTTCCGCGCTGCCCCAGGGCTCGGCGCTCTTCTCTGTTCGTCCCGAGGCGATCGGTCTTGCCAATCACGCACCGTCACTCTCGAACCTCGTCCGTTTTTCCGCAACCATTCGGCAGCAGATCTATTCCGGCGCCACCGAACTCCTCGAGCTGCAGCTGGCCACCGGCGCCACTTTACGCGCCCGTATCCCTTCCGGCGCCATGCTCTCCGGTTCCCACGAATTTGCGTTTGCCGCATCTGACGCAATGCCGGTCCGCGAATAGATATGTATACGCGAACCTACAAACTGGTCGTCTCCATTCCGCCCATCCTGTGGGTCGCGCTATTCCTGCTCTTCCCCTATGCCCTTATGCTCGTGCACAGTTTCTGGTCCGTCCGTGACGGTGCCATCTTCCATAACTGGAATCTCGGCAACTACCGCACGTTGGTCCACAATCCTTTATATTGGCAAGTCCTTCTTCGCACCGCTCGCATCGCGGCGTCGGTCACGTGTCTGTCGGTGCTGCTTGGCTACCCGCTCGCCTACTTCCTGTCCATCCATGCCGGCCCGCGCAAAGAACTGCTCTATCAGCTCGTGATCGTCCCTCTGTGGGTCAGCTATCTCGTCCGCGGTTACGCCTGGAAGACGATCCTCGGCAGCGACGGAGTCCTCAACGGCTTCCTGCAATATGTCCACGTCACTCGCGAACCGGTTTCCGCTTTTCTCTACAGCCCTTTCGCCGTCATTCTCATGCTCACCCATATCTACACGCCGTTCGTTTTTCTTCCCATTTACGCATCTCTTGAACACATCCCGCGGCCGCTTATCGAAGCCTCACAGGATCTCGGCGCGTCGCCGCGCGCCACTTTTTTCCGGGTCATACTTCCTCTCTCTTTGCCGGGCCTTCTCGCAGGCGCCACCTTCGCGTTCGTTTTGTCACTCGGAGATTTTCTTGCTCCGCTTCTCGTGGGCGGCCCTTCCGCCACCATGATCGCCAATCTGATCCAATCTCTTTTCGGGGCCGCCTATGACTGGCCGCTCGGCGCTGCCATTTCGGTGGTCATTCTCGTTTTCACTCTAGCCATTCTCGCGTTCGCGCAACGCCTCGAAGCGCGCTGGTCCTTCGAATGAGGGTCCCATCGTCAATTGCGGCTCGCCGCTCACCGCTGCTCGCAGCTTGCGCTGCGCTGGTCTTCGCCTTCCTTTATCTACCCATCGCTGTTCTGGTCGTCTACTCCTTCAACCGCGAGGGTGTAGGCGGTTTCCCTCCGCGCCATTTCACGCTCGATTGGTACCGCCAGCTCTTCGCCGACTCTGCCATCTGGGATTCCGTCCTCAACAGCCTCCTCGTCGCAGCCGGTGCCGTCGCACTTTCCCTGACGCTCGGCCTTTTCGCCGCACTCGCTCTTGATCGCGCCAGCTTCCCCGGCAAAGCACTCTTTCGCCGCCTGGTCCTTCTTCCGCTCATTCTTCCCGGCATCATCACCGGTCTCTCTCTCCTTCTCTTCGCAGTGCGCGTTCATCTTGAGCTCAGTCTCACCACGATCTTCCTCGGCCACGGTACCGCTCTTATCTCCGTAGCCACCACCGAGCTATTCGCCGGCTTGCAAAAAATGGATCGTTGTCAGGAAGAAGCCTCGCTCGATCTCGGTGCTACGCCATGGCGCACGTTTTGGTTCATCACTCTTCCCAACCTCAAGCTCTCTTTGATAGCTGCCGCGCTGCTCATCTTTACGCTCTCCATGGACGAAATCGCCGTCACTTTTTTTCTCTACGGCCGCGAGTACACTCTCCCTCTCGAAATCTGGGGCCGCCTGCGCCGCGGCATCACTCCAGAAATTAACGCCGTTTCCAGCCTCATCTTCGCCGCCTCGGTAGTTCTCATCATCGTCTGGTACCATCTCCGCACCCGCTCCGAGCGCCAGTAGCACTGAGTTCAGTTCCCTTCGGCCCGAAAGGTCCCGCCGAAGGGAAGCTGCATCCGCTCAGAGCGAAGCTCACTTTCTTGAGGCCAAACACAGATGCATTCGTTCCACCGCATCGGCTCTTCACTGTCCCTGATCTTCCTCTCCGCCTTCTCCGCGGTTCTGGCTCTTCACGCCTCGCCGGACCCGCGCCCACCTGACGACACCATCTTCATCCTCAACGCCCAGCTCGCCGACGGCACCGGCGCTCCGCTTCGTGAAGGCGCGCTCCGCGTCCGCGGCAACCACATCGTCTCGATCGGCAAACTCTCGCCCGCCCCCGGCGAACGCGTGCTCGATGCTCACGGCCTCGTCTTGGCGCCCGGATTCATCGACATCCACAACCACTCTCTTGAAGGCCTCGACTCGGACCCACTCGCGGAAACCCAAGTCGCCCAGGGCATCACTACCGTAGTGCAGGGCCCGGACGGTGAATCTCCCTGGCCTATCGCCGATTGGATCGCCGCCCGCCGCAAAAGTCCGGCAGCAGTGAACGTCGCTGTTTTCGCCGGCCACGCCACCATCCGCGGACAAGTCATGGGCAAGGATTTCAAACGCGTCGCCACGCAGCCCGAAATCGAAAAAATGGCTCAGCTCACCTGGCAAGCCATGAACGAAGGCGCCGTCGGTCTTTCGAGCGGCCTCGAATACGAAGTCGGCAGCTACAGCAACACCGCCGAACTCGTCGCAATGGCCCGCGCCGCCGCCGAACATGGCGGCTTCTACAGCACTCACATCCGCGACGAAGCCGACAAAGCCTTCGACGCCCTGCTCGAAGAAATTGAAATCGCCGACCAAGCCCATATCCCCGTGGACCACTCCCACATCAAGCTTGGTACCGTCGGCGTCTGGGGCAAAGCCTACGAATATATTCGCGTCATCGGTGAAGCGCGCGAGCGCGGCGTGGATTTCCTGGCAGACTGCTATCCCTACGAAGCCTGGCACTCCAACATCAAAGTCATCGTTCCTGACAAGCAGTATGAAAATCCCAAGAGCGTCGCAAAAGCGCTCGCCGATCTCGGCGGCCCCGATCACCTCACCATCACCGCTTTCAAACCCAATCCATCCTATGAACACCACTCCCTCGCCGACATCGCCACGTCCAACAAACTTTCTCCCGTGGACATGTACATCCGCATTATTCGCGAAGGCGACGCCGCGGACACGGAAGCCGGTGTCATCGGCCATTCCATGATCGAAAGCGACATCAAGGCTTTCTATCAACAGCCCTGGGTCATGGTCGCCAGTGACGGCGGCATCGGCGTTGAACATCCGCGCGGCGCCGGCACGTTCCCGCGCGTCTTGGGCCGCTTCGTGCGGGAAAAACACTGGCTCTCCCTGGCTGATGCCGTCCGCAAAATGACTTCGCTCCCCGCCCACCGCCTCAACTGGCTCGACCGCGGCGTCCTCAAGGAAGGCGCCGTCGCCGATCTGGTCCTTTTCGATCCAGCCACCGTCCTCGACCGCTCCACATTCGAAAAGCCCCAGGAGCTTGCAACCGGCATCGAAAAAGTTTTCGTGAACGGCCAGCTGGTCTGGGATTCGGGCAAGCCCACCGGAGCCCGGCCCGGCGTCGTGATCACCCGCTGAAGCCTCGCGACCGAAAACAAATTTGATCAGGGATTCGCTGTACGGCTCTGTCGCTTCCAGGTCAAACGATGGTCAAGATTTCGTCAGGCACGCTACTTTTCCCCAGCATCGTGCTACTCCTGTTGCACGTCCCGCCACCCGACTGGACCCGTTTCTGGGTCCAAGGATCGCCTCGAAGGAGAAATCGCACTATGAACAGCAAGTTTCGACCCTCGTCTCTCATCCTGTCTCTGATTCTCTGCGGCGTCGCGCTGCTTCTGGCCAGCGCGGCAAATGCGCAAATTTCCCAGGAGTTCCGGCGCGTAAACCTGGTTTCCGACATCCCTGGCGTCGCTCTTCGCTCCGACCCAAACCTGGTGAACTGCTGGGGAATCGCCTTCTCTCCAACTAGCCCCGTCTGGATCGCCAACAATGGCACGGGGACTTCTACTCTCTACCGTGGCGACGGCACTCCCGCGCCGACTCCCGCTGCGCCGCTCATCGTTAAGATTCCCAGCCCCAGCGCCGGCGCCACCGCCGCTCCGACTGGCCTGGTCCTCAACACCGCC
This sequence comes from Candidatus Eiseniibacteriota bacterium, assembly GCA_035607085.1. Lineage (GTDB taxonomy): Bacteria > Acidobacteriota > Terriglobia > Acidiferrales > UBA7541 > Acidiferrum. The sequence goes on along the minus strand of DATMZI010000136.1, from coordinate 39,024 downwards.
ACAACTGGTTTCCTCGTTTCCTCCGGCAGCAAATCCGGTCCCTCCATATTCATCTTTGCTACCGAAGACGGCACCATTGTTGGCTGGAGTCCGGCCGTCGATCTCCACAACGCCGTGATCGCCGTGAACAATTCCGGCTCCGGTGCCGTCTACAAAGGTCTCGCCACGGGCACCAGCGGCGGCAAGCCCTTCATTTACGCGACCAATTTCCGCGACGGGGTCGTCGAAATGTACGATGCGTCCTTCCATCTCACCAAGTCGTTCACAGATCCTACTCTCCCCTCCGGCTATGCGCCGTTCGGCATCGAAAATATCGAAGGCGATCTCTACGTCACGTTCGCTCTGCAGGATGATGACAAGAAAGACGACGTCAAAGGTCCGGGCCATGGGTTTATTGACGTGTTCACAACCGACGGCACGTGGAAGTCCCGCTTCGCTTCCAACGGCGTTTTGAATTCGCCCTGGGGCCTGGCGCTCGCTCCGCCCAGCTTTGGCAAATTTGCGCACCGTTTACTCGTCGGCAATTTTGGCAATGGCCGCATCAACGCCTTCGACTTTCCCGGTGGCGTTTCCGAGGGTCCTATAAAGGACACGCTCGGCCAGCCCATGGCCATTGACGGATTGTGGGGACTCAAATTCGCAAACGGCGGCCCTTCCGGCAGGAAAAATCACCTGCTCTTCACCGCCGGCCTGGCCGACGAAAGCCACGGCCTTTTCGGCCTGATTCGTCCTGCCGACGCCGAAGACCAGCACGACGACACCGAATAGCTTCGCAATTCCAGTTTCCGGCCCCGTTCTGTCGAGCGGCTGCGCCTTCGCCATCTCGCCAAGTCTGGAGCTTCACCCAGTTCTTCTCCAGACCCGGCGAGTTCCATCCATCCTGGTAACCTAACGCGCCGGCGACAACCCTGCCAGCCGCTTCCCGAACCGCTCTTCCCAGCGGATTCGCCCGGTCATCTGCATCACCACGAACAGAGTTAAAATCGCTCCGACGGTGACCGCCAGTCCGGTGTACCCCTCAAAAAAGAATGCGTACGAAAATAGCACCAGGTAAATCAGCTGCGACAATCCGGCATCCACGATTGCGAACCGCGTGTGGACCACCAGCCTCAGATAACTCACTACCAATAAAACGGAAACCGCCGAAGACACCAGAAACGCAGCATGAATCGATATGTGGTCGCACAAATATGCCAGCAGCAGGTGAAATGCGAAAAACGCGCAAGCTAGAAAAAAATAATTCATCGGGTGCAAGTCAATCCCTCGTAAGGTCGACAAAATGAAAACCAGAAAGAAGAAAAAGAACAGGGATACCGGTGCGAAATAGGAAATGCGGCCGGCCAGTGGCCCAGGCTGCAGTTTCTGCGGCATCTTCAGCGCAATGTTGAAGCCGGATACCAGGTTTTGATAGTCCCATTTCAATTCCCAGCCCTTGCCGTTGCCGCTCTTCTCGGTGGGTGCCAGCGAATTCTCCGGAAAATCGAACCCGGAAAAATCCGTGGTCACCAGCAAATGAAAATCCTTGGCCCGCCCCACCTGGTTGTCCTCCGAAAACCGGTAGCTCCAATTGTCCAGTCCTTGCGAACGATACGCAGCCCCCACCGCGCCCGTTGCGCCCGCGGCCACGCTTCCATGCGCCGTCACCGAGGAGCCCGCAAATTCCAGCGGCAACGTCCGCCCATCCAGCGAAATTTCCACGTTGTCGTACACTGCCTGCCGGGCCGGCAGCGGCAAGGTAATCGCAAAGTTCTGCTCCCGTTCGGTCGGATTGCGCATCTTATACGCGCCGGAAAATCCTACCCGGTACGCACTGAACCACAGCAATCCCTTCTGTCGGTAATCAATGTGAAAGTCCGCGCGAAGCTGGCTCGCATCGAGCGGCACAAATGTCGTCACCTGCACGGCTTCGTTTTTCTTGACTTTTTTCCCGTCCTCTTCCACCTCAATCAATTTCTGTTCCGGCCGCAAATAGCTCACCGTCGGCGGATGCTGCTCTTGCGCGCTTCCCCACGCCGACGCCACTCTTCCCGACAGCAGCGTCCCCGCGCTGTCCGTGCGCAAAAAAATCGACGTCCCCAAAATCATCCACGCCACACAAGCGCACACAAAGATGGCGATGATCGCCAAGATTCGCTTCATCATTGGATTTCCCTCGCTAGCTTTCTCCGCCGCCATGCCAGGATGGCACGTCCACTACATATTGTCAAGTACTTTGTATAGCAAAGTATGCAGGGTGGGCCTTCGCAAGTCTTTCGGATTGACCCGGATTCTGCGGGTATTCACCCCGGCTTGCTGCAGGGCGTCACTCGGCGTAATCTGTCCCGCGCTACTTCGAGGAGGCTTCCATGAACCGCGTTGTTTGCTCACTTCTTGCTCTGGCTTTTGTTCCTGCGCTCTCCGTCGCCCAGACGCAATCTGCCGCTCCCTCCACCAGCCCCGTCGCCGACGCTCTCCGCCAATCCCTGGTCCGCAATTCCAAGAACATGATCGCCGCCGCCGACGCCATGCCTCCGGAGAAATTTGCGTTCAAGCCCACGGCTCCGCAAAACTCCTACGGACACCTGATCACGCACATCGCCGAATCCAATTTTCGTTTTTGTTCCGCGGTTTCCGGCGTGGCTGCTCCCGAACAACCGAAGCTCACCGAAACCGACTCCAAGGACAAGCTCGTCGCCGCTGTCCGTTCTTCCTTTGACTTCTGCTCTTCTGCACTGGCCAAGCTCGACGACTCTCACCTTGCCGACTCCATCGAGCTTTTCCCCGGACGCTCATTCTCCCGCGCGGCCGCCATTCTCATCCTCTCCGGATCCTGGTTTGATCACTACACCGAGCAGGCCATGTACCTACGGCTCAACAACATCCTGCCTCCAACCGCCCAACCGCAAAAATAGTCCCTGCAAACACGGGTCTCCCGATCGGGCCTTTCTCCGGATTACGTCGAAGTTTTAGTTCCCTCTGTTTCCGAGGGCTCCGGCAATGATGAGGGCCATCCGCCGGGCTTTTAACCGGCGACCTGTCAAGTTCCAACTCCGCAAGGCCTCACCGCATGGCGCAGCTAACCGTCCCTTCGGGCTCGGTCAGCTTCCGCACCATGCACTCCACCTTTTCCTTTGCAGGCACATTCGGTTGCCCGAGGTACCCCCGCAGTTCGTCAACCGCGTCCTTCATCGCGCCGTGTTTCAAGTACGCATTCGCCAGCACCAGCCGCGCGACCGCATATTGCTCCTTACTCTTGTTCAGCAGCTCCATCGCCTCCGGCGTGTCTTGCCCCTTGCTCACCAGGTTTCTGCCCAGGAAATACTTGGCGTCGCTATTCACCGGATCAATCTGCAGCGCCCGGCGCGCCGCCGCCTCGCCTTCCGCATACCTCTGCTGCAGGAAGTACACCTTTGACAGCCCCAGCCACGATCGCACCAGGCGCGTATCCAGCTCCGCCGCATTCTGAAACTCCGCAATCGCTTTGTCGTAGTCCCCCATCCGCGCGAATGTCTGTCCCAAGTTGTGGTGCGCCGCTGCCCAGCGCGGATAAATCTCGATGGCTTTCGACGCGTGCTTCACCGAGTCGTCCAGCTTCCCCGCGTCAAAATCCTTAAAAAACTTGCGCATCTCGTTGATCGCCGCCTCCGGGATCTTCAGCGTATCTACGGAAACGGCGCCAACCGGTGTTCCCACCGCGTTAGCTGGGGTGGCTCGCCCCACCGATTCACCCAGCAGAAACCATTGCAAGCTCGTCGAATCGGTCGACATCGGCGACTGCCGCGGATCCGGACCTACCTCATCCGCCCGCCTCTGTGCCCACCCCGAGGCACCACAAACCATCAGCACCAACACACCGCACGCTACCCGCTTCATCGCTTCCTCCCGGGCACCCGACCTTCCCACTCGCTCCGCCGCGCCGAGAGTCACCACCGCCTACAATTTCCGTATCTCTGCCGGACCTCACTTCCTCATGGAATTTTCTTGGCCAGCCAGTCCGGCAGACTACCTGCTTAACCGGGTAGACGACCTGACCTCCCTCTTTGTTTAGCCTCTCTGCGTCAATTTCCGCTCAATTTCTCCTCAATCTTGCCGTCAGAAAAAAGGCACACCTCAACCTCGTCCTATCCCTGCCTATCGCAACGTCTTTCCCTCAATGGAGTGCTAGAAACTACAGACTTTCACGTACCGCGGGCCGTGGCGTTCAATCCACAAAGTCGATAACTGCCCCGTCGCGACGGTCCAGAAAGCCCACGAACTGCCCGAAGTTTGGCGCCGTCACGTTGTTGAACACCGCGTTGTAATTGCCGTGATTGGTTACGTTCAACGAGTAGAAACCGAGCCGCATATGATGTCCTTTGCCTTTTCCGTGGTCGGAACCAAAAAAGGGAATACGGAACTGACGATAAATCTTAATGTCCAAAGTGAAGAACGTGGCAAACCGCTCCCCGTTGGGAGTGCCCACGTAATTCTGCAGGGTATCGATGTTGGAATACGGCTGGCCCGAGTGCAGATCCGCAATCGGACTGAACTTGATCTGTTTCGGAAGCGAGAAGATCCCCCACGCCACCACACGATTGGGGATATCGTAAGGCAAAATTCCATAAACATTCGCCCGGACGACCGGCTGTTCGAACGGAATGAGCACGCCTGAAAGGTTGTTCAGATCTCCCCGCGTCTTACTGCGAATGTACGAGGCGTTCACCTCATGTTTCCCTCGAATCGTAAAACGCACCGTCGTTTCCAGCTCGTGGTAGTGCGACGAACCTGTATTCGTAAGTGCCAGAAACGATTCCTGGCCCGCCGGCGCCGTAAACGGGTTTACCGCAAACAGATACGAGGTGTGGCTGTCGAGATAACCGACCCGCAGATTCAAGTTTTTCCGCAACTCCTGCTCCCACTGCACATTCCACGTCAGGTTGCGCGGCGTCGAGTCTGTCCCGCTCGGCAAACCGCTCGCGGTCAGTGGATTCAATCCCCCGACATAGGCATTCCTATAGGGCACGGCAGCCCCGCTTGGCGTGCCCGCAATGTACGGCGTAACCACCCGCGTCGGATTGGCTTCAAAATCCTCGGCCAGCAGCGGCAGCAAACTGTAGAACCACCCTGCACCGGCTCGAATTACCGTCTTCCCGCTCTCTCCCGGCGAATACGCCAGACCCGCGCGAGGCGCCACCGCCGCGGACCAGCCATTGGTCTCGCTCGACAGCCGCATTCCCAAATCTGCCGCCCAGTGCGAATTCATCACCCAGTGATCCTGCACAAACTCCGCCACCGCCGTATCCGACACGTCGTGAATCGCCCCCGGCACAAAGGCAATCTGTTCCGCCAGCGTCCCGTCCTGATTCAGAATCTGTATCGGATGCGAGTCGCTCGTTCCCGTGTACGACCGGTGATCGAAATCCACCCCGGCGTGGATTTCATGTTTGCCAAACCAGTTTTTCCCGGCAAATTGATAAGCGGAGACCAGCTGAAATTCCTGGCCTTCGCGCGACCAGCGGTTGAAATAATTCCCGCCATAGCCCTCCGGCGTGATCAGCATGTCCTCAAATCCCTGGCCATGCGCGTTGCTGTCAAACCGCGTGTACTGCGCAATGGTGCTGAAAATGGCGCCCGATTCGAATTGATAGCGATCCGTCAGCCCAACCGTCACGCCTTTTTGGTTCAAGTCGTTCGACGCCGGCTGCGGCTTCAGCGCATCGATATCTGCGTACCGCGTCCGCAGCGGATACGCATTCACCGTCAGCGTCAGCACATGGTTGTCCGCCAGGATCGCTTCCAGCGTCGAAAATGTGCTGAACCCCTGCTTCTTGCTGATGTCGTACGGCCACGGCAATCCCCGCACCGTCCGCTTTTTCATGTCGTATTGAAAGATTTCTGAAAACAGCAGCTTGTGTTTGATCAGCGGCACGCTGAAGTCCACTCCCGGCGTCGCCTCCTGCAGTCCAACCATGCTGCCGTTCTTGCCCAGCACCGAGGGGATGAAACTCTTCAGCCGGTAGGTCCATGCATCGTCCGGTGGCTTGGTTTCCACTTCCACCAATCCGCCGGTAAAGCTGCCCAGCCCCGCGTTGTACGGCGTCTTGTAAATGTTGAACGACTGTACCGCGTCGGTCGGCACCGGCACCGCGAAGCTTCCCGTCACCGGGTCTGTCGTCCGCGCCGAATTCACCACCAGCAAGCTCTGATTCTCGTCCGCGCCCTTGAAGTTCAACTTGCTGTCCATGGTTTTCACCACGCCCGGCGTCACCGGAAGCACTTCGCGAATCTTTTCCTGCGCTGTCGGCAACGAAATCAACTGCCTCTGCGTCAGCGAAACACTCGGCGTCGTCGCATCCTCCGTCGCCACCGACTCGGTCGTTTCGCTGACCTCCACTTGCTCCGAAACGGTCTGCAGCTCCAGACGCACGTCAACCGTCGCCGCTTCTCCGGCTCTAACCTCAACCGATTTCTTGAAGGGCATAAAGCCTGGCTGTTCAATCGAAATCGTATACGCCCCAGGTTTCACGTCCTTAAACTCGTAATGTCCCGCGTCATCGGTTTGCGTAGCCCCGGTCTGGTTCGTCAAGGTGCTGCCGTCGGCAGACGTCGCTGCCAATTGAACCGAAATCCCCGCCAAGCCGCCCGACCCGTCTGCCTGCGTGGTGGTCAGCGTCCCGCGCACCGAACCCAACTCCGTTTGTCCGCTCCCCGCCGCAGCCGCCTGGCCAAACGTCGGAATTGCGAACAGTAGGAAAAACCACGCCGCGGCAGCGCTCCGAAACAAGCGAGCTGCCTCCTGGCGAGATAACCTGGTGGGTGGCCCATGGCCAATGCTTCGTTGCCAGATTGCGTTTCGGAATAGATTCAAGGCTTTCGCTTTCCCCGACTGCTGGTCTCCCAGCTTACTCTTCAATTGTCTCGCGAGAAGTTCTACCTGTCGCTTCCCTATCGCATCTCCCCTTGTCCTCCGAGTGAACATAGTCCCATCCTGCTTGCGTGATCCACAAAACTCCATTACGCTGGCGAGAGTCACCAGCGGCGTCTACCCTCCTCGCCCGCTATGGGTCGTTCCATTCAAATCACGGGTTTGTCAACGCAGGTTTGCCAACGAAGGATGACGCATGACGCGCAAAAATACTTGGGTCATAGTTGCCGCAGCCGCGCTGCTCGGTTTCCCCTTGAGCGGCTGCAAGGACTCGAAGGCTCTGCAAGAGAACGCCCAATTGAAGGCCCAGGTGGTGGAACTTCAGAAAGAGAATGGCCAGGTTGGCAACGATCTGGAAACCATGACTGCTGCCCGCGATGCCTTAACCAAGGAGAATGAAAAACTCAAGGCCGAGATCAGGACCCTGAAAGGCAAGCATTCCGCAAAGAAAACTGCCGCGAAAAAGCATAGCCGGAGCCGATGACCGCAATTCCAAAGCCCGCACCAGCCTGCAATAGCGGAACCATTTTTTGCTTTTACCGTCAGAACCTTTACCATTAAAAAGGAGACCAAAGCATGAAAACTTTTGAGGTGCAATTTCGCTATCAGGATCGAACGGAAGGAGCGGTGGAAAAAACGCTCAACGTGGCCGCGTCCAGCCTTCCGGGAGCGGTCGGCAAAGCCGCACGCGAATTTGTGAAAAGCCTGGACCGCAAACAGCGCTTCGATATGAACAAAAATGGCCTCGAAATTTCCGCCAAGTCGTCAGGAACCGCCGCGGAGCCGCCAGCAGAGGAATCCTCCAAAGCCGCTGCCAGCTGAGCCGCCTTTCGTGTACCGTTACCTTTCAAGGTTGGCAGGTTCGCGGGTCTCTTTTGGCGACCAGCCTCCTTCCCTGGCGCGAGACCGGGGCGGCGTCGCGCTCTTCTAGCGGCCACCGTCATGTGGCCTCCGACGAATCAATCTTGTCTCACGGACCAAGGAGCCTCCTGTGAAGTACCTGTGCCTTGTCTACGGTGAAGAGAAAGAAATCGCGGGCATGACCGACGATGAGTGCATGGCTTACGACCGCTCGCTCCGCGACGCGGGCCGCTGCCTGGCCTCGGAGGCTCTTCAACCCGTTCGTACCGCCGCCAGCGTGCGCGTGCGCAACGGAAAAGTCTCTGTGCGGGATGGCCCTTTCACTGAAACAAAGGAAATCCTGGCTGGATTCTATCTGATCGACGCCGTCGACCTGAACGCCGCCGTCGAAGTCGCTTCGAAAATGCCGCCCGCCCGCGTCGGCACCATCGAAGTGCGCCCTGTGAGAGAACTAGTCACCACCACTGGCCAACGCCGGCAGGTATAGCGTCGCTAGACCTCGGCCAAGGAGTCCGACACCGTGACCACGCGCCAGCGCAAAGTACAAACTCAACCTGTCCAGCGTCAACCCGGCCCCGGCCAGCCCCGCCCGAGTCAGCCCAACCAGACTCAACTCGGCCGGGCCGCGGTGCAAATTTTTGCCGCTAACGATCGTATCAATCAGATTCTGATCGAACATCTTGACCCTGCCGCCTGGAAAGCCAAGCCGCCTGGGAAGGCACGTACCATTGCCGCGATCTTCACGCACATGCACAACGTCCGCACCAAGTGGATCAGGCTTACCGCTCCTCACCTGAAGGTTCCAGCGCAGCTCAACCGCTCGCATTCGACACCGCGCCAAGCGCGCACGGGCTTGGCCGCAAGCGCCGCTGGCTGCGCTCAGATGCTGGCCGAAGCCTTGGACAAAACTTCCGGCCGCATCCACAACTTTCAGCGAGATGGCTGGGCTCGGCCTTGGCCGGTTGGCCCCGAGATGCTGTGCTACATGCTTTCCCACGAAGCCCACCATCGCGGCCAGGTGTGTATGCTCGCGCAGCAGCTCGGATTCCCGTTGCCAGACAAAGTCGCTTGGGGAATCTGGAATTGGGAAAGGCTCTGGAAAGAGTGCGGCTCCCCGAACGGTCCCGGCCACAACTCCTAAACCAATTGCCTGAACGCGCAGGCGGTCACGGGATGGGCCGCGGTTTCCTACAAACAGTCGACGCACTCCTCTCACGGCGGCGCGTGCAACTGCTTCTGAAACGATGCAAAACATTGCCGCAATCTCTTCTGTCCGCCTCGGCAGCCGTGTTCCTGAACCGCTGTGCCGCTTCCTTCGCGAAGCGACCGCTTCCTCTTGAGTCCGTCCGCGCCATATCAGGTATGATCGGTGCGGCGGGCCTGCAAGCATCGCGAAGCGCAATGTCCTTCTATCGAGACCGCGTCTATCCCCACATCGTTGCTGCGATGGGCAACCCGGAGCCCATCCAGAAGATTCGCCAGCAGGTCGTCCCCCACGCGCAGGGCATCGTCCTCGAAATCGGCGTAGGCCCTGGCGTGAACTTCCCCCTGTACGATCCGGCCAAAGTCAAAAAGCTTTACGCCCTGGAACCCAACCGCGGGATGGTCCAGCGCGCCGACATTCAAGGCCGCCGAACCAAACTCGATCTGGAATTTCTCGATCTTCCTGGAGAAAAAATCCCTTTGCCCGACGCTAGCGTGGACACCGTCGTCAGCACCTTTACACTTTGCACCATCCCGGGCGTGGCCGACGCAATTCGCGGAATAGCCCGGGTCCTCCGCCCCGGCGGCCAGTTTTTATTTTTCGAACATGGCCTTTCGCCCGACATTTCGGTCCGGCGCTGGCAGCAACGTACCGAACCTCTGTTTCAATGGGCTTTCGAAGGTTGCCACGTCACTCGCAACATCCCCGAAATCGTCCAGCAAGGCGGCTTCCGCATCGAGCGCATGGACACCGGCTACATGGCCGGCTTTCCCAAGTGCGGCTCCTACTGCTTTTGGGGCGCCGCTACTCCACAAACCTGACAAAGGCGTGCACAGGATGCCTGCGCACCTATCCTCTTCGCCGGTTGCGGGAACGCCAGCTGGCCCACGGCGGACCGCAACCCCTGAATCAGCAATCTCTCAGCTCTCCCGCCGCCTCAAAATTGTGCAATTTCCCGGGCACAAACCGTCCGCACCTGTTAAGATAATGGCCCCCAGACCGGCATGAACGATCACTCTCATCCTCCACTTTTTCCAGGCGACTTGCCTCCCGCCGAAGCCCTCTCTGGCATCGCGCGCTTGCGCCATTCCGCCGCCGATTCGCTCTTCCAGATCGCTCAGGCTTATCCGAAGCTGCTCGCCCTTCGCTCTACTCCCGGCGCCTGGACCGCCTTCCGCGTCGCGCTCGGCTTTATCGGCGCCGGCCTAGTCGTTCTTCCGCTGAGTCTCTGGAACGCCTGGGCATTTGCCCCCGTCGGTCTGGTGTTTTTCCTGCTCGCCGTGCTCCTTCCTCCAATTCGCCGCGATCGGGGCGCAGGCAAGGCTGTGCAGCAGCTTGGCGCGTACCTCGTGCTTGACGGCGGACGCCTCGCCTGTGGCCCACTCTCACCGGACCGTGTTTCTCCGGAAAATGCCGAGCCGTGCGCGGTGAATTTGTACCTCACGCAAACCCGTGTCTGGGCTCTCGACCCCGAGCTTCGGCCCGTGGTCGTCATTCCCGCTGAAGAAATCGACTTGGTCACCGCTTTCCCTTCACAAGGCGACTGGCTGCTCCGCGTGAGCTGGCAAAACGGCTCAGCTGAATTCTCCTTTGCCGGATTTTTTGCAGAACGCCGTGCACGCCGCGCCGAACAGGGCCTGCGCCACCTGGTCCACTCCGCCGCTGTGACTGTCGAAAAAAACCTCGCCGCCAAGACCAAGGCGGCCGGAGCGTAATGCTGTTCTGTGCAACACAAAATCTCTCTCCACCTGCGCTGATGCCCTCGTATGTGGCAAACTAGGACTAGCTATGGCACGCGGATGGGAAAGCAAAGACGTAGAATCTCAACTGGCGGGCAAGGAGAACATGGCAGCACCAGGTAAAGCACCAGGCAGAGCACCAAAAACTATGGACCAGCTACAAAAGGACCGGGAACGTGCGAACATCGAACTCTCGCGCAAACATGTCCTGAACGATCTGGAATCCGCGACCAACCCCAACCACAAGAAAACTCTGGAAGCGGCGCTCGCCCACCTCGATCAACAGTTGCAGAAGCTGGATTAGGAATTGGACTTTTGCGGTAGCAATTTGCGGTAGCAAGCTCGAAAGCGGCGCGCGAAAAAGATTCTCGAGGGGCTTCGCAGCCTAATCCGTGAAAACCACACCGACGGAGCTGTGCCCCTTCGTTTCATCCGCATCGATTCGTACCACGTAGCCGCGCAGTTTCATGGTTTTTGTTCCGTTCGCTCCCGCCGTTTCCATGGTCACTTGTAACTCCGATTGCAGCCGCGGACAATGCCCCAGCGAAATCATCGCGCCCTGCAGCGCCAGATCGCGCACCACAGTTTCTTCCTCGAACGCGTGACCGCCTTCCGTGATGCCGCTGACCCGCGCGCGAAACTGCGCTTCGCGCCGCATCGCCGTGCGCGTCTCCGGCATGTGCGCTTCAAATTTACTGTCGGCCGAGCCCAGTGTGATCGCCATGCCCTCGCTCGCCGCGAACACCGAATCAAATTCCTCGCGCGCCTGCCGCAATAATCCGTCCACGATGCGATCGGTGGAATCCGGATCGTGGTGGAACAGCACCAGGGTCTTGGCGCCGGCTTCGCGCGCAACTTTCACGCCTTCCCGCCAGGAGGAGTGGCCCCACCCTTTGCGCGTCGCCGCCAGCTGCTCGGGGGTGTACTGCGCGTCGTTGATGAAGATGTCCGCCCCCGCGGCCAGCTCGAATAATTCGGAATCGAGTTTCGCATCGCCGGGCTCGTTATCGGTGGCGTAGGCGATGGTGCCGCCGGGAGTTTCGATGCGGTACCCGAGACAACCTTGCGGATGATTCAGGTGGCGCGCGGTGATTTTGTTTTCGCCGATGGTAAAAGTTTCGCCGCCGCTGACTTCCATGAAACGCTTTTTGGCAGTCATGGCCGACATATTTACGGGGAAATAGGGCATGGCCATCTGGGTTTCAAAAACTTGCTTTAAACTGTCGCGACCAAGGTGTTTCGAACGGAAGCTATAAAACTGGAACTGATTGTTTTCGGCGTAGAGCGGCGCGAAAAATGGAATGCCCTGGATGTGGTCCCAGTGATAGTGGGTGACAAAGATGTGCGTTTCGGAACTCCGTTCTCCGGAGAAAGGCGCGGCCCAGCGGCTGCCGAGCACGCGCAATCCTGTGCCGCAGTCGAGAATGAATTGCGTGCCATCCGGCGCCGTGAGCTCCAGACAAGGAGTATTGCCGCCATAGCGCCAGGTGGCAGGATCCACAGTAGGCGTGGAGCCGCGTACTCCCCAAAAGCTGAGCTTGGTGACAGGGTTGCTGGCCGAATTGTTTAGCGGACTGCTCATCATTCTTTTGCGTTTGCTACGTTGTGGAGCGAATTGGGAACTGGCCTGGTTCTTCTCTCCGGCCCAAGACGTCAAGGCACGAGCGCGCCAAAAATCGGAGACCGCGCAAGACTCTCTTGATACTCGCAGCGGCGGCGGGGAGCGTCAATTGATTCGCGGAGCGTGCGTGTCAAAGTGCCTAACAAGCGAGCGGACAAGCGGAATCGGGGACCAGGGACAGGTACAATAGCGGGATGCATTCGCATAGTCACAGCCATGCCGGTGGCCACGAACACTCGCCTGGGGAGGCCCACAAGCAGGCGCCCGAGCGGGCGCACGGGCACATGCACGGACACGCAGGACACGCGCATCCTCCGATGCAACCGAGCGTGTTGGCGTGGGCCATGGCGGCGACAGTCGGTTTGGTGGTGGCAGAAATTCTTGGCGGCTGGCTGGGCCACAGCATTGCTTTGCTGAACGACGCGGTGCACAACCTTTCCGACGTGCCGGCGCTCGGGATTTCCTGGCTGGCGATGCACTGGGCGCAGCGGCCGGCGGACGATGAAAAGACCTACGGATACCGGCGCGCGGGGGAGCTCGCGGCGTTCACGAATGCGGTATTGCTGGTGCTGCTTTCCGTTTGGCTCGGATGGGAATCCGTGCAGCGGCTGCGCGCTCCGCAAAGCGTGGTGGAATCTTGGATGATCTGGACTTCCGTGGCGGCGCTGGCGGTGAACGGCGGAATTACCCTGGCGCTGGTGCGCGGCCGAAGTGATTTGAATTTGCGCAGCATTCTGGTGCATAACTTCGGCGACGCACTTTCCAATATTGCGATTATCGTGGGCGCCGTGGTGATCGGGTACACGAACTGGTACTGGGTTGATCCCGTACTTGGACTCGCTATCGGCTTGCTGGTGTTGTGGTCGAGCATCGGGATTTTGCGCGCTTCGGCGCATGTGTTGCTGGAAGGACGGCCGAAGGAGATGCGGGTGGAGGAAGTAGCGCGAGCGATTCTGAAAGTGGACGGCGTGATGGAAGTGCACGACATACACATCTGGTCGCTGGGCGGCGGAGCAACCGCGCTGTCGTGCCACGCGCGTGTGCCGGACATGCACCTGGACAAGTGCGAGACCATTCTTTCTGGAATCAAAGAACTGCTGCGCACGGAATTTTCGATTGGGCATGTGACGGTGCAACTGGAGCGGGCGGGGCTGCCCGCGCAGTCCGGCTATGTGATGCCCGAACCAGCAAAGCGGTAAGTTCAGATAGTGTTCATCGTAGTTTTGCGCGTTCGATCTTGGCCTGAATAAGGGTTGGGATATTCGGATCAGCGTCTTTCCAGAGGGCCAGGAAGTCTTCGTAGGCAGCGCGGGCTTTCCCGGGGTCGCCAGAGAGGGCAGGCGCGGGCTAGGCCGAGACGAATCGCCACGGTACGTGCGGCTCATTCAATCCCGCCACCTACGCGTATCTCGCTCCCGTGCATGCGTTGTTCTGGGAGAACGGAACCGCGACGGACTTAGGTAATCTTGGCGGCGACTTGGGAAATATCGCCCTGGGCATCAATAATCTGGGCCAAGCGGTCGGTGGTTCGGACATCGCTGGTGACCTGACGTCCCACGCTTTCTTGTGGAGCAGGAATACAGGCATGAAGGACCTGGGCACACTGGGCGAAGATTCTTCAGCACTGCCATCGGGATCAACGATGGCGGACAGGTGGTCGGTGTCTCCGCCGACGAATCCGTCAACATTCGCGCTTTTGTTGGTTCCAACGGTCAGTTGCACGACCTCTATGCGCTGATTGTGAGCGACACTCCTCTCTATTTGCTGCTGGCGTGCTCCATCAATTCGAGCGGCCAAATCATCGGCTTGGCGTTCGATACCACGACGGGCGAGCTGCACGGATATCTGGCTACGCCGAGCGCTGGCGCTTCCCTTGCAGCGCGAGGTCTGAGCAGACCGAGGGCGCTTCCAGATGATGTCCGGAAACTGCTCGTGAGGCTGCGGTTTGGGCAATTGGGAGCGCGTCTGGCTCAACGGCAGTAATGCTAAGGAGGAGGCAGGACGCTCGGCCGTAACGACCACGGGCAAGTTGGTGACGGACTTGAGGGCGGGATTTCACCGCCCTCTTTTGCCGTCGGTACGGCTAGGGGGAATTCTGGGCTCAGGTGGATGGTGTTGCGGGCGCAGGAGAAACCGGGGTTAAGCCGCGGTGGCCGAGGAGTTCGACGGCGGCCTGGTTAAGCTTGGTGCGGAGCTGGTAACGCTGATTGGCTTGGGTGATGTAGCGGACGGACAGCTCGACGCCGCCGAGAACCGGTTTGACGTTAATGGAGGGCTCGGCGCTGAAAGAGCCGATGTCGCGATTGCCGGCTGCGCCTTTCCATTCTTGAGCCGCAGCTTTTGTGGTGTCCTGCGTGGCTGCGAGGACGCGCTTCTGAATGGCTTCGATCATGGGGTAGGGATCTTCGCCGGTGGGGAGGACGATCTGAAGTTCGTCCCACAGCCACTGGCCGGAAGTGGAAAAATTAAAGTAGTGGCCTTCGATGGCGTAGCTGTTGGTGAAGGTGACCCGGCGGCCGGTAGGATGGCCGGAGTCGGTCCAGTTGCCGGTTTCGAGAAGAACGGTGTGGAAGAGGCCGATTTCGACGACTTCCCCGGTGACGCCGTTGATTTCCACCCAATCGCCGAGGCGGATGCCGTTTTTGCCCATGAGGACGAACCAACCGAGAAAGCCGACGATGAAATCCTTTAAGGCCACCGTCAGGCCGGCCGTAGCCAGGCCGATGAACGTGCCGAGCTGGCTGGGCGGACCGAAGATGACCAGAAGCACCAACAAAACCGCCGCGACTTGAACGCCGACCCGTGCCGTGGCACGCAGGGTCTGTATCTGACGGCGATCGATGTGAACGCTGCCAAGAACTTTTTCCAGCCAAGTATTGAAAAAGATCCCGATGAGGCCGATGACCAGGACGATCGAAGCGCTAATGAGGATGCGGCGGACGACGAGGCGCTGACGGTCGGAGACTAGATCAAGCCACTGGGCGTAGTTTTCGTACAGCTCTTTTTCGTTGTCCACGCGCTTGTCGAGGCTGACGAGATTTTTCTGGTCGAGGGTGATGGCTTTGGTGGTGGCGAGGACCGATTTTCTTTCCTCGGCGCTGCGCGATTTGGCGATGCTTCCGGTGACCGAAGCGATCGCAGAGTCGGCGGAAGCGGAGCCTGCATCGGCCGGCGGCTGGGCAAGCTTTGAATGGGCGGCGAGGTCGGGGGAGTTGAATTTTTCCGCGTCGAGCTGGGCGGCGAGTGTGTTGTGTTGTTCTGTGAGCGAGGCGACCAGGCTAGCGGCGTCAGACTCGGCGCTTTGCAGAAGTTCTTTCTTGTTGTTGAGCGCGGACCATTGCTGGAAACGATGGATGAGACCCAGCTGCTCGGCGGCGGGCGCGGGAAAAATCTGCTCAGGATTTTTGCGGGACTTGTCGGCTTCTTCGTGGGACTGCTTCATCTTTTCGATGCGATCGCGCTGGTTGCCGCCGGCGTCGGTAAGGTCGCGGCTGGCGTCGTCCACGTCGTTGTTGGCGACATCAAGGCTGGCCTTGGCGATGTCGAGCTGGTCCTCAAGATCGGATTTGCGCTGGCCGGCCGCTTTCGCAATTTGCGCTGTGAGTAGATCCACTTGCGTTTGCAAGGCTTGCTGGAGTCTCTGATTTTTGCGCAGACGTTGCTGAATTTCTTTGGCCCCGGCGGAAAGATCGGGAGGATGGGCTTCGGCGTCCTGCAGCGCGACGGCAAAGGAGAGATCGAGTTCGTAGTCACTGAGGCGGAGGGCCTCCTTGGCGAGTTCTTGCTCTTCGGGAATGTCGGCCATTTGGGCGAGCTGCTGGGCGGTTCTGAATGGCGTTTGGTCCACCAGGGCGGACTCGGAAGCGGCGACTTTCTTTTTTGCGGAGACCGTGGAAGCGTGGCCGAGGAGGTAAATGCCATAGACGGTCGCGCCGAGAGCGAGGAGCAAGGCCGCTGCCATGAGTTTTTGTGCGAGTCTCATCTCATTGTCCGGATTCCGGCTGGGAGAATTTGCTAGGCTCGTTCGGGCACCTGGAAACTACTACGATACTCTACCGGCCGGTTGGGTCCAAAGGGCTCTAGCGTGTTGCGGACTGTGGAGTTCGTGCCTTTGGGCCCCCCTTGCCGGGGCAGCCGGCTTTCTACACACTGCTGAACGGTATGAGATCCCAATTCCGCGGAAGATTTGGCAGAGTTTAACGCGAATATTGTGGGCTTTTAGGGACCTGGGGTCGGTATTCAGCAAAGCAAACGGAGGCAGCCGATGCCGCAAACACTGGTGCCAATGATTCATGTACCCGATGTTCGCGCGACCATGAAGTGGTATGCCTCCATCGGGTTTGAAGTGATCCGTACGAACGAGGAAGGTGGCGAAATAAATTGGGTGAAGCTGCGCTTTGGGAATAGTGAGGTGATGTTCGACGCGGGCGGCAAGGGCAGTTTGGAAGAGCGACGAGAAGTGGATTTCTACGTTTCGACAGAAGATATCGACGGGATATTTCAACGCCTGAAGAGTCAGGTGGAAATTGTGGAGGAACCGCACGACACGTTTTATGGGATGCGGGAGTTCGTTCTTCGAGACTGCAACCGATTCTGGATCACCTTCGGTCAGCCGATGGAGAATCGGTGAAATTCCTCGTTCGCAATGACGACGCGGGGATTTTGCGTAACCGGGAAAGAGTTGGGACAACTGAAAAATAAAACGCCTCCGAAACCCGGAGGCGTTTTTACTTTTGCGATGCCCACCCCTCTATAGGTAATCGCGGGACGGGCCTTCGAGGAAGGCGCGCAGTTTGCGCGAGCGCGATGGATGGCGCAACTTGCGCAGCGCCTTGGCTTCGATCTGGCGGATCCGTTCGCGGGTGACGGCGAAAGACTGGCCGACTTCCTCAAGCGTATGCTCGCTGCCATCGTCCAGTCCGAAACGCATCTTGATGACTTTTTCTTCGCGTGGCGTCAGGGTCTTCAATACCGAAGAAGTTTGTTCCTTCAGGTTGAGGTTGATGACCGCGTCGGAAGGGGAAACGACAGCCTTGTCTTCGATGAAGTCGCCGAGGTGCGAATCTTCCTCTTCGCCGATGGGAGTCTCGAGCGAGATCGGCTCCTGCGCAATTTTAAGAATTTTGCGGACCTTGGACACCGGAATGTCCATACGCTTGGCGATTTCTTCGCTGGTCGGTTCGCGGCCGAGTTCCTGAACGAGCTGGCGGCTGGTCCGGACCAGTTTATTGATGGTTTCGATCATGTGCACCGGAATGCGGATGGTGCGAGCCTGGTCGGCTATGGCGCGAGTGATGGCCTGGCGAATCCACCAGGTAGCATAGGTGGAAAACTTGTAGCCGCGGCGCCATTCGAATTTGTCCACGGCTTTCATCAAGCCGATGTTGCCTTCCTGAATGAGGTCGAGAAATTGCAGGCCGCGGTTGGTGTATTTCTTGGCGATGGAAACCACCAAACGAAGGTTGGCTTCGATCAGCTCTTTTTTGGCTTGTTCCGCTTCGGCTTCACCGCGATGAATGAAAGTCAGAGTGCGCTTGAGTTCGGTGAGGCCGACTTCGCTGGCGTCCTCGATGTCTTTCAACTCGGAGCGGCGCGTACGCAGCTCCTTGCGGGCCTCGGCGGCGACATCGCCCTTGGCGACATCTACACGGCGTTCGAGGCGGCCCGCTTCGCGTTCGAGAGACTGCAGGCGCTCGACAGTACCGCGCATTTTGTCGATGAGGCGCTTTTTCTCGAAGGGGTTGAAATCGATGCCGCGGATCTCGAGCGAGATTTCCACGCGCGTGCGGGATAGATCCCACTTGGCGCGAATGTAGGTGCGCTTCTTGGCTTTGGGAGTTTTATCGAGCTTGATGGCCTGCTTCAGCGCGGTCTCGTAAAGCTTGGCAATTTTTTCGATGTACTTGAGGGTCTGTTTGGTCTTGTTGGCGATTTTTTCTTCGGTGAGCTCTTCGTCGTCAAACTGGACGATTTCCTTGATGGATCGGGCGCCTTTGCGGAGATCATCGCCGACGGCGATGAGTTCCTTAATGACGATGGGCGAACGGGTGATGGACTTCATCACCACGAGCTGGCCACGCTCGATACGCTTGGCGATGGCGACTTCGCCTTCGCGCGTGAGAAGTGGAACAGTGCCCATTTCGCGCAGGTACATGCGAACAGGGTCGTTGGTTTTTTCGAGCGAGCCCGGAGTCAGGTCGAGATCGGCGCCGCCTGCCTCTTCGGCATGCGCGTCGTCTTTGATGCCGCCGGCTTCCCGTTCACCATGTTCGATGGAAAGCTCAACGGCCAGAGCTGCTTTTGCCGCGGCCTGGTCTTCGTAAATTTCGATACCGTTGCGTTCAAAAGTAGTGAGAAGGTCGTCGATTTCTTCCGAGGAATGCACTTCTGCAGGAAGCGAATCGTTGACTTCGTCATAAAGCAGATAGCCGCGCTCTTTGCCAATGGCGATGAGCGCCTTTACCGCTTCGTATTTTTCTTCAAGAAGAACCTGCGCCACAAATCCTCCCGCGGTTAGCAGCATTTTGAGGGCCTTCGGGCAGGCCAGCAGACCGGCAGATTGCCGGTTCGCTTAAAGAAATTTTGTCGTCACACACGATAGGCGGGACGCGCACAAGCACGTTTTGGGAGTATTTCCCTGCTCACAGGTTAAATGTTTGTGAAGCCTCTGCGCCCGCGCCGCCGTTTTTCGCTGCCGTCTGTGCTGCCCGTATCGCACAGCCGATCACCAAAGGGGCCGATCCCCAGCCGCTAACTACATAAGTATAGATGCACTTAGGCCGGAAATCGTTACCCGCGTAACCCTATGACGTTACATGGTTAAACGGTGTTTCGTCAACGATTTAGTGTCGGGTTCGGGCTGTGGGTATCTGTGGAAGAAAGCCCGGTGTGGCGGGCAGTTCAGGCGGAGGCAGCGAGGCGGCGCATCAAGTCCTGTTTGCGGGTAAGCAAATCTTTCAGAGCCTGGCCGGAGGGGTTGGCTTCAATACCGCGTTGGATCTCGCCGAGCTCGCGTTCAAGTTGCTTGCGAGCCAGCGTGTCCAGGCAGCTTTGCGCTTCTTCCCAGCTGGGTTCCTGGGATTCTTCAAAGAGAATTTCGAAGAACAGCCGTCGTTCGCGGTCTTCGAGCATGGCGCCGATTTCGGAGGCGTGGAAAGGATTGCCGGAAAGGCTGGAAACGACCAGGGCGGCAAAGATTTTCTCGGTTTCGAGACCATGGTAGAGCTGGGAGGCTTGCAGGTGCTGCGCGAGATCGTGACGGAAGCCTTCGGCCTCGGCCAGCATGCGGATCAGGCGGCGTTCCGCGGGCTTGGCGGACGTGCGGACCAGTTCCGGCCGGAGCTTGACTTCGCTGCGCCGCTCGGACGCGGCTTTGCTTAACGCTGCGCGGAGAACCGGCTCATCGAGGCGCAGCTGTTGCGCGATGCGGGTGGCCCACTCGGAGCGCAGGATGCTGTTGGGAATTCTTTGCACATAGGGGAGAAGAAAATTCACGGCGCGGCGTTTCCCCTCCCCGGTGGTGAGGTCCATCTGGCGGGCGCGGGTGATGAGGTAGTCCACGTAAGGCGGAGAATCCTTGATCTGCTGGCGATAGGCGTCGGCCCCTTTTTCGCGGATGTAAAGATCAGGGTCGGCTTTCTTGTCGCCGATGGCGGGCAGATTGAGAACACGAACTTCGAAATCCTGTTCCAGGAGAGCGGTGAGGGAGCGTTCGGTGGCGGCCTGACCCGCGGTATCCGGATCGTAGTTGACGATGACGCGCTTGGTGAAGCGGCCGAGGAGTTTGATCTGCGTTTCGGCGAGAGCGGTGCCGCAACTGGCGACGACATTGCTGATGCCGGCGTGGGCGACGGCGATAGCGTCCATGTAGCCTTCGACGAGGACGGCGAAATCCTGGCGGCGGAGCGCGTCTTTGGCGCGATCAAGATGATAGAGAATGTTGCTCTTGGAGTAGATAGGCGTTTCGGGTGAGTTGAGGTACTTCGGTTGTTCGTCGCCGAGCGCGCGTGCGCCGAAGGCGACGACTTTTGAGGATTCATTGGCGATGGGAAATGTGATGCGGCGGCGGAAGCGGTCGAAGAGCCGGCCGCTCTGATCGCGGGAGACCAGCCCGGATTCGACGAGAGTCTTTTCCGGATATTTTGGGTTGAGATGGCGAAGGAGCAGGTCGCCGCCGCTGGGCGCATAGCCGATGCCGAAGCGCGTGATGGTGTCGCGCTCGAGGCCGCGGTCTTCCAGATAAGCGCGGGCGGCTTTGCCTTCCAGCGTGCCTTCGAGCTGCTTGACGAAGTACGTCTGGGCTTCGCGATGGATTTCGACGAGCACGCCGCGCTGCTGATTTTCGCGGCGCTCTTCGGGCGAGCGCTCCTTGGGGTGCGGAAGCGCGATGCCGCATTTTTCGGCGACGATGCGCAAGGCTTCAGGAAACGGGCACTTTTCCATTTCCATGACGAATTTGAAGACGTCGCCGCCCTGGCCGCACCCGAAGCAGTGATAAATCTGCTTGGTGGGGTGGACGTTGAAGGAAGGAGTTTTTTCTGAATGAAACGGGCACAAGCCGCGGAAATTCTGACCGGCTTTTTTGAGCGGAACGTATTCCCCGATGACCCGGACGATATCCGCCTGCTGCTTGACCTTCTCCGCGAGTGATCCAGCTTCCGCCATTTTCTATTGCCGCAATTCTACGACAGTGATGGCTTTGCCGCCGCGCTGTTCGGCTTCGGGAGCGTGTGCGGCTACCAGCGGATGGGAGCGGAGAAACTCTGAAAGGCCTTTGCGGAGAGCGCCGGTACCGTGACCATGGATGATCCGCACGCTCGGCAAATGCGCCAGTGCGGCGTCATCCAGGAACTTGTCAACTTGCTCGGTCGCCTGCTCGACGGTTTGACCGATCACATTGATTTCAGCGGAGGCGGAAACGCGCGCGGAAGGGGCCGTGGGCGTTCCGCTGGTTCGGGCAGCCGGTGCCGGAGCTTCGACGCCGACGATTTCGTCAGTGGCGATTTTCATGCGCAGCGGACCGGCTTCGATGTCCGCGTTGCGGCCTTCGATGCGGCGCAGGATTACCGGCTTGGAGAACCCGCGCACTCGGATCTTTGCGCCAACCTGCAGCGATTCCGGAATGACCGCGCCGACCGAGTCCGGCGACCGACCCAGGTCGGCTTGCGACCCGGAAATGGTTTGCACTACGGCAGCGTTAAGTTCTTCGCGGGCGTCGCTGCGCGCTTCGCCCAGTTTGCGGCGCGTGGTCTTTTCCAGTTGCGCGCGGAGTTCGCGTTCTTTCACCGCCTCCACGAGGCGAGCAACATTTCCTTCAAAGCGTTTCTGCATTTCGGCGAACTGCGTTTCCAGTTCCCGAATGCGCCTCTCCTGGCGACCCGCCCACTCGGTTCGTAGTTTGGCACGCTCCGCTTCCATTTCGCTGCGCTCGGCCGCCATTTGCTGCTGCATGCGGTCCAGCTCTTCGCGGCTGCCGTGAAGATAGGCAATCAAGTCGGCCGCTTCACGCGATTCCGGCGAGAGCAACTGGCGGGCGCGATCGATAATTTGTTTTGCCAGGCCCAGCCGCTGGGCGATTGCGATACCGCTGGACCCCCCAGGGACGCCGACAATCAGCCGGTACGTGGGACGAAGATTCACATCGTCGAATTCCACGGCCGCATTGACCACGCCGGAAGCCGTGGCGGCGTAGGACTTCAGGCGATCGTGGTGGGTGGTCGAGAGAACGATGCACTCTTTCGCGCGAAATTCGTCGAGCAGCGCGACCGCCAAGGCCGCGCCTTCCTCGGGGGCAGTGCCCGTCCCCATCTCGTCCACCAGAACCAGCGATTGAGGCGTGGCGGTTTCCAGAATGGATTTCAGGTTGAGCATGTGCGCGGAAAAGGTGGAAAGGTCGGCCGCGATCGATTGCTCGTCGCCAATATCAACGAGGACGTAATCGAACAAGGGCAAGACGGCGCGTTGTGCAGCTACGGGAATCGCACACTGCGCTGCGAGAGCGGCAAGTCCCGTGGTTTTCAGCGCCACGGTCTTGCCTCCGGTATTCGGCCCGCTAATGACGAGCAGCCGCTCTTCGCGGTTCAACGAAAGGGTCAAGGGTACGATCGCGCGCTGTTCGCGTTTCAATTTATCTTCCAAAACGGGGTGCCGCGCGGATTCGAGCCGTAATTCGCCGCTAGCGGAAAACTCCGGCAAGGCGGCGTCAAACTCGCGGGCAAAGCGGCCGCGCGCAAAGATGCCGTCCAACAAGCGAATCGTTTCCGTTGCGGAAAGAAGCGCTGGCAAATCACGCTGCAACCGCGCTGTCAATTCGCGGAGAATGCGCAGAATTTCCGCGGACTCGTCCTCGGCAAGCTGGACCAGCTGATTGTTGGCTTCCACCGTTTCGAATGGCTCAAGAAAAACGGTTTGACCGGTGGAGCTGGCGCCATGCACCACGCCGGGCACGCTTCGGCGATTTTCCGCGCGCACCGGAATGACAAAGCGGTCATTGCGCAATGTGACGTAGTCTTCGCCGGCTTCGGCATTGCGCGAACGCAGAATCTGCTTAAGTGATCGCTGAATGCCTTCGCGCGTTTGCACCATGCTGACGCGAATCCTGCGAAGGGTCGGCGACGCGTCATCACTGATTTCTCCGTTTGGCAGGACACAGCGTCGGATGGCCGCCAGCGAATCGCGAAAATCCGCCACACTCGTGGCGCGTTCGGCCAGCAAGGGAAACTGCACAGCATCTTCGCGAAGCTGGACGCGCAGCCACGAAGCTGTTTCGAGCAGCGAAGAAGCTTCGAGAAATTCCGCCGGCTCGAGCGCCGCGCCGGGTCCTTCGATCCTGGCGAGCCAGGTTTCCGGATCGGACAAAGCGCCGAAGCCGAGGTCGCGGCCGGAGCGCAGCCATTCGCGGGCTTCGCGAATCAACGCAAACTGCTGCTGCAGCAAGGCAACGTTTTGCGAAAACGCAAGCGCGTCAATCGCGCGGCGTCCGAGCACACAGGTCGTGCGCTGTCGCAGCAATTCGCGCAGCTTGTCAAATTCGAGAACGTCTGCTGAGCTTCGACTCATGCCAGTTTCTTGTGCAAAAACTCAGCCGCATCGGCAGGGGTGGCAGCGGTGTGTACCAGTTTGCCATTCGCTTCGCCCCACGGACCGGGATGCCCGACTTCCACTTCGCGAACCCGATCGAGAATGGGCGCCCAGAATTCTCCGAGTACCACCATAGGTTTGCCGCTAATCACCGATTTGTTGAGCATTTCCCAGACCACCGCAAGCTCCACCAGCGTGCCGGTTCCGCCTTTGCAGGTAACAAAACCGTCCGCGACGCGCACCAACTCGAACAACCGTTCCTGCCAGGTGGTCACGCGAATTTCGGTATCGATCCAGGCATTGGCCTTGGGCTTGAAGAATTCCGCCGTGACGCCGTAAGTTTTTCCGCCGGCTTCTCTTGCGCCGCGCGAGACGGCTTCCATTACGCCGCCATATCCGCCACTGCACACGGCAAAGCCCGCTTCCGCCAGCACCCTGCCGAGTGAACGCGCTTCTGCATAGTCCGCATGATCTTCGCGCGGGCGCGAACTGCCGAACACGGTAATGATCCGTTCCCTTGCCCTCATCGCGAGTCTTGTTACTGGACTTTCTTGCAGCAGGCCGAACCCCGCGCGTCGAACTCTTCGATCATCGCGATGCTTAACGCGTCTAAGGTATCGGTAGCTTCGTGTCCCTTCGAACCCATGTTGTTGCTCATAAATGAGAAAACGATGCGGCGCCCGCTGGGCAGATCGGCATATCCGGAACGCGTGCGCACATGTTCGACGGAACCTGTTTTCGCGTGCAACCGGCCCGCCGCGATGCTGTTTTTCATGCGGTCCTCCAGCGTTCCGTCAATGCCCGCCACCGGTAACGAGCTGAAGTAATCGCCAAACCATGGTTGCTTCTGCGAGTAAAGCAACAGCGCCACTACCGCGCGCGGGGTCACCAGATCGTGCCGCGACAAGCCCGAACCGTCCGTCTGCACCACGTCGCCCGGCGGAATTCCGGCCACCGCGTAAAAATCTGACGGAAAATTTGCCAGCTCGTCCGGCGTGGTCCACAAACCCTTCTGGCGCGCCGCAGTGCGCAGCAGCATTTCCGTGTGCAGGTTCTGGCTGATTTTGTTCACCAGCTTGATCGAATCGCCCAGCGGAATCGAAAGGTGCTCGGCCAGGACGACGCGCTCGTCCGGCGGCGTTGCGGGAGAGACGGAAAGCTCACGCGGCAAGCCATCCACTTGGATGCCGCGCTCTTCCAGCAGTCTTTTCAACATGGCAGCCGCATGCAGCGCCGGCTCCTGGATTGCCAGTGTCAGCTTGCGAGAATTGCCCTTCGCGGGCAACGTGCCCAGCACGGTCACCAGATTCGATCCCGGTTCGCGTTTCAAGGTCAGATCGGGCTTCACTCCCGCGGCCGAAGTCACCACCTGGTTGTCCACCACAAACTCCGGCGTTATGGGATTCACCACGGCTTCCACGTGATCGCCGGCCTTTTCTCCGGGTGTCAGTGCGAGTTGCACCGTGTTGTCGTCCACCACGATTGCGGAAATCGCCGCGCCGTACTCCCACACCATGTCGTCAATTTCCCAGCCGTTTGGATAGCGGTCGCGCGGGAAATAGCTGTCGTCGCCGACGATGTCGCCGTCAATTTGTTTGATGCCTTTGCGAACCAGCGCATCCGCGAGTTCGGCGATGGCGCGCTCCGGCGGGCCGTCAAATTCCTCCTTCTGGGCGAAAGGCAACTTGCGGTTGGAAAGGTTGGGGTCGCCACGGCCCACGAGAAACAGCGGCCCCTGCAATTTTCCGTCACGCGAAGGTGATGCTAGGGCTTCAAGCGTAGTCCGGAAGCGGAACTCCGGCCCTAACGTCGCCAAGGCCAGCGCCGTGGTGAACAACTTCATGTTGGAAGCCGGCACGAAATAGCGGTCGGCATTTTGTTCAAAGAGAACTTCGCCGGTCTTCGCATCGGCGACCAATAAGCCCCACTCGCCCTTGGAAGGTTGTCCGCTACCGAGAACAAGTTGCGCCCGCGCGGCAAACAGTTCCGCCGGCAGCATCGCGTGGTCTTCGTGCGCGGCGGAGCCTTTTTTTTCGGCGGCCGGCGTGCCCGCCGGATGATTCGCCTGCTGCGCCCAGCCACCTGGAACGCACCACACAAACAGCGCTACCGTGAAGCAAATCGCAGCTTTTGTACCTGCAATCATTGCATGCCGAGTCCCTCGCTGGAAAATTCCCGCCCGGCCAAGTATAGTCCATACGCCACGGACACTTCCTCCAGAGGGCGCCCGCCGCCGCCTTCCCGCCCGAATCTGGACCCGGAGTTTCCGCCGCCAGCACTCGCAGTCAAACCAGCGTGGCCCAGCCGTGGAATCACAACGTTGCAAGGAGAGATGAAATGAAGAAGCATTTGGCCCTGTTTGTAGCTGTGGCCTTGATGGCATTGCCGCTCAGCGCGAACGACCAGTCCGACAAGAAGGAAAACAAGCGGCTTGAGAACTGCGGCACGGTGATCAAGGAAATCATGGATATTCCGGACGACATTCCCCAGGACCTGATCGACAAAGCCGAATGCATCATCATCTATCCGTCCGTGGTAAAGGGAGCTTTCATCGTAGGCGGAAGCTATGGACGCGGCGCGATGGTGTGCCGCACCGGTGAGCATTTCACCGGGCCCTGGAGCGCACCGACGATGATGGCATTGGAAGGCGCCAGCATTGGCTTCCAACTGGGCGGACAGGCGACGGACTTCGTCTTGCTGGTAATGAATCCGCGCGGCGCTCGCTCTATTCTGTCCAGCAAGGTGAAACTCGGCGGCGATGCTTCAGCGGCGGCGGGGCCGAAGGGGCGCAACGCGGAAGCTTCGACAGACGTAACTTTGCGAGCCGAAGTTTTGACGTACTCGCGCGCGCGGGGTTTGTTTGCCGGCATCTCGCTGGCAGGCTCCACCGTGCGGCCCGACAACAGCGCCAATGAGGCGCTTTATGGAAAGAAAGTGGAAGCTCAGGGCATTGTCTTCAAAGGCACGGTGCCGGTACCGGTTTCGGCGCAAAATATGGTCGCGTACTTGAACAAGAAGACGCCGAAAAACCTGTCTGACCCGGGTTCGCTCAAGTAGTACCGACCATTTCTGAAAGCTTTGCGGCTTCTTCCGCGCTGGTTGCGGAAGAAGCTTTTTCATTGAAATCCTCATCCTGGTGACCTATAGTCATTTATGAGCATAGGTCATGTCGCGTGCTGACTCATTTTCGCTTCCACCGCAGCAAGGCGTTTTAAATCCAGCCGTTGTTTCCCGGCGCGAACGTCGCAGCGCAGAGCTTCGCGAACGGCTGTTTCGCTCCGCACTGGCCTTGTTCGCCAGCAAAGGCTACGCCGAAACTACCGTCGAGGACATCACCGAGGCCGCCGACGTCGGCAAAGGCACATTCTTCAATTATTTCCCCAGCAAAGAGCACATCCTGATGGCGTTCGGCGAAATGCAGCTTTCCAAGCTCGAATCCGTCGTCAATGAAGCGCAGAAATCCGATCGGCCCATGCCGGAAGTGCTTCGCACCCTGGTGCTGCGCATGACCGAGGAGCCGATTCGCAATCCCGCTATCGTGCGCGCCCTGCTGCAAGCAAATCTGTCATCGGTGCCGGTTCGCGGCGCGATGTTGCAAATTCACGACCGGAATCGCGCGCTGATTGGCCGGCTGATCCGGCACGGTCAGGAACGGGGTGAAATTCGGACCGACTTGCCCGCGGAAGAAATTGCGCAGGCGTGGCGCCAGATGGTTTTTGGAACGCTGATGTTTTGGTCGCTCTTGGGCGATGGGACGCTGCCGGAGCGCATTGGGACCGCAGTACATCTGCTGTGGGACGGTATCGGCATAAAACCGCAGAGCAACCCCGCGAAAAAGACAGGCACGGTGAAAAGGACATGAAGGCGAAACGTATTTTGATTGTGGCGGTGATTGTCGCCGCAGTCTTCTCGGTAGGCGTGCTCTACGGCGGCTGGTTTCACAAAGAGACGGGCATGCAAGGCTCCGGAACCGTTGAAGCGCGCAACATTCGCGTAGGCTCCAAGGTGGGCGGCCGCATTGATAAGGTGCTGGTCCGCGAAGGCGATCATGTGGAAGCCGGCCAGCTCCTGATTACATTTGACGACCACGAGCTGCTGGCTTCGCTGCAGCAATCGCGCGCCAGTGCGGAGAAAGCCAAGCGCGGCTATCGTCCGGAAGAAATTGCCCAGGCTCGCGCCGCCGCCGAGCAAGCACAAGCCGATTTCGATATGAGAAAAAATGGCTACCGCAAGGAAGATATCGCCGCCGCGCAAGCCGATTTCGATCGCGCCACGGCTGACGAAACTCGCGCGCAGCTGGACTTCCAGCGCTACCAGGCCCTGGCGGAAAAGGATCTGGTCTCAAAACAGCAACGCGACACCGCCGAAGCTAACTGGAAAATGGCCGTCGCGCAGAGAGCCAGCCTCCAGCACAAGCTGGACGAATTGAAGCGCGGCTATCGCCCGGAGGAAATCGCGAGTGCGCAGGCGCACTACGCACAAGCGAAGGCTACGCTGGAAATGATGCAGCGCGGCAATCGCCGCGAAGACATCGACGCGGCCAAGGCGGCTTTGGCATTCGATGAAGCACGTTTTCGCGAACGCCAGGTGGTCGCTCCCACCGCCGCCACCGTTGAGGTGCTGGACGTTCGACCCGGCGACTTGATCGGCCCAAACATGCCAGTGGCTACGCTGCTCGAAAGCGATGAGATTTACGTTCGCGTCTACATTCCGGAAACCGAGATTAACCGCGTAAAAGTTGGCGACAAAGCGGAAGTCACCGTGGATTCGGCGGGCAAGCAGACTTTCGACGGGCTGGTTGAACAGATCAACCAGCAGGCTGAGTTCTTGCCGCGCAACGTGCAAACCCGCGAAGAACGTGTGCACCAGGTGTTCGGCGTAAAGGTTCGCATCAATGACTCCACGCGTCACGTGCTGCCCGGCATGGCGGCCGATGTGAAACTCAAGAGCGGAATATCAGGCCAGTGACCGCGCAAACAGCAAACACGAACGCAGGCGCGCCGGCAACCGATCCGGCGATCTCTGCGCGCGAGCTAGTGCGCAGCTTCGGGAAATTTACCGCGGTGAAAGGCGTGAGCTTTGAAGTCGCCAAGGGCGAAATCTTCGGCTTTCTCGGCCCCAACGGCAGCGGAAAAACCACCGTCATCAAAATGCTGACCGGCCTGCTCCCGCTGAGTGGCGGCGAAGCCACCGTGGAGGGGCTAAACGTGCGCACCGACTCGGAACAGGTGCGCGAACGGATCGGCTACATGTCGCAGAATTTCAGCCTGTACCCGGATCTTACGGTCACGGAAAATCTCACATTTTATGGACGCATCTACAGTCTTTCCGCCCAGCGCCTGAAAACTCGCATCCAGGAAGTCGTCGAGCTGAACGGTCTGGGCCCGTACCTGAACCGCCTCGCGGCCCAACTTTCCGGCGGCTGGAAGCAGCGCCTCGCCCTCGGTTGTGCCATGCTGCATGAACCCAAGCTGCTTTTTCTTGATGAACCGACCGCGGGCATCGACCCCGTTGCGCGCCGCCAGTTGTGGGATCTGCTTTTTGAACTTTCCGGCCACGGCATCACTTTTTTCGTAACCACGCACTATATGGACGAAGCCGAACGCTGCAGCCACGTAGCCTACATTTACTACGGCAAGCTCATCGCCGACGGCACTCCCAATTCACTCCGCGAACTGCCCGACGTCCAACCAGCCGGTACCATTCGAGTTGAAATCACCACCCCTGAGGTCACACGCGCCCTCGCACATGCGCGGCAAATCAAGGGAGTACGCAGCGCCACGATTTTTGGGCAGTCCATTCACGCCCTGATCGACGACCATCTCGATCTCGACGAGCTCCTGCAGCAACTCTCCAAACAGGGCGCTGCGGTTGGCGAGATTCGCCCCCTCGCGGCCAGCCTCGAAGACGTATTCGTCGAGCTGACCTACAAGAACCAAGCTAACGGAAATCATCAGGAAGGCTCCGCGGAGCAGACCGAGGCGAAACGTGCGTGATATTTTTCGCGGATTCGGCGCCGTCTTTTACAAAGAAACACTCCACGTCCGGCGCGATTTCGGAACGCTCTTTTTCTCGCTGATTATTCCTCTGCTGCAGATGCTCCTGCTCGGCTACGGCATCGATACCAACATCCGCCAGATCAACACCGTCGTCTTCAACGCCGATGGCCGCAAGGAAAGCCGCGAACTCCTTGACCGCATGAAAAACTCCGATACGTTTCACGTCGTCCGCTACGTCAACAGCGACGCCGAGATGAATAACATGATCGTCGGAGGTAAGGCGCGCGTCGGAATCAAAATTCCCGTGGATTATTCCGACCGGCTGCTGCACCAGATGAGCGCGCAAGTGCTGGTGCTGATTGATGGCTCTGACTCTTCTGTAGCCGGCCAGGCCATTAACGTGACGACGGCCATCGGCCTCGATGAATCCTTGCGTCGCGTTTTGGTGAATAGCACTTCCTTGGCCGTGGAGATGCGCCCCAAGTTGCTCTTCAATCCCGATTCACGCTCGCCAAATTTCTTTCTTCCCGGCCTCACCGCAATCCTTTTGCTGAACGTCACTACGTTTCTCACCGCGTTCTCCATCGTCCGCGAAAAAGAGCGCGGCACACTCGAGCAACTTTTCGTCACGCCGGTTCGGCCCATGGGCCTGCTACTGGGCAAACTGCTTCCCTACCTCGGCATCGGCTTTTTGGAACTGCTGCTGATCCTCACCTTCATGCGCTTTGCCTTTCACGTTCCCATTCACGGCAGTGTGATTCTGTTGGCCTTTTTGTCGCTGCCGTACATCTTTGTTTCGCTTTCGCTGGGCATTTTAATTTCCAGTAGGGCCAACACCCAATCGGAAGCCATGCAGTTGGCCTTTCTGACCATCCTGCCCAGCATCTTCTTCTCCGGCTACATTTTCCCGCGCGAAACCATGCCCAAAGTCTTCTACGTCATCAGCTACTTCGTCCCGGCGAGCTACTTCATCAACATCACTCGCGGCGTGATCCTCCGCGGCGCTGGCATTCGACATCTTTGGCTTGACGGCCTCGCTCTTTTTGCTATCGGCGCCTTTCTCCTGATCATTGCCGCACGCCGCTTCCACAACAAGGTCATCATGGCGTGAACGTTCGCCCATTCCGGCCGGAGCGTGCATTTTGTTTTTCGCTCCAGCCCGTCGTATTCTGCCGCTTTGCGATCAAGTTTCCTGTTTCGCTGCAGTCCCGGGGGGAACCGATTGAACTGTCCTATCTGCGAGAAGCGCAAAAGCGCGCGCTTCTGCCCCGCCAAGGGCGAAAAAATCTGCGCGGTCTGCTGCGGCACCGAGCGCGAAGTCACCATCAGCTGTCCGCCAGATTGCGCTTATCTCGTCGTTGCACATCGTTACGAAGACCAACACCAACGTACCCTGCCCGAAGATACGCCGTTCCTCGAAGAGCGCATCCCGCAAGATATTCTCCACACCCATCAACAATTGATGGCGGCGCTGGCATTCCAAACCGCCAAATTTGCCAGCATCCAATCGACTACCGCGGACCCGGACGTCGCCGCTTCTCTCGCCGCCCTGGCTGCGACCTACAAAACGCTTCAAAGCGGCCTGCTCTATGAAAAGATTCCCGATATCCCCGTACAACGCGATCTCTATCTCGCACTTTCCCAGTTTCTCACCGAGATCAAGCAAAAAGCCGCAGAAAGCGGCAACTCCGCTGCGCTAAAAGACGCTGCGATCTTTCAGGTGATCGTTTTTCTCTACCGCATGGGACTGCTGCGTTCGAACGGCCGCCCCCGTTCCCGCCGCTTTATCGAATTTCTGCGCCGCCAATTCCCGCAAGCCGAAGAACTAAAACGCGAAGAACCGCGCATCATCGTTCCCTAGCCGCGTGGTTCCGGTGCCCTCGAAGCCGCGATCATCCCGCCAGCGACAACGAAAGCTGCGCTTGCGGCGTCACAGGCCGCTGCATCTCCTGCCACGGCCTCGCCGTCATACCCAGGTGCGCTTTGATCCGCGCCACCCGCCCCGCAATTTTCAGCCGGTACGGTTCCGGAGCATAGGCGTTCCGCACATACCAGTTTTCATACTGCCGCACCAGTCGCGGGAACTTCTCCCGCAGAAACGGCAAAAACTGTTTCGCTGACGACGGCATCAGAAACAACACTCCAGAAACGAACCACTGCGCTCCGGCTTGTTTAGCAGCCTCCGCAACAGCCTCCAATTCTCCTTCGCGATCGGTAATCCCCGGCAGCAGCGGCGAAGCCATCGCTCCAACCGCAATGCCCGCCTCGCGCAATTTCTGGATTGCCGCCAAGCGCAAATCCGGACGCGGCGCGCGCGGTTCCAGCACTCGCGCCAAGCGCGGCCGCAAAGTCGTCACCGTCATGTCCACCCAGAGCCGCGAACGCTCCGCGATCTCCTGCAGCAAGTCAATATCGCGGGTTATCAGGTTCGACTTGGTCGTAATCGAAACGCTCAGCCCTTCGTGCCTCGCCAGCTCTTCGAGGCACGCCCGCGTCACACCGTACTCCCGCTCCGCCGGCTGATACGGATCCGTCGCCGTTCCAATCCCAATATGTTCCGGCGCTCCGCCTCTGCCAACTTCAAATTTGTATTTCTTCGCGATATCCCGCGCCAGCAGCACCGCCGCGTCCTTCTTCACATAGATCTTCTTCTCAAACGCAGCTCCGTCCATCTCCATAAACTCGTGCGTATACCGCGCGTAGCAGTATTTGCACGCAAACTCGCATCCGCGGTAGGGATTAATCGTCCAGTCAAACGGCACGCGATTCGACTCGCACCGGTTCAAAAGCGACTTCACCGGCAAGAAGAAATATTCCGGCCGTTCCTCCGACTTGCGCCGCGTTGGCGCCATCGGTGAAATCGAAGCGAGGCGGGCAATGCCAACCAGCGGCGCCGGAGCGCCTTCTACCGCATCTGGTACAGCAACAGCAGTCTTCTGGAAATCCGGAGCATCACAACTTGCTTCGTCGCGATCCAGCGGCGCAGGCGGAGGGCAATCCGCCTTGCGGGTTTCAGGGTTTGCATTTACAAACCCTGAACGAACACTGTCCAGAGCGCTGCTGCCCAG
The DNA here is from genome assembly GCA_035607085.1 of Candidatus Eiseniibacteriota bacterium. Classification (GTDB taxonomy): domain Bacteria; phylum Acidobacteriota; class Terriglobia; order Acidiferrales; family UBA7541; genus Acidiferrum. The sequence continues at coordinate 6,570 of DATMZI010000136.1, read as the reverse complement.
GCCTGAGAGAGGGGCAAGCTCCTCGGCCCGGTGGTTCGGGCTACGTTCAGGGCTAACAGGAAAGAGCAAAGCTGAGGATAGTCGAGCGCGCCGGCGAGCCGCAAAGCCCGTCGTCGTTGGGGTAGGAAAGGAACGAAACACTGGGGACATAGCCCACCTCGAAACCCGATGAGTGTTTCGCCTTTTGTTCGCTTTGTCAAGAACTATTTCGTATTTTCTTCGCCTTCGATAACGCGACCAGCTCGCCAGCGATCGCGCGGCTCTCTCGCCTTGCCTTCCTTTCCTCCATTTGCTCTAATCCTCAGGCCATCCAAGGATCCGCAAGACGTCATGCTGCCCCGGCCAATCGCCTGTTGTGCATTCTTGCTCGCGCTGAGTTCTGCTGTTTCCCCGGCCTTTTCGCAAACGCCGCCCGCTAAACCCGCTCCGACCCCGTCGAACCAGAAGAAACCAGCACCTTCGCCGCCCGCCCCTCAATCGAAGCACTACCCCATCCTCTTAATCGCCAGCGGCACCGAGCCCTTCTGGAGTCTCCGCATCGGTATGAAGGGCGCCGAACGTCTCGAACGCGTCGGCTACCCTCCGATCCCGCTCGACCCCGTCTCGATCGAGCAGGAAGGTGCCACCGAAGCTTGGCTTTACCACGCCAAAGACACTGCCACCCAGGTCGATGTCACCGTCCGCGTCTCCCGCGAAGCCTGCTCGGACAACATGTCCGACTCCAAATACTCTTTCCGCGTCCTCGTCACCCACGCCCAGATTGGCGAGCTTCATGGCTGCGCCAAAATCGCCCCCGACCAGTTCCCCGAGTTCAAGCAGAAAAACCTCGACGACGACGATCCCGACAAAAAGAAAGTCACTCCTCCAGGCATCACCAACTTTAAGCCGCCTGTCGCCGTCGCTTATCTTGATCCCGCGGGAAAAGTCATGCTGGCCCGCGGCGAATCAGGGAAACTCGTCGCTACCAAAGGCTCGCAGCTTTCGCTCTCCCACGACGGCAAGCGCCTGCTTTTTACTCGCGAAGACTCCGCTAGCGACCGCACGGTCGTTGTCTATGACGCCACCACCGGCAAATCCGCAGACCTGATCCGAGAGGCCCAATCCGCCTTTTGGTCCCCCGACGACTCGCAGATCGCTTTCCTCAGACTTACCGACGGCGCTTTGCACGCATGGACCACACTATCCAACGCGCCCGACAAAGCTGTCCAACTCGCCACCACTCCAGTCCTCGCTCTGCACGGCTGGCAGGACGTCCACACCGTCCTCGCCACCGACGCCTCCCGACTCTACTTCCTCAAAACCGAAAGCCCGCCTTCCTCAATGGACTTGCACGAAATTTATGGCAGCTTATTCCAAATCGCCCCCACCGACGCCTTGCGCATCTGTTCGGCAAACTCAGATCTGCTCGCCGTCGCTGCTTCGGCCGGCGCCACCAGCAACCTCTTTCTTTTCGAAATTAGATCCAAGCGCCGCGTCCTGCTAACCGCTCCGAATCTCAACGCGGTGGCGCCCGAATGGTCGCGTGACGGCATACAGATCTTCTTCACCTCCCACGACGCCGCCAAAAACGCCGCCATCTACCGCATCTTTTGGGACGGCTCCGCCCTCAAACGCATCCGCCCCGGCAGCGGCCTGGTCGTCGGGCAATAATAGCGAAGTTGCATTTTGGGGGTCGGAGCCTCACAGCTCCCACAGGTCAGGGCGCGTGCAAAATGCGGCTTTTAGCCACTGAGGAATTGCTCTCAGCTTCCGACCCACCCGCCCTTCGGTACAGGTGCCCCTTAAGCCGCCGCCCACTCTATGCGGCTCCGTTGCACGTCCCGGCCGCCTATACTCCAAAAATGGCGTCCCCTACTCAGCTTGAACCCCTACCGGTAAACATCCTCGTCCTCGATGAAGAAGGACCCTCCGCCCTGGCCCTGCGCCAGGTGCTCGATTCCGAAGGCTGGCGCGTCCGCATCACTGCCGACCCGAAGCAGCTCCTGGCCGAACTCCGCGTAGGCGTCTGGTCGCTGGTCATCGCCAACGTGGATATGCTGGGCATCGATTCGCCTGGTTTTCTGATGCTCCGCGAACTCGCCGCCGTGCCCGTCGAAGACGGAGGCCGCATTCGCTGCCTGTTTCTCGTACCCGAAATGACCGGCAGCCAATTCGTGCGCCAGCTCGAGCAGGCCAAGCTCCCCTACGTCATCCGCCCATACCACCTGCACGACTTCCTCGAAAAAGTCAGCGACCTGCTCGTCGAAGTAAAAGCCATTGACGCGCCCTTGCGTCAGGTCCGTTATGAATTTGGCGGCCTTCGCAAAAAGAAGCGCCAGGCGGCCCGCACCAATTCAATGTTTGCTTCCCGCGATTCCTACTCCTATACCGAAGAAGAACTCGCCGAATACGAGCGCCAGGAATCCGAACTCTCCCGCAACAAGCGGCAAAAACCCTTAGGTAATCTAGGCGACCCCAACCGCTAGTCGTAATAGCGGTCTTTTAGACCCAGGCCTTTTCGTTTGTCCTTTTCGTTTGTCCTTTTCGTTTGTCTTTTTCCTCTTGTCTCGTTTCGTCCGGCGCCGGCCCTCCCCGGCCTTCAGGTTGCCAGATGTAAGCCGCAACACGGTTTTCCCCTTATTTCTTCCGTCATCGGACAGTTCCGCCTGCAAGGTTTCCCGCCCGCCGCGTTCTACCCATGCAGCGGCTCGCTCGCAGCCGCCACAGGAGGCTCACCATGGATCGCAACCTACTCGCATCTCTACTTGCTGGCCTGCTCGGCATATCGTCCGGCAGCGCCCTCGGCTTCGTGTTCTCTGCCAATCCCTCCGCCCCGCCACCCGGCAAACCCTCCGGGGACTGGCGCCTCCTCGAGCCGATTACCTATGAAAACCTAACCGTCTTCCCGGTAATCAGCTCCAACGACCACGACACCAACGGGTTCCTCACCCTCGACGAAGGCCTCGCGTCCGGCGAAGTAGTCGTCCGGGAACAAGGCTCCGAGGGCATGGCCCGCAATCGCGATGGCCGCGACGGCATCATCCGCCCCACATATTCGACGGGAGCCTCCGTCAACCAACTTGTCCTCATCAACCGCAGCAAGCGCCCGCTCCTGCTCCTCGCCGGAGAACTTGTCAGCGGCGGCAAACAGGACCGCATTATCGGCAAAGACCGTCTTGTCCCCGTCGGCGCCGAACCTCTTCCTCTCGACGTCTTTTGCGTCGAACACGGCCGCTGGTCCGCCGGCGCGAACTTCACTGACGCCAAGACCATTGTCCATCCGAGCGTCCGCGAACAAGCGGCCCTGGAAAGCGATCAAGGCAAAGTCTGGAGCGCCGTCCGCGCCGGCACTACCGCAAATGTCGAGGTCACTACAGCTAGCCCGGCCACGAAAGTTCCGCCACCCCCTCCAGCCGTGCTCGCTGCCCCTACTATTTCCCGCACCATTGCTAACGACGCGCCCACCGAGTCCTATCAAAAAATCTATGAATCACGCACCGTCCGCGGCTCTGCCGACAATTACGTCGGAGAAATCCAGCGCCGCTTCGCGCGTGCCACCTCGGGCCTCAAGGGCGAACATGTGGTTGGCGTAGTCGTCGCCTACGGCGGTGAAGTCGCCTGGAGCGACATTTTCGCCTCCAGCGATCTCTTTCATCAGTATTGGAATAAGTTGCTACGCAGCTACGTCGTTGAAGCTCTCGCCCGCCCCGGCTATCGCGAAGTCGCTTCGCGCGACGACGCTTCGGAATTTCTCCGCAATCCCAGCGGCCGCATCCAGGAAGAAACCGAGCCCGGCGTCTACCGCTGGCGCCAGATCAACCAGGGCCGCCTCTCCCTCATCGAACTAGACGCCCTCGACCCCAAAACTCTGACCTTGCACCGCCTGCTCATCCACCGCACCACCTGACCTGCTTCTGTAGCGGCCGCCTTCTAAGGCGGGCGCCCTTTGCTTCTAAGCCCGACGCAGGTGAGTGCCGGCTTTAGGCCTGCACTCGTTCTGCTCACACCTTCCGAATCCGGCTCCGATCGCCCGTGCACGCCAGCATCTCCATTGCCGTACCGCTCCACGAGGGATGTTTCAGTTCCGGCGCAATCTCCGCCAGCGGCTCCAGCACAAACTTCCGCGCCAGCATCCGCGGATGCGGCACCTGCAACTCCGCCGTCAAAATCGTGTCGTCCCCGTACAGCAAGATGTCAATGTCCAGCAGCCGCGGACCCTTCGCGAACTCCTTCTTGCTCCCGATTCGCGTCTCAATCTCCCGCAACGCGCGCAGCAACTCCGGTGCCGGAACCGCCGTCTCTCCGTCCACCACACAATTCAAAAACCACGGCTGCTCCAGATAGTCCACCGGCTCCGTCTCGTAAAATGACGACACCTTGCCGACACGCACTCGTGCCCCACGCAACGCCTCTATGGCCGCCCGTAAATTCCCCTCGCGGTCCCCCAAATTCGATCCCAGCGATAAGTAAACTGCTTTCACTGATTTTGACGACCGGCTTTCTTACGTTCCGTGTCTATTCTCTGGGACCGACGACTGTTGACGGACGAAACAAGGCGAACGCCTTAAAACAGTCGCGACTGCCGCCTCGGTAGCTCTCGACCAAAATACTCATACGCCCGATGTGTAGCCACTCGCCCTCGCGGCGTCCGGTCAATCATCCCGATCTGCATCAGGTACGGCTCGTACATCTCCTCGATCGCATCCTCTTCTTCGGAGAGCGCCGCCGCCAGCGTCCCCACCCCCACCGGGCCGCCGCCATATTTGTCCAGCAATGCCAGCATCAAATTGCGGTCCACTTCATCCAGGCCGTTGTCATCCACGCCCAGCATTGCCAGCGCTTCCTGCGCGACGTTACGAGTAATTTTCGCGTCCGCCCGTACTTCCGCAAAATCCCGCGCGCGCCGCAACAGCCGGTTCGCGATGCGCGGCGTCCCGCGGCACCGCCGCGCGATCTCTTCCGCCCCGCCCTCTTCCATCTCGATGTTCAAAATCTTCGCCGACCGCTTCAAAATGATCAGCAGATCTTGCGGCTCGTAAAAATCCAGCCGGTGCACGATGCCGAACCGCGAACGCAGTGGCGCCGTGATCAATCCCGCGCGCGTCGTCGCTCCCACTAGCGTGAAATGGTTCAGATGAAACGGATGAATCCGTGCTCCCGGCCCCTGCCCGATCACCAGGTCCACGCGGAAATCTTCCATCGCCGGATACAGCACTTCTTCCACCGCAGCCTGCAGACGGTGGATCTCATCCAGAAAAAAAACTTCGCGACCTTCCAGCGAAGTCAGAATCGCCGTCAAATCTCCCTTGCGCTCCAGCAGCGGCCCAGCGCTGGTCTTGATCGGCACATTCAATTCATTTGCGATGATCTGCGCCAGCGTCGTCTTCCCTAATCCCGGCGGGCCATACAACAAAACGTGATCCAGCGCTTCTCCGCGGTTCCGCGCCGCTTCGAGCGCAATCGAAATATTTTCTTTCACCCGCTTCTGGCCAATGTATTCCGCCAGTGTCTTTGGTCGCACGCTCGCGTCAAGCCGCACATCCTCATCGTATGCCGCGCCCGAAACGATTCTCTCCGATCTCTCGCGCATGTCGCGCTCTCTCTGCGTCATCCCTTTTGCCGTCCCATCCGCAATTCGTCGTTGCCGATCTCACAGCATAAAGCCGTCATCCTGAGGCAAGGCGCGGCGTCACCAAGGATTTCAACGCTCAATCCATCACAGCCCGCGTTCCGGCGACCCCGACCGCGCGCTCTGCCCTTGCGGCGCTGCTAACGCCTGCAGTGCTGCCTTCAACAATTTCTCAAAACTTGCTACGCCCGCTGCGCGCTTCCCCTCCGCCACTGCGCTCTCCGCCTGCCGCCCGTCGTAACCCAAATTCGTCAGGGCCGAAACCACATCCGCCTCCACTCCCGCTTTCGACGCCGTCTGTTTTTCTTCGGCCACCGTCACCGCTTCGAGCTTGTCCTTAAGCTCGACCACCATGCGTTCCGCCGTCTTGCGCCCTACGCCCGGAATTCTCGTGAGGCGCACGACGTCGCCTCCGCGAATCGCCGGCACCAGTTCTTCCACGTTCATGCCCGACAAAATCTTCAACGCCAGTGACGGCCCCACACCCGACGCGCCCAGCAGCAATTCAAAAAAATGTCTTTCGCGCGAAGAAAGAAATCCGTACAGCGCCAGCGTGTCTTCTCGCACGTGGGTGTGAATTAGCAGAGTCACTTCCGTGTGCAGTTCGCCGAGAGCAGCGTACGTCGAAAGGGGCACCGCTACTAAGTAGCCGACACCACCCACATCCACCATCACTTGGGTCGGCCGTTTGTCCGTCAGCCTTCCGCGCAGTTGTCCAATCATCTTTTTTTGATCGAAAAAGGATTCCGTCGCGTTCCAACGACGACGCGCCAGTATTGCCGCTTTTCCTTCGCCCGTCAACGCGCGGAGGGGGTAGTACGCGCTGAGGGGAAACTGCTACACGTCGGGTGGTAGGCAGAGCGGGACGTTAGGCAGAGTTTATCGGCGAAACTTGCGGCGCATAGCAAGAAGGAATAGTGCCATCAGAGTCGAGGTCACAAGCAGCTCCGCGATCCTAAGTA
>DATMZI010000070.1:0-10872 GCA_035607085.1 Candidatus Eiseniibacteriota bacterium | reverse complement strand
CTTGAATTGAGTCACCGAGAAGAGCGGAAGTTCGTTGCGGAACATCCTCAGTCGGCGGAGCTGTACGCGCGGGCCAAACGTTCGCTGCTCGGCGGCGTGCCGATGAACTGGATGAACAAGTGGGCGGGAGCGTTCCCGGTGTTTGTGGCGAAGGCGAAGGGCGCGCATTTTACCGATGTGGACGGGCGCGAGTATGTGGACTTGTGTCTGGGCGACACGGGCGCGATGACGGGACATTCGCCGGATGTGGTCGCCGCTGCCATTGTGAAGCGGGTTCGCGAAGGCATTACCTTGATGTTGCCGACCGAGGATTCGCTGTGGGTTGGGGAGGAACTGAAGCGGCGGTTCGGTTTGCCCTACTGGCAGTTCGCGCTAACGGCAACGGACGCGAATCGGTTTGCGCTTCGAATCGCGCGGGAGATTACGCAGCGGCCGAAGATTCTGGTCTATCACTACTGTTATCACGGGACAGTGGACGAGTCGTTTGCGGGGCTGCATGACGGCATAGTCGGGCCGCGGCGCGGAAACATCGGGCCGCCGGTGAACCCGGCGGAGACGACGCGGGTGGTGGAGTTCAACGACTTGAATGCCCTGGAAGATCAACTGAAGCATCACGATGTGGCAGTGCTGCTGGCCGAGCCGGCGATGACCAACGTTGGAATTATTTTGCCGGACGCCGGCTATTGGCAATCGGCGCGGGAACTGATGCGCAAGTATGGGGCGCTGTTCATCGCAGATGAGACGCACACGATTTGTGCGGGACCGGGCGGCTGCACGAAGGCGTGGGGACTCGATCCCGACTTTGTGGTGTTTGGCAAGCCGATCGGAAGTGGGATTCCGGGCTCGACGTATGGTGTGACGGAAGAAGTAGCACAGCGGATTTCGGCACGAATTGCGCTGGAGGACTGCGACGTGGGCGGGATCGGTGGGACGCTGGCGGGAAATGCACTATCGCTGGTGGCGATGCGCGCAACGCTGGAAAATGTTCTTACGACCAAGGCTTACGAGGCGATGACCCCGCTGGCGAAGCGTTTCAACGATGGGGTGGCGGCCGAGATCAAGAAAGGTGCACTGCCGTGGAACGTAATTCAGCTAGGCGCCCGAGCGGAGTATCACTTTTCCGAAAAGCCATCGCGGAATGGCGGTGAGTCTGCCGCGGTAGCGGATTTTGAATTGGAACGGTTGCTGCATCTATACGCACTCAATCGCGGTGTTCTACTGACACCATTTCACAACATGGCGCTTATGTGCCCGGCGACTACCGCCGCGGACGTGGACTTGCATACGCGAATCTTTGGCGAGGCTTTAGCCGAACTCACAGCCTAGAACGCTCGACCGAAGTACCCGACTCTGAACAGCGCCAGGCCCGCTAGCGAGAACCGGAAGCCACGCTGTAAACTAGATATTTGCGATGGGCGGAGGAACGAACATGGCGACGGCGGAAGCGAAGTTGCACAAGGCGGAATTTGCGAACGAGCCGTTCGTGGATTTTGCGAAGGCCGAGAACAAAGCGGCTATGGAAGCGGCGCTGAAGAAAGTGGCGAGCGAATTTGGCCGCGAATACCCGATGCACATCGACGGGCAGGAAGTGCACACGGCGGAGAAGATCAAGTCCACGAATCCGTCGCACCCGTCGCAGGTAATCGGCATTGTGCAGGGTGCGAGCGCGGAGCAGGCGCGGCAGGCGATCGAATCGGCGCACGCGTATTTCGCCACATGGAAGAAAGTGCCGGCGGAGCAGCGCGCGGAAGTGTTATTTCGTGCGGCAAGTATCATTCGTCAACGCAGGTTCGAACTTTCCGCGCTGATTTGTTACGAAGTGGGCAAGTCATGGGCGGAAGCGGATGCCGACGCCGCGGAAACAATCGACTTCCTGGAATTTTATGGGCGCGAGATGCTGCGGCTAAATGGGCCACACAAGGTTACGCCATACCAGAATGAGCGCAACTTCATGGTGTACATCCCTTTGGGCGCTGGCGCGGCGATTCCGCCGTGGAATTTCCCCGCGGCGATCGCGACGGGAATGACGGCTGCGGCGCTGGTCGCGGGAAATACGGTGGTGCTGAAACCTTCGGAAGAGTCTTCGGTTATCGCCGCGACGATGGTGGGGATTTTATACGAAGCGGGAATTCCCAAGCAGGCGCTGCAATTTGTTACCGGACTGGGCGAAGTTGCGGGCGACGCGCTGGTGAAGCATCCAAAAACGAGGTTCATTGCGTTCACCGGCTCGAAAGACGTAGGCCTGCTGATCAGTGAAGCGGCGGGCAAACGGCAGCCGGGACAGCTATGGATCAAGCGCGCCGTGTTGGAAATGGGCGGCAAAGATGCGACGGTTGTGGATGACGAAGCCGACGTGGACGCTGCGGTTGAAGGTGTGGCGCTGGCTGCCTTCGGGTATCAGGGACAAAAGTGTTCCGCATGTTCACGCGCGATCGTTACGGAAAAAGTGTACGACGCGTTTGTGCAAAAGCTGGTGGAGCGCGCAAAGAAAGTGACCGTGGGGCCGGCAGAAGATCCGGCGAACTACATGGGTCCGGTGGTCAGCGAAGGCGCGATGAACGGAATCTTGAGTTACATCGAAATCGGAAAGAAGGAAGGCAAGGTAGTGCTGGGAGGCGGACGCGCGCCCGGAGATGGCTACTTTGTTCAGCCCACGATTATCGCTGACGTGAACCCGAAAGCACGGATTGCGCAGGAAGAGATTTTTGGACCCGTGCTGGCGGTAATCAAGGCCAGAGATTTTGATGAGGCGCTGCAGATTGCGAACGATACGGAGTTCGGGCTGACGGGCGCGGTGTATTCGAAGAACAAGGCGAAGCTGGAGAAGGCGGAAGAGGCTTTCCACGTCGGCAACTTGTATTTGAACCGCAAATGCACGGGCGCGATGGTGGGCGCGCATCCGTTTGGCGGATTCAACATGTCGGGCACGGATTCGAAGACGGGCGGCAAGGATTACTTACTGCATTTCCTGCAGGCGAAATCGATAGCGGAAAAGGTGCAGTAGAGGTTACGTTGCCGCTGCGCGATTCGACAGGAATTTCACCGCTCGGAAGATAGGATAGCTGGCGACGAGGATGCCTAAGGCCCAGGGTGTGTTCACACGATCGGTATAGACGGCACCGGCGAGGAAGAGCAGGGAAGCCGCGAGTGCCGCGCCGGTGGTCCACGGGTAGCCCCAGGCGCGATAAGGACGCGGCAAATCCGGCTCTTTAGAACGCAGGCGAAACGTCGAAATGAAGGATAGGGTGTAGTTGGCAACGAAGAAAAATGCCAGCATGTCAATCACGCGGATGAATTTTTGGAAAATGCAGAAAGCCATGCCGACAGCGGTGCTCAGTATGAGCGCAAGGACCGGAGTTCCGCCGGGATTCACGCGAGAGGCAGCCCGGAAAAACAGGCCGTCGCTGCTCATAGCATAGAGAGTGCGCGTGGAAAACAACTGGCAAGCGTTTATGCAGCTGAGCAGTGACACCAGCATGATCGAACGAATGACCGGGTCGCCATAGACTCCAAAAATCCGCGTGGCGGCTGTGCCCAGGGCAAATTTGTTGCCGATAATTTCGTTCATGGGAAGAACATAGGCAACGGCGGCGCTGAGCAAGAGGTAAATTCCTATGATGGAGAAAACGCTACCGAAAATGGCGCGCGGAACATCACGGCCCGGATTTTTGACCTCTTCGCCGAAGTAAATTACTCCGTCCCAGCCATCCACCGTGTAGATTACTTTTTGCAGCGCCATCATAAAGGCGGCGACGAGCAGCCATCCGGTCGGCAGGGGAGGAACTGCATTTGAATTTCCCGCGGCCTGGTGCGAAGGCCCGCCGAGGACGAAGCAAGCTATAACCAGAATCAGGAACGCCCCGGTCTTGATCGCTGCAGTAACCAACTGGGCCAGGCTGCCCCATTTGATGCCACGCCATTGCAGCAAAGCGAAGGCAAATAGAATCGCCACCGCGATAGTTGCGTCTTGCCCCGCCAGCGCCGGAAAAAGCACTCCTATGTAGTTTCCGATCACTAGCGCGACTACTGCATTGGTGCCGCAAGTGGAAATCCAGTCGCTCCAACCCACGATGAAGCCGGCATATTCCCCGAGCGAGCGGCGCGAATAGTTGTATTGGCCACCGCTGCGCGGAATGGCGGCGCCGAGCTCCGCGAGAGAAGACGCTCCGCAGAGCGCGTAAATGCCGCCGAGTATCCACACGCCGAGAAAAAGCCAAAGATCCGGCAACAACGCAGCGATGTAGCCCTGCGCGGCCACGATGCCGGCGGCGATCGTATTGCCGATGGCCGCTGCGATTCCGAACCACATACCGAGCACTTGCAACAGCCGTCCGCGGGTCGGACGGGCTGTAGCTCTGGAAGATGCATCTAAAGTAGTGGACAATGAAGGTCTCAGGTTTTCTGAGATGCGCCATGATACTGGCGAATCCCGAAAAAGCAAATCACGCATAATCATCAGAGAGTACGATTGGCATGTGCACGAACAAATATTCCGTTCGCCTGAGGTGAATTTCTGGAGACTAAGCGCATTCCCACTGTACATCCCCAGATGGCGCAAACAGCGACCGACTCAGCCACCGAGGCGGTGGACGTGTCGGTGGTGATACCGTGCCTGAATGAAGCAAATTCGCTCGGCATCTGCATTGAAAAAGCGTTGAAAGCCTTCCAAGATGCCGGGCTAAGCGGCGAAGTCCTGGTGGCCGACAACGGCTCGACGGACGGTTCCATCGAAATAGCCCACAAATCCGGAGCGCGAGTGGTTCCGGTGGCACAACGTGGTTATGGGGCGGCTTTGAAAACAGGAATTCGCGCAGCGCGCGGCGCATTCATCGTAATGGGCGATGCGGATGACAGCTACGACTTTAGTGAGGTTCCGCGATTCGTAAGCGAGTGGCGCAGCGGCAGCGAAGTGGTCATGGGCAACCGGTTTGCAGGCGAAATCAAGCCCGGCGCGATGCCGTGGCACCACAAATACATCGGAAATCCGGGATTGACCGCGCTCTTGAACGTGTTGTTCCGCTCCGGCATCGGCGATTCGCATTGCGGGATGCGTGGTTTTACGCGCGATGTTTTTGAGCGCATGGATTTGCGGAGCAGCGGAATGGAGTTTGCATCGGAATTCGTAATCAAGGCGGCGCAAATTGGCGCGAAGACTTCCGAAATTCCGATCACGCTCTGGAAAGACAAGCGCGGACGCCCGCCGCACCTGCGAAGCTTTCGCGACGGGTGGCGGCATCTGCGATTCATGCTGCTGTACGCGCCGAACTGGTTGTTCCTGTTGCCCGGCGCATTATTGATGGCGCTGGGGCTTGCGCTGGTGTTCTGGCTTTTGCCGGGCCCGCGCGCGATCGGCCACCAAGTCGTGCTCGACATTCATACCATGATCTTTGGCGTGATATTTACCCTGCTGGGCGCGCAGATCCTGGCCATCGGTGCGTTCGCGAAGGTTTTCAGCTACGCGGAGCGCTTTGATCGCAACACGGTTTCACTGAAACGAGTCTTGAAGCGCGTTTCGCTGGAAAAAGGATTGCTGCTCGGCGGATTGCTTTTCGTGGCTGGATTCGCAGGCTGTGCTTACATCGTGTGGCAATGGGCAGCCAGCGGATTCGGCCCCCTCGCGCAAGTGCGCGCTGTACTGTTCTGGTCCATGTGGCTGTTCCTCGGCGTGCAGATCATTTTTTCTTCGTTTTTTTTGAGCATGCTAGGCATCAGCCGCGGAACATACATCGGCGACTACGATCTTTCCGCCGAAGAGAAAAATGCTCCTGGGGCCGCCGGCGAATAAATGGCTTACACGCAATTGGATCACTTCATCGCAAAAATGAGGTTCCGGGCGGCATACCCCCACCTGAAGCCGGATGCGCGGGTATGTGACCTGGGGTGCGGTCTGGAAATGGCCTTCCTGGATTTTGCGGAGGACAAGATTGCGACGGGGGTCGGCGTCGACGATCAAGTCGAAAGCGGAACGCACGGCCGCTGGCAACGCGTTCATGCCGACCTGCGTGCTAGGCTGCCATTTGATGATGCGCAGTTCGACCACGTCGTGATGCTCGCCGTGTTTGAGCATCTGACACAGCCCGAAGGCGTGCTGCGCGAAGCCTTCCGCATTCTCGTGCCGGGCGGTTCGCTCATCATGACTTGGCCCGCCGCTCTGGTCGATCCGATGCTCAACGTGATGCACGGATTTCACTTGATCAGCGACGAAATGGAAAGCGATGAGCACCAGAAGCGTTTGCCGGTCGGCGAAGTCTTGAAAATGGCTGAGCGGGTGGGATTCGGCGCGACGGTTCACCGGACATTTGAGATGGGATTGAACAACTTGATGGTCGCGACGAAAATCAACCCAGAAGGCAACGACGCAACGAAGTAACGAGAGTCGTCAGCTTCTCTTCGCTTACCTCGTTATTTAATTACCTTGCTGTATCTATTTTTCTTTAATGCTCGCGGCGATCGGTTGGCGGAGTGTAGGGAGCGAGGTAGCTGTTGTCGTCATCCGGCGTGACCAGCCAGACTTTGCGGTCACGGAAGTAGTAGAAGAGTTTGGCGTCCTGATCTTCATCGATTTCGCGTGCCCAAACGATTCTTTGCGAGTCGATGTCCGCGCCGTTGAAAACCCAATCGTCATGAATGTTGTGATCCTCGCCGTAACGCACCATGACCAGATGTTTGCCCGGCAACGCTTCGAGTTTCCTCTGAACCACCTGACGGCTGACGTCGCCCTGACAGGTCCAGTAAAAGGTGTCGCACTGCTTGCGCACGAGAGCGGTGCCGGTGTCAGCGAGAAGCAGCAGGATGGACGTTCGCGCGAGGAGCGCTCCCCAGCGCCAGCTTTTCCGGCGCATCGGCCGTACATAGCGCAATGACTGCAAATAGAGAAGAACCACAATACCTACAACTGGCGACGCATAGTGCGCATTGGACCAAACCACGGCGTAGGCGCCCGCTGCGACCAGTGCCAGTATGATCCAAAGCAGCCGCATGCGAGGATTGCCAAGGACGTAATAAACTCCCGGTGCGGCAAGAAACATTCCCCACCAGCCGAAGGCCGAAAAAAAACGGACCGCTTTCAGCCAAGTCAGGCACTTCACGCTTTCCCAAGTGTGGTCGTATTCCTCCCGTTCCCAGCCGTTGTAAAACTCTTCGAACTGCTGATTGCGGTAGTGCAGCGGCGGCTTGGAGGCCTGGAAGAGAAGCATCGGGGCAGTGTGGTACGTGCGGACGTTGAGTGTTTCCGGGAAAAGCATAGCGTGCCCGGTCAGATCGCGGTTGTAGGCGGCCATGCCGGCGGCAGTAACAGTTAAAACAGCGAGAATCGGGAGCAAAATGATCTTCCAGCGCGCCGAAGAGGTGAAACGCGGGCACGCCGCGCCGAACAGCCAATAGAGGAGATAGAGGCCGGCGGGTAGGCTGAACAGAAGGCCTTCGTAGGGGCGGCTGTTGGCGAGAATGGCGAGCCCGAGCGCCAACAAAAAGGCGTTACGAATAGCGGGCTTGCGGCGAATCCTGGCAAGTGCGCCGAGAACAAGGGCGCCGCCAACGGCTCCGACGGCTCCGCCCCAGTAGCTGTTGATCCAGTAGCTGGTGATGCAGAACTTGAGCCACACAATTACGCCACCGAGCAACGCCCAACGTGATGGCACCCAGGCCAGCAGCATCCAGTAAACCGCCGCGACCATGAGGCCGCAGCTGAGGAGCACGCCGATCCATGGATCGCCGAGAAGCTGGCCCCATGCGAGCATCATCCCTTGAGCGGGCGGATACATCGAGGCGTAGCGAGGAAAGAAGTTGACGTGGAAAGTTTCCAGGCTGATCCACATCGGATGCGGCGGATTGGAGAGTCGTCCGTGCGCAAAGGTATCGGCCATGAGCAAGTAACTGAACTCGTCGTGGATACCCGGGACGGGCACGGGAAAGCGCGAGAGCAGAGCAACACGTAAGACGACGACTGCAAGGAAAAGGACAGAGCCGCATAGGAAACGTTTATGGGCGACCGCACCGAGCGTCCGCCAAGCGAGGGCGGTAATTTGTGCAGTGGCGCGGGGAAAAATCAGTTGCACGGCGGGCAGGATGGCTGCGCCAACCAGGGAAAAGAGCAGTGTTTGTCCAAGGGGCTGGAGATCAGGCGGGTCGGGACAAATCATCGGCAAGAATCATACAGGATTCGCAGCCGCTCACGCTGAAGGGCTGATTACCGTCCTTCACGTGGAGCTTTCCGCCGATAGGACGATGCCTTCGATGATTCGAGGCGTATTCATTGAATTGAGGTTGCGGAGAGCGATTCGCGGGAGATGGGTTTGCCGTGGAGGAAGATGGTGGAGATGGAATTGTAGGCGTCGAGGGATTGCAGCGGAGACTTGTTGAGGAGAATGAGGTTGGCGGTTTTGCCGGGTTCGATAGTGCCTAGCTGTCCATCGAGTTTGAGTTTGCGCGCGTTGTTGATTGTGACGGCCTTGAAGATTTGAGTCAGGGACAGGCCCGCGTTGTGGAGTTGCTGCATTTCGAGATAGCCGTTGAGGCCGGGAAGGTTTCCGTAGGTGGGGCCGGAAGGCGTGTCGGTTCCGAAAACGAAGTTGGCATCCTTTTGCGCGAGGTAGGCTGTGGCCTGGCGGACGCGGCGGAGCGGGCCCTCGTCGTAGATTTTGCGAAATTGTTCGGCGGGCAAGTGATCTTCATTGATTTCATTGCCGAACCATTGACCTTCGGGCGAGCGGAACCAAGCCAGGAGTTCCTTGGGCACAACTTTGGCGACGTCCGGAGACCCTAGAAATTCGGGCTCGAAATAGACACGTTCTCCTTCGAGTACCTGGATGGTGGGCTGATATCCGATTTGAGCAGCGGCGATTCCGTCGAGAGTGGTTTTGATTTCGGCGGGCAGTTGCGGCTCACTGTCGAGCACTCGGTCGCGGTCTCTCCAGTGCCACATGCCGTGCGCAATGACGTCGACGTTGCCGGCGAGGCCGAATTTTTGCGATTCGAAGGAATTGCCGTGCAGGAACAGCACCAGATTGGACTGCGTGGCGGCGCGGCGCGTCTCGGCGATCATTTCCGGGGTGATTACGGGCAAGCGGAAATTGTCAGCGAAGCCGCGCTCGAAGAATGTTTTGACGCAGATGGCGCCGGAATTTTTGACGCGGGCGACGTCCGCAGCGGGAGTGTGGTCTTCCGGCTTGTACTCGTTGGGAATTTTGGCAGCCTGCGCGGAGTCGTAAATAAAGTTGGGAAATCGCTTGAAGCGCTGTTCAGCCGGCCAGAAGGACATAGGGTAGCCGTTGGCCAGGGGCAAAGATTCACCGCAATCGTAAACATCGGGATGCAGGGGCGATTGTCGAACGTCTTGCAGAACCTTTTGGCTGAAGACCGCCAAATCTACGACGGTCGTGTAACCGTAATACAGGTAGGAACGCGGAAGTTGGCGGCGGTAGGCTTCGATCATTTGCGACTTGCCGGCTTGTTGATCGGAGTTCATGCCGGGGACGGAAGCGAGGTGAACATGCGAATCGATGAGACCCGGGATAAGGTATTGGCCCTTGCCGGAAATTACGGTGGTGCCGGCAGGAGGCCTGGGCGGTGGATTGCTTCGATCGATGCGGAGTATGCGGCCGTCTTCGACGACGACGGTGCCGGCCGCGACGTGGTCGAGGGTTTCGGGAGAGACGATGGTGACATCGGTGATCCAGGTTTGGATGGTCGACGAGGATTTCGAAGGCGATTGAGCGAACGATGTCGCCGCGAAGAGCGAGGCGAGAAGAAGAATAGCGCCAAATGGATTCGGGTACATGCGCATGAAACTAGGTACGGAATCGGAGTAAGAAAGGTTCCGGGAGCCTGGTCAAGCGACGCGACTGCCACGGAAAGATGGGTTCGCCGCCGCAAATTGCAGGGTCACCAATAGTGCGGGCCAAACTTGCATTGCGATCGGGTTATGCAGAGCAGAAGACTCTCCTCACCATAAGCACTGGCGCACTGAGCATCACGGGGCTTCGAAGCTCAAGAGGCAAGGATGACCAAACGCACAGCCGTCAGTCCCACTCGAGTCTGGTCCAAGAGCGGGAGCGGGCGGATTTCTGGATGGCTTCGCAGAGCAAGAGTTCGTCGTGGCCGGTGGCGAAGGTAGGAAAGCGGCGAGGAGCATCGAAGTCGCCCGCAGCGATGTAGTTGTAAAAGTCGTGGAACAGCTGGACAAAGGTGTCGGGGTAGCCTTCGGCGTGTCCCCCGGGATAAGCAGCGTAGGGACGGGCGGCGGGGCCGAGCAAGGACGGGTCTTTGATCAACTTGCCGTTGGGTTCGTTGCGGCGACCGATCCAGAGCGTGTTGGGATCTTCAGCGTTCCAGGACAGCGAGCCTTCGCTGCCGTTGATTTCAAAATTCAGGGCGCACTTGCGGCCGGGGCTGACCTGGGAAACGGTGAAGACGCCGTGGATGCCGTGTTCGAGATGGACAAGCACGGAAGCGTAGTCATCAGTTTCAATGGGGATTTCATCGGTGGCGACGTTCTTTGCGGAAGAAAAAGATTCGACGTGGCCGCGCGGCTTGTGGCGCACGGGAACGACTGTGGCGAGGTCTGCGCAGAGTTCTTCCACTTTTTCGCCGGTGATCCATTGGATGAGGTCGAGCCAGTGCGTACCAATGTCGGAGACGGCGCGTAGTTCGCCGCCGAGTTTGGATTCAAGGCGCCAGTTCCAGTCGGTGGCATAGGTGAGCCAGTCCTGCAGGAAGCCGCCATGGACGAGGCGGACCTTGCCGATGGCTCCGGAGTCGACGAGCGCTTTGGCCTGGATGCAGAGCGGATAGTAACGGAGATTGTGCGCGACGCCGTCCACCCGATTGGTTTCCTTGGCGAGGGCGACGAGTTGCGCGGATTCCCTCGAGTCC
>DATMZI010000078.1:0-2910 GCA_035607085.1 Candidatus Eiseniibacteriota bacterium | reverse complement strand
CCGAACGCAGCAGGCCGATACTCGACGATCCCGTTGCACCCCAAAGCATCCCGAATTTCCTTCTCCTCGTAGAGAAACCCGCATTCCGTCGGATTCGACAGAGTCAAGTCAGAGATTCGCTTCGCTGAAGCCCGCATCTGGTCGACCATCTGGCTCAGTTCATTTTCGTGCCGGTTCCAGGATGTCCTTTTGGAAAACATAACAGGCGAGTATTATAGCGAAACTCGAGTCCACGCTAACTCTTGCATTTGCGTGCAGTTAATGCCTGGCAACTTTCTCCCCATACCCGTGTTTAAATAATTGTCAGCCGCTTCCCCAGGCGAACCCTGCCGGGAAGCTTACCGGCCAGGCACAGCGTCGGCCGGGACAGGTTACTCAAATGCGATATCTAAAATATGTTGCTTTGTTTGGGCTTTTGCTCTTAGCGGTGGCAGGCAACACCAGGGCGCAAGTCCGCGTGGCGGTTGGCGTCGGGCCGGTGTATGGACCAGTTTATGGTCCCGCTCCGGTCTGCGACTACGGCTACTACGATTACTATCCTTATGCTTGCGCTCCTTACGGCTACTACGGTTCTGATTGGTTTGTGAACGGCATCTTCATCGGCGCCGGTCCTTGGTTCCACGGCTACTACGGTCATGGATTTTATCCGCGTGGCTACTACGGGCGCGGATTGTATGGCCGGCCGTATTATGGACGCGGCTCCTACGCACGCGGCTTCTCGAACCGACCCGGCTATGCCTATCGCGGTTTCTCCGGCGGCCGCTTCCGCGGCGGCAATAACTTTCATGGAGGGTCCGGGTTTCGCAGCGGCGGGGGCGGCTTCCATGGCGGCGGTGGGTCCCATGGCACTGAAGGGTCCCGTGGCGGTGGAGGATTCCATGGTGGTGGCGGGCATGGTGGCGGCCACCGCTAATCGTGATGTAGCCTAAAAGGCGGGATCCGCCTCAAATTTCGCCAGCGCCAGTGAACAACGTTCGCTGGCGCTTTTTTGTGGTTCGCGTCAAGAAAGTTTGCCGTCTGGTGAATTGCAGAAACCGCCGCGCGAATGCTATCGTAAATAAAACGCGCCGAGGTAGCTCAGTGGTAGAGCAGCCGATTCGTAATCGCGTTGTTCGGCTCTATCCTCTTTGTTTTCAGCCTCCGTCATTCTCCCTATTTCGCCCCCTTTCGCCTCGCAGTATGCAACGCAATATGCAACGCTTGGGCGTCGCGTATCTAATGTGATATAACGGTATCTCGTGAAAGGTAAATATTCAACACGCGAAGCTGCCAAGAAGATAGGCCGCTCACTGCCTAGTATCCAGCGGCTTATCGCAGCCGGAGTAATCAAGGCTCCGCTTGTGGTGGAAGTGGCGACTCAAAGAGTCCGGCTATGGTCGGCCCGCGACATTGAGAAGGCTCGAAAAGTTCTCGCGGGCGTTCGGCCCGGAAGGAAGAAAAAGGCTTAGCAGGCTGTTGAAAATTCAGCTTTCTTTGGCAGCGGATTTCGCATTGCACGTTTTTATAGGCTCGGCAAGGAAGTGATTTGGATCGCGGGCGATGCGATCAACTGGCCCGTGGCGAGACTCCGGTCAGGCTCGGGCCA
Organism: Candidatus Eiseniibacteriota bacterium; assembly: GCA_035607085.1. Taxonomy (GTDB): domain Bacteria; phylum Acidobacteriota; class Terriglobia; order Acidiferrales; family UBA7541; genus Acidiferrum. Next base: position 1,325 of record DATMZI010000078.1, on the reverse strand, counting down.
TCAGGTTTCTTAATCGGCAGAGATTGTAGGCCGCTCCCGTAAAGGTGAACAGCCACCCCACCTTCTCTATCCCTCGTAACTTCACTTTCCTGAGCATCCCTACCATCTTCATCCACCCAAACGACTGCTCTACTCGTTTTCGTTTCCGCTGGCTCACTTCGTAACTCGTATGTCGCGCGGTCCGCTGATCGATCGCGCTCGAACGGTAGGTGTCGTTTTGCGCGACGTGCGGAGTGACGTTCATTCCGCGCAGTTCCCGGACGAATTCCTGGGTGTCATAGTTCTTGTCGCCGCCTAGGGTCACGCGTTTCCCGCCAGGGATCGTTTCCGCCATCAGCATCGCCGCTTCTCGCTCCGCTCTGCCGGTGGCCTCGGTCAAAAAAGTCTGCACCAACAACCCATTACGATTTTCCATCAATACATGTCCCAGATAGCTCAGCTTCGCCTCGCTGCCTTTGGATTTCTTGAACAGTCGAGCATCGGGATCGGTCGTCGATGCATGGGTCTCGTTCTTTCGTTTCTCCCCGTGAAAATCGACATCCCCTCCCGCTTCTGGCGGGTTGCCCTTCCCATCCTTCCGCCGGAAGCTTTTGTGACTGGCCCAGGCCTCGATCAGTGTCCCATCCACCGTAAAATGTTCATCTGACATAAACGACTTAGCGCGTTCTAGCACCCGCCGGAAAAATCCTTCCGCGATCTCCTCGTTCAGCAAACGCTCACGATTCTTGCTGAATACCGCATGGTTCCAGACCTCCTCATCCATCTCCATGCCCACAAACCATCGGAACAGCAGGTTGTATTGCAGTTGTTCGATCAGCATTCGTTCACTGCGCACCGAATAGAAGATCTGCAACAGCAGTGAGCGCAACAACCGCTCTGGTGCGACCGACGGTCGTCCCACATTCGAATACAACTTGGCAAACTGCGGCGACATCTCCTTCAGAATCTCATCCACCAGCTTGCGGATGGGCCGCAGTGGATGATCCACGGGAACCCGCTTCTCCGGAGAAATGTAGCTGAATATTCCGTCTTGCAGGTTGTCGTCGCCGCGCATTCGCTCGTCTCCTTCTTCCTTCCTTCAGACGAGTTCTTCTTGCACAAAGTTGCAGCCGAAAGGGAGTTTTTCAACAAACTGCTAGAAGTTCTGCTGTGAATATGGGGACTTTATCCTTAATGATGTGAAGCCGACCATCAGCGTCAACTAATTTGCACTCCACCCACCCAGGGAAATCAGGGTCAACGAATCGCACGATTTGAACTGAAACAAATTGCATGTCGCCAGCAGGAAAGGCTATCACAAATCACTTTTGTTGTTTTGAGTACCT
>DATMZI010000069.1:0-4483 GCA_035607085.1 Candidatus Eiseniibacteriota bacterium | reverse complement strand
CACCAGCCGCGAAGCTGGCACGAAGGCGAGGTCCCAACCCGAAGAAAGAAGCGAAACCTGCTTCGTCAATCCGATTGTACGCAATCCCGAATTTCAAAGTGTGCTTCCCGTGGGTCATGCTCGCATCGTACTTAACCTGCCGATTTTGCTGATACGTTGCTTGCGGAGCGTTTGCGTTCGGGCCATACACAAACCCTCCCAATCCGGTAACGTTAATTTGAACCGGCGCGGGCGGCTGCGGCGTGCCGGCCACCGAATTGGCGTCCACAATCCCGTTGACGAACTTCACATAACTGCCCCGGATACCGTGCGTCCAAGAACCTCTTGTGTAATCCCATCCCACAACATGAGCGTTGGCGCTGTTCTTGTTGGCAAATGCGGAGAAGCCGAGGCCACCAAAACCGGTCACGCCAAAATTGTCGTCGTGTGTGTACTTATAGAATAGGTGGTGGCGGCTGGTGAGGTTGTAGTCCAGTCGAGCTCCACCCAAGTGCTCGTCCTCGGGCACTCCAAAGGAACCGGTGAATCCCGTAAACGCGGGTTCATTCGCTGTGACGGCCCCGACTTGAGTTTGACGTTCATAGGATGCAAACCAGAACAGTTTGTCCTTAATGAAAGGACCGCCTAGGCGTCCGCCATAGTTGTCACGAGAGAAGGGTGGCTTTTCCGGATCTTCGACGTCTAGTGAACCGTTATTGGCCGCAAAATCGGAACGACGCCAGAATCCAAACCCCGATCCGTGGATCGCATTGCTTCCGCTCTTGGAAATGATGTTCACTGCGCCGGTGGACGTTAAGTCGGTGCTCACGTCCAGCGAAGATTGCGAGATGTTAAATTCTTCGATGGATTCATTCGACAGGTTCATCACGGTCGTTCCAACCGTTTCGTCGGTGATGTCGACGCCGTCTACCTGAATGCGCGTGCTGCGGCCTGAACGGCCGCCAACCGAAACTCCCGTAAACTGGTTCTTCGTCGGGTCGAACGAGCCACCGTCCACCACCTGCACACCGGGCGCCTGCTGCGCCAAGTCAAGAAAGTTGCGGCCGTTTAACGGCAGCGCGTCAATTTGTTCCGCCTGAACAATGCCCTGCACCGTCGACTTGTCCGTGTCGACCGTTATGCTGTTCACCTCAACCACTACAGACGACGTTACGGATCCAAGTTCCATTTTGAAATCCAACGAAGTCGTCACGCCCACTCGGATAGAGAAGTCTGCGTTAATCGTCCTAAATCCGTCATGTTCTAGTGTCAGCTGGTACTCACCCGGAGCTAGGTCCGCGACGATCACTTGTCCGTCGGAGTTGCTGACAACGTTGACCTTGTTGCCCCGCTCCTTGCTCAAGACAGCAGCCTTAACATCAGAAACCGTCTTGCCTTCCGGGTCCACCACTTGCACGGACAACGCGCCGGTCAGTCTCTGGCCGAACGCGAAGCCTGTGGAAAGCAGCAACGCCACTACAAACGACAGAGTTCGCACGGTTGCTTTTAGCATTTTTTCAAATGCCCTCCCTTGGCCTGAATTTGGTGTTACCTTGGATTTGATAAAATTGATAACCTGGTGACTTCGAGCAATGCCATAGCAAATGCAAACGATAGGCCAAATGAATCCTGCCTTAACATCCTTCATTTGTTGCTGATAGAGAATGTATAGGCGCTTTAGATGTGGTTTTATAGATTTTACTATGAATTTTAAGATAATTAATGTTGCGAACTCAGCCTCTGGGAGCTTGCGAGGATGGTCCCCAGTACCATTACGCAATAGGAGCGCCTTCGCTATTCCATCCTCACGGCCAAGATGTCACGGCCTTTGATCCTCACTTCAATTCCCAATGGCGGCCGCAAGTCCGACCCCTGAACCACGGCCCCACGCGCGAGGACATTCCCACCGATAGACGCGTACTTCAGCGGGTCGAAAACGGTGCGGCTGCACGGGTTGCCGATCATGGGATGGTTGGCGCCGCGAAAGCTATAATCGTTTCGCAGCCTGGCGATGTCCTGTACATATTCCAACCGACAATTGCCATAGGCTGCTTTCATAGCCAGCGCCCAGTAACCTGAAGGCTGCGCCCCAGCGCCCCCAGGGAGGCGTATCAGGAGGGCTGGCACGTTCTCACCGGTAGTTCGGTTGCGAAACGTAAATTGCTGCGAATCCCATGGTTTTGCTAAGTCGCCGACCTGCGCCACCACTGGATCGCTTTCCGTGGCGACCGGCACCGGCAAATCCGGCAGCGCGGGCGTGGAAGGAACATCAATCTGTGCCGCGGGCGGCGCCACGGACCCAGCAATGGTCTCGGCGCGACGCGACTTGGAAAGTACTCTTCCGCCAACGAAAACAGCAACCAGCACCGCCGCAAGCCCTCCGACCACCAGCCAGGGCCCGCCTCCCGGTCCAGAACGGCGCGCAGCCTGCCCGGTCACACCGGGGATTTGGGGCATTTCGGCCTTGAAGCGATCGCTTGCTGGAGGCTGGGACTGATCCGGCATGGCAATCTCCGTAAAGAAACAAGCGGGTCACGGCCGGCTCACCAGAGAGAACTGCAGGCGACGCGCTGCTGGAAAAGGGAACAAACCCATGCGGGAAGTCGCGAGCCAGGTTTCCACTCGCATTGTAGGCGCACCGTCAGTGGAGAGCAACATGACAAGGGCAGCTTTTGCCGCGCGAGAATCACCTCAGCTGTATTAGTGAAAAGGCAACAGGAAAGCGCGGAATGCTTGTCAGCGGCCCGCAGCGCGCCTAGTGTAGAAAGTAAGACCCAAGATGGACGATTGGTCTGGGGGCTTCGGGGTAGCCAATGCGTATCCTCGAAACCCCAGGGCCTTTCCGGCGAAACCGATGAGCGTTGACACCAGAGCCGCCGCGCGCCAATTTGTGCGCAGCCTAAATATTCTGCTGAAGTTCGCGCGCCTCTATGAGTTTGGCCATGTGCGGACCGCCGCGCAGTTTGAGACCACGTGGAAAGAACTGCGTACCGCCCTTGATGAAGCGGGCGAGGCTGGCCTGCTCCTGGGTGCTTCCGGGGCGCAGATTCTTCTGGATGGCGTGCCGCTTGGCGCTGCGGCCGCCGAACGCAGCTTTGCCCAATTGCTTTCCACTTCCGGCATCGCCAGCATCCACTTTGCATCCAATCTTTCGCAGGCACAGTTTGCTCGATTTGTGCGTGCTTTCCCCAGCGGCAACGCCAAGCCGCAGTCCCTCGCGGAACAATTGAAACAAGCGCTCGCTGGCGACAACAGCATCAAGATCAACGAGATTCGCTATGTTGCCGAAGACTCTTCCATAGCGGGCGCAAAGATCGCGGCGAATCTGACCGCCAAAGTTCTCGGCGCGCACGGTGACAAGTTCAAGGACTTTCTGGAGGACCCAAATCGCTTGCTGCAGATGATTCTTGCAGCGGAAGGGTCGCGTGGAGCCAGCGGTGGCGGCCCCGGGGGCGGCGGCCCAGGATTTGGCGGCGGTGGTGGAGTGCCGGGCGGCGGCGGATCGGGCGGCGGGGCGAGCGGAGGCAGAGATGGCGGTGGAACCTCCAGTCTCCCGGGCGGAAATCTTTGGGAAGCGGGCGGTGGCAGCGGCAGTGGCGGCAGCGGTGGCGGCAACGCCGGGGGAGGCGGAGCCGCGAATGGTTCCGCTTCCGCGGGCTCCAGGGCTGGCGGAGATCATTCGTTTCCAGCATTGTCCACGGCAGCCGCGGCTTTGGGAGTTTCGGCTCCGGGAAATCCCGGCAAGTGGCTGACCGCATCGGCCTTGCTGCACTCCGGTTCTCATGCGGGCAGTGCAGAGTTCACAGTGCAGGAAGAAGAAGTACGCTCGATGTTGAGTTTATTTGCGCAATTGGGCCGTGCGCGAAAAGACGCCGGCAGTGGCGGCATGGATGCGGCAACGTTTCAATCGCGGTTGTCCGCGATGCCCGTACGCAGCCAGGTTACCTTGCAGCAAGCGCTGGCTGGACTCGCAGCGCAGGCCCCGACGGAAAAGCCTGATCAGCCCATGCTCCTTAAACTCGCGGAGCACGTCGCCATCCGCTTCGCGCTCGACAGCTACGAGAAAGGCGAACTTCGTGTCAACGCGGTCAAGCAGTTGCTCGACCGCATGAACACGGAAATTGAGTCGCTGCGTAAGATCCTCGGCTCGCAGGAAGAACAGATGGCGGCGGCCGGGCTGAACGTGCAGTCGTACACCGAATTGCTGGACCAGGAATTCTGGGAACAGGTCCCCGACGAGAACAAAAAAGAGGTTTTGGCTTCCGACGAATCCTGGTGTGTGCCGCCGCGCAACGTGCGGGCGTTTCTGGAAGAAATGCTGCGCCGCGGCGAACTGAAAACCGTAAACGAAATTTTAATGAAGTACGCCGCCTGCATCGGACTGGAATCGCAAGAAGCTCGCCGTACCACAGCCATCGGCTTAGGCGAATTGGCGGAGCTGTATGGCAGCGGCGACGGCAGCGCGCTGATTGAGGGCATTCGTCGCGTCGGTAATCAACTGGCC
>DATMZI010000061.1:0-5590 GCA_035607085.1 Candidatus Eiseniibacteriota bacterium | reverse complement strand
GGGGTCTCCGTTGCACACGCCTTCCATCGGCGTGACCGGCATGCCCGGACGCACCCGGGCCAGACCGTTGATGACGATCTTTTCCCCGGCCTTTACGCCTTCTCGAATGATCCGTTTGCCGTCGATCACCGCTCCCAACTTCACGGGCCGATATGCCGCCGTGTTGGTCGAGGTCAACGCCAGGACGAACTTCTGCGCCTGGTCAGTCCCAATCGCCGTCTCTTCAACCAGCAAAGCCGGCGCCTTGGCCCCGCCTGGCAAGCGCAGGCGCGCGAATAATCCCGGCACAATACGCCCATCGGAGTTTGGAAAAACCGCGCGCAGAACGATGCTGCCCGATTGCGCATCCAGCCGGTTGTCGAAAGACTCGATCCGCCCGTGATGCGGGAAACCTTCTTCGTCGGCCAACTGCAGCTCGACCGGGACCGCGGAGTCCGCCGCCGCGTCGCTTTCACGCCGGCGTTGATTGAACTTAAGCAGCGAGTTTTCATCGACATCCACGTAGACGTAAACCGGGTCCACCGACACGAGGGTCGTCAGCACCGTCGCCGAACCTGCGGTGCCGCTGACGTAATTACCTGCTGTCACCAGCGCGCGGCTCACGCGTCCGTCGATGGGCGCGCGGATTTCCGTGAACTCCAGATCCAGCTTGGCTGAGTCCCGCGCCGCTTCGGCCGCCAGCAAACCGGCGGCCGCTTCGCGGTATCGCGATTGCCGTTGTTCTCCTTCCTCCGTGGAGATCGCTTTCTTTTCCAGTAACATCCCTGTGCGCGCCGCTTCCCGCTCGGCATTCTCAGCGCGCACTGCTGCCTGGTCGTACTCGGCTTGGCGCCGTTGAAATTCGGCCTGGTGCCAGCGCGGATCGATCACGAACAGCACCTCGCCTGTCTTAACCAATTGCCCGGATTGGAAACGCACCTGCTGAATGTGCCCGGAAACTCGCGGGCGCACCTCCACTCGTTCCACTGCCTCGGTGCGTCCGGTAAATTCATCCCACTCGATGATGTCGCGTTGTTCAACGGGAGCCACGGTGACTTGCGGAGGCGGCGGCGCGGCGCCCCCTGCTCCTCGTGGCTTGCATCCGGCCAGAGCGAGGGCAAAGACGACCGCGAAAGAGGCCGCGGCCCAACTGAGTGGGGATCGTGACGGGCGCGAGGCGGGAGGGAGCGAGATGGGTTTCATAGAAGTCTGAAGTCAGTTTTGTTTACTAGCCATTTAGTCAATTAAAGGGTAAAAAAAATTAACTCGTTTCCAGCGGCTGCGTCGGACGACGGATCTTGGCCGGCGCTTTGGGTGGCTTGACTCCGAGCAACTCGAACGTCGTGCTGGTTAGGTTAGCCAGCACGGATAGATCGTTTTCGATCCGGGCCTGAGTGAGCAAACCAAGCAGATACGCGTGCAATACGCTGGCTTTGGCGTGGGCATCGGGCGCGTGAATTACGCCGGCGGCGTGCGCGTCGCGGATGGCAGTTTCCAGATACTTCAGGCTGTGGGCCATGATGCTCTGGACCTTTTTCTGCAGCCCTTTGTCCTGGGTGCTGATTTCCGTACCCAGCGTGCAGAGCGGGCAACCCAGCACACAACCGTGCTCGGCCTTCATGCTGGTTTGCTCTTCCAAGGTGAATTCACAATGACGCTGAATCCGTTCCAAGGGCGGTACACTGGCCGAAAAAATCGCGTCCAGGTTCGGTCGATATTTTTCCCACTCAAAATCCAGCGCGGCTTCGGCTAGAGCCGCCTTGCCTTCGAAGAAGTAGTAGAAGCTCCCCTTTTTGACGCCCGCCTTTTCACAAATCTGATCGATGGTGGTGCTGTCGTAGGAACCGGTCCAGAACAACTCGCCAACGGCTTCCATCAACCGTTGTTTGGCATCGCTGGTTCGGCCCATAATGATTGGCTTCTAGTGTTTGCTGTGCCCGACTGGAGCCGGAGCACGCGCGCAGTCTCTCTCAAGTTTACTGACTAGTCAACTATTATTTTCGCCTGAAACGAACGGGGATGTATTCAGACTCTGCCCCCGCCGAGGGGCCATCCCAATGCGCGGAGGCTCGATGGCATTGTTTAGCGCCTCAAAACTTTGTTGGGAAGTCCGTTGCCATCTTCAAACGCCCGTTGACAGTATACAGAGGGCCTTTGGCACGTGCGGGAGGTCGTTTGCTGCCAAGGGCGACGGGAAAGTGATCTGAAAATGGCGGTGTAAAAGTAACCGTCTTCTTGGGTCCATATTGTTCGCGCTGATTCACTGAAAAACTCTTGTTCTCTTCTTCCGAGCGGTTTTCTTTCTTTTCCTGTTGTTCTGAGTTTTCAACAAATCCCTGAGCGGTCATGAGAAGGGCCCCGTGGCCCAATCGCTTCTTGTTCCCTGCTTGCATTGCAAGGAGTTGTTCCGTCCCCATCCCGGCAACCGCTGGCACCAGAAGTATTGTGTGAAGCCGGATTGTCGCAAAGCTCGCAAGGCGCAGAGCCAGCGGCGATGGCTGGAAAAGGAAGCGAACCGGGATTACTTCCGCGGCCTCTCCAACGTGGAGCGTGTGCGTCAGTGGCGGAGGAAAAATCCCCAGTATTGGAAACGGCCTGCGAAAGGTGCGGGTACGTTACAAGATCTCGTTTCTGTACAAACTGTTGAAAAACAGGTGGTTGCCGAAACGACGTCTCAGGCACCGTTACAAGATCTCGTTTCCAAGCAAGATCCTCTGCTGCTGGGACTTATCACCCAACTAATCGACACACCGTTACAAGATCGCGTGGAGCAGACCACCCTGCGGTTGATATCCCAAGGGCTGAGCTTCCTGGACATGAGATCCAGGGACAGAACCAAAGGAATAACGCATGAAAATCAAAAAGCGGGTCTTGTGTCCGCAGCGACTACGGCGGGTGCCAGCCCAATTCAGCTGGATCGATCAACAATTAATCCGTCAGCCCCGTTACCTCCAACAATGTGACTTGGCCGCCTTGGCTCTTTACTTGGTGCTGGTCACCGTCAGCGACGCCGAAGGGCTCAGTTATTACTCCGACACGAGCTTGCAGCGGGTCCTGCGGATAGAACCGACGCAGCTGGTGCAAGCCCGTCAGCAGTTGTGCCGGGCAGGTTTAATCGTCTACCAGCAGCCGCTCTATCAAGTGCTGTGTCTGCAGCAGACCGCCATCGAGCCGAGCCGAACCGCTCAGGTCGAAGGCAGTCGCAGCGCCAAGGAAATCCTCCAACACATTTTGGGAGGTCAGCCGTGATCGATTACGCCACCTATTGTCAGATCCGCTCCCTTTATCAGGAGAAAAAACTCAGCGTTCGCCAGATCAGCCGCCGACTCAAGCTGGCCAAGAAAACCGTGCGCAAGTGGATCACCCAGGAGTTTACCAAACCTCAACGGCCGGGGCGCACCAGTAAACTGGATCCTCACAAGGAGCAGATCAAATCCTGGTTGGAGCAGGACGATTTATCTGCGCGACAGATTTGGCAGCGCTTGCAAGGCCAGAGCTTCGAGGGCCGTTATACCATCGTTAAGGATTACGTCCGGTTGGTGCGGCCCAAGCCCTCTGAGGCGTTTCTGACGCTGCAGTTTGCTCCCGGCGAATGCATGCAAGTCGATTGGGGCAGCGGCGGCTACATCGACATCGGTTCGACGCGCCGACAACTGTCCTTCTTTGCCGCCGTGTTGTGTTACAGCCGCATGCTCTACGTGGAGTTCACCCTCGGACAAACCCAGGAGCAGTTCCTCAACTGCCACCACAATGCCATGGTCTACTTTGGGGGTTGTCCGCAATCGGTCATGGTCGACAACTGTAAGACCGCCGTCTTGCATCATCCTTACGGGCAGCCGGCGCAGTTCAATCCACGCTACCTGGACTTCGCCCAACACTACGGTTTTAGCGTACGGGCCTGTGGCGTTCGCAAAGCCAACGAAAAGGGACGGGTGGAGCACGCCGTGGGCTATATCAAGGGCAACTTGCTCAACGGTCTGCAACTGCCGCCCTGGTCAGCTTTAAATCCGACCGCCCATCAGTGGTTGGAGACGGTCGCCAATATCCGCATCCACGGGACGACTCACAAAACTCCCAAGGAGTTGTTTGAAATAGAAAAGCAGCACCTCAAGCCGCTGAGCGTTCATCCCTATGACGTGGGGACGGTGCGAACCGTCCAGGGCAACAGTCGCTTTCGGGTGATCTTTGACACCAACCGTTACTCGGTGCCGGCACACTTGGCCGGCCAAACTCTGACCCTCAAGATCTATCCGGAGCGGCTGTGCTTTATTTATCAGAACCAACAAATCGCCCAGCACTGCCGTTGCTACGACCGTCACCAGGATATTGAGCATCCCGACCATGTGCAGCCCCTGCTAGCGCAACGGCAGAAGGCTCGCGAGCAACAACTGCTCCACCGCTTCCTGGGCCTGTGTGCGCAAGCCCCGGCCTATTACGAGCAACTGCAACAACGTCGGCTTAACTGCCGCCATCACGTGCAGAAAATCATGGCCTTGGTGGAACTCTACGGTGCCGAGCCGGTGGCCCGGGCCCTGCGCGATGCCCATCATTACCGGGCCTACAGCTGCGAATACATCGCCAACATCCTCGAACAACGCCAGCGCCAGTTGCCCGAGCCGGGGGCTCTGCATCTGACTCGCGCCTCCGACCTGTTGGATCTGGAGCTGCCTGAGCCGGACCTGTCCATCTATGACAAGCCCGATGACGACGATGACGACAACCAACCCCTCTCATGCCCATGAATAACGAAGAACAACGATTGACCGAACAACTGACACGCCTACGCTTGCCGTTCTTGCGCGAGCATTATCAAACCCTGGCGACGGAGGCCGCACGTGAGCAGTGGACGCCCTTGCGCTACTTGAGCTGCCTCATCGATGGGGAAAGCCAACAGCGACAGGAGCGCTGTATCGCCCGGCGCGTGGCCGAGGCTCGTTTCCCGGTCATCAAAACTCTTGAGCAGTTTGATTGGAGCTGGCCCAAGAAAATTAACCGCTCCCAGGTGCAAAACCTCTTTCGCCTGGCCTTCCTTAAGGAAAAGGCCAGCGTGGTTTTCGTGGGCGGAGTCGGCCTAGGAAAATCCCACCTAGCGGTGGCTCTGGGTTACGCCGGTTGCTTGCAGGGCCACTCGGTGCTCTTCACCACCGCCGTGGAGGCCATCAACTCCCTGGCAGCGGCCCAGGCCCAATATCGTCTCAAACACGAACTCAAAAAGTTCCTGGCCCCGTCGATCTTGGTCATGGATGAGCTGGGATATCTTCCCATCGATAAAGCGGGCGCCGACCTCTTGTTCCAGATCATCAGCGGTCGCTACGAGAAAGGCTCCACCATCATCACCACCAATCAGGCCTACAAACATTGGCCTCGCATCTTCAACAACGACTCCACCATTACCGCGGCGGTCCTGGATCGGCTTCTGCACCACGCTGAGACGGTCGTCATTGAGGGCAAAAGCTATCGCACTAAGGACGGCATCGAGGAACCCGAGTAGGGCGGCTCCTCAGCTCTCAGCCGGTGGGCCAAAACCCGCCGGCTCTTTGCTTTCTGGAGCTTCGTTTCGAGGGAAATTTTACGGCGCCATTTTCAGACCATTTTTCCGCCGCCGTTCACA
>DATMZI010000064.1:0-16176 GCA_035607085.1 Candidatus Eiseniibacteriota bacterium | reverse complement strand
GCCTAAAGTCCGTTGGGGCGGTTCTCTGCAGGTCCGTTTTTGCCCTAATTGGCATACTTATGCGGCGCTTTCGATGATTTGACAGACTAGGATACTGGAGAATACAAAAAGGAAGACTGTCTGGCGGAGAGGGGGGGATTCGAACCCCCGGTACCGGTTTTAGCCAGTACAACGGTTTAGCAAACCGCCGCATTCAGCCGCTCTGCCACCTCTCCGCGGTTTGGTTTCAACATCTTAGCACATCTGCCCTAGTTAATTTGGTGCACTCTTGGTGCACTCTGGTTTCCAAGTCAACGGTAGCCTCGAGTTTTTTCATCGCCGCCACCAGCGCCGGGTCAAACGTTTTGAAGTAGCGGTCCTTCGTGACATGCGACTTTGCATGACGCAGGACACGTTGAACGATTTGTTCGTCCGCGCCCAGTTCATACAGATTCGAAGCGATGCCGCGCCGGAACCCGTGCAAGCCGTACCCTGTGTGTAGGGTACAGCTTGCTGAACGACAAGAGCTTCGCGGCCAATGCGTTCTGGTCATCCACGTTAGCTTCCGCGCCTATGGCTTGGGAGAGTAAGCAAGGACAGGGCCCGCCAGCGTTCCGAATTAGAGAATATCCGGCGACGTCCCTATGCCGCGGACCGTTTCGGGGAATTGGAATGACCACTCTCGAGTCCCATCGGAAGCGCGCAATGCCACGAGCTCGCGACGATTACCGGCCAGCACAGCGTCACGCCAGAGGTAGGGTTTAGCTGAGGTCCATTGCTTAGAAGCTTCTGCCGACCACGCTACCTTCTTCAATTCGAGATCAAAGCTTGCGAAGATCTCGTCTTCAAGAAAAACAAGAAGTGAATCATTAGCGATAATGAGCCTTCTGTTTGGTGTGGACTCCGTCGGCAGGTCGCTCAGCACCGCACCTGAATCGGTGTTGAGACGGAATAAGTGACGTTTGGAAGTGCCTAGGTACAGACTGTGATGATCGACGGCGGCGGACGTTGTCGCGTCCGCGCCCAAATCTGTTCTCCAAATCAACTTACCCGATTGAGCGTCTACGGCATACGCGAAGCCATCCCTGCCGCCAAAATAAACGCGGCCGTCACTTAGCGCCGGTGAGGCACAAGTCAGGCAATGCTCTTGGGGAGAATACGCGTCGTGAAAGACCCACTTTGGTTTCCCGCTCTGCAGGTCGAGGCAAACTAAATCGTTTGCAATCGTTACGAAATAGATCTGGTTTTCAAGGCGGACGATATTGGATGCAACGCCTCTTGTTCCAGCGCACCGCCCCCGTGGCTCGGTCAAACGCGTAAACATGCCCGAGAGTCCCGTCAGTGGCGCGGGCAAGTGAGAAGTGTCGGCGGAACCTCGGACTCGTAGATCGAAACTTTGCAAACGTTTCCTTTGATTTGCGACCGGTGTCCGTCAGCCCTTCTTGGAAAGCACCCATCGTTTCGACAACAGCACAGTCGATCGCCAGAATGGCAAAACCCAATCGCCATTCCTTGATCAGCTTTTTCTCATCGAGGGAAATCCAAAGCTCCAGCGTCTGGTCGTGCCATTCGATCTTCCCGATGAGATGCAATGGAGTTCGACGGGCCGCGGAAGCATGTCGTCCAGTCTGTTCCGTCGCACCTGAGGCGTCGGCGCGGACAGCCGAGACTCCTTTGTGCCATCGTATACTCAGAGGCAATGGCGTGCACTTATCGGCGACCGTATTCCATGACTACATCGAGCCGAAGATCTTGCCCGACAAGCCCATCACTTACATTCCGCCAGGTCTGAGCTACCTTGCAGTTGTTAGGGAGACCGAACTTGTCGAGATTTAAGACGACCAAGCGGCGTTCCGAAAACATGCGAGCGATAAAATCAACCTCAAATGCGTCTACGGAATGGCGATTCCGGGGTCTCGTGGTCAAAAATGCTATCAAGGGCTGGAAGCTTCACGAAGCGTCCGTGCTGGGTACTCCCGATTTCTTTCCGAATCAGCGAGTGGCAGTTTTCGTTGATGGATGCTTCTGGCACGGATGCCCCAACTGCGGGAAGAGCCGAGATTCTCAAATTCGGAGGAGTCTAAGGTGCAGCGGCATAAGAGTTATCCGCATCTGGGAGAACGAACTGCGCGTCCGGCCACACACCTGCCTTAAGAGGGTGTTGCACGTTCTTAACGCGAAGGTCCTCGGCTTGAGGAAACTCTCGCTGCCCCCTGCGCGGTCACTTGGTTACCTTCGGAGGAGTCTTCTTACATTACGGGATCACACCCTGTCTGCGACGGAGGCATTCTCGCAAGGCATCCATAAGCGTATAAGCGTATCGAACGGCACCGGGCTATGAAAATAGTGAAAATCAAAGCGGCGGGTTTGCGCGGTGGCACGCCAGAAGGCGGCTGGGCCAACGAGATCAAGCCCCAGGACTGTGTGCACACGCTCGTTGCCGTCTTTACGGACGAAGGCATCACAGGATGGGGATCGGTATTCAGCGACGAGGGATTGGTGCAGTCGGCCTTGCGGGTCCTCGAACCGCTATACACCGGCGAAAATCCCCTTGAACCAGAACGCGTGAGCGAAAAGCTTCACACCAACACCTTTTGGATGGGTCGGGGCGGAACGATCACGCACACCATCAGTGGTATCGACATCGCCATGTGGGACATCCTTGGCAAAACCACAGGGCAGCCGGTTGGCAGGCTTCTGGGCGGTCGCTACCGAAGCCAGGTGCTTCCTTATGCATCGCTACTGATGCGTGAGCCGAAAGCGCTTGCAGAGCAACTCATCGAGATCCGCGAGCAGGGCTTCCGGGCTTTCAAGATTGGCTGGGGACCATTTGGCCACAACAGTGATGCATTGGACGAGCAGATTGTTCGGTGCGCCCGGGAAGCGGTCGGTGCGGAAGTCTTACTCATGGTCGATGCGGGCGCCAGCAATGCTTTCTGGCCTCACGGTTTCAAATGGGCGCTGCGGACCGCGCGCATGTTGACAGACTTCGGCGTCTATTGGTTTGAGGAGCCGTTGCCTCCGGACAATTTGCCCGATTACGTGCTCCTCCGGCAGGCTACACACCTGCCCATCGCAGGAGGTGAGGTTTTAACGCGACGACAGTCGTTCGTCCCCTGGCTCCAGGGTCGTGCCCTCGATATTGTGCAGCCCGACGTGACGAAAGTTGGCGGCATCAGCGAAGAGCGCAAGATTGCATGGATGGCCGAAGACAACGGTGTTCGCTTCATCCCGCACGGATGGAACACGGCCTTGGGACTGGCCGCCGATCTTCAACTCGCGTCCGCTGCCCGAAACACGGACATGGTGGAGTACCTCACCGGTTCTCCCTTTATTGACGACCTCGTCGAAAAGAAATGGCAATTGAACAACGGTATGCTGGCGATACCGGAGGGGCCGGGACTAGGCGTTTCCTTGAATCTTGATGCAGTCAGAAAGCACACGGGCCAAGAATTTTGCCATGGCTAGGGAATGCAGCACTCATGCATCAGCCAAGCGTCTCGCATGTACTTGCGGACACCCCATTTGGCCGAGCGGACCGTCCTGGTACGATGCGGAAGACTCTTCGATTCTTGCCGGAATGGTTTGCTACTACAACGATTATTTGAGCCGTTCGCCGCGATATTCCGCAAGGGCGACATTTCGTAAACGCGATGCACGAAGTGCATTATAGAATTCGCGGCGATATGAGTTTCCGAGTAAGAACGAACGGAAGTGATTTGGAGCTCTGCATGACTACTTGGGTGAAAGCGCTTGCGATCGGCATCTCGCTCCTGTGCCTGAGCTTTGCCGGCAAGGCAAATGGCCAGGGAAGATCGGCCGGGACCTCTTTGCCTCACACGATGCGCCCCGTTGTTCGAGGGCGAAGGGCAGCGGTCTCATCGATGAAGGCTGAGGCGACGGAGGTCGCCCGGCAGATTCTCCAAGCCGGTGGCAACGCCTTCGATGCGGCAGTGGGTGGGCAAGCGGCGCTCGCGGTGACGGACTTTGCGCTGAACGGAGTTGGCAGTGATGCTGTTTTGCTGGTCTACGATGCACGGGAGAAGAAGGTCCTTTCGATCAACGCCGAGCCGCGCGCTCCGAAACTGGCGACCATCGAGTGGTACGAGAGAAATAATGGCGGCAAGATTCCGGGCAGTGATGGGCTGCTCTCGGGCGGGCTGCCGGGCGTTGTGGATGCGTGGTATATCCTGCTCGGTCGCTGGGGAACGATGAGCTTCGAACAAGTGCTCCAGCCGGCCATCGATCTTGCGGAAAACGGCTTTCCCCTGAGTGAAGATCGGGCTCGCATGATCGCGAGCTCCGAAAAGATCCGCAAATATCCGTCGACCGTCAAAGTCTATCTCCCCAATGGGGAAGCACCCAAAGCGGGTGAGATTTTCAGGAACCCCGATCTGGCGCGAACCCTAAAGAAGCTCGTCGAGGCGGAACGGGCTAACAAGGGAAAGGGCCGACGCGAGGCGCTGAAAGCGGCGCGGGATCGCTTTTATACAGGCGACATTGCGCGCGAGATGGCGGCTTTTTCAGAAGCCAATGGGGGCTTGTTCCGTTACGAGGACTTCGCTGATTACTCGGCGAAAGTGGAGACGCCGATCTCCTTCGACTACCGTGGCTATCGGGTTTATAAGAATCCATCGTCGAGCCAAGGACCAACGGAGCTGATCGCCCTAAATCTGCTTGAGGGGTACGATCTGAAAAGCCTCGGCCATAACAGCGCTGACTTCATCCACACCAATGTCGAAGTCATGAAACTGGCCATGGCCGATCGCGAAAAATTCTTGGGGGACATGGACTTCATCAAAATCCCGTACGACGGGCTACTGTCGAAAGACTATGCGCGGGAACGCAGAAAACTCATCGATCCGGCGAAAGCCTCGCTGGAGCTGCGCCCCGGTTCCCCTGCAAACTTCGCCGCCTCTGGCGAGCGACCGCTGCATGTGGTACTCGATGGTGACGCGGACTTTGACGGCGATACGAGCTATCTCGAGGTCGTCGACAAAGATCGCAACGCCGTGAGCTTCGAACCCAGCCTCCACAGCGCCTTCGGAACCGGAGTCGTGATGGCAAATACCGGAATCATTTTCAACTGCCGTGGCGACTACTACTCACTTGTGCGCGGAGAAGCGAACGCACTCGAGCCAGGAAAACGGCCTCGCAGCACGTTGCAAAGCACGTTAGTCACGAAAGACGGGCAGCTGTTCATGATTACTGGAAGTCCCGGCGGCGATGACCAGGTGATGATCACGATACAGACGTTGATCAATGTCATCGATTTCGGGATGAATATTCAGCAAGCCATCGAAGCTCCTCGATGGTCCACCCATAGCTTTCCAGCTTCGCCATTTCCGCACTCGATGCTTCCGGGCGAGATGGCGGTCGAGGAGCGAATTCCCGAGACCACCCGGAAGGAGCTTGTCACGCGCGGTCACAACTTGCGTGTTGCACCGCCTTGGTCAATGGCGTCCAGCGCCGGGATCATCATCGATGGGAAGACGGGCGTACTGAGTGCGGGAGCGGACCCAAGAGTGGAAGCTTATGACTGGGCATGGTGATCAGACTGCAGGTCGAATGTGCGGGCATGCGTCGCGTCGGTCGACCACCGCTATTGCAAACACGAACGTCAGAATTCCGCTCCTCTGAGTGGATGTAGCTTTCGATTTGACTGTTACCCGACTGGCGAAAATGGCCAGCACTAACAATTTATCGTCTATGGGGAACTCTGGTCCTCTCAGATAGACGCGCCTTTCACGCTCTTGATCTAGGATGCGCGGAACTGCTTTTAGAGACTTGTTTGTCCGTCCGGGATTCTTGCCGGAGGCGCCCAAAGGCAGAAGCGGTCGCTCAGAAAGACACTATTTCCAAGGCATTGTACGCTTTTAAATGACCACTGGGATCTGACGCGGCAGATCAAGACGCGAAAAAATTCGCCAGCCAATTGTCCGCGGGCGGCAAAATCGCCATCAGAGCAGTCGCCGCGGTCAGCACTTTCCTCCGCCAACTCGCGGGCGGCGACCCTGTCGTGCGCTTAAAAGCGCGATTGAACGCCGCCTCCGACTCGTATCCGATCTGCCCGGAGACCTCGGCGATGTTCGTCCCGTCACGCAACAACTGCTTCGCGAGTTGAATTCTCCATCCGGCCAGGTAGCGTATCGGCGATTCACCGACTAATTCGGTGAATCGTTGTGCCAGGACAGAGCGTGAAGTGGCGGCTTCGCGCGCAAGCTCGCCCACTGTCCAGTTCCGCTGCGGATTCGCATGAATCAAGCGCAAAGCTTTTCCCACGTGGACGTCATCCAAACCCGCTAGCCAGCCGCCGCGACCGGCAGGCAACTGATGCATATATTGCCGTAGAATTTCGACGAACATTAGCTCCGTTAGGCGGCCGAGCATGGCGGCATTTCCCGGGCGAGCCGCTTTGGCTTCGCTGATCGTAAATTTCAGCGTTGTTCCGAGCCACGTGCGAGACCCGCCCGCCACTTGCGCCGGACGAACGCCGTTGCGGTCAATCGCTTCGACCGCGTAGTCTTCGCGGCTGCGCACCAGCAACATCGGCGGCAGCGCAGTTGTCAAAGGGCTGAACCGCTGATCGCAATTCAAATAGCCGCAAATGAAGCGCGATTTTTCGCCACCTCCGCCAAAAGCGACTTGCCGTAATCCCTCCGAGGAACCAACCGGGAACACCGAGCCAATCGGAGCTGGCTTCACACCCGCATGGCTGCGCATGGTGTGCGTTTCGGCATGCGGAAAAATGACCACGTCGCCCGCAGAAATTTTCACCGCGGGGAGCCCCTTGCATTCAACAACGCACGAGCCCTCGGTCAGGATATGAAACAGCACCAGACAGTCGGCCTCGGGCATCAGCTCGGGAGTCAGCAAATCCTGAATTGGCGATTCGATCGCCCACGGCGAGGAACACTCCGCTGTAAAGAACAACGCGCCCGAAAGCCTAACAACTCGCAACACGTCGGACAATACGTCCATTGCGTGGCTTCTCCTTGCTTTAGCCTGTCTTGGTTCCCGGCGGGACTCCGGGGCAAGAATCGCAGAGCCTCAGTCAAAACGTCAAGGAAATCCGGCGTCTCTGACAAGAGGCCCGGAGCCGTGGTCATTTACACAATCTGCCGGTTCGCCGACACTCGCTCTCGAAGAGGACAAACCATGACATTACTTAGACCAGACCCAACATTTTACGCATCTCCAAAAATGGCAGCTCAAGCGCCACCGGAGCGCCTCGGTTACGTCACTTTGATTAACCCAAAGAAACAAGGTCGTGCCGACGCGATCGGCGTCGTGGATACCGACCCCGACTCCAAATCCTACGGCAGGTTGATTGGCCAGACGGACATGCCCGTCGCGGGCGATGAGCTCCACCACTTTGGTTGGAACGCCTGTAGTTCCTGTCTTTGCCCGTACGCACCACATCCGCATATGGAGCGCCGGTATCTGATTGTTCCGGGGATCAACTCCTCGCGCATCCATATCCTTGATACCAAGCCTGATCCAAAGCAACCGTCCATAGTCAAAGTCATAGACCCCGTCGAGGTTTGGAATCGCACCGGCTATGCGGCACCTCATACCGTCCATTGCGGACCCGACGGAATCTTTGTGAGTGCACTTGGCGCGCCAGACGGCAACGGTCCTGGCGGCACATTTATCATGGACCCCCAGACGTTTGAGATTCAGGGCCGCTGGGAGCTTGACCGTGGTCCGCAACAATTGGCCTACGACGTGTGGTGGCACCTGGGGTTCGACACTATGGTTACCAGTGCCTGGGGCACTCCCAACATGGTCAAGGATGGAGTCAATCCGGAACTTCTGCTCGGCGGCAAGTACGGCAATAAACTTCACGTTTGGGATCTCCGCCGCCGGCGTCATGTGCAGGAACTCGCGCTCGGCGACGAGTACCAAATGGCTCTCGAACTCCGTCCCGCTCACGATCCCACTCGCGCTTACGGTTTTCTAGGAGTGGTGGTTTCGCTTAAGGACCTCTCGGCCTCGGTTTGGGCTTGGTACCGCGAGGACGGCAAGAACGGATTTTCAAGCAAGTGGGGCATCAAGAAAGTCATCGACATCCCTGCCGAGCCTGCAGACCCCGCAAATCTCCCGCCTTTTCTGCAAGGATTTGCCGCTGTTCCTCCTTTTGTTACGGACATCAATCTTTCACTCGACGACCGGTATCTCTACGTTTCCTGCTGGGGCACCGGCGAATTCATTCAGTACGACGTCACGGACCCGTTTCATCCAAAGAAGGTCAGTTCGATCCGGTTGGGAGGAATTGCGCGGCGGACGGCTCATCCGCGCAATCCGAAGAAAGAGCTGAACGGAGGTCCCCAGATGGTCGAACTCAGCCGCGACGGCAAGCGCGCTTATTTCAGCAATGCGCTTTACACGCCCTGGGACGACCAGTTTTATCCCGACGGCATCCGGGGCTGGGTCGCCAAAGTCAACCTCAGCGGCAACGGAATGGAACTTGATTCCGGATTTTTTCTGGAAGACGAGTCCATGCGCATGCATCAGATGCGTCTGGAAGGCGGCGACGCCTCTTCAGACTCCTATTGTTACTCCTGAAGAAGGATCTCTCTATGGAATGGAACGCGATCTTTCTTCTCGGCGCCTTTCACGGCGTAAATCCGGGCATGGGCTGGCTATTTGCCGTTGCATTGGGAATGCAGCAGGGCAGCGCGCGCGGTGTATGGCGCGCGTTGCCTCCGATCGCGTTGGGCCATTTCATCGCAGTCGGCGCTGTCTTGGCGGCAGCAGCTTTGCTCGAGCTGGTGATTCCGCTTTCAACGCTGAAGATAACAGTCGCTTTGTTTCTTATCACCTTCGGGATCTATCGCCTCTGGCGGCACCGGCATCCGAGGTTCGGAGGTATGCAAGTTGGCTTTCGCGATCTCTCGATCTGGTCGTTTCTAATGGCCTCTGCGCACGGGGCGGGGTTCATGCTGTTGCCATTTGTGATGAACTCGTCTCAGCCAGTTTCCGCCGCGATTGCTGAAGCTCATCACGCATCCTGCCACGCCGCTGCAGGTATGGGAACGGCATGGTTGGGCACCGCCGTCCTCGGAATACATACGTTGTCGTACCTTGCTGTAATGGCCTTCGCTGCGTGGATCGTTTATCGAAAACTTGGCCTCGCTATGCTGCGTACGGCCTGGTTCAATCTCGATTGGCTCTGGGCTGGCGCATTGGTGGTCACAGGTACAATCGTATTACTCAGCTAGGCGGGAAAGAAGAACCCGTGGACCAAACACACCATATGATTGGATTTGTGGTCATCGTGATGCTCTACGTGGTGATCGGTCTCATGGCGGCTGCGGGCACCATCTTCATCGTCCGTAAGGTTTTCGCCAGAAAGGCAGAGCAGATTTTCTATGCGATGTTCCTCATCTTGATCGCCACGTTTTATCTGGCCTTCGTCGCCTATTTCGGAGTAACAACGGCGTGGCCAGTGGAAACAGCTGCCGTTGTGGTGTTCGTTGCGGTGGGCGTATTGGGCGCTCGCCTGCCATTCGCCCTGGTCGCCGGATATTCCTTGCACGGCTTATGGGACCTGCTCCACGAACTTCAGGTGCACGTGTCCTTTCTCGACCTGCGCCAGCTGACGGCAACCCCGCTTGCTTATGGATTTTGTTGTGCGGCCATCGACTTCTGTCTAGCCGGATATTTCTATGTGCGAAGGGAAGAGTGGATTACCGCGTGGAAGTCGTTGCCAGAATAAGAAAAGTCACAGTTGGCCCAGGCGCTTCGGTTGCGAGGTATGAAAAGAAAAGGTAAAAGCGCGGCTGATATTAAGCTGATACGGAAGCGACTGATACTCTGACGTAGCCGGAGTTGGTCGCCGAATCTGTACTACACTTTTCTACGTTCGTTTTTTTGTTCTCCTAAAAATTCCCCGGCCGTGAAACGAGCCGCTAAGTGATTGAATATGAAGGATCTGGCGAAGAGGGGGGATTCGAACTCCCGATTTTTAGCCAGTAACAACGGTTTAGCCAAGTAGAAAGCTCTCAAGCCTCTGTTGTATGCAATGAAGTATTACCACCGCACTAGTGGGCAAGAAAAACCAAGTCGTCATCAGAAACCAGGGTCGCGCTCGATTCCACGGTATTCCAATCGCGAAGGACAAACTCAGGGTTGCAGTGAGACGATGTAGGCGGTAAGGTCGACGATGTCCTGATCTGTAAGATTGGCAACAACAGGTTTCATGGCTGCGGAATTACGGCCGTCGCGAGCGCCGCTCTTGAAGTCGTATAGTTGCCGCGCGGTAGCAGTAGGAGACCGCCCTGCCAAAGGCGGGAACATATCTCCCATTCCCTTTAAGCCTTCCCCGTGACAAGAGGCACACGGAACGGTTCTGCCAGCATTACCAGTCTTCGCCAACAGCTCGCCCCTCTTTACGCTTTCCTTTGGCACGTATGCGACAAACCCGGACGTGGCATCGCGCAACAACGTCCGATTTACGTCCTCCGGCACCTCGATGATACGAGTCCCTATTGGTTCCTTGGCTCCGCTGGCATCCACAAGCTGCACATTATGCGGGCCAGGATGTGTGACAGGGACGGTCTCGGTCTCAATGATGCGCGTACTTCGAACCGCTGGCAGTGAGTGAAAGTACTCAGCCGCAAGCTTCGCGTCGGCTGCCTCGATCGCTTTCGCAACTGGGATCATGTCGGCAAGGCTTGCGTGCACTACGGAAGCATGTCGCTTATCGTCCTTCATGTCGGCTAGTTGCTGAAGGAAATAGGCGACCGGAAGCCCTTGAAGATCGGCCGTGTCGGGCTTGCCTCGACCGTCTATAAGATGACATTGCCCACAGGCGCTGTACGCACCTTTCTTACCCGAAATTACCGGAGCAGGAGGCGGGGGGTGCAGCTCTGGGAACCAATCGATCGTGCTGGTGCTCCTATTAATCTGAGTGTCCGTATAGCTCTGCGTGCTTCCGGGAATATGGAACAGCTGGCCGTCGTCCGGTTTCGAGGATTCGTGTACACCCTTCGGGTAAGGCCAATCGGGATAGTCCGTCCTTGCGAGGTTTGCTGGTGGATCGTAGATTGGCTTCGTTGCTGTCTGGTAGGCATGAGCCAGGCGGCTCACGGTTAGTAGGAGCGAGCTCGCCAATATCGCGCACAAGGAAAGCAACAACCTCGGATTCATACCAAAAGTCTCGCGGACAAGTGCCTCGAATATCTATCAAGATCCTTCCCTTGAATCTCAGCTCTGGTAGGAAATTCGACTGGAACCATCATGATTACGAAATTCTATCAACCTATTCCGTCAGGTTGCCAACGGCCGCATTGCCGGGCAAAAAGTGGGGAATTTACCGGGAAGCTGCAAGGGGTGTCCAAAACACCTCCTCCGACTTCACGAATGATTCCATTTCCTTTTGGTGGTCCGGCATTCCTACCACCGTGATGTTATGAGCCTGGATCGACTTCAGTTTTCGTTGCGCCTGCTCGCGCGTAAGCGGTACGCGTCTCGGTGGCGGCCAGGGAAGACCGCGCGGGGCCACTTCACCGTCGACCTTCCGCGATTCAAATGGTCGGTTCGGTGTGACCCCAGAGGGGAAAGGCCAGGCGGGCAATCCATGGACGAGATAAGTATAGACAGCGCCTTTATATCCGACCTGTTGTACCGCATCACGGACAAACCAGAACGCCGCACGATGGTCGACGTGGCCATCGGTTTCATCGGTAACATAGATTTCGGTGGGTTGCAGCGTGGTCAACAGTTCAACCAGGTCGCTGAGCACGGACCTGCGTTGATAGGGAACCGGCTCGCCATGCACGGAACTGTGGTAGTCCATCTGGATTAGTGCGTAGGTCTCATTTTTCTTGGTGAATTGCTGGCGGACTACCTTTTCATCGGTGCTGTCGTACAAGTTGCCCAGATCGCCGTCTGGGTAGCCAAGGACGATAAGGTCATCAGCTTTTCCACCCAGAATCTCAAGTGCATTGCGGCTCTGATTCTGTCGTAAGCGCGACAGCGCGAAAAAATCATCGGGACCGACTTCACCCACCTTCTTATGGGTGAGGCCCGCTGCCGCAGCATCAAAACCATCCCCGCTGGTTATGTCAACCACCTTCACACGTGCTCCGCGCGCTAGCGCTTGCATGATGATTCCGGCACAGCCAATAACTTCATCATCGGGATGCGGCGCGAAAATGACAATGGACTCAGAGCGAGTAGGGCTGAGTTGCGCAAACGCGGACGACAAACCGATTAGTATCGCGAAGACGAGCGTAGAGATGAGGCAAAAACGCATCCGATTACTCATTGTCAATATTGTCACAGCACGTCGCCGAATCCTAGGAGGAGAGTTTCAGTTCGCGGACGGCGTCGCCAGCACCACTTAGAGTGGCCAGACGCATTTCAGAATACTTGCGGGACAACAGAACCCCGGAGGCGCCAGCATGAAACACAGCAAGAACGGCTTCTTTAACGCTCTGAGGCGTACATTTACTGTTACCTCTGTCCGTGGGGATATCAATGTCAATGCCGGGCCAGATGAGAGTATTCGTGCCTTCCACTCCTGCGAGAGCACGTTTTGTTTCCCGGAAAACGTAGTCTGAGGATAGACCCGTGTGTGGGATCTGATCGTAGCTGCGTTCCTTGAAGTTCATCAGCCCGTAATTGAGGTCAATTATCGCTTGTTTGGAGAGGTCGCCATAAAGTGTGGAACCGAGATTGTCGGCGTAGAGAGCCATACGTTCACCGCCGCAGTTGTTGTACATGACAACTTTAATGAAATCGGAATAGTTTGAGAGCTCGTGAAGATCCTGTTCGGCACGATAGATTGGGTTGAAGGAATTGTTGTGCCAAATGTGCCAGCCAACTGGTATTGATTGCTTCGCCGTTTTGACGGCCTTGTAGATTGCGGCATAAGTTTCGCGGAGACTGTCCGTCCAGAGCATTTCCCACGCGGCGAGTTCGGGGTAGCGGAGTAGCAAACGCCAGAACTGGACATAATAGCCGTCGACGGGACGTTTGCCCGTGCGCGAGGCGCGAACGAATTTTTCAAGCTCGAGAAAGCCCTCGCGCGCGCGCTCGAAATTGATGCCGCGCTGTTTTGCCTTGGCCTGACAGAATTCACAGAAGCAGGTGACTTCGCCTGGATCGACAGGGGGCGTGTCATGCGTTGCTCCGAGGCTATCGCAAAGGGCACCTTGGCGTTCGGAGCCCCACATAAGGCCATCAATGTCATAGGAACGGGTATAGTCTTCTACCAAACCAGTCAGGAAATTTCTGTATTCCGGATTATTGACACACAGCGTTTCGGCATGTCGTCCGTGAAGGTCACGCTCCTGCAGCTTCTCAATGTTGGGAATGTCGGCGCGGAAAACGTCTTCCAACCAGCAGATGACTTTCATGCCGCGATTTCTGGCGGCGGGCAGAACTTCGGCGAGGATATCCAAATCGCCGTGATCGGGCGCGCGAGTTTCCTTGAGGACAGTATTTTTGTAGAACTCCGCGTGAGGCGTGGCGAAATTACCACCGTGGAAGTTAAGGTCGTATTCCTGCTTTCCATGATCCGGAAGAGGTTGGCCAGGAATTTGCCTTCCAGCGATGCCACGACCGTAGGTGAAAACTGCGAGGAACAGCGAATTCACACGAGCGCGCTCCTGCAGATTGTCCAGGACTTGTTCGGTACCTTCGTCGACGAACGAAACGGCTCCCACCTGAATACCGATCATTGTTTTGGATTGGCTGGGAAATGCCACGGGCGGCATTGCCCATACAGCGCCAGCCCCCGCGGTAAGCCTCAAGAATTCACGCCGCTTGACATCGGATTTCAGCACGGATGGATCCTTTCGAAGGCTAGAGTTGACACCGTGAGGCTACACCGCGTGATGCAGGTTCTTGCGTAGGGTAAGGCTCCCATCGTCGTTGAGCTTTTGATGGCATGCCCACCTTACCGGATAACGCATGGCTTTTACTTCAAGCTCGGCACGGAGCTTCAATCCTTCAAACTGCGTACCTTGTGGCAACACAAACTGCGCCTGGCGAATTTTGCCGGGCAGTGGATAACCTGGATCGAGACAACCGCTTTGTAGGGATTGGCCGTCTTTGCTCTCGACGGTGACTCGCAAGACGCCTGGCACACCGGCGATGCCATCATTGGCTAAGCCAATTATGAGGCCCAGGTAACCAGCGTCTTGATAGCTCCAAATAAAGGATGGCCTCACGCGATAACCGATGTGGCGATTGATGCGGTCAAACGCGGCGGGATAAGCCTGGTAATAGGCCATCAGGTTTCTTGCGCTGATCTGGTGGAAATTCCAAAGGGACCAGTAATTCGCTCCGATGTCCAAGACGTGCGCGATCATATTCTCTGCAATTGAGATGCCTTCCTCGACCGCGGCCGGATCAGGAGGTTTGCCCGGCAGCCCTTGCTCGAGCAAAGCAGCGATCCAAGGCGGACGATTGCTGAGCGCTTCGATTTGTTCATTCTCGATGAAAATAGTATCGCTGCGTATCCAGTTGTTGTTTCGAACCGTGCGATCGAGCAACTCGGAATTGCCGACGCGGCTGAAGTCGGGTTGCGTGTTTGTCAGGAGGGGTGTCTTGGAGAAATGCTCTAACTGTAGTTCGAGCATACGAATCCAGGTGCGTTCTGCCGTTTGATAATCGGGAAACGGATTGTTGCTGAAGGGCCACGTATGCCCTTCTCCCCAAAAGCCGTACATGAACGTGTCGACGAATTCGATCAAAGGGTTGCCATTGAATTCGGCAGCGAGGAGACCGACAAGCTCAGCGAACGAACTTTGAAAGAAAGGATTGTCGTAACGAGGCTGATAGCGCGAGTGTGGGTTCTCCAGAAAGCGATTCGCAGAACCGGCGTCTGCCTGATTGGTGAGAACTAGATCGACCTTCGGGACTTTGTCCAGAACAAAGTCCGGAAGGGCTGGTTCGCGAGTGTAGTCCGGAGCGCACATCTGAATGCGCAAGCCGATGCGCTTGTCGTACTTTTTGGCCAAGTCAAAGACCAGCTTCAGATAGTCGGATAGATCCAGCCGACCGGGACGCGGCTGAACCTCCCGCCAAGTCGGCCGGATATAGAGCTGCTGGCCCAAGGGGAATCTGACCAGGTCTTCGATGGCTTGCGGAATGGATTTCGACTTGATTTCATCCGTGCCGGAATCCGCGGTGATGTAAGTGACGAGTCCTTTGCCGAAATTCGGGACGACATCATCCGAAGGAGTGGTGGTCATGACTACGTCATCGGTTGGAATTAGCGCGGCTGGTGGATATTGAGGAAACGGGCCTTGATTCAACCGCTCAGATATTTTCGGGCCGGAACCGAAATCGTACTTACCCCAGTTGTGGGCAGGCACGTCTGCTTTGGCCATAGCTCGGGTAGCCGCTGCGGAAGCCACACCGATTTTCAAAAAGTCTCTTCGCTGCACTTGAATTCTCAGCCGTAATCGAGGAGACAGTAACACACCACAAAAACATAAGAAAACAAAACGTGACTTAGTGAAATGGCCGAGATGGAGTTCAAGGAGTGTCGTCGAGAAAATGCCGTATTTCGTTATGGCGGATCCATTGACTTCTCCGAACGTTTAAGGAAGCGCGGTTTTCAAGAAGACACGAGTGAAGGCGCGCCGCTCTGCCGCTGGCGGCAAAAAACGACAACGCTTGATGTGATGCCCCTCGATGCAAAGATTCTCGGATTTTCGAACGTATGGTATCGACCGGCGATGGATCATTCCGAAGAGCGTGAACTGGAAAAGGGTTTAAAGATTCGATTGGTCACGCCGGCATATTTCTGCGCTTCGAAACTCGAAGCCTTTGCGGGCCAATGATCCTCTGCCACGCGGCCTCTCACGAAATCGCTGTGAGTATCCGCCCTGCTCGATTCAGCCACAGTGCGTCCGCGTCCGAAGTCATGGAGCTCGCGCTCGGCTGGGAATTCAGCAGCTTGTTCACACATAGTCGAAAAGGGTCATAAAGCCGAAGTCCATGTGCAGCTGCTGGTGACAGTGAAATAAGGTCAGGCCAGGATTGTCGGCAACGAAGTCCACCTCCGCTTCCTGATAACCTCCCACCATGACAACGTCCTTGAGAATCCCAGCCGAGGATTTTCCCGCCAGACTCGTCAGTTCGAAGCTATGCCGGTGTAAATGGATCGGATGGATGTCATCGCTGGCATTGCGCATACGGAGGCGATACCGCTTGCCGTGCTTCAGGTGAAATGCA
>DATMZI010000023.1:0-12306 GCA_035607085.1 Candidatus Eiseniibacteriota bacterium | reverse complement strand
CTCAGGCCCTCCAGCGAATCGGCAATCATTAGGCTGCCCACTTGAGGTCATGCGGATTTCTTGTCGGGGTTTGGGAGCATCAGGTCTCGGACGTAAGCTGCCAACGCATGAACCGCTTGTTGGCGCTGGGCGTTTCGGGGCGAGGGCCGTAAAATCGAGATCGACAAGAATGGAAAAATCCAGGCGTTTACATACTGGGAAAAGGACTCGTAAAGAATTCACTTTAGCAACAGGACTCGTTCGAAGTCCGCCAGACTAGGACACGCTGACGGAATTTTCCAAAAAATACAAAAATAAAAAAAGCTAACAGCTCCTCGAGGCTTGTCCCCGCCCCGGCACCACTCTATTACGGACAACTTGACCGTTTTTTTTCTCGACGCCCCCGCGTATGCGGCCCTCTGGTGGCCGGACATCTCAGGCGAACTGTGCGCGGATGTGTCAGTTTTTGTGTCCGTTGGGGTGTACTTCCTTGCGTTGTGTTGCGCAACGCTGCGAAAGAGCACTCTTGCAGAGGCCGCATAAACACAGGTGATTTCGCGCTGCTGCGTTTTGGCGCACTACGCTGCGGAGTGGCTAGGAAGGCTTTGTCGGGCGCTCTACCAATGAGCTACCCCGGCAGCATTACAGTTCTAATAGTTTAGAAAGCGTCCAGTGCGGAGTCAAATTTCCGGCGCGGCGCTATTCTTTCTTGACGCAAATGCTACAGAACTGCCCGCAGCGAAGTACGGGAACTACGGAATGACGGCTTTGATCTGCGCGGAATGCGCACTCTCCGCGCCGGCCGAACTTACCGCTGTCACTACGTAGTAGTACGTCCCGCCCGACGCCACGCTTCCATCCGTGTACTTCGACGATGCCGTGGGTGACGAATTGATTCGCGTGTACGAAGTCCCCGAACTCGTCGAACGATATACGTTATAGCCTGTAACTCCCGAAGACGTGCTGGCCGTCCAGCCGAGCGTGACCGAATGGCTCGTGCTGCTAATGCCAGTTCCGTTCACCGCGACCGCGGGTGCGGTGGTCGTCGCATTACTGATGACGGTCACCGTTCCAGTAAACGTGCCTATGCTTTTTGGCGCGAACACGATATTCATGGTTGCAGTTTGTCCAGCCGCCAGTGTGGCCCCGCTGATGCCGCTCGTCACGCTGTAGCCCGTTCCGGAGATACTTACACCTGAAATGGTGACACTGGAATTCCCGGTATTGATCAGCGCGACGCCGAGTGTCGTGCTCTGTCCCACCGTTTCATTGCCGAAATTCAGCTTAGACGTGGATGATACAAGAGACTTCGTCGATCCCGAGCCTGTACCGCTTAGCGCAACCGTCACCAGTGCCGTGCCGCTGCTGTTTTTTAATGTCAAACTGCCGGTAAACGTCCCCGACGCGGTTGGCTGGAATGCAATTGCGAAATAGGTTGTCGCCCCCACGCTCAAAGTTAACGGCGTTGTCAGCGAGCTTATGCTGAATCCCGACCCACTGATCGAAGCGCTGGAGACGGTCACGCTCGCCGTGTTGGTATTTTTGACGGCCAGAGTCTGGGAGTTCTTGTTGCCCACAGCGACCGTACCAAACGACACCGATGACGGCGTCGAAGTAAGCTTAGACGTCGATCCCGAGGCTGTACCGCTTAGCGCAACCGTCACCAGTGCCGTGCCGCTGCTGTTTTTTAATGTCAAACTGCCGGTAAACGTCCCCGACGCGGTTGGCTGGAATGCAATTGCGAAATAGGTCGTCGCCCCCACGCTCAAAGAGAACGGCGTTGTCAGCGAGCTTACGCTGAATCCCGCCCCACTGATCGAAGCGCTGGAGACGGTCACGTTCGCCGTGCTGGTATTTTTAATGGCCAGGGTCTGGGAGTTCTTGTTGCCCACAGCGACCGTACCAAACGACACCGATGACGGCGTCGAAGTAAGCGAAGCTGCTTGCGTGTTACCCGCTCCCACCGTAAGCAGGGTAGCGGCGGCGAAAAATATGGTGGCTGAAGCAAAAAACCGGTGGGAGGGACCTCCGGGTTGAGTGTTATTCAAAAACGCTTGCTGAAAAACTTCACAAAAACGATTATGGAGAGCAAAAGCCGCGATCCTGTATGAGTTCATACCGAACACAAGTTACGGGCCGCGCGCCCTGCGAATCTACTGAACAGGAGCGAAGATTGTGTCCGATGGTCATACTTAGACCTGTCGGGTGGGACAGTACTGTACCGAAGGACAGGTGTTTGTGGGGAAACGTTCTTTTTAAGGAATTTTAACGATTTCGTGTACGCAGCACTTTAGTTATTCTTACTGCATGGACTCATCGAAGTCCTTCATCCAGCTCTTTCCTTTCAGCACTTCGCGCGGCCTCGTCCCATCCGGGGGCCCGACGATTCCATCCTTTTCCATCAAATCAATCAGATGTGCTGCGCGGCCGTAGCCGATGCGCAAACGGCGCTGCAGCGTTGAAGTCGAAGCACGGCCCATCTCACAAACTACGCGCACCGCATCCTGGTAAAGTTCGTCGTCGGCTTCCTCTCCGCCGCCTCCGCTCTCTGCCCCGCTTTCCACTTTGCCGTTTTCGTCCTTCGGCGCTTCCAGCAACTGCTCGTTGTACTTCGCCTGCGCCTGCTGTCTCCAGAAGTCGCACACGCTCACAATTTCATCTTCGCTCACTAGCGGCCCGTGAATGCGATGCAACCGCGCCGATCCCGCCGGCAGATACAGCATATCGCCTTTGCCCAGCAGCGATTCCGAACCGTTCGAATCGAGAATCGTGCGCGAGTCTACCTTGCTGGCCACGCGGAACGATATGCGGGCAGGGAAGTTCGCTTTGATCAATCCCGTAATCACGTCCACGCTCGGCCGCTGCGTCGCCAGAATCAGGTGAATGCCGACCGCGCGTGCCATTTGAGCCAGCCGCGTGATGGACTCTTCCACGTTATTAGTGTCCACCATCATCAGGTCGGCCAGCTCGTCAATGATGATCACCAGGTAGGGAAGCGGCTTGTGCTCGCTCTCTTCTACGTTTTCAAACAGCGAAAGCGATTGCTGCTTCTGAAACGTCCGGTTGTACTGGTCGATGTTGCGTACTCCTCGCTGCGCCAGCAGCTTCAGCCGGCTCTCCATTTCGCGCGTAGCATTGCGCAGGACATTCGAGGCCACCTTGGGATCTGTCACCACCGGCGCGATCAGGTGCGGAATCCCCTCGTACAAATTCAATTCCAGCCGCTTCGGATCCACCAGCACCATCTTCACATCGTCAGGAGTAGCCTTATACAGAATCGACATCATCAAGGAGTTGATGAACACGCTTTTGCCGGTGCCCGTCGAACCTGCAATCAGCAGGTGCGGCATGCTCGCCAGATCCGTAACGCGGATGCGCCCGTGCAGGTCGCGCCCCATGGCCAGGGTCAGCTTGCTGGGCGAACCTACAAACTCCTGGGCCTCGATAATTTCGCGCAGCGCGATCGTCTGCCGGTTCAGGTTCGGCACTTCGATGCCAATCGTGGATTTTCCGGGAATGCGCTCAATCAAAATGGACTCGGCTTGCAGCGCCAGGCACAAATCTTCCGTCAGCCCGATAATCCTGCTGTATTTGATCCCCGCTTCCGGTTTGAACTCGAATGTCGTCACCACAGGTCCGGGATTGATTTGAGTCACACGGCCCTGGACATCAAATTCCAGGCATTTCTCCTCGATCGCTCGCGCGCGCTCTTTCAGTTCATCCTCATCCAGTTTCTGCGAACGCTCACCTTCGCGCAGCAGGCTCACCGAGGGCAGTTTGTAGTTCGCGTTGCCCTTGGATATCTTCGGGTCTGTCGATTTCTTGGCTTTTTCGGGTTTGTCCTGATTCAGGAAGAGAATCGGCGCTTTGCGCCCCGAACCCTGCTCCTCATCTTGTTCTTCCGTATTCGATTTGAAGATGTCACTCTCGTCATTCAGTTCGATGGTTTTTGGCGCGTCAATCAACGCTGCCGTACTGCCGGACTGCCCTTTGATCGGCTTGCGGCCTTCCAGCCGGTTCGCTTCGACCCGCCGCCTCATCCGATCTTGTTCCCGCCGCTCCCTCCAGTCGTGCCAGCGTGCTTGCACGCGCTGCAGAACTCCCAGCTTGTCCACTGCTCCCATCGGTCCGCGCGGCCCGCTTGCCCATGCGTGCGCTCGCCCAAACGAAAACGTGGTCGTCAAAAACGTCGCGGTCACCAGTAATGCCAGTGTGACGATCAAGGCTCCGGCTTTGTTAAACCCCGCCGTCAACGCGCCAGCGAGTAACGCTCCGGCCATTCCTCCTGAGGGAATTGCACCC
This sequence comes from Candidatus Eiseniibacteriota bacterium, assembly GCA_035607085.1. GTDB lineage: Bacteria > Acidobacteriota > Terriglobia > Acidiferrales > UBA7541 > Acidiferrum. The sequence continues at coordinate 8,025 of DATMZI010000023.1, read as the reverse complement.
CGCACATCGGGGAAGTGGATCAGTGCGAGCAAGGAGGGCAGAAACAGCAACAGAAGGGCGTAACCGAATAGGGTGGCCTTCTGCGACTGCACGGCGCGGCTTCGAAACCATTTGATCCCAAGCCAAAGCGCCGCCATCGGTATCAGAAATGCCGAGTATCCGAGCAGCTGAAACATCGCGTCCGACGTGTATGCTCCGAACGGGCCGATCAAGTTGTGAACCTGCCCGTCTCGCGACGCCGACACATTGAACGACGCGTCTCCCGGCCAGTACGTGAAAAGTGCTGCCGCCAGCAGCAGTGCCATCGTCAGGCACAAAAATCCAATCAGTTCGTTGAGCCGCTTGTTTCCGGTCGGTGTCAGAAAGCGCACAAATTCTCCTCAGACTTTTGGGGAAGGCTGAGTGCCACAAGCGGTTAGGCGCTATCACCCGCCTGCGTGGAGGAACTGCAAAGCACCCAAATCATACCAAACGAACCCGTCGAAATCACCGCCGCCTCTAGAGTTGTCGCCCAAGGTGTTCAATTGCCAATCCCCAGACAGCGGGCATTGCCTGCGATGCAGCGATGTCGTGGTCCGCAGTGGCCGTAACTTATTGATTTATCGAATTTAGAGCCTTAGCAGGCCCATGGCCCAGGCAAGCACCGCGCTACCTACAATTATTCGGTAGATCGCAAACGGGGCAAACCCGCGCCGACGAACCCAGGCCAGAAACCAAGCCACCGCCGCATAGGCCACGATGAAGGAAACTACGAATCCGATGGCCAGGACGATCCAGCCGTGCCCGTCGATGTGCGACACTCCGATCGCGCTCTCGCCCTTGCCGCGCAGCGACTTCAGCAGGTCATAACACGTCGCCACCACCATCGTAGGAATCGAAAGAAAAAAAGAAAAATCTAGCGCTGCCGAGCGCGACATTCCAACCAGTTGTCCCGCCGCAATCGTCGACATCGACCGCGACGTTCCCGGGAAGACCGCTGAAAGAATTTGGCATGCGCCAATCCATACTGCCTGCCCCAGGCTCATCGCCTCCATCCGCCATGTATGGATTAGCGAATTCGGAGCGCTCCCGCCGCCTGCCTCAGACTTCGCATTACGCGCGTCCACGAGCCACATCACAATCCCACCGGTCACCAGCGAAGTTCCCATGATAGCCAGGCTTTCCAGGTGCTTCCCGATAGTCTTCGTGAGCAGGAAAGCCGGAATCGCCGTAACCACGAACGCTACGCAGGCCAGGCTTAACGGATGCGTGAGAACCGTCCGGTCGCCGCGCTCTCCCATCGGAAATGTCTTCAAAAGATTCGTAATGCGTTCACGAAAATACACCGGCAGGCAGAGAATCGCGCCAAGCTGGATCACGATCGTGTACATCTTCCAGTAGCCGCTGGTGAGATCAACATGCAGCAATGCTTCGGCAATGCGCAGGTGCGCCGTGGAACTGACCGGCAGAAATTCCGTAAGGCCCTCGATGATGCCGAGCAGAACAGACAGCAAGTAATCGCTCAATGATTCGCTCCGGGAATCGCCGCCTCTTACATTTTTGACCTGGAGGTTGCGCCGAGCAGTTTGCGCATCTCAAAAGCATCCAGACGGTCAGGATAGTAGTTTTTCAAAACCGCCTCTCTACGGTAGCCGTGCCGCTCCCAGAACGCAATGCCCGCTTCATTCGTCGTTGCGGTTTCCAGCAGGATAGTTCGCACTCCGCGAAATACCATATGCGCTTCGTTCTCCGCGAGCAGCACTGTGCCGACGCCTTGCCTGCGATGCGGCTGCGCCACGTCTAGCGTGATGATATGCCCGAGTGGCGGATTTTCCTCGCTGATCAGGAATCCAGCAATCTTTCCTTCGTCCATCGCGATTAAGCATTCCGCTCCGCGTTGGGCGAGGTAATACCGCAACATCATCTTGGAGTAGGCAATGCCCGCCGGAAAGCACGCCTGATCCAGCTTGTAGATCGCAGCGAAATCGCGCGGTTCGTACTGGCGAATGGTCACGCTCACGCCGGAGATTCTATGGGTGTCCGCCCTTTTGAGGAAAACTATTTTGCGTCGGCAATCGCGATTTTCTGTTAGTCTTCCTGTGCCGCTCCAAGCGGCGCAGTCACTAACTTTCTGGAGGCGCCTGTGCGAACCGTAACCCCCACATGGGATGAGCGCGTCTCCGTGTCTCTTCTCTAGCGAACCCTGCAACCTCAATTTCGTCATTCCGGACGAAGGCTTCGGAGTGAGTGAGCCATCGCTGTTTTTTTCCGTTCGATCTGAGGTCGAACGCCCCTCGAACCGTCTGACATCGTTCGAGTAGAGGAGATTCGCAGTGTATTCATTAAAAGGATTGGGTTGGTCGGAGTACTTTTCACAGCAAGTCGCCCCTGAAAGCGAATTCGTTCCGGCGCGAGTCGCGGAAGAAAACCGCAAACTGTACCGGATCTATTGCGAGCAGGGAGAATTCCTCGCGGAGTTAAGTGGAAAGTTGAGGCATGCGACGGTGTCGCGTGACGATCTCCCCGCCGTTGGCGATTGGGTTCTCGCGCACCCGCGGGAGCAGAACCGCGCCACGATTCATCGGGTCCTGCAACGCAGGAGTAAATTCGCGCGTAAAATCGCCGGACGCAAAATCGAAGAACAGATCGTTGCTGCCAATGTGGATGTCCTGCTTCTGGTCAGCTCGCTGAATCGTGAGTTCAATCCACGCCGCATCGAGCGGTACCTGACCCTCGCCTGGGACAGCGGGGCGCGCCCCATCATCGTGCTCAACAAAGCCGACTTATGCGAAAGCGCGGAAGCGTTTCGCATCGAAGCGGAGAGTACCGCGTTGGGTGCGCGCGTCGTGCTGACCAGCGCGACGCGCGGCGACGGCATTGCCGAACTCCGGGCCCTGCTGCGCTGCACCGAAGGGACAGAAGTCTCTGAGGCGCCAGCGTTCCAGCAGCAGAGCGGCCTGACAGCCGCTCTGCTCGGTTCCTCCGGCGTTGGCAAATCGTCGCTCATCAATTCCTTGCTTGGCGGCGCACCGCTTGCGACGCAAGCGGTGCGTGAAGGCGACGATCGCGGCCGTCATACGACCACTTCGCGGCAGATGCTGCTCGTTCCCGGTGGTGCAGTGCTGATCGACACGCCGGGAATGCGCGAGCTGCAGCTATGGGATGCGGCCGATGGAATCGGCCGCACATTTGGCGACATCCAGGAACTTGCAGCGTGCTGCAAGTTCCGCGACTGCAAGCATCAGAACGAACCCGGCTGCGCGGTACGCGCAGCCGTGGCCTCTGAAGTTCTCGACGCGGCACGCGTCGAGAACTTTCACAAACTCGAAAGGGAAGAGCAGTTCCTGGAAGCGAAACAGGATGCAGCGCTTCGTTCGCAACGCACCAAGGAGTTGCGGAAACTGATGAAATCAGTGAACCGCTTTTATCGTGACCGCGGGCGCTGAAGCTTCGCTCCGGTTCTACTCGGAACGGACAACTTCCAGCGCCTCTTTGTTTAAGGCCAGAGTGGCCCTTGCGAGCCGCTTGCACTTAGCAAGCGGGCTTGCAGTTTGCCAGGATGAAGCGCAGCATGCTGCGTCCCCACGATGATCGGTCAGAGTTTGACCGTGACGGTTTTCACCTCGGTGTAGTTGGCCAGGCCGTATTCGCCGAGTTCGCGTCCGATGCCGGACTGCTTGTATCCGCCGAAGGGGGCTGCGGCGTCGAAGACGTCATAGCAGTTCACCCAGACAGTGCCGGCGCGGACGCCGTCGGCGATAGCGTGAGCCTTGGTGATGTCCTGCGTCCAGACGGCGGCGGCTAGACCGTAGATGTTTTTGTTGGCGCGCTGGACGACTTCATCCAGGTCCTTGAATTTCAGGATGGACATGACGGGGCCGAAGATCTCTTCCTGCGCGATCTTCATGGTGTCCTGCACGTCGGCAAAAACAGTGGGCTCGATGAAGTAACCTTTGTTGCCGACACGGTTGCCGCCCGCAGTGAGTTTTGCCTTTTCGCTCTTGCCGGCCTCGATGTAGCCCATGACTTTGTTGAACTGGTCCTGGTCCACCTGCGGACCTTGTTCGGTATTCTTGTCGAAAGGATTGCCAACGGTGCGCTTCTTGGCGCGCGCGGTGGATTTTTCCACGAACTCGTCGTAGCACCTTTCTTCGACGTACGTGCGCGAGCCTGCACAACAGCACTGGCCCTGATTGAAAAAGAGAGCAAAGTGCGAGCCTTCAATGGCCTTGTCGAGATCGGAGTCGGCAAACACGATATTGGGACTCTTGCCGCCGAGTTCGAGCGTGACGCGTTTAAGGTTCGTGTCAGCCGCGTTGCGCATAATAATTTTTCCAACTTCGGTGGAGCCGGTGAAGGCCACTTTATCCACATCCATGTGGCGAGAGAGCGCAGCGCCAGCGGTCGGTCCGTAGCCGGGAAGCAGATTGACGACGCCTTCGGGGAACCCTGCCTCGAGCATCAATTCGCCGACACGCAGTGCAGAGAGCGGAGTCTGCTCGGCGGGCTTCATCACCACCGTGCAGCCGCAAGCGAGCGCGGGACCGAGCTTCCAGGCCTGCATCAGCAGCGGGAAATTCCACGGAATAATTTGCCCGACAACACCGACCGGTTCGTGCTTGGTGTAGCTGAAATAGCGGCCTTGCACGGGAATTGTTTTGCCCTGGTTCTTGTCGGCCCAGCCGGCGTAGTAGCGGTAACAAGCGATAGTGAGCGGCAAATCGGCGGCGCGCGCGACGTGATAGGGCTTGCCGTTGTCGAGCGCTTCGAGCTGCGCCAGTTCGTCGGCGTTTTTTTCGATCAGGTCGGCCAGCTTGTACATCAGGTTGCCACGCTGAGAAGCGGTGAGTTTTTTGCGCCAGGGGCCATTGTCGAAAGCGGCCCGAGCGGCGGAAACGGCTTTGTCGACGTCGGCGGCATCGGCTTCGGCAACGTTGGCTATGGTTTCGCCGGTGGCCGGATTGATCGTCGGAAAAGTTTTGCCGGACGCAGCGTCTGTCCATTTGTTGTCGATGAGCAACTTGGTAGCGCTGACTTTTACGGTTGGTTCAATGGCAGTGGTGGCGGTAGCCATGGTGCGACCTCCGAAAGAAATTTGGGCAGGACGAAACAGGGAAAGCGTACTCCTGCGGAAGCAATGACGCAATGAGGTAAGGAAAAGCTAAAAGTAAGGAGGGAATCGAAGAGGCGATGGAAACGGAAGCAGGAGACATCTCTTTCGCAGGTACGGGATCCAAAGGAGTCACGGGAGTAGGTAGGGAAACAAAGGACTTATTTGTGCAGGTTCAGTGCAATAAGTCCTTTTCGTAAGGCTGACGGAGAGAGCGGTGCGGGACTTTGTCGCTGGGAGCGACACCCTCGCTGGGGACTATGCCGGAGTGCCGTTTTGGAGCGGTTCTGGCATGTCTGCTCACAAAAAAGTGCTGAGACCTTTTATCTTGTATTGACGCGCGAGTTGGCGTGGCGCGGCTTACGAAGCCGCTCATTGGGGCTTAACGAGATCATCGGGTCCCGGCCGCAGGGCATTCGGCAGGACATGAAAGTCAGATCACCTATCGCAGGGTTGTGGACGGGTCCAGACCCGGTGCTCGCGGAAGCTGGCATTGCGGGCGAGTTGTTAGTGGCTAAGATCCGGTTGGGTCTGGCCACGCTGCTGCTGGTCATTCCGGCGATCAATTCGCTGTTCTTTTTTCCAGTAGAAACGAAAGAAGGGCTGATCGGGCTGAGCCTGGCGTCGGGTACGTTCGTTCTGGCGGTCACCATGTACCTGCTGATTTCGCGAAGTTTCAATCCGTTGTGGTTGGGCTTTGTGAGCAGCAGTTTCGACGTGACGCTGATTACGGCGGCTCTCGCGCTGTTTCTCCTCACGAACCAGCCGCACACGGCGGTGAACAGCAAAGTGATTTTTGAAGGATACTTTCTGGCGATCGGCAGCACCAGCTTGCGCTACGACAAACGCATTTGCATCACCGCGGGGTTGCTGGCGTTTGTGGAATATTTTGCAATTGTGTATTTCGCGGCGCGGCATTGGGATTTGAACAGCCCGGCGTACGCGCCGTTTCCGTATGGAATGTTCAGCTGGTCGGCACAAATTTCGCGCCTCATCATGATGTTGACGGCTTCGGCGCTAAGCATCGCGCTGGTGTCGCGGAGCCAGCGGCTGCTGCAACTGGCAACCAGTGATCCGTTGACGGGATTGTTCAATCGAGGCTACGTGGACGACCGGCTGGCGATGGAGCTGAGCCGGGCGCAGCGCTATGGCAAAGCGCTGACGGTGGCGGTGGTGGACGCGGACCATTTCAAGGCACTGAACGATACGCATGGGCATGCGGCCGGCGATGTGGTGTTGAGGAAACTGGCCGCCTTGCTGCGCGGCTCGTTCCGGCAAAGCGATACGACGGGGCGCTACGGCGGGGAAGAGTTTGTGGTGATTTTGCCGGAGACAGATATCGAGACGGCTTGCCGGAAAGTGGAATCACTGCGGGAGCGTATCGCCAGTACTCCCATAAACCTGAGCGATCAAGGGAAATCGGTTCGCGTAACGATCAGCGCGGGCCTGGCCAGCTATCCAGAGGACGGGGCAGATGCGGCGGAACTCTTCACTACCGCCGATGAACGGATGTTTGAGGCCAAGCACGCGGGGCGCAACCAGGTTGTGGCCGGTAACGCATTTGTCGTGGCGTAACCCGTGCGGTTCGGAAGGTTGTAACGTTAAACGCAAACGTAAGGCGCGAAGACGGCGATCTTAGAGGGTCGCGCGGGAGAGAGGAGTTCGCTGCTGCAGCTTGGCGTATTCCGACATTGATTGCTTGAGGATGGGGACGTCCGGGTCCGCATCCTTCCAAAAGGTAAAAGAACCCTTATAGGCGGCCAGGGCGTGTGTGCGGGCGGCATCCGCTCCCTGCTGCGTTTTCGCTTGCGATGCATTGGCACGCGCCACGCCCAGTTTTGCCATCGCGCCGGTCCAGCAGTTCCACACGATTCCGCTATGGTTGATGACCTTCTGGAATTCATCAGCGGCGGCTTTGCCCTGCCCAGCCGCCAAATACTTCTCCTCAAAAATATGTCCATCGTGTGAAACGGTTTGGCCGAGCAGGGCTGTTGGCCCCGTCATTGCGCTGCATTGTAAAGAGGGCTTGCTTGCGGGTCAAACGTAGGCGGCTAGAGGTGGAGTACAAAGATAAGAAAGTGGGGCGCATAAGGTCGTAACGGTGCAGACCGGATGGGCAGCGGATGACGTTGCCTGTCGTAGGACGCTGGGATAAACTTCACGGCCAATGAGCGATACTTCTTCGGTGGCCGGCGCGATACTTGGCCGGACCATCTCGCACTATAGCGTACTGGAAAAGCTGGGCGGCGGCGGGATGGGCGTGGTCTATAAGGTGAAAGACACGCGCTTGGGGCGCAACGTAGCGCTGAAGTTCCTGCCGGACGACATTTCGGGCGATCCACAAGCGATTGAGCGGTTTCGGCGCGAGGCGCGAGCCGCTTCCTCGCTGAACCATCCCAACATCTGCACGATCCATGACATTGGCGAATTTGAAGGGCGTCCGTTCATTGCCATGGAGCTGCTGGAAGGACAGACGCTGAAGCATCGCATCGCGGATCGGCCGATCGGAGTTTCCGAATTGCTGGAGACGGCCATTCAAATCGCTGATGGGTTGGACGCCGCGCACACCAAAGGCATCGTGCATCGCGACATCAAGCCGGCAAACATATTTGTGGTGGACCGGGGCCCGGCGAAGATTCTGGACTTCGGACTAGCCAAAGTTGCGGCGTCGTTGCGCATGACGGGCGAAACGGTGGCGGGGACTTCGCTGCAGGCGATGACGGATGGGCCGGAGTTTGTGACCAGTCCGGGTAGTTCGATGGGTACGGTGGCGTATATGTCTCCGGAACAGGCGCGCGGGGAAGCGCTGGATTTGCGATCCGACCTGTTTTCGCTGGGCGTCGTGCTGTATGAAATGGCGACGGGAACGGTGCCGTTTGGCGGCTCGACTGCGGCGGTGATTTTTAACGGAATCTTGAACACGGAAGCGGCGCCTG